>CAXTEO010000040.1:0-33848 GCA_964243205.1 uncultured Sphingomonas sp.
AAATGCGCGGCCAGGTGGTGGAGCTTTTGCCCAACGCCATGTTCCGCGTGAAGCTTGAGAACGATCATGAAATTCTCGGCCACACCGCCGGCAAGATGCGCAAGAACCGCATCCGCGTGCTCGTCGGCGACGAGGTGCTGGTCGAGCTGACGCCGTACGATCTGACCAAGGGGCGGATCACCTATCGCTTCAAGTGAACGGGGTGCGGCGGTCATGACACCGCTCGTCCTCGCCTCCTCGTCGCCCCGCCGCCGCGATCTGCTCGCGCGGCTGGGGGTGACGCCGACTCGCATCCTGTCCCCCGATATCGACGAGACGCCGCTGCCGGCCGAGCCGCCGCGCGTCTATGCGCTGCGGCTGGCCGAGGCCAAGGCGCGCGCCGTGGCGCGTGGCGCGGACGAGATCGTGCTCGCCGGCGACACGACGATCGCCTGCGGCCGCCGCATCCTTCCCCCGGCCGAGACCGAGGACGTGCAGCGCCGGCTGCTCGCCTTGCTGTCGGGCCGGCGGCACCATTGCCTGAGCGCAGTGTGCGTGATCGCCGCCGACGGCACGCTGCGCACGCGGCTGTGCGACACGATCGTCGCTTTCAAGCCGCTCTCGGCCGCCGAGATCCATGCCTATGTCGCCAGCGGCGAGGGGCTGGGCAAGGCCGGCGGCTATGCCATCCAGGGCCGCGCCGAGGCGTTCGTGCGGATGCTGTCCGGGTCGCATTCGGGCGTGATCGGCCTGCCTTTGTTCGAGACGCGCGCCTTGCTGCTCGCGGCGGGTTATCCGCTTGGCTGAATGGCGCTACGAGGCCGGGATCGGCGAAGCGCGCGCCGCGCTGGTCGCGGACGCGACGATCCTGCAGGCGCGCATCGCGCTCGACCGCCCCGGTCCTCGCATCGGCGCGGTGCTGGCGGCGCGGCTGGTGGAGATCACGCTCAAGGGCCGCGAGGGCCGCGTCGCCTTTGCCGGCGGCGAGGCGCTGCTGTCGCCCTTGCCCGCCGGCATCACGCAAGGCGCGAGCCTGCTGATCGAACTGACCCGCGAAGCGATCCCCGAACCCGGCCGCCTCAAGCTCCCGCGCTGCGCCCCCGCCGCCGGCCCCGAGCGCCCCGGGCCGACCTTGCTCGAGCGCATCGCTGCGACCGGGCTGCCGGTCCGGCATTGCCTGGCACATGAGCCCGACCATTTCGAAGTTGCCGGCTGGTCCGAAGTGCTGGAGGAAGCGCTGACCGGCGACATCGTCTTTGCCCGGCCGACCGGCGGCGCATTGCGGATGAGCCCGACGCCGGCGATGACCCTGTTCGACGTCGACGGGCACCCGCCGCTCGAACCGCTTGCGCTCGCCGCCGCCCGCGCCGTCGCCGCAGCGATCGTCCGGCTCGATATCACAGGCTCGATCGGGGTGGATTTCCCGACGCTGACCGGCAAGGCGGCGCGCCTCGCGGTCGATGCCGCGATCGATGCCGGCTTGCCGCCGCCGTTCGAACGCACCGCGATGAACGGCTTCGGCTTCGTCCAGATCGTCCGTCGCCGCAGCCGCGTTTCGCTCCCCGAGCTGCTCCGCGCCGATCCGGCCGGCGCCGAAGCCCGCGCCTTGCTCCGCCGGATCGAGCGCACGCCCCCGCCCGCCCCGGCGAATCACCGCGTGAGCCTGCGCGTGCGCAAGGCGCTCGACTCCAATCCGCACTGGATCGCCGAGCTCGTGCGGCGTACCGGCGTGACCCCGATCTTCGAGGAGGCATGATGGCGCGTTCCAAACCCTGTCCGCTCTGCGGCAAGCCGCCAGTCGCGGGCTTCAGCCCGTTCTGCTCGCAGGGCTGCCGCGACCGCGACCTGATACAATGGCTGGGCGAGGGTTATGCGATCCCGGTCAGCACGCCGCCCGGCGAAGAACAAGACGGGCTGGACACCACGCCGGAGCGTGACTAAGAGGCCGCTTCCCCGCGCGGTGATGCCGTGTTGGGGGATGTGCCCGAGTAGCTCAGTTGGTAGAGCATGCGACTGAAAATCGCAGTGTCGGTGGTTCGAATCCGCCCTCGGGCACCATTTTCCTGACAGCTTCGGAGTGATGGTGTTGCGCACGGCTTTCATCACGGGCGGAACCTCCGGAATCGGCGAGGCCGCGGTCCGCGCGTTCGTCGCGGCGGGCTGGCGAGTCGTCACCACCGGGCGCCGCGCCGACCGGCTGGCGGCGCTGGCCGAATCGCTCGGCAAGGCCGTCCACACGCTCGCCTTCGACATTCGCGACCGCGCCGCGATGCAGGCCGCGATCGCCGCCCTCCCGCCCGAATTCGCCGGCATCGACCTGCTGGTCAACAATGCCGGCCTCGCGCTCGGCACCGCAGCCGCGCAGGATGCCGATCTCGACCAATGGCAGACGATGATCGACACCAACGTCACGGCTTTGGTCGCGATCACGCGCACGCTTCTGCCCGGGCTGGTCGCGCGCAAGGGCGCGGTCATCAACCTGTCCTCGGTCGCGGCGACCTATCCCTACGCCGGCGGCAACGTCTATGGCGGGACCAAGGCGTTTGTCCGCCAGTTCAGCCTTGGCTTGCGCGCCGATCTGCACGGCACCGGGGTGCGTGTCACCTCGATCGAACCGGGCATGGTCGAGACCGAATTCACCGTGATCCGCAACGGCGGCGACCAGGCCGCATCCGACAAACTCTATGGTGGCGCCGACCCGATGACCGGCGCGGATATCGCCGCGACCTTGCTGTGGGTCGCCGAACTGCCGCCGCACCTCAACATCAACACGCTCGAATTGATGCCGGTCAATCAATCCTTTGCCGGTTTCGCGGTGGCGCGGCCGAACGCGGCGTAACGCGCGCTCGTAACGAGATTTTAGGAGGCATCGCGGCACAAGGCGCTGGTACGAATCCAGTCAGGCCTCGCTCCGCATGCGCTATCCCTTGATCGCTCCCAATCCACCGCGGCTCAGCGCGCATATCGACGCGCTGCATCGAGTCGAGGCGTCGGGCATCTTCAGCAACAACGGCCCCGAAGTCCGCGCCTTCGAAGCCGAAGCAACCGAGCAGCTGTTCGGCGGGCGCGGCGCCTGCCTCGCGGTCGGCAATGCCACGCTCGGCCTGATGATCGCGATCCGCGAAGCTGCGGGCGACCACACCGCCGGCCGCTTCGCGCTGATGCCGGCGTTTACTTTCGCCGCGACCGCCCAGGCCGCCTTGTGGGCCGGGCTGACCCCGCTCATCTGCGACATCGATCCCGACGATTGGGGCGCGAGCGCCGAGGCCGAGGAACGCTGCCTGCGCGAACATGGCGACCGGATCGCGGTGATGCTGCCCTACGCCACCTTCGGCAATGCGATCGACCTCGATCGCTATGCCTGGCTGCAGCGCGAGCATAATGTCGGCGTCGTAATCGACGCCGCCGCTTCGCTTGGCACGATCGACGACAGCGGCGCGGGCTTCGGCACCGATGCGCCGTTCGCGGTGGTCTATTCGATGCATGCGACCAAGACTTTCGCGGTCGCCGAGGGCGGGCTGCTCCATTCGGGCGACACCGCTTTGATCACGCGGCTGCGCGCGATGGCCAATTTCGGCTTCGAGGCCGGGCGCTCCGCGACGCTGCCCGGCATCAACGCCAAGCTGCCCGAGGTGATCGCGGTGATGGCGCGCGCGAAACTCGCCGAGATCGACAGCGTGTGCGACCACCGCGCCGCGCTCGAAGCGGCGTACCGCGCCGATCTGCACGGCGTCGCGTTCCAGCGGGCGCAGGGGCAGCGCCGCGCAAGCCAGTTCATGCCGCTCCTGCTGCCCGAGCCGCTCGCGCCACGCCGCGACGCGATCGCCGCCGCACTCGACGCCGAGGGGATCGGCTCCGGCCGCTATTTCAGCCCGCATCTCGGCGAGCAGCCGCTGTTCCAGCGCACCGCCACGATCCTGCCGACACCGAATGCCGATGCCGTTTCGGCGCGCGCGCTCTCGCTGCCGGTCACTGACGCGATGAACGTCGCCGATGTCGGCGTGATCGCCGCGGCGTTCAACCGCATCCTCGCGAGCGAAGCGCGCGTGCCCGCGCGTGCGCGCGCGACCACGATCGCTTCGTTGCTCGTCGTCGGCGGCGGTCCCGCCGGCACCGCGATGCTCACCGCCGCGAGCAAGCGCGGGCGCCTTCCCGAACTCGCCGCGTCGGGTCTCGTCGTCGCCGAGCGCGACACGGTGCTCGGCAAGGGCTGGCTCGGGCGTTACGCGATCAATTCCGACACCACCGCCGAGACCTTCCTCAGTGCGGTGGTCGACAATCCGCATCCCGAGATCGCCGCGCTGGTCGATCATCCGACGGCGCGCGCGGTCGCGCGCCATGTCGGCGCGCTCGGCGTGCCGCTCGCCGAGGCCGGCCCGTTCGTCCAGGCGACCGGCGCGCGGCTCCAGGCGCTGGTGACGCGCCATGGCGGCACGGTGCTGACCGGCCACGAGGTGATCGGCACCACGCGCACGTCGGGCGGCCTGTGGTCGAGCCGCTTGCGCCGCCGCAGCGACGGCCACGAATTCGACCAGCTGTCGAGCGCCGTCGCGATCGCCACCGGCGGCTACCAGCCGCTCGACCGGCTCGCCACGCAGCGCGTCGGCGGCGTGTCGCTGGTGAGCGAGGTCGGCGACCGGCTGATGCAAGCGGACGAGGCGATGGCGCTGGGGGGCCCGGCGCGGATCGTCGACCTGCTGTCAGGCAAGCGCGACCCGAAGATCGCGGTGATCGGCGGATCGACCAGCGCGATCGCGATGATCGTCCTGCTGTTGAAGACGATCGGTCTTCCGCTCGGCGCCGGCGGAATCACTTTGCTCCACCGCGAGACGCTGCATCCTTTCTATCGCACACCGGAAGCGGCGCATGCCGAAGGCTTCACCGATTTCGGGCCCGAGGACATCTGCCCGGTCAGCGGCTTCGTCTATCGTCTGGCGGGCTTCCGGCTCGAGGCGCGCGAGCTCGTCTTGCGGCAGTTGCGGATCGACGGCCGCGTGCCCGATCCCCGCGTGGCGATGCACCAGATCACCGGCGACGACGATCCCGTCACGCGCGCGCATCTCGCCGACACCGACCTCGTCATCGCAGCGCTCGGCTATCGCCCGCACGCGCTGCCGGTGCACGATAGCGACGGCCGCGCGATCGCGCTCGCCGCGCAGCAAGGCGGCGCGATGGTCGACCGGCATTGCCGCGTGCTCGATGCGCGCCAGGCTGCGATCCCGGGCCTGTACGGCATCGGTCTCGCCGCCGGTTTCGTGCCATGGGGATATATGGGCGGGGAGCCGAGCTTCACCGGCCAGGCCAACGGCTTGTGGCAGTGGCAGAACGACGTGGGCGCGATGATCGTCGATCAGGTGCTGGGCGACGCCGCGCGGGCGGTGGCATGACCGGTCCCACCGTCAGCGTCATCATGCCGACCTATAATGGCGCGGACGTGATCGGCGAGACGATCGCGTCGCTCCAGGCCCAGACCTTTACCGATTTCGAGCTGATCATGGTTGACGACTGCTCGACCGACGCCACGGTGGCGGTGGCGCGCGGCTTCGACGATCCGCGCATTCGCGTGATCGAGGCGCCGGTCAACCGGCGCGTCGTGCTCACCCGCAACGCCGCCTTTGCCGAGGCGCGCGGGCGCTATATCGCCGCGCTCGACCATGACGATCTGTGCCATCCCGAACGTTTCGCGCGCCAGGTCGCCTATCTCGACGCGCATCCCGACATCGTGCTGGTCGGCAGCGCGGCCAACGTGCTGTACGAGGGCGCGATCATTCCCTCCGGGCTCGCCCCGCTTTCGACCCCGCCGCTGATCGAATGGCTGCTGCGGATCGAGAATCCGCTGGTGTGGTCGTCGGTGATGATGCGCGCCGACGCCGCGCGCAAACTCGATCCGTTCCAGCGCCCCGAACGCGTCTATGCCGAGGATTTCGATCTCTATCACCGCATCTCGGCTTATGGCGGGATTGCGCGGATCGACGCGGAACTGCTGTCCTATCGCCGCCACAGTGGCGGCGCCTCGCAAGTCCAGGCCGCCGCGATGAGCGCGCGCGCCGCCGACGTGCTGGCGGAGCTCTATGCGCCCTTGTTCGGCGACGCCGCCGCCGAGACCGCCGCGCTGATCGTACGCCACGTCATGGCGCAGGAGCCGGTGCCCGACCGCGCGACCTTCGAGCGCGTCGGCCAGACCCTGGTGGCGTTGCAGGACGATTTCCTGGTGCGCCACAAGCCCGATGCCGAGAGCCGCAACCTGATCCGCTGGGAGACCGCGCGGCGCTGGGGGCGGATCGGGCGTGCGGGGCTTCGCACCGGGCGGCTGCGGCTCGGCGATGCGGCCGCGGTGCGGCCCGACCATCTCGGCATGGGCTATGCCGGGATCGAGGAATTGATCCTGTCGCGCCTGATCGGCACGATCCGCGCGGCGCAACGCCGCCACGCCGCGCGCAAGGCGGCATAAACTTCGGCGCGTCGCGCAGCTTTGTCTGCGCCTGTCTGCCGGCTTCGCGCGTTGGCCGGTGCTATGACGATCCTGATCCCGGTCCTGGGCGACCAGCTTTCGCACGGGCTCGCCAGCCTTCGTGGCGTGGCGCCGCCGGACGCGGTCGTGCTGCTGATGGAGGTCGCCGACGAGACGACCTATGTGCGCCACCACCAGCGCAAGATCGCGCTGATCCTGTCGGCAATGCGCCATTTCGCGGACGAACTGCGCGCCGCCGGGTGGCGCGTCGACTATGTCGCGCTCGACCACCCCGCCAATAGCGGCAGCTTCACCGGCGAAGTCGCGCGCGCGGTCGTGCGGCATCGCCCGAGCGCGATCCGCATCGTCGAATCCGGCGAATGGCGCGTGAAGACGATGATCGACGGCTGGGCGAAGCGTTTCGGCCTGCCGGTCGCGGTTTTGCCCGACGATCGCTTCGTCTGCGGCATTCTGGAATTCCAGACCTGGGCGCAGGCGCGGAACGACCTGGTGATGGAGTTCTTCTATCGTGAGATGCGGCGCAAGACCGGGCTGCTGATGACCGCCGACGGCAAGCCCGAAGGCGGGCAATGGAACCTCGACAAGGAAAACCGCGCCCCGCCCAGGCGCGGGCTCAATTATCCCGAGCCGCTGGGTTTTTCACCCGACGCAACGACCAAGGCGGTGCTGGCGCTGGTGGCGGAGCGCTTCGCTGGCCATTTCGGGCGGCTCGCCGGCTTCTCGCTGCCCGTCACCCGAGCGCAGGCGCAACAGGCGCTCGATCATTTCGTGCGCACCGCTTTGCCCGATTTCGGCACCTATCAGGATGCGATGGTGACCGGGCAGGACTGGCTCTACCATAGCTGGCTCAGCCCAGCCTTGAACCTCGGCCTGCTCACCCCGATCGCGGTCGCACAGGCGGCGGCGGATGCCTATGCCGCCGGCACGGTGCCGCTCAACGCGGCGGAGGGGTTCATCCGGCAGATCATCGGCTGGCGCGAATATGTCCGCGGCTATTACTGGATGGAGATGCCCGAGATCGCCGACGCCAACGGGCTCGACGCGACCAGCCCGCTGCCCGAATTCTACTGGACCGGCGAGACCGCGATGCTGTGCCTGGCCGAAGCGGTGCGCAACACCCGCGACAATGGCTATGCGCACCACATCCAGCGGCTGATGGTGCTCGGCAATTTCGCGATGCTGGCGGGGGTGCGGCCGCAGGACGTCGCCGACTGGTTCCTGGTGGTCTATGCCGATGCCTATGAATGGGTCGAACTGCCCAACGTCATCGGCATGAGCCAGCATGCCGATGGCGGCCGGCTCGCGACCAAGCCCTATGCCGGCGGCGGCGCCTATATCGACCGGATGTCGGATCATTGCGGCAAATGCCGCTACGACGTGAAGCAGAGGACCGGCCCCGACGCGTGTCCGTTCAACGCGCTCTACTGGGACTTTCTGGCGCGCCACGAGCGCCGCTTTCGCCGCAACCGCCGGATGGTCAACATGTACGCCACGTGGGACCGGATGAAGCCCGACGTGCGCGCGGCCTATCGTGCCAGCGCCGCCGCCTTCCTCGCGACGCTGGTGCCGGCCGCGCCAGGCTGGGCGCGGTGATCGCGCCCCGTTGCCGCGCGGCAATTCGCTTTGTGGCGTCGTGGGCGATGTACTACACGCGGTTGCCCAATGGGTTGAGTAGCTTTCAGACATGACCGAGCACGAGACGCTGCGGCTCGCCGCCCTGGCGCGCTATGCCATCATCGATACGCCCCGCGAGTCGGCCTTCGATGAAATCGCAGATCTGGCCGCGGCGATTTGCGACGCGCCGATCGCGGTCATCAATTTCGTCGGGCGAGACCGGCAGTTCTTCAAGGCGGAGGTCGGGCTCGGCGTCGACAGCACGCCGCTGGAGACGTCGTTCTGTGCGCACGCGCTGCTGGAAGAGAGCCTGCTGATCGTCCCCGACACGACGCGGGATGCCCGCTTCGACTGCAATCCGCTTGTCACCGGCGAACCGCATATCCGTTTCTATGCCGGCGCCTTGCTCAAGACCGAGGACGGCCTGGCGATCGGCACCCTGTGCGTGCTCGATTATCGTGCGCGAACGCTGAGCGAAGTGCAGGAGCGGACGATCCGGCTGCTCGCCAAGCAAGTGATGGTCCAGCTCGAGCAGCGCCGCATGCTGCGCGACACGGCGCTCGCGCAAGCGCGGCAACGCGCGATCGTCGACAGCGCCAAGGATTTCGCGATCATCGCGACCGATCTCGACGGCGCGATCATCGAATGGAGCCACGGCGCCGAACGCGTGCTCGGCTGGAGCGAGGCCGAAGTGATGGGGCGCGAGGCCACCTTGTTCTTCACCGACGAAGACCGCACGGCTGGCATTCCCGAGCGCGAAATGCAGGTCGCCCGCACCGACGGCCGCGCGAACGACGAGCGGTGGCATGTCCGCAAGAGCGGCGAGCGCTTCTGGGCGAGCGGCGAGATGTCGCCGCTCAACGACGAGGCGGGCGCCCAGACCGGCTATGTGAAGATCCTGCGCGATCGCACCGAGCAGCATCTCGCCCGCAAGGCGCTCGAGGAAGCGGAACTCCGCTTGCGCTGGGCGCAGGAGGCGGGCGGCGTCGGCGTATTCCATGTCGGCGCCGACGGCCTGTTGCACGCCACGCCCGAATTCTGCCGACTCTATGGGGTCGAGCAGTGCGACACGATCCCGGCGCGAACGTTCGAGCAATTGATCGTCCCCGAGGACCGCCAGCTGGTGTCGGATTCGCAATCGCGCGCCGCCGGCACTGCGCCGCTCGACGTGGAATATCGCATCTGCCGCGCCGACACCGGCGAGATCCGCTGGATCGCGCGCAAAGGCGAGATGCAGCGGGACGCGCAGGGCGCGCCGATCGGCTTTGCCGGCGTCGCCCGCGACGTCACCGAACAGCGCCGCAGCCGCGACGCGCTGGCGCGCAGCGAGGATCGCTATCGCGCCTTGTTCAACGCGATCGACGACGGTTTCTGCATCATCGAATTCTTCGACGGACCGCACGGCCCGCTGAGCGACTATCGCCACGTCGAAGCCAATAGCGGCTATCAGCGCCACACCGGCATCGCCGATATCGTTGGCAGGACGGTGCGGCAATTGGCACCGCAGGAAGCCGATGGCTGGGTCGATCTGTACGGCCACGTGCTGCGCACCGGCGAGCCGGTACGGTTCGAGCGCTTCTTCGAGACGGCGGGCCGGCATATCGAAGTGTCGGCGACGCGTGTCGAGCCGGCGTCACGCCGTCAGGTCTCGGTGCTGTTCCGCGATATCGAAGCGCGTCGCCAAGGTGAGGAAGCGCTGCGCGCGAGCGAAAAGGTGGCGCGCGAGAATATCGAACGCGTGCAACTCGCGCTGTCCGCCGGCGCGATCATCGGGACGTGGCTGTGGGACCTGAAGCGCGACCGCTTCACCGTCGACGAGGCGTTCGCGAGCGCGTTCGGGCTCGACCCGATGCTCGGGCGGGAAGGCTTGCGCCTCGAGCAAGTGGTCGCGACGGTCCATCCCGACGACCAGGCCGGACTGGCCGAAGCGATCCGCGAGGCGGTCGCGCGCGGCGGCGCCTATGCCCATCAATATCGCGTGCTCCGCACCGATGGACGCTATTACTGGATCGAGGCCAATGGGCGCGTCGATCACGCGGCCGACGGCACGCCCGAGAACTTCCCGGGCGTGCTGCTCGACGTAGACGAGCGTCGCGCGGTCGAAACCGAGCGCGACCGCGCCACGGCCGCGTTGCGTGCGCTCAACGACACGCTCGAGCAACGCGTCGCCGAACGTAGCGCCGACTTGATGCGCGCCGAGGAAGCATTGCGGCAGGCGCAGAAGATGGAAGCGGTCGGGCAATTGACCGGCGGCATCGCGCACGACTTCAACAACATGCTGACCGGTGTGATCGGCAGCCTGGACCTGATCCGGCGCCACATTGCGAGCGGCCGGATGGACCGAGTCGAGCGCTATCTCGACGCCGCCAATACCTCGGCACAGCGCGCCGCCGCATTGACCGCGCGATTGCTGGCGTTCGGCCGCCGCCAGTCGCTCGATCTCAAGCCGACCGACGTCAACCTGTTGGTCGGCGACATGGAGGACCTGCTGCACCGCACGCTCGGCGAGCAAGTCGCGCTCGAAACGCATCTCGCGCAGTATCTGTGGGCGGCGTGCACCGACGCGCACCAGCTAGAAAGCGCGCTGCTCAATCTGTGCATCAATGCGCGCGATGCGATGCCGGACGGTGGCCAGATCACGATCGAATCGGGCAATGTGCGGCTCGACGATGTCTATACGCGCGATCATGCCGAGCTCGAGCCGGGCGACTATGTCCTGCTGAGCGTGTCGGACACCGGCACCGGCATGGCGGCGGCCACGATCGAGAAAGCCTTCGATCCGTTCTTCACCACCAAGCCGGTCGGGCAAGGCACCGGGCTCGGCCTGTCGATGATCTATGGCTTTGCCCGCCAGGCGGGCGGCCATGTGCGCATCTATAGCGAGCTCGGCCAGGGCACGACCGTCAAGCTCTACATGCCGCGCTTCCACGGCGCGGTCGAAAGCGATGCCGAGGTCCGGCGCGAAGCCCCGCGCGGCGCGGGCGAGACGGTGCTGGTGGTGGAGGACGATCCTGCGGTGCGGATGATCGTGCTCGAGGTGCTCGGCGAGCTCGGTTACGGTGCGATCGAAGCGGCGGATGCGCCGACCGCGATCCCGATCCTGAAGTCCGACCGGCGGATCGACCTGCTCGTCACCGATGTCGGCTTGCCCGGCATGAACGGGCGCCAGCTCGCCGAGGTCGCGCGCCAGTCGCGGCCCGATCTGCGGATCCTGTTCATCACCGGCTATGCGCAAAACGCGGCGGTGCGTGGCGGCTTTCTCGACGCCGGCATGGAGATGATGACCAAGCCGTTTGCGGTCGATGCGCTCGCCACGAAGTTGCGAACGATTCTCGAACATTAGAAGTGGGAGGAACGAGACCGCCGCCACGCTCGTTGATAAGTGCCAAGAACCAGAAGGTTTCCCATGGCATCGCTCGGCAAAAAGACAATTCTTCTGGTGGAGGACGAACCGATGCTCCGGCTGATCGGTGCGGACGCCCTGGCGGATGCCGGCTACGAAGTGATCGAGGCGGCCAGTGCCGACGAGGCGCTCGCCTTGCTCGAGGCAGTCGAGGAAGTGCAGATATTGTTCACCGACATCCGCATGCCGGGCAGCATGAACGGCCTGGAGCTTGCCGAGATGGTCCATGCGCGCTGGCCGCACATGAAGATCCTGATCACCTCGGGCGATACCTGGCCGCCCAAGGGCGCGATCCCCGACGATGGGCGCTTCCTGGCAAAACCTTACAAGATCGCCTCGCTGCAGCGCGAAGTGGACGATCTGTGGGGCGGCTGAGCGCGGCCGTCACTGCAGATTGACGAACATCCCGCCATCGACGAGCAACGCCGCGCCGGTGACGTAAGCGGCGAGATCCGAGGCGAGGAACACGATCGGCCCGACGAGATCGCCGGGCGCGCCGAGCCGGCCGAGCGGAATGCGCTTTTCCATATAGCTGCGCTTGTCCGCGTCGGCGAGATCGTCCTTGTTGATGTCGGTCAGGATCGTGCCGGGCAGCACCGAATTGCAGCGGATCTTGTGCTTGCCGAGCGCGATCGCAGCCGATTGCATCAGCGAATGTACCCCGGCCTTGGTCGGCGTGTAATGCGTCTGGAATTCGCCGCCGACGAGCGCGGAAATCGACGACACCGCGACGATCGCCCCGCCCTGCCCTTGCGTCACCATCTGGTTGGCGGCGGCCTGTACCATGTAATAGGCGCCGTGCAGGTTGACGCGGAAGGTGCGCTCGAGCGTCTCGGCCGGCATGTCGAGAAAGGCGTGGAACGGGCAGATCCCGGCATTGTTGACGAATACGTCGACTCGGCCGAGCGCCGCGGTCGCGCGCGCGACGAAGTCGGTCGCGGTCGCCGCCTCGGCGACGTCGCCCTTGATCGCCACGGCCTTGCGGCCGAACGCCTCGATCTCCGCGACGCAGGATTCCGCGCCCGCATCGTCGGCGTGATAATTGATCGCGACATCGGCGCCATGCCGTGCCGCGCCGATCGCCGCGGCACGGCCGATCCCGGCGGAGGCGCCGGTCACCAGGACGGTCTTTCCTTCGAGCAGCACGGCATTCCTCCTGTTCAGAATTTGGGCACCCAGCCGAGATCGCGGCTGATCGCCTGCGCCACGCCGATGACCTGCTGCGTGAGGTCCTCCATCCGCGCGTCGCTCATATATTGCGCGGCGCTCGACACGCTGATCGCGCCGACCACCGTGCCGGCGACGTCACGGATCGGCGCGGCGACGCAGCGGATCTGATCCTCATTCTCTTCGAGGTCATAAGCACGCCCCGCCGCGACATAGTCGCGCATCCGCGCATGCCACGCCGCGTGGTCCGCCGCGGGCGCGCCGCCGGCCTGGTCGGCGACGAAGCGCTCGGTCCAATAGCTTTCGGGGTGATCGAGCATCAGCGCCTTGCCGAGCCCGGTAGTGGTCAGCGGGTGGCGATCGCCGACCCGGCTGGAAATGTTGATCCGCCGCCGCCCAGGCAATTTGTCGAGATAGAGCGCGCGGTCGGCGTCGAGCACGCCGAGATGCACCGTATCCTCGGTCGCGGCGGCGAGCGCCTCGATATGTGGCCGCGCGATCTGGATCAAATCGGCTTGCTGGTGCGCGAGATGCCCGAGTTCGAGCAGTTTCGACCCCAGGCGGTAGCCCGAGCGCGGCGTGAAGATGAGGTAGCCGCGATCGACCAGCGCGCTGGCGAGGCGGTGCGTCGTGCTCTTGGCGAGATCGAGCCGTTCGGCCAGTTCGCTCAAGGTCAGGCTGTCATGCGCGACCGCCTCGATCACGTCGAGCCCGCGCATCAGCGTCTGGCTACCCGCGCCGATCGCGGCGCCTTCCGCCGCATCCGAAGCCGCCGGGGGTATGATTGACGCGACCATTTCCATTCCTTAAGACACGATACCACATTGTGGCAATCCCGCATTTCGATAAGGCCGGGGCGGACGGATGAAATGCGGCATCGCCTCGTCGAAGATCAAGGGGGTCAGCGCGATGCCGGCCTGTCGCGCTTATTCCCGTTGAGGACCTGACCCATGAAGCTCTTGCGCTACGGCCCCCTGGGCCAGGAAAAGCCCGGCCTGCTCGACGCGGACGGCAACATTCGCGACCTGTCGGACGTGATCGCCGACCTGACCCCGGCGACGCTGGCCGAGATCGAAACGCTGAAGGCGATCGATCCGACCAACCTGCCACTTGTCGAGGGCGCCCCGCGCTACGGCGTGCCCGTCGCCGGGATCGGCAAGTTCATCGCGGTCGGGCTCAATTATGCCGACCATGCCGCGGAATCGAACTTGCCGGTGCCGCCCGAGCCGATCTTCTTCACCAAGGCGATCTCGTGCCTCGTTGGCCCGAACGATCCCGTGATGATCCCGAAGGATTCGCAGAAGACCGATTGGGAAGTCGAGCTCGGCATCATCATCGGCAAGACCTGCCGCTATGTCGAACAGGCCGACGCGCTCGACCATGTCGCCGGGTACGTGCTGGTCAACGACGTGTCCGAGCGCGCTTATCAGAAGGAGCTCGGCAGCCAGTGGGACAAGGGCAAGGGCTGCGACACGTTCGGCCCGACCGGCCCGTGGCTGGTCACGCCCGACGAGGTCGGCAACGTCCAGGCGCTCGACATGTTCCTCGACGTCAACGGCACGCGCCGCCAGACCGGCAACACCCGGACGATGATATTCCCGGTCGCCGAATGCATCGCCTATATCAGCCGCTTCATCACGCTGCACCCGGGCGATCTGGTCATCACCGGCACGCCGCCCGGCGTCGGCGAGGGACTGAAGCCGTCCGCGATCTTCCTCAAGGCGGGCGACACGATGCACCTCGGCGTCAGCAAGCTCGGCGAGCAGCGCCAGACCGTCATCGCCTTCGCGCTGGATCATCGCGGCTGACCGACACGCTGTGAGACGCCGGCGCCGACCGAAGCGACCGCGACTTCGATCCCCGACGCCATAAGGACCGTATCATGGGTGCCAATCCACTGCTCGGCGTGCTGTTCCACTGGCTGGGCGGCCTCGCCTCGGCGAGCTTCTACGTGCCCTATCGCGGCGTGAAGCGGTGGTCGTGGGAGATCCTCTGGCTGACCGGTGGCATCGTCTCATGGCTGATCGCGCCGTGGTTCTTCGCCTGGTTCGGCACCGCTGATCTGGGCGGCGTGATGGCCAAGGTGCCCGGATCGGTCGCCGGCCTGTGCATCTTTTTCGGCGTGCTATGGGGTTTCGGCGGGCTGACTTACGGGCTGACGATGCGCTATCTCGGCCTGTCGCTCGGCATGGCGGTGGTGCTGGGCCTGTGCACGGTGTTCGGCACGCTCATCCCGCCGATCTTCCAGGGCGATTTCCACGCGAAGCTGATCGCGACCGAGTCCGGGCGGATCATCCTGTTCGGACTGGCCGTCACGGTGGCGGGAATCGTCGTGGTAGCGGTGGCGGGCGCCCGCAAGGACAGCCTGTTGTCTGGCAAACAGAAGCGCCAGGCGATCGGCGAGTTCGACTTCCGCAAGGGCCTGCTGGTGGCGACCTTCTCGGGCATTATGTCGTCATGCTTCGCCTTCGGCCTTGCGGCGGGCGAACCGGTCAAGGCGCTGTCGGCCGCGGCCGGCACGGGCGCGCTGTGGACTGGGCTGCCAGTGCTCTGCCTCGTCATGTTCGGCGGACTGCTCACCAACGCGACGTGGTGCGCCATTCTGATCTTCCGCAATCGAAGCGCCGGCCAGTGGATCGGCCGCGGCGCCGACAACGGCGCCGACGGCACACGCGAGACGCCGTTGCTCGCCAATTACCTGCTTTGCGGGCTCGGCGGCGCGGCGTGGTATTTCCAGTTCTTCTTCTACACGATGGGCGAAAGCCAGATGGGGCGCTTCGGCTTTTCGAGCTGGACGCTGCACATGGCCTCGATCATCATCTTCGGCACGCTGTGGGGCTTCGCCTTCCACGAATGGAAGGACGCCCCGCCCGCCATCCGCCGATTGGTGCGGACCGGCGTCGGTCTGCTCGTCTTCGCCACCGTCATCATCGGCTACGGCAACAAGATCGGCGCGTAGGCGCGCGCCACCGAACCCGTCATCGCACGCCCGCCGATTGGTCACCCGGCGCGACGCGTCGAAGCCGCAGTCGCGGCGGAGACGTCGCCTGCGCCGGGATCGCCGGCCGAATGCCGTTCGAGGCGCCGCAACAGGCGATCCGCATTGCCGACCCGTAGTCGTTCCGCGATCTGCGCGACGATCACCATGGCCAATGCGCGGGGACTGGACGCCGCGAAGATGTGCCGGACCGGCAGGTCGATGCCGATCTCGGCCGCGATCCGCGACAGCGCGCGCGTGCCGAGCAGCGAATGGCCGCCCGCCGCGAAGAAATCCTGCTCGACCCCCAGCCGCTCCACGCCCAGCAACTCGGCCCATTGGCCGGCGATCATCCGCTCCAGCGGAGTCGTATCGCGCGCGCCGTCCGCACCGTCCGGCTGCGCCGCGCTCGCGATCCGGAGCGCGGCCGTCCGATCGACTTGCCGCTCGGGGTGAGCGGAATCCGCTCGGTCACCGCGATCGTCGCCGGCACCATATGCTCCGGCAGGATAGCGGCGAGCGCACGGCGCAGCCCGGCCGGCTCGGGCGCACCGCCGGGCACAGCCGGCGTAGCTCGCCGTCGCCGCCCGCGAGATTCTGCAACACGAGCATGACCTGGAACAGCGGATTGCGGTTGAGCGCGCGCTCGGGCTGGATTTCCTCGACGACCTTTTCGAACGGCACCTGCTGGTGGCTCAACGCGTCGAGATGCGTGCGCGATGCCGCGCGCAGCAGCGCGGCGAAGCTCGGATCGCCTTCCAGCCGAGCGCGAAGCGCCAACGTGTTGGCGAAGAAGCCGATCAGCGGCTCCACCTCTACTCGGGTTCGGTTCGAAACGGGCGTGCCGACCACCACGTCGCGCTGCCCGGAAAGCCGCATCAACAGGAGCTGATAGGCCGCGAGTAGCACCGCGAACAGCGTCGTTCCCTCCCGCCGGGCCAGCCGGCGCAGCCCCTCGCCGGTCGTCCGATCCAGCGCGAAGCCGTGGAGCATGCCGGCGTGGTTCATCCGCTGACGTCCTCCCTGTTTTTTCCGCCAGATTGAAGGTTAGTTTTCCGGCCTTGTAACGATCCACGAGGAGGGACTGGAGATGAAGAAGACGCGGCACACCGACGAGCAGATCGCGTTTGCGTTGAAGCGGGCGGAGACGGGCACGCCGGTGGCGGAGGTGATCCGCCGGATGGGGATCTCGGAGCAGACGTTCTATCGCTGGAAGAAGGTGTACGGCGGGCTGGGCGTCGGCGAGTTGCGGCGCCTGAAGCTGCTCGAGGAGGAGGACCGCAAGCTCAAGCAGCTGGTCGCGGACCTCAGCCTGGACAAGCATATTCTGCAGGACGTTCTGTCAAAAAAGCTCTGACGCCTGGGCGGCGGCGCGAGATCGTCGCGCACGTCCAGGCGTCTCATGGTGTGAGCGAACGGCGCAGTTGCGTGGCGCTCGGCGTGGATCGGTCGTCGGTGCGGTATGTGTCGCACCGCCCCGACCAGGCGCCGCTGATGCTGCGCATCCGCGATCTGGCCGCGACGCGGACGCGGTACGGCTATTTCAGGATCTACATTCTGCTGCGAAGGGAAGGATGGTTCGTGAACCACAAGCGGGTGTACCGGCTTTACCGGGAGGATGGTCTGAGCCTTCGGCTCAAGCGGCCTAGACGCAACGTCAGCGCCGCCAACCGCGACCGGCAACCCGCAGCGCTGGCAGCGAACGAGATGTGGTCGATGGACTTTGTGTCCGATGCATTGTTCGGTGGCCGTCGGCTGCGCGCGCTGACCGTCGTCGATGCATTCACCAGGGAGGCGCTGGCGATCGACGTCGATCAGGGCATCAAGGGCGAACAGGTCGTCGAGGCGATGACGCGCATCACGCTGTCCCGTGGTGCACCCAGGACCATCCGGGTGGACAACGTCCTATGTCGGGAAGCAGCGGCGGGTTTGGGCCAGCAGATATCTATGCGCCGACTACCATCGGCGCGTGATGCATTCTGAGCCAGATGGCTTCCACCGTCAACGGGATCGCTCCCTGCCATAGCAAACACAGGATCCAGCGGTGCCGGAGCGGCCGTGGTCCTCACCGTCCTTAAAACGAGATACGCACCCAGGTGGAAGGCCCGAACATTATCTACAGGGTCGTTCTCACGCCCTCACGGCACATCAGAGAGGGGTCCTTCCGCCTGGCATCCGGCCGTTCGAGGAACGGTCGGTACTCTGTCCCCGTCTTGATGACGGCGTGAGCCACGCGCGCCATCTTGGCGGTGAGCGCCGTCATCGCCTTGCGGCGGCGATCGGCATCGTCCGCGTACCCGGCGGTATAACGTCCGAGCTTGTCGCGGAAGCTGTTGTCGCGCTGACGCGCGGCGACCTGGGCGGCCATCCAGAATGTACGACGCAATCGCGCATTGCCGTACTTGGAGAGCTTCGTGCGACCGCGGAACGTGCCGGACTGACAGGTTGCGAGATCGAGGCCGCAGAACTTGAGGAACTGGCGATGATGGTTGAAGCGGCGAAGGTCGCCTGCCTCAGCCAGGATCGTCAGTGCGTTGATCGGTCCGATGCCGGGGATTTTGCGCAGCAGTGGTAATCGCCATGCTCTGCGAGCCCGGCATGGGCGAGCTGTTCGATCTCGTCGCGCTGGTGGATAAGGCTGCGACCTTGCGCGATCACCATGCGAAACATGGTGATCGCGGCCGCGTCCTCGCTCACCGGCAACGCCGCAGAACTGCTGGCGGTCTCGTACACGTCTTTGATCAGCCGGCCCTTGGAGACCTTACGCCCGATCAGTGGCCATGCCTCCGCTGCGAAGGCTTCCCGATCAAGCGCGGTGATGCTGGCCGGGGTCGGGAACCGCTCGATCAGCGCCAGGAACCAGTCCGACAGGCTGTTGCCCGCAAAGCGTGTTGATCGGCGCCGAAAGCGGGCCCCGCTCTAGGCGAGACAAATATCTGTAATCTTTTAGAAAGTATAGGTTATGAAGAGTCCCATCTGCGCCGACCGCCCCCCCCTAACTATGCTTAGCTTCGATGGAAATTCAATAATTTAGCCAAAATCTACTCGGTCCCACTTTCCGCGCTGATCCACAGTCATATCCCTTGTCGGCGAGCAGGGCCTTGGGTTTGGCCACGGGCATGTCGAGCAGCGCGAGAACGGCCCGGTAATCCGACACCTCACCCCCTGTCAGGACGAAGCCACGAGGGCAGCCCTGACCGTCACAGCGGGCGTGGATTTTGCTCGTAAAGCCGCCGCGGCTTCAACCAAAGCCTTCCTTACAGGTCCCCCTTTAGCGCCCGCTGCCTGAAAATGGCCGCGGACGATCGTGCTGTCGATCATATGCTGCCAGTCGTCGGTCAGCCCGAGATCGACCAACGTGGCGAGCATTGCGTCGCATACACCCTGTTCGGCCCAACGCCGGAAGCGGACATAGACCGAGTTCCACTTCCGGTAGGGCTCATGCATGTCGCGCCAGGGGCAGCCGACGCGCAACACGTGAAGCATGCCGTTCAGGACGCGACGGTTGTCATGCGATGGGCGGGTTTTGCGGCCGCGCTCCGAGGGCAGCAGCACCCCGATGATGGACCATTCCTCGTCGACACGTCCCCTCGACCCAACACCGCCTCCAAGAGGCAGTTTTGAATCAGAAATCACCCCGTTCGGGAATCCACTATGTCAAAACGACCTAAGACAATCACAGGGATGAATATGCGGCAAGCTTTGTAAGGGGTCGTCGAGCTCGCAGCATGCAGCCCATGACACCGAATCCCAGAATCAACATCGCCCAAGTGTCCAGTTCGGGGACAGCGTTCATAGTACTGGCGATAGACTGATTTCCGGCGCGAATTTCAACTTGGGCAGAAGGACTGTCGAAAGACGCAGGGATTGCGCTAGCGCCTTGAAAGCATGTTCCAGCGGTGCTCGAATTGCAGTAATAGTGCATTCCTGTGCCAAAACTCCCGAGCTGAAAAAGGAGAAATCCCGAGGGACCACTATAATTGAAAAAAAGATCGCTTGCTGTCGCGCTCAAATTGCTTCCATTGGTTACTATGACGCTGTTAGCATTGGTCAACTCAACCGCAGCACCAGGCCCACCAACAAGCAAATCAAATCCAAGCACATTAGACTGCGTCAATGCGCCAATTGTTCCATCAGTCTGAATCGTACCTTCTACACCACCAAGACCGATCATCTGATTAACATTATAAGTGACCGTTGTCGCATTTGCCGCGGTCGAACTGATTGCAATCGAAAATGCACAAATAATTTTCAACATGGTCACCCCCAAAAGAAATCGTAAAGACCGGACTGCCGACCGCGATGTTCGATCTACTACATCATAACGTTGCAAGCAAATGCCCAAAAAGAATATCCGTCATTGTGGATAAATGTCGTAACGGGACCCCGCAAAAACTGTTGCTAAACATCTGTTAAAGCTAATACGCCGACATTAGAGGGGGCACAATCGACGCTTATTGGGTCCCGTGGAAGAAGCACGTTCCTTCGCCTTTTCAAACGGTTACGCTAGGAAGTAACAGGGTCTCGCTTCGAGGCGTATCTACAATCTGAGCGCGCCGCCGGGCGCAGCAATGGAACACCGAAGCTGCTAGGCCTCACATGCGCGTGCAGACTGGTTATCCTTGGGTTATGATCCGGAGCCCTCCGGGTGTTTCCCGTCCGAGTGTAACGGGACGCATAAAAGGCGCAGTTCGCTTTCGAGCTGGTGCGATGAATAGGGCTTGGTCAGTCGCTTTTCACTGACCAGATGCTTTGGCATCGACCAGTCGCTGTAGCCTGTTGTAAACAGAAACGGGCAGCCGCGCTTGAGAAGAAGATCGGCAACGGCATAGCTTTTTCCGCCCCGGATATTGATATCGAGGATGGCGCAGTCAAACTCCCCGCTGGTGGCTAATGCCAGCGCTTCCTCGAGTAGAGCCACCGGCCCGACCACTTGGTAGCCCATCAGCTCGATCGTATCTTCAACGACCATGGCGATCATCGGCTCGTCCTCGACGACGAGCACCCGGAGTCCGGGACCGCCTGTTCCCATCAGTTGCTCGCTCCGGCGGCTGAGGCATCGGCTCGCATGCTGCCGACGTCAGGGGTAAATGGCATCACAATGGAGCAGCAAACCCCAGCTTCTGCGAAGCTGCGGTCAACTTTCGCCCCTAGTCCCCTTACCAGACTGACTTCGATCAATTTTGTCCCGAAACCTCGGCGGCTCGGCGAAGTGACCGGAGGCCCGCCAGCCTCGCACCACTCGATCTCGAGCTGCTGCGGGCTTACCTCACCGGTAAGACGCCACGAAACGGCAAGCTGGCCACCTACCACGGACAGGCTGCCATGTTTTGCTGCGTTGGTCGCGAGTTCATGGATCGCCAGTGCGAGCGTAAGACTGGATCTTGAGGTCAGTATGACGTCCTCCCCCGCCAGCACCAGGTTGTTGTGTTGCTCGTATGGACGCAGTTCGGTGGCGATCAGATCGCGCAACGAACCCTCCGTGCCCCCATGATCGGTCAGCAAACTATGCGCCCGCGCAATCGCCATGATGCGACCTTCGATCTCGGCGCCAACCGTCTCTCGTGGCGCGTTAGACCGGAGCGTTTGCGAGACCACCGATAACACCACAGCCAGAATGTTTTTCACCCGATGGTCGAGCTCGGCCATCAGCAGCGAAGTGCGTTCTTCCGCCGCTTTGCGCTCGGCGATATCGCGCGCGACCGCCGATGCGCCGACGATCTTGCCTTTGTCGTCGCGGATCGGTGAGATCATCAGGGACAGATGGATCGCGCGGTGGTCCTTGGTAGTCCGGCTGATGTCGAAGTTCGTGATCGGCTCACCCTTGCGCAGCCTCGCGAGGTTCGCCGGCCATTCGTCGATCTGGTCATCGGCCAGCAGCGTCGACATCGGCTCACCGATGATCTCGCTCGCGGTGTAGCCGTAGATCTTCTGGGCGCCGGCGTTCCAGCTGGTGATCATCCCGTCGAGGTCGTGGCCGATGATCGCGTCTTCCGAAGACTCGACGATCGCGGCGAGGTGCGCGCGCGCTTGGTCAAGGTGCTTGCGTTCGGTGATGTCGACCAGGGTGATCGAGACCCGGTCGATGACGTTGTTCAGTGCGCGATATGGCTTGATGCGCAACAGAAAGGTGGAAGTGCCATCCTCGGTATCGACTTCGCGTTCGATCGACACGAGATCGCGCAGCACCAGTTTGGCGTCGGGCGCCAGGCCATCATAGGCCAAACGAGACGCAAAGTCCGTGATTGGGCGTCCTTCGTCGCCCTCACGAACATTAAAGATGTCCGAAATTGCGGGCGTAAAGCGCCGGATGTGAAAATCATTGGCGAGAAACAGCGTCGCGATCGACGTGCTGTCGAAGAGATTGGCGAGGTCGCTGTTGGAACGCACCAGGCTGTCAGCCCGGTTGTTCAGCTCTGCATTGACCGTCTGAAGCTCCTCATTGATCGACTGCAATTCTTCCTTCGAGGTTTCGAGCTCTTCGACGGTCGAATGCAACTCCTCGTTGACCGACTGAAATTCTTCGTTCGAGCTTTGCAGCTCCTCGTTCGCAGTTTCGAGTTCTTCCGTGACGGTCTGTAGCTTTTCCCGGGCGGCGAGCAACTTGCTCTGGCTGCCATCGCTCGATGGATATGAAGCGCCGATCGCGCTCCATGTTGGCTGGACGACTTCCTGGAAAGCCAACAACAGGCTGCGTTGACCGCCGCTTGGTCCGTCATCGGCTCAACGATCAGGTTGATCGTCTCGGGCCGACCTTCGACCTGGAAGCTGACCTGCTCCTGCACGGCCGAGCCGCTTTCGCTGGCTTTCCTGACCAACGTGCGCGCGGGTCCCCGCAACTCCGCATGCAGCAGCCGAAATAGATTGAAGCTGGCTCCGCCGCTTACCGGTTCGAGGAATTTGGCGACGGGGCCGGAGAGGCGTTGAACCTCGCTTTGGCCGTCAACGATCAGATAGGCTGGGGCGTATTGCGCAAGGATCCGGGCGGCGTAGACATCGACATCAGCACTCGGTGTTGTCAGACTTTGCACATTTGCTGCGCGCACCCTCCGGCTCGGAACCGGCCTGGGGACCTCGGAAGCGACGTCAAGTCGTTCGTAAATGCGGCTGCGCTTGTCGACGGATTTGAAGAGTCGGGCGCTATTGGCGATCGTTTCGGACGGGCCCAGCCACAGCGTGCCATGCGGCCTCAATCCATAATGGAACGTCGAGAGCACCCGCTGCTGCAGGCTCACCTCGAAATAGATCAGCAAGTTGCGGCAGGAGATCATGTCGAGCCTAGAAAACGGAGGATCCTTGACCAGGTCGTGCGTCGAGAAGACGCACATGTCGCGGATGTGTTTTGCAACGCGGTAGCGATTGCCCTCCTTGACGAAATGATGACCGAGCCGTTCGGCAGAGATATCCGCCTCGATGATGTCGCTGAACAGCCCGGCCCGTGCGAACGTGACCGCGCGATCATCTATGTCAGTGGCAAAAATCGTAACGGGCCGCGCGCACTCGGCTCCCAGGCAGGCCTCCCTGAGCACGATCGCGAGCGAATAGGCCTCCTCCCCAGTGGCGCAGCCGGCGACCCAGAGCCTGATCGGCGTATCGCTGTCGCCATCGGCAATGAGTTTGGAGATCGTCGTTCCCGCAAGGACTTCGAACATCGCCGCGTCGCGAAAGAAGCGCGTGACGCCGATCAGTATTTCGCGAAACAGCAGTTGGGGCTCGTCGGGAAGAATCCGGAGCTGCTCTGCATATTCTTGCGGGTCTTCGATCCGCAGAACCTGCATCCGCCGGCGGATGCGGCGCAGCATCGTGCTGCTCTTGTATAGGCCGAAATCGCGGCCGAGCCGGCTGTGGAGGATCGAGCAGATCGTCACCAGATGCCCGGCAATGTCCGAGCCTTTGGCCTCGGGATCAAGCCGCCCGTAGATATTCGCCTTATAATCTCGATAGGCGAGCAGCGCTGCCGGCATACCCTCGGCTGGAAGCACATTGTCGACAAAGCCTCCGGCGACGGCGCTTTGCGGCATTCCCACCTTCGCGTGATGGTCGAACGCTGCCTCGCTGAGCGTCAGCCCGCCGCACTCCTTGATCGCTGCGATGCCGATCGTGCCGTCGCTGCCATATCCCGCCAAGATGATGCCGACAGCATTCTCTCTCTGGTCCTGCGCCAGCGAAACGAGAAAAATATCCACCGATGATCGTCGCGCGGTTGGCGTTTCCGGCCTTGCGACGCGCAGGACGCCGTTCTCGATTTTCAGAATTGCATTGGGCGGGATGACCGAAACCGTGTTCGGTGCAGCGACTGTGCCGTCGACCGCCTTGGTGACCGGAAGGCTGGTGCATTCCCCGATGATTTCAGCAAGCGCACTATCATAATCGGGGTCGAGATGCTGGATGAGAACGAAGGCCATGCCAGTGTCTTTCGGCATGGCGGAGAAAAAAGCCTGGTAGGCCGAAAGTCCGCCAGCGGACGCGCCGATAGCTATGATGAGATGACCGGAAGTATGTGATGCTTCTTCTCCGCCCACTATTGTGGGCGCAGGTGCATCGGCCGCCTCGCCCGGGGGAATAGGGGGCTCCGTTTCATTCATGCCTGCTCATTATGCCCTGACTCAATTTTTAAAATTTGATCTCACTCCTAAGGCTATACCGTCGTCGATCAATTGTCGCCTCGTTCGACCGCATTAGCGCCGGCCGGATGAATCCAGGGCCTGGTCAAAAGCGCACGTAGCGGTTCGGTCAGATCCAAAGCCTGCTTTTGGGCCGCTTCCCACTGTTCGCGCTCCTCGTTCCTCTCGGCGCCATCGGGGATTTTGGCAAACATGTGGCGGCAGAGTTCGGCGCGTTCGCTCAAAGAGCGCATCGCCGTTTTGAGAGACCGTTCCATTGTCAGGAACTGCGCCGCGAGCATGACCTCGGCGGTATAGACGTGGCCGATGTGGCAGCTGAATTGGGTCAGCGTTCCAAGCTCGCTTTGCCGCAGTGCGCCGCCGCAATCCGGGCACGTTACGGCAACGGGCTGATTGAGGGTGAACTCGGCGGTCATGCCTTTCTCCTGCGAATCTCCTGTCGGATGGGCAATTGTAGGTTGCGTCGCGCGGTGGTCGGCGACCAGGCGGGTCAGTAAGGCGCCAATCTCTTTGACAGGCACGACATAATCGACCGCCACGTTTGCGATTACGCTCAGCGGCATATTCGGGGTGACGGCGTCCGCAGGATCCTGCACCACGGTTATCCCGTCTCGGGCCTTCACCTCGAACATGCCGGCGGTTCCATCATTGAGGCCTCCCGTCAGGATCACGCCGATAACAGCCGCCCCGTAGGCTCGGGCGGCACTGCGAAATAATGGGTCTATCGCCGGGCGCGCCCAGTTTTCGCGGGGGCCTTTCGTGAGGTGGATGCGCCCGGCCTCTACGAGCATGTGATGGTCGGGTGGGGCCACATAAACATGCCCCGCGCGGATTTCTTCGCCATCAGCGGGATGGGCTGCGGGCAGCAACCCAGCGCGGCTCAACAGCCATGGAAGGTCACTTCGATGTGCGCCGATGTGAAGAGTGATGAAAATCGCGGCGTTCAGATCGCTGGGCAACCCGGCTATAACCTGCCTGAGTGCCTCAACACCCCCGGCGGACGCCCCAACGACGATTATGGCCGTCGGGGACATCATCTTTGATGAATGCGTTGTGAACAGATAAGTTCCGCGAAACAATGCAGTCGTAGGATCAAGAACCTATTTATGTGAGATAGAATTACGGATAGGCATCGAAACCGGCCCCCGCCTAAATGCGGCTTAAAATCTTGTAGCCGAGGACAGAACCGAGATTTCTCGGGGGTCGTGATCGGCACCGATCGGGACCCCTTTTAAAATCATGATATAGAAGATTTCCAGCGGCTTTTCCTTGCCCAAAGTGGAATCCCAATTTAACGCGTATCCATAGTCGGCAGGTCAGTTTAGCGGCTGAAGATCCAGTCCTGCGTCGTCAATTGCCTTGCGAAGTTTCAGGAGTCCTCGTCGAACCCAGCTTTTCATCGTGCCGACCGGCACCCCTTGCATCACAGCCATATCCGCATGGGTAAGGCCGCCAAAAAAGGCGCCATAGATCGCATCACGCTCGCGGGTTTGAAGCGTCGCCAGGCACGCCAACAGACCCACACTGGCTTCACCCGCTAGCATCGTCTCGCTGATGAGCGGAAGAGAATCTGCAATTTCCCAGGCGCCCTCGATTGGCTCAGATCGGCGAACGTATTCGGCGCGGACCCAATCAATGCAGCGGTTTCGTGCAAGTGTCGACATCCAGGCGATCGCACTGCCACGGCTGGGATCGAAAGCACTCGCCCGATTCCAGATCGTCACGTAAACATCCTGCAACATGTCCTGAGCGGCGCCCTGGTCTCGACAGACCCTAACGCAAATGCCGAAGAGCTTTGAGGACGTAAGCCCGTATAGTTCGCGAAAGGCTTCGCGATCCGCCTGACCTGTGCGAAGAAGCGCCAGCGTTATGGCTTGCTGAGGGCGCAATGGCGAGACGTCTTCGAATACCGAGGCGCTGGCAGCATCATCGTTCAAAAGGAAGAAATCGAGACCCTCACCATTTACGGTGCCGGGAACTCCGACGGGCGCGTTTTCCACTTTTAAGGGGCCCCGATCCATCGAACGTCAACGTCGCCCGAGCCGTGAAGTGCCCCTCTTTATTAATCTGGTTTAAATAATATCCGGAACGGGCCTAAGGCCCGCAGTGTGCCCGGCTTGCGCAGCTATCCTGATCAGCTAGCCGGCGGTGAGAGCCAGCGCGATCCTCCTCGAAGCGCGGCTCGATCACCTGCGGCCCCTGTGCGCAACGTGTTAACATTGGTCAAGTGCGCTGATTGGAACGAAGCGCGGCGGCCAATGCCGGAAGGGGGATGCAAGTGTAATAGACAAGCGAAGCGCAATCGACCGAGCGATTGAGATAGCCCGTGAGGGACGCTGTCGCGTCCTGAGCGAGGTTGCAACGCAATTGCGCCGCGAGGGATATGAGTATGTACAGGTGCACCTGGGTGGTTTGCGCACGCGGCGGCAACTGACCAAGGTACTTCGCCGATCGGATCGGTTCACGCGCCACCCAACTGTTCATCAACCTGCCAAATTCGTTGCTTTCGAACTTCCTAATCGCCCAGCCGATGGGAACCCCCTCAGGGAATGGCCGTTACGGACCCGTGCGGGGGCACCAATAGGGATGCCCATATGACAACGTACAAAACCACCGCAGCACTGCTCTTTTTGGGATCCGCGACCGCAGCCTTGGCGCAATCGTCGCCCTCGACCAACGCTGCACCACCGCCGCCGCCAATGACCGCTGCCGTCATGCCGCCCCCGGCCGCTTCCGACATGCAGGCAGTGCTCGACCAACTACCCCTGCTCGGCGCTAAGCCGATCGAGACGCTCACGCCGGTCAAGGCGCGGATCCAGCCCTCCGCCGCCGACGCGACTCACGCCGTGATGCGAATGAAGGGCATGCCGACCGCGCCGGATGCGGCAGTCGTTACGGCTGAGAAGTCGTACGGTGCCGATCCGATGCAATACGCCCGCATCTACAAGCCCGCTAACGCACCGGCGGGCGCGACGCTGCCGGTAGTCGTCTATTATCACGGTGGTGGCTGGGTGATCGCCGACATAAACACCTATGACGCCGCACCGCGTTTGCTGTCGAAGCAGCTCGGCGCCATCGTCGTGTCGGTCGAATATCGCCATGCGCCCGAGGCCAAGTTCCCGGCCCAGCACAACGATGCGGCCGCGGCGTATCGCTGGGTTCTGCAGAACAGTGCGAGCTGGGGCGGCGACACGCGTCGGCTAGCGCTGGCCGGCGAGAGCGCCGGTGGCAATCTGGCGGTCGCGACCGCTATCTATGCCCGCGACAATGGCCTGACCGCACCGCAGCATATCCTCGCGGTCTACCCGATCGCCAACAGTTCGATGACGCTGCCGTCGCGCGGCGACAGCGTGAATGCGAAGCCGCTCAACACTGCGATGCTGAAGTGGTTCGGCTATTATTATTCGAAGACCCAGGCCGATCAGATGGACCCGCGGCTCAATCTGGTGAAGGCCAACCTGCGCGGACTCGCGCCGACGACCATCATCAATGCGCAGATCGATCCACTGCGCTCGGACGGCGAAACGCTCGCGGTCGCGATGCGCGACGCCGGCGACAGTGTCGAGCAGCGCACGTTCCCTCGGGTAACGCATGAGTTCTTCGGCATGGGGAGCGTGGTGCGCGGTGCATATGATGCGAACATGTACGCGATCGCCCGCCTGCAAAAGGCGCTCGACAAGCGCTGATCTTCCCCATCTTTCGAGGACCAAGACGATGAAACTCAAGCTTCTTGTTGCGGCATCGGCCGCTTTGCTGCTTGCCGCTCCTGCGCTCGCGCAGGTCATGACCCCGACGGAATACGTCAAGACCGCGGCGGCGAGCGACCTGTTCGAGCGTACCTCGGCCCAGGCCGTACTCGAGACCACCACCGACGCGAACGTGCGCTCGTTCGCGACAATGATGTTGAGCGCGCATTCGGAGAGCAGCGCGATGGTGAAGACGGCGGCGATGAAGGCGAAGGTGATGGCGCCCCCGCCGATGCTCACCCCGCTGCAGGCCGAGATGATCGCGCAGCTGAAGGCGGAAACCGGTGCGGTGCGCGATGCCGACTATATCGCGCAGCAGAAGGCTGCACACGGCCAGGCGCTGGCGGTGCAGCAGGCGTATGCTGGCGGCGGCACTTCTGCGCCCCTCAAGATGGCGGCGGGGAAGATCGTGCCTGTCGTCAAGCATCACATTCAAATGCTTATGATGATGTGACCTTCCTTGGGCCGGATAACTCGATCCGGTCCAACCGGACACATCGCAATTTTGCTGACGTCTATCGAAACTTTCATAGCTCGCGACAGTCCAAAGTTTCCGCGGGACGCGAGCCCACACGAAGTGCGAGCGTCGTTGAAGGCGCAGGGCGCTCGAGGCGATGTCTACAAGGCGCTCGATGAGGCGGAGCGGGAATGGAAAGGTGGAGCGGCGTGACTGACCGCTACGAGCAGAAGCGTGAACCCTTTGGTCGGTGGCTCCTCGCCCAGAAGGATCGTGGCGACTGGGTTGACGATCTGGCGTTCGCCGCGCGCGGCGACCGCACTTTTCCCAAGGATGGTGACTCGGAGGCCGTCCGCGCGCACTTGCGATCGCAGCAGGCCGATGGCGAGGTTTTCCAAGCCATCGCCGATGCGGGAAAGCGCATGGTCTAGCCTGTAGCGGAAGCTCAGCAAAAGCGCGCGTTGAGCGAAATCATTGCCAAATTTCGATACGGGTGCGAAACGCGTAAAATGAGAATTGTCATCGTGATTTCAGCGCTGGCCGCGCTGTCTGCCTGCTCTGAGGTGAAGAGCGTGGGATACTATAAGACGCATGGGGCCGAGCGAGCCCGACGGCTCGACATTTGCGTCGACACTGCCGACTTTTCGCACGATTGCCGCAATGTCAGGCAGGCTCAGTTCGAGACTGACGGCCTCCCGGCTAAGGACGGCGCTTCGACCATCAAATAGTATTAGCCAAGGCCAATTGCCGAAGGAGCGAGAAGGCCCGGTCTAATGGAACGCGCTGTTTGACTTCGAGCGGGCGGACGTCATATCTAATCCGAGCGCCAAGAATGAAAACAGCCACTCGCCGTCTCACCCGCCACCTCGACCCGGAAATCGCAAGAGCCCACCAAGATTTCGGGGTTTTCCTTAAGGACCGCGCCGGCAAGCTCGGGTCAGGGCGTTCGCTGCAATCTGCAAACAACGAAGCTTTATGTCTTCTAGCTCGCGGGTGCGTAGTTCCTCGTGACTCATGTGATTACTCCATTTTACCAGTTGAGGGGCGGCACTGGCCGAGCGCGACCGTCAACCCCGAAACAGCCGCACCCGATCGCCAGCATCATGCAGCGCCGCTGCGATGCGCTCGCCCTCGGCAGTCTTCCGCTCGGAATGCGCGATGCTGCGCGACGCCTCGGCCACGTCGAAGGAAAGGGCGTGTACGTCGCTAGCGATGCGCTCGATCTGGACGTGCATCGGCGCAGGCTGGGCCATCGCTACCTCGCGTGGTTGAGGATACGTCGGATGTGGCATAGGTTCTAGCGGCCACGCGGTGCTACATCCCCCCAGCGTGCTGCGTGGCCGCCGCTATCATCGAGAGATGGATGCGGGCCGCCCCGCTCGCTGTTCCGGACCCCAGCGGGCGGGGTGTGCCGTCCGACAGAAAAGAAGCCAGCGGTGAGAGCCAGCGCAGCCCCTCCGGAGCGCGGCTCAATCACCTTCGTTATTGGTGCACGCGAGATCCAAAATGGTCAAGCAGGACGCTTGGAACGACGCGGCCGCAGCATGTTGTAGCACTGCCGCGCTGGTAATCCTTGTACGCCTGCTTGCGTGGCCGTTCCGCTCGCCGCTCGACCCCTATCTGGTGCGAGCGGAACCTACGTCCTGCCAATGCCGGTCGATCAACCCAATTTCGCGACAAAGCGCTAAGAGAGGCAGTTGGAAGGCGGGATTAAGTGTGGTGAAGGAGCGGAACTGCGCTGGTGACCTGTGCTTGCGCAGCCGCCCCGTTCGCAGCCTTCCAGATCCTGTCGCGAGCGGGGCGAACCCAAATCTCAAAATGGCGGTGTTAATTCCACGCGTTCGCACGGCCGCGATTTCGATTGGCGCGGGCGGGGCCAATCGCTCACCCCTCAAAGATCTGGGTAATTTCCAGCATTGTTGGGCAATATAAACGGCTTTATAATGAGCGGGTTGCAGAGGCTTGCGCCTACGTCACGCAACCGCCCCGCTCGCGACGTGTAGCATCATCTTATGTCGCGAGCGGGGATGTACCCGCTGCGTTGGTGCGGCTTGCGTGAGGCTTCGTCAAATAGATCGGCTGGAACGTGAACAGCGGCAGCGGGTTGATACAACGCTGTGCGTTCCTCCAAGGCGGCAGCCGCCCCGCTCGATTTCACGACTCTATCTGATTCGGGCGGGGCGTTACGACTGTTAATCCCATGCAGTAGCACACCCATCGACGTGTATGCGTGAAGGCACTGTGGGGGGCGCAAGAGAAAAGCTCCAGATCGCCAGGCCGTGGCCGCTGTATATCAGGGCGGGGCGGCTATGCCGCGTCCGGAAGTGTGGATCGGCGCCCAAAGCGGGACCCCGCTCTGAGCGAAGCAACTACCTGTAATTCTTTGGCAAATATGAGTGATGATGGGGTCCCGATCGGCGCCGATCGGGACCCCTGCCTCGGTAAAGGTTCGACGCATGATCGATAGCTTGGCAACAATCTAGCGGTATCACGCTTCGGGCGCCGATCCACACCTTGAAAGACAACGGCTCGTTGAGCAGCTCATTGTCCATGCGACCATTGAAGCTTTCGACGAACCCGATCTCAGATAAATGTCTGGTCTTGCGCTGCCTTCTCGCTCAACAGAGGTGACACCGAAAAACCGTGTTTTTTGAGACCCGCTACGACCTTGGCTAAACCCTCGGTATCAGCCCAGAACATCGGCCCCCCGCGGTAGGTTGGCCAACTATAGCCGTAGACCCAAGCAACATCAATGTCTGAAGCGCGCTGTGCCATCTTCTCTTCAAGAATGCGCGCGCCTTCATTGATCATTGGATAAAGTGTTCGTTCAACAATCTCTTGGTCTGTCACCTCGTGCTGCGCCGTCCCGGTTTTACTGCGGAAGAAATTTATAATTTCGGCAACGCGCGACGACGGTGACGCCATTCGTTTCTCGTCATAATCGTAAAAGCCCGCTTTCTTTTTCTGGCCCCACCGGCCCTCCGCGTTGAGCGCGTCACGAATGCTTTCCACCCGATTTGGGTCGCGATGCCACCCAATATCAACCCCGGCGAGATCGGCCATTTGAAAGGGTCCAATCGGCATTCCGAACGCGACATGGACACGGTCGATCTGTTCGGGCGACGCACCTTCAAGGAGCAACTGGAGCGCCTCGGACTGGCGCGCCTTCAAAATCCTGTTTCCGATAAATCCATCGCAAACTCCGGCAACCACCGCGATTTTTTTGACCTTTTTGGCGATTACCATCACCGTTGCGAGCACATCGTCGGCGGTCTCCGCTCCCCTAACGATTTCCAGTAGTTTCATGACATTGGCGGGGGAGAAGAAGTGCATCCCGACAACATCGGCTGGACGTGTCGTGCTGGCAGCAATCTCGTTCAGGTTGAGATAGCTCGTGTTTGAAGCAAGGATCGCCCCAGGTTTCGCAAGTGTACTAAGCCGTTGAAATATCTTTTTCTTAACATCCATATTTTCATAGGCGGCCTCGACAATCAGATCACAGTCCTTGAGCGCGTCGAAGTCGAGCGTGGGGGTGAGTGCGTCCATCGCGGCCTCGACCTGCTGAGCGCTGAGCCGGCCCTTGGCGACGGAAGCTTCGTAATTCTTGCGTATCAGCGCAGCGCCGCGGCTAAGAGCGTCTTCGGCCATTTCGACAATCGTCACGGGTAAGCCGGCACTGAGAAAATTCATCGCAATGCCGCCACCCATAGTGCCGGCCCCGATTACGCCTACCCGCTTGATCTCGCGCACCGCGGTGTCGGAGGCGATTCCATCGATTTTTGCGGCTTGGCGTTCGGCGAAGAAGATATGGCGCTGCGCGGCGGATTGCGTGCCGACCATCAAGTTGAGAAACGCTGCGCGCTCAAAGGCCATCCCGTCGGTAAAGCTGCCACGCGTTGCCGCCTCTACACACATAATCGCCGTCTCCGGGGCTTCAAAACCGCGAAACCGCTTAGCGTTGCTATCCCGAAATGCTGCTACCGCATTCGGGTCTGCCGCCACATCCTTTTCAGATGTGCGCGGAAGAGGTCGCACTGCACTGATGTCCCGCGCAAAGGTCAACGCATCAGCTTGAAGCTCATGCTCGTCAGCGATGCGATCGATCAGCTTTGCTTCAAGCGCCTTGCTCGCCGATATTGGATCGCCTCTCGCAACCATTTCGAGTGCCATCGATACACCGGCCAATCGCGGAATACGCTGTGTACCCCCCGCCCCTGGCAACAGCCCCAGCTTTACTTCTGGTGTTCCGATCTGCGCGGAGGGAACCATGATACGGTAGTGACATGCCAGCGCGAGCTCGCACCCGCCGCCGAGCGCCGTGCCGTGAATTGCGGCGACGACCGGCTTGGGGCTTGCCTCGATCGCGGCCAGGAGATCGCGCAAGATCGGGTCGACCGGCGGCTTGCCGAACTCGGTAATGTCAGCCCCGGCGAAGAACGTCCTTCCAGCACAGCGGATAACCATGGCCGAAACACGCGGATCGTCAAGCCCCGTCTGGAGGGCATCGCGAAGCCCCGCGCGAACGGCAGCGCCGAGCGCGTTCACAGGCGGATTGTTTGAGACGATGACAAGGACGCCGTCGTGCTGTTCGGTAGTGATTACGGACATGCTGGGTCTCCTGATTGCCTCGGTTGCAGGAGGCGCGCCCGTGCCGCATGCGTCGACGGCATGTGCGTGGCGGTGTTTCTCGAGGGTCAGACGCGATACTGCGCGGTGGTCTTCGCGGCGATTTCGTCGGCGGTAACGCCCGGCGCCATCTCGATCAGCGCGAACTGCGACCGGTGATCGGGCCGCTGGAACACGGCGAGATCGGTGATGATCATGTCGACCGAATTCTTGCCGGTCAGCGGCAGCGTGCAGGCCGGGATGAACTTGGGGTCGCCATTCTTGGAGGTGTGCTCCATCACCACGATGATCTTCTTGACGCCGGCGACCAGATCCATCGCACCGCCCATGCCCTTGATCATCTTGCCCGGGATCATCCAGTTGGCGATGTCGCCATTCTCAGCGACTTCCATCGCGCCGAGCACGGTCAGGTCGATATGCCCGCCACGGATCATCGCGAAGCTCTGGTCCGAGCCGAAATAGGCCGATTGTGGCAATTCGCTGATCGTTTGCTTGCCGGCGTTGATTAGGTCAGCGTCTTCCTCCCCCGCGAGCGGAAATGGTCCGATGCCAAGCATACCGTTTTCCGACTGCAGCGTCACCTCGACGCCCGCCGGGATGTGGTTGGCGACGAGCGTCGGTATGCCAATTCCAAGATTAACGTAAAAGCCGTCCCGCAGCTCGCGCGCGGCGCGCATGGCCATTTCATCACGGGTCCAAGCCATTATGCGGTCTCCAGCGCTCGCACGGTGCGGAATTCGATCTTCTTGTCGTAGGGCGATCCCACGATCAGCCGCTGCACAT
>CAXTEO010000041.1:0-5979 GCA_964243205.1 uncultured Sphingomonas sp.
GCGCGCGCCGCCGGGGTGCGCAGCGCCGGATAGCTGCCGGCGCGCCACTGCTCGATCCGCTGCGCCGCGCTGGCCGCATCGCCGAAGCCCGCTTCGGCGAGCTGCGCCGCCAGATGATCGTGCTCGAACGACAAGGCATCGCCTTCGTCTGGATCGAGCGCGTCATAGCTGCGCGCGGTCGCCGCGACATGCGGGCGCAGCAGTGCGAGCAGCGCCTCCGCATCGCTCAAGCCGTGCAGCTTCGCCACGCCGTCGAGCGCATCGCCGCTCGGCAAATGATGCGTCTGGCGATCCTCGATCATCTGCACGCGGTGCTCGATCGTGCGCAGCAGGGTGTACGACGCCGCCAGTGCCGCCGCCTCGTCCGGATCGACCCACCCCGCCGCCGCCAGCGCCGCCAGCGCGTCGCGCGTCGCCGGCGCGCGCAAGGCCGGGTCGCGGCCGCCGTGGATCAGTTGATGGATCTGCGCGAAAAATTCCACCTCGCGAATCCCGCCGCGCCCGCGCTTGAGATCAAAGCCCGGACCGAACGCCTGCCCTTGCGCGTAATGGTCGCGGATCCGCCGCGAGATACCGCGAATTTCGCCGATCGCGCCGAAATCGAGCGCGCGCCGCCACACGAACGGCTGGATCGTCGCGAGAAAGTCCTGCCCGAGCGCGACATCGCCCGCGACCGCCCGTGCTCGGATGAACGCCGCGCGCTCCCACGGCAGCGCCAGCGATTCGTAATAGGAGATCGCCGCATCGACCGAGAGCGCGATCGGGGTAATTTCGGGCGACGGCCGCAGTCGCAGATCGACGCGCAGGACATAGCCGTCGCCATCGCGCGCCTGCAGGATCTCGACCACGCGCTTGCCGATCCGCACCGCCGCTTCTTCCGGCGCCTCGCGCGCGCGGCGCGGCAAGGTCGCGGGATCGAACAGCAGGATCGGGTCGATGTCCGACGAATAATTGAGCTCGCGGCTGCCCTGCTTGCCGAGCGCGATCGCGGTGAAGCCGCGCGGCTCCGCGCCGGGCGTCCGCTCCTCGATCGCGGTGCAGATCGCGGTGTGCAAAGCGCGATCGGCGAAGTCCGACAGCGCATGGGTCACCGCGGTCAGGTTGTCGCGCCCCGCCAGATCCCCGATCGCGACGCGCAGCGCCAACCGCCGCCGCTCGAGCCGCAGCCGCCGCGCCGGCGCCATGTCGGGATCGTCGATCGCGAGTGTCGTAAGGTCGGGCAATATCCCGCCGGCCAGCGCCTCGGCCAGGTCCGGCTCGCGCTCGAGCAATAAAGCGAGGAACGGCGACCACGTCCCGGCTCGACCGGCCGCGTCGACAACATGTTGATCGTAAACCGCGTTTTTCATGACTTCAGCAGGCTTTGGCCAAGACGGGACAATAAGAGCGCAACTAACGGCGTGTTCGACCGTTTATGAGGCATGTCCATGCGACGCCCCCTTCCCGTACAAACGGCCCAGACTACGGCCTATGTCGTTGCCGCACCGTGTCGCGCCGACATCATGACTGGGGCGCTGCGGTCGGCCTATGCCGGACAAGGTGAAGAGCCCGCTGCGTTCGCTGACCTGATCACGCTGCTCGACCGGATCGAGAGCATTCCACAGCGGATCTGAATCGTCGAGCGCCTCAGCGACGCTCGCGACTCAGTTCGTCTACCTCGCCCATGATCGTATCGAGCGCCGACATGCCGGGCTCGTTGCGGTGCGTGCGGCGCGAGGCGAGCGTATTGTCGCTCATCACCGCTTCCAGCGCAACGCGACCGCGCGCGACGCGGCTCTTGATCGTACCAACCGCCACGCCGCAGATTTCGGCCGCTTCCTCATAGGCAAAGCCACCTGCGCCGACCAGGATCAGCGCTTCGCGCTGCGGCTGCGGCAAATGCAGCAACGCGCGTTGCATGTCGCCGAGTTCGACATGCTTGTCCTGGCTCGCAGGCGCCGCGAGGATCCGGTCGGCGACCAGATCGTCCCACTCGCCCTTGAAGCGCGAACGGCGCATCTGGCTGAGATAGAGGTTGCGCAGGATGATGAAGGTCCAGGCGCGCATGTTGGTGCCCGCCTGGAAGCGCAGGCGCGCGGCCCACGCCTTCATCAGCGTTTCCTGCACCAGATCGTCCGCCAGATCGCGATTGCCCGACAGCGAACGGCCGAACGCGCGCAGATGCGGGATTACCTGCGCCAGCTGCGCCTTGAACTCGGGGTCGGAGAGCGGGATATGCTCTACAACGGCCTCGGGCGCATCGTCTTCGTCGTGATCGATCGCGTCGGTCATGTAATCCAGTCTCGGCTATACAAAGCACAAAGGGGCGGAACGCAGATGGGGACGGTGGACCGCAAAGTCCATCGCCGCGGGTCGTTCGCGATTTAGCGTTGCGAGAAAATCAGCAGCACCGCGAAGATGACGACGATCGCCGTCAGCGATATGCCGAGCACGTAGCGCGTGACATGCGGGGTGGACCCGGCGCGGGCGTCTTGCTTGCTGATCTCGATTGGATCGTCGTCGGCCATCTGCGCCCCCTGATCGTTATGGTTCCGTATCGTATGGAACCCAACACATGGAGGCGCAGATCGGTTCCGTTAGACGACGGGAACGGTCGCCTGGTCGAAGAACAAGGCCTGGGCGATCGCGGCCTTGACCGTCGAGCGCTGGAACGGCTTGGTGATCAGGAAGGTCGGCTCGGGCCGCTCGCCCGTCAGCAGCCGCTCGGGGAACGCCGTGATGAAGATCACCGGCACTTCGAATTCGGCAAGGATGTCCTTCACCGCGTCGATCCCCGAACTGTCGTCCGCGAGCTGGATATCGGCGAGCACCAGGCCCGGGCGATCCTCCATCGCCAGCGCCACGGCTTCGTCGCGGGTGACGGCGACGCCGGTCACATCGTGGCCGAGGTCGCGCACGATCGTCTCGATGTCCATCGCGATGATCGGCTCGTCCTCGATGATCAGCACGCGTGCCCGCGTCTGCTTCTCGATTTCGGCGAGCGCTTCGCTCACCAGCGATTCGACTTCGCCCCGGTCGACGTCGATCAGATAGGCCGCATCCTCCGGCGAGAACCCTTCCATCGCCGTCAGCAACAGCGCCTGACGCGACAACGGAGTCATCCGCGCGAGCCGGGCACGCGCGATCGATTCCTGACCGTCGCCATCGCCGGCGCTCGCATTCTCCGGGGTCTCGTCATAATTGGTCGAGGCCCAGATCGCCTGGAACATGCGGTACAGGCCGAGCCGCGGATCGACTTCGCGCGGGAATTCGTCGGGAGCGGCAACGATAGCTTCCAGCGTGGCACGTACATAGCGGTCGCCATGCGTCTGGCTCCCGGTCAGCGCGCGGCCATAGCGGCGCAGGAACGGAAGATGGGGGGCAAGCTGCTGTCCTAGCGACATGACTGTCGGGGTCTCCCTGGAATGACTTGGCAATTACAGATGGTCGTTGGTTAAAATCCGGGGACCTTGTGGAAGCGCGCCCCCGGCAATGCAACGCGTTTTGTGGCGCCGACCGGGCCGCCATATAATTCGCATCGGGGGTGGAACCAACGAAGGGCTATTTGGTTTCATGCTGGAATATCGATCGTTGCGAACTGTCTACAGTCGATCTACGAGCCGGGATTGTTACGGCACCATATCAACTCGACCGGCTCGTCCGGTATGTTCCAGGGGGACGGCATTGCGTTCGGGCGACGAATCTTCCAAAAAGCCGGTTACGGCGCGTGCGAGTTCCGGCGCGAAGGTTCAAAGCAAGGACCGTGACATGGGCGCGGCGCTTCGCACCGTGTACCAACGCACGGTGGAGGAAACGATTCCGCCCGAAATGCTCGACCTGCTGGGCAAGCTAGACTGATCTTCGCATGACCGACATCGCTGGTGAGAGTGCTCCTACCCCCGACGAGGCCGGGCGGGACCTGGGTGTTCTCGACAGGATCCCGACCGGCGCCAAGGTCTTCCTGATCCTCAGCCTGTGCTTGCTGCCGCTTGCCATCATCGCCTTCTTCGCGACCGTCCGTACCGCCCAACTCGCCGACGAGGCGACCCGCGCGCAAATGCGCGTCACCGCCACCGAAAGCGCACGCAAACTGGCGATCGAGCTGGTCGGCGACATGACGGCGCTCCGCGTTTCGCTCAACGCGCTCGAGCTCGACGCCGGCGACGCGCCGAGCTGCGCGCGCGCGCAGGGCGTGTTCGCGCCACAGGCCGCGGCGGGAACGCGCTTCGTCATTTCCGACACCCGCGGCCGCGTCATCTGCGGCGAACAACTGCCCGCATTCGCCGCCCCGGCCAAGGCGAAGCCGGGCAGCCCGATCACCGCACGCCTCATCCCGGAGCGAGGCCTGACGCTCGCCACCACCAGCACCACTGGCCAAACGCGCGCGGCCGCCTTCTTTCCGACGCGCGTGCTCGCCGCGACCGCCGCGCCGGGCAGCGTCGCGCAGCCCTATGAAGCGCGGCTCGTGCTCGACGACGATGCGCTGCTGCTGCACGCCTTGCCGCCGCGCGGCGCGCTCGAACGGCGCGCGACGCTCAACACCGGCATCGGCATTGGCGATGTCGTGCTGACCACGCGCGTGGCAGGTGCGCCGATCACCTCGCCGGTGCTGGTCGCGCTGATCCTGCCGATCGTCATGTGGGCAGCCGCTGCCGGCATCGGCTGGTTCGTGGTCGACCGCCTGCTGATCCGCTCGCTGCGCCAATTGCGCACCAGCGTCGCCAGGTACACGCCGGGCGAGGAAATCGACCCGGGCATCATGCGCGCGCTGCCGGCACAGGAGATACGCGAGCTCGGCGAAACCTTCCGTGCAATCAGCCGCACCGTCGCCGAGCATGAGGCGGGGCTCGCCGAGGGCCTCGTGCGCCAGACCAAGCTGACCCGCGAAGTGCACCACCGCGTGAAGAACAATCTCCAGGTCATCTCGAGCCTGATCAACTTCCACGCACGCGCCGCGCGCAGCATCGAGGCGACACAGGCCTATGCCTCGATCCAGCGGCGAGTCGACGCGCTGGCCGTGGTGCATCGCAACCATTTCGCCGAGCTCGAGGAAAATCGCGGGCTGTCGCTGCGCTCGGTGCTGGGGGAACTCGCGTCGAACATCCGGGCGACCGCGCCCGAAGATGCGCCGATCGGCATCCAGCTCGACATCGCGCCCTATCTCGCCAACCAGGACGTCGCGATCGCGATCGCCTTCCTGCTGACCGAGATCATCGAGCTGGCGATGACGGTCAACCCGACGGCGCAGCTGCGGATTTCGATGGCGGCGGGCGACACCGTGGACCGCGCGGTCCTGCGCATCAATTCGCCCGCGCTGGTTGACAATGATCGGATGCGCGGGCTGGTTGCCGAACGCTATGGGCGCGTGATCGAAGGGCTGTCACGGCAGTTGCGCACCAAGCTGCACTACGATCCGATGGTCGGGGCGTACGAGATCGCCGTGGCGGTGACCGGGCGCGATTGATTTCGCACTGGCACAAAAAAATCGGGCCGAGACACGTTTTTCCCGGAACCAGATATCGCGATGTCCGTTTTACTTCTCGGATAGCGAATTTATGCCCCCCCGCTCTCGCTATCCAAGACATGGGCCCGGACGCATCACCCTCCCCCCCCCGGTGCTGCTTCCGGGCCCAATTGCTTTCCCGCAACAGTGTTCGATCTCTCCGGCCGTTGGGTTTGCGGAACGAATGAGCGTGTCGATCATTGGAGCAAGCGAGGCTACCGGCTGCGGTCGGGCCCGGCATTTCAGGAGAATATCATGCGCAAGGTCACCACACTCGCCATCGTCGCCGCCGCTCTGCTGGTCAGCGCGTGCAACACGATCGAAGGCGCCGGCAAGGACGTCAGCTCGGCCGGCAACACCGTCGCGAAGACGGCCGACAGCGCGAAGTAAGCTTCGCCTTCGCGATATCAAAAGGGCCGCTTCCGGATAGCCGGAAGCGGCCCTTTTTCGTAGTCTGTGCCGGGACGAGCCCGGCATGACGGCGGAGAGCTCAGCTC
>CAXTEO010000041.1:5989-32809 GCA_964243205.1 uncultured Sphingomonas sp.
CGGTCGACGCGTCCTTGGCGCGCCGGCGCTCGGTGAACCAGATCGCGATCAGCGCGAGTTCGTACAGGGCCACCAGCGGCACCGCGAGCATGATCATCGACCCGGCATCGGGCGGCGCGAGCACGAGCGCCAGCGCGAAACACCCGACGATCGCATAGCGCCGGCCCTGGACGAGCTGTTTGCGCGACACGAGCCCGGCACGTTCGACCAGCATCAGCAGGATCGGCAGCAGGAACGCGAGCCCGAACGCGAACAGGAATTGCATCACGAAATCGAGATAGGATGCGACCGAGGTCAGCGCCTCCTGCTGCACCCCGCCGAGATTGCCCTGGAAACTCAGGAAGAAGTGCAATGCCGATGGGATCGCCACGAAATACGCCATGCAGGCACCGACGATGAACAGCACCGGCGTCGCGAACAGGAACGGCAGGAGAGCACGCTTTTCCTTGGTGTAGAGCCCCGGCGACACGAACGCCCACAATTGGTTGGCGATCACCGGAAACGCGATCATCAGCGCGGCGAACAGCGCCACCTTGAGCTGGACGAAGAAGCCGTCGAACACGCCGACCGTGACGACCTTGGTCTGGCCCGCGAGCAACAGCGGGTGCACCAGCACGGTGAAGATTTCGCGCGAATAGACATAGGTGCCGATGAACACCACCAGCACCGATACGATGCAGAAGAACAGCCGCCTGCGCAGTTCCACCAGATGATCGAGCAGCGGCGCGCGGCTGGCTTCCAGGTCGTCGACGGGTGCGTTCACGGATGCGCCTTGGTTTCGGTCTCGACATCATGCGCCGGGCCGGCGGGCTCGACGGTTACCGGCGGCGCGATCAGCGCGGGCGTTTCGACCATCATCGGCGGTGCGTCGCCCTCGGTCCCGTCATAGCCGACGGTCGCGTCGCTCAGCGGCAGCATCTGCGTGGGCTCGGGCGGATGTTCGCGCATGATGCGCTCGTTCTCCGCCGCCCACTTCTTTTCCATGTCCTGCAATTCGGCTTCGCGGACCATCGTGTCGAAGCCCGAGCGGAACTGGTTGGCAACACCGCGCACCTTGCCCATCCAATGCCCGGCAAAGCGCATCGCCTTGGGCAGATCCTTGGGCGGGATCACCAGCAAGGCGACGACGCCGAGCACGATCACTTCGGATGAGGCGACATCGAACATGAGGGTACGGCGCCCGAAATCAGATTTCGGTGTCGCGGATGCGATTGCCGTCGCGGTCGAACACGGGGTCCGCCGCCGACTTGGCGTCGATCCGGCTCGGTTCGCGCTTCGGCTCGTCCTCTTCGGCCATGCCCTTCTTGAACGATTTGATGCCCTTGGCGACATCACCCATCATGTTGGAGAAGCGCCCACCACCCAGAACGAGGATCGCGACCCCGCCGAGGATGATCCAATGCACAAGACTTAAGCCACCCATCGTCAATCTCCTGAAGTCTGTCCTATCTAGTCCTCTTCGTCGGAGACTTCCACCTCCGCATCCGAGTCGATCCGTTCGAGCGCAAGATCGACCGGATCGAGCAGCCCGGCGGCGCGCAGATCGTCGATCCCGGGCAAGTCGCGGCGGCTGGCCAGACCGAAATGGTCGAGAAAGCCCGGCGTCGTCGCATAGAGCAGCGGCCGCCCCGGCACTTCGCGCCGTCCGGCGGGCCTGATCCAGCCCGCTTCCATCAATACGTCCAACGTGCCCTTCGAGATGCCGACCCCGCGAATCGCCTCGATTTCGGCGCGCGTCGTCGGCTCGTGATAGGCGATGATCGCCAGCGTCTCGATCCCGGCGCGGCTCAATTTGCGCGGTTCCTCGTGCGTGCGGCGCAGCAGATGCGCCATGTCGGCGGCGGTCTGGAAGTGCCAGCGCTCGCCGCGCCGGACCAACTCGATCCCGCGCCCGGCATAATCGGCTTGCAGCGTGGCGAGTGCCGCGCGCACCTCGGCGCCTTCCAGATGCGTGCGGATCGCGTCGGCGGTCATCGGCTCGGTCGCGGCGAACAGCACCGCCTCGACCGCGCGGACGATCGGATCGGGCGTGGTCATGTCAGCGCCCGGATATAGAGCGGCGCGAAGGGTGAGTGCTGGCGCAGTTCGATCTTGCCTTGCTTGGCGAGTTCGAGTGCGGCGACGAACGACGAGGCGAGCGCCGATTTGCGGAACATGCCCGCCGCGCTTTCGGGCAGGAAATTCTCGATCGTGTCCCAGTCGACGCCCGAGCCGACCAGCCGCGACACGCGCTCCAGCGCCGCCTCGAGCGTCATCACGTCGCGCTGTGCGACGACGTGTATCACCGGACGGGTGCGCGCGGTGATCACGCCGTACGCAGCGATCAGATCGTAGATCTCCGCCTGCCACAGCGCCTTGCGGTGAGTGCGCAGGCCCTCGGGGCTCCCGCGCGCGAACACGTCGCGTCCGATCCGGTCGCGCGCCACCAGCCGCGCCCCGGCCTCGCGCATCGCGCTGAGGCGTTCGAGGCGGAGTTGCAGGCGCAGCGCCATTTCCTCGGGGCTCGGCTCGATTTCGGGGTCGCGCGGCAGCAGCAGCCCCGATTTGAGATAAGCGAGCCACGCCGCCATCACGAGATAATCCGCCGCCAGCTCGAGCTTGATCGCGCGCGCCTCCTCGACGAAGCGCAGATACTGATCGACCAATGCGAGGATCGAGATCGCCTTGAGATCGACCTTCTGGCTGCGCGCGAGCGCGAGCAGCAAGTCGAGCGGGCCTTCCCAGCCGTCGAGATCGAGCGTGAGGGTTTCGGGGTCTTCGGTCATTGCGATGACGCTACCAAATCCCATCCGTTGAGGGGAGCGCCTTAAATCCTCCCCCGGGAACCGGGGGAGGATTAGGTGAGCGCCAGCAGCGCGTCGCGTTTGGCGATCAGTGCTTCGAAATCGCCCTCAGCCCTCACCCCCGCCACCGTCGCCATCGCCCGCTCCAGCCGCGCGCGCGAAACGTCGGACATCTCGCCCAGCCGCCCGGCAATATCCACCATCTCGTCCATCCGCCCCCAGCAATCGAGCACCAGGTCGCACCCCGCCGCGATCGCGCCCGCGGCCTTGTCGCCCGCCGAGCCCGACAGCGCCTTCATGTCGATATCGTCGGTCATCAGCAGCCCGTCAAAGCCGATCCGCCGCCGGATGATCTCCTCGATCACCACCGGCGACAGCGTGGCGGGCCGCGCCGCGTCCCATGCCTCGAACACGATGTGCGAGGTCATCCCCATCGGCGCATCCTTCAGGCTCGTGAACGGACGCAGATCGATTTCCAGCTCCGCGTCGGAGGCGGTGACGGTCGGCAGATGATAATGCGTGTCGACCTGCGCGCGGCCATGCCCCGGCATATGCTTGACCACGCCGACCACACCGCCGCGCTGCAGCCCCTGCAGGATCGCCCGCCCCATCGCCGCGACGCGCAAAGGCTCCGATCCGAGCGCGCGAGTCGCTATGGCCTCGGTCGTGTCGGGCTGCGACACGTCGAGCAAGGGCAGGCAATCGACGTTGATGCCGACCTCGGCGAGCATCAGCGCGATCGCCTCGGCATTCGCGCGTATCGCCTCGATCGCGGAGATCGGCGCGATTTCGTACAGTGCATCGAAGGCGGGGCCGGCCGGGAAAGCCGGCCATTCCGGCGGCCGCATCCGCGCGACCGGACCACCTTCCTGGTCGATCAGGATCGGCACGTCGGTGCGGCCCGACAGGTCGCGCAGCGAATCGGTCAGCGCGCGGACCTGTTCGCGCGTGTCGATGTTGCGCTTGAACAGGATGTAGCCGGCGGGCTCGACCGCGGTGAAGAAACTGCGTTCGGCAGGTGTGAGGGCGAGGCCGGACAGGCCGAAGATGACGGGCTTCATGCGAGCCGCTTATCAAGAAGTGGCGCATCAAATAAGCCCCTCCCCTTCAGGGGAGGGGCGAAACACCCGTCAGCCGCGCGGCACGAAGCACGCTTGCCCAGCGGCGGCCAGTTTGGCGCACAGGCTCGCCGCCTGCCCCGTGCTGCCGGCATTCACCCGCAACCGATAGACCGTCTTGCCGCCGACCTGCGCCGCCTGCACCGATTTGCCGAGCGCGGCGAGATCGGCATGCCGCTTGGCGATCGCCGTCCAATTGCCGTCGGCTTCGGCCTCGCTGTCGAACGAGCCGAGCTGCACCAGCGACCCGCCCGACGTGCCCGCCGCCGACGGAATCGCGGTGATCGCCTTGCTTGCGCCCGCATCGACCTTGGCCGGCGGCGCCTTCTTGCCCGCGACCGGTGCCTCGGGCAGCGCCTTCATGTCGAGCGACGCATTGCCCGTGCCTGCGCCATTGCTGGTCGCGATCGCGCTGTCGCCCTCGCCTTCGACCTTCAACCCGCCGGGATCGTCGGGCTTGACCTTATAGTCGCCCTCCTGCGCCGCGATCAGCGCGCCGTTGCCGTCGACGCCCTGATGCTTCTTGTAATATTGATAGCCCATGATCGCCGCCGCCACGATCAGCAGCGCAAGCAGGATCAGCGCGACGATCTTCACGACCGACGGCCCATCCTCATAATCGTCCTCGACCGTTTCCAGCCAGGGGAGCCGATCCTCGTCGCGCATGTCGTATTCGGCCATCACTTCATCTCCGACACGGCCTGGACGCCCATGATGCCCAACCCGTTACGGATAATCTGCCCGATCGCCTCCGCTAAGAAAAGCCGCGCGCACGTCATGGCCGGATTGTCGGGCAACAGGAAACGCCGGTCGGGCCGGTCGTTGCCGACGTTCCACAGTGCGTGGAGCGATGCCGCCAAGTCATAGAGATAGAAGGCAATCCTGTGCGGTTCGCGCGCCACGGCGGCGGTGTCGACGATGCGCGGGAACTGTGCCGCGAACTTCACCAGCGCCAGGTCTTCCGTGTCAAGTTGGGACAGGTCGACCGAATCGCACACGATCCCGGCCTCCGCCGCGCGCCGGTGCAGCGACGCGACGCGGGCATGGGCGTAATTGACGTAGAACACCGGATTGTCCTTCGACGCCTCGACCACCTTGGCGAAGTCGAAATCCATCTGCGCATCGGCCTTGCGCGTCAGCATGGTGAAGCGGACGACATCCTTGCCGACTTCGTTCACCACATCGGCCAGCGTGACGAAATTGCCGGCGCGCTTCGACATCTTGATCGGCTCGCCGTTGCGCATCAGCCGCACCATCTGGACGAGCTTGACGTCGAAGCGCGTCTTGCCGCCGGTCAGCGCCTGCACCGCCGCGACGATCCGCTTGACCGTGCCGGCATGGTCGGCGCCCCAGATGTCGATCAGCGCGTCGACGCCTTGCGCCTTCTGGAAATGGTAAGCGAGATCGGCGCCGAAATAGGTCCATTGCCCGTTCGACTTCTTGATCGGCCGGTCCTGGTCGTCGCCGAACTGGGTCGAGCGGAACAACGGCAGCACCACCGGCTCCCAATCCTCCAGCTCCTGCCCCTTGGGCGCTTCGAGCACGCCGTCATAGATCAGGTCGCGCGACCGCAGCTCGGCCTCGGCCTGTTCGGGCTTGCCCGCTGCCTGCAGCTCGGCTTCCGACGAGAACAAATCGTGGTGGATGCCGAGCAGCGCGAGATCGGCCTTGATCAGCTCCAGCATCGCGGCGACCGCCCTGGTGCGGAACAGCACGAGCCAGTCCGCCTCGGGCTTGCCCACATAGGCATCGCCGAACTCGGCGGCGAGCGCCTGCCCGACCGGCACGAGATAGTCGCCCGGATACAGGCCCTCGGGGATCTCGATGCTCTCGCCGAGCGCTTCGCGGTAGCGCAAATGGACCGAGCGCGCGAGCACGTCGACCTGCCCGCCCGCGTCGTTGACGTAATATTCGCGGATCACCTTGTGCCCGGCGAATTCGAGCAAGGCGGCCAGCGCATCGCCCACCACGGCGCCACGGCAATGCCCCATGTGCATTGGCCCCGTAGGATTGGCCGAGACATATTCGATATTGACCGTCGTGCCGGCGCCGCGCGTCGAACGTCCGTAATCGGCGCCTTCGTCGCGGATCGCGGACAGTTCGGCGCGCCATGTGTCGTCGGTCAGCGTCAGGTTGATGAACCCCGGCCCCGCGACGGAAACGCTCGCCACTTCGTCGAGCGCGCCCAGCTGCGCCGCGATCTTTTCGGCCAGCGCGCGCGGGTTGGTCTGCGCCGGCTTGGCCAGCACCATCGCGGCGTTGGTGGCGAGATCGCCATGCGTCACGTCGCGCGGCGGCTCGATCGTGATGTTCGTGCGGCCGAGCCCGGCCGGCAAGTCGCCGGCGGCTTCAAGCGCATCGAGCACCGCATCGATATGCGCGGCGAAACGGGTGTAGAGGGTCATGGAGCATTTCCGGTGATGTCTGCGAGCGCGCGCCTTAGCGGATGTGGCGAGCCGCTTCAAATCCTGGCGTATCAGGCTGCTACAACACGGTTGATCCTGCAACGGCAGTCGGCGTACGACGAGCGCACGCCGCGCCTTCGAAAGGTCTCCAATGCTCCGCAAACCGCTCCTGCTCACCGCCGCCGTCGTCGTGCTGGCAACGACGCCGGCCTTCGCGCAACAGGCGGCGGGCACCAAGGCGGCGCCGGCCGGCGGCGACATCCCCGCCAAATTCACCCCGCCCGATGCCGATCGCGATTACGTCAAGCGCGAGGTGATGATCCCAATGCGCGACGGGACCAAGCTCTACACCGTGATCGTCTACGCCAAGGGGCTGACCGATGCGCCGATCGTGCTGACGCGCACGCCCTACAACGCGAAGGGCCGCGCCAACCGCACCGACAGCAGCAGCGAGCTGTCGACCCTGCCGCTGAGCGACGAGATGTTCGTCCAGAACGGCTATATCCGCGTTTATCAGGACATTCGCGGCAAATACGGCTCGGAGGGCGATTATGTCGTCACGCGCCCGGTGATCGGCCCGCTCAACCAGACCAAGGTCGATCACACTACCGACGCTTATGACACGATCGACTGGCTGGTGAACAAGGCGAACCTGCCGCAGTCGAACGGCAAGGTCGGGATGATCGGTTCGTCCTACGAAGGCTTCACCGTGGTGATGGCGCTGCTTCACCCGCATCCGGCGCTGAAGGTGGCGGCACCGCAAAGCCCGATGGTCGATGGCTGGATGGGCGACGACTGGTTCCATTACGGCGCGTTCCGCCTCACCAATATCGGCTGGCTCGGCTCGCAGACCGGCTACAAGGGCGACGGCAAGGCGCCGCCATCGGGCGGTTACGACGATTACGACAATTTCCGGAAGATCTCCGCCGGCGACTGGGCGAAGCGCTCGGGTTACGATCAGCTGCCCTACTGGAACCGCATGGTGCAGCACCCGGCGTACGATTCGTTCTGGTCGGGCCAGGCGCTCGACACCCTGCTCGCTGCCAGTCCGTCGAATGTCCCGACCTTGTGGGAACAGGGCCTGTGGGACCAGGAGGACATGTACGGCGCGATCCACAGCTACGAGACTTTGGTGAAGGCCGGCCACGCCGCCAACAATCACATCGTGATGGGCCCGTGGCGCCACAGCCAGGTCAATCGCGAAGGCCGCAGCCTCGGCCCGTTCAACTGGAACGGCGACACCGCCGCGCAATATCGCGAGGACATGGTGCTGCCGTTCTTCAACCAATATCTGAAGGACGGGCCGGCGGTGACGCTGCCTGCCGCCGCGATCTACAATACCAGTGCCAACCATTGGGACAGCTTCGCCAAATGGCCGCTGGCCTGCGCGAGCGGTTGCGACACCGCGCTGACGCCGATCTACCTGCAGGCCGACAAGGGCCTCGGCTTCGCGCGCGCGGCGAGCGGCGGCGATTCCTATCTCGCCGACCCTGCCAACCCGGTGCCGCACCTGCCGCGCCCGGTGAATTTCGACGATGGACGATGGGGCGACTGGCTGGTGCAGGACCAGCGCTCGGTCGACGGGCGCAGCGACGTGATGAGCTACACCACGCCGGTGCTGACCAAGGGTGTCCGCGTCGCCGGCGTGCCATGGGCCGACATCTTCGCCAAGACGACCGGGAGCGACGGCGATTTCGTCGTCAAGCTGATCGACGTCTACCCCGACGAAGTGGCGAGCAACCCCAAGATGGGCGGCTATCAGCTGGCGATCAGCCTCGACATCTTCCGCGGCCGCTATCGCGACAGCTTTGCCAAGCCGAGCGCGATCCCGGCAGGCAAGACGCAGGAATACAAGTTCCGCCTCCCCGCGGTGAACCACGAATTCCTGCCCGGCCACCGCATCATGGTGCAGGTCCAGTCGTCGCTCTTCCCGCTCTACGATCGCAACCCGCAGACCTTCGTGCCCAACATCTTCCTGGCGAAGCCGGGCGACTACAAGAAGGCGACCGTCACGATCGAACATGGCAGCGTCGGCGCGAGCGCGGTGCTGCTGCCGGTGGTGGCGGAGCAGCCGTGATGTAGCTGGCGCGCTCTTCGGTTCGTCCTGAGCCTGTCGAAGGGCCCCTCTCCACGGGCAGACCCTTGCTCGTGGAGAGCAGGGCTTCGACAAGCTCGGCCCGAACGGGAATGGGGTCGTCGCGAAAGCGACGCTAAGCCAGCCCGCTCACCGCCTTCGTCCCCTTGCTCACCGGAAACAGCGCCGCCATCGCGCGCGCCGGCTCGACCCCGAAATGCCCCGCCACCGCGCCCGCGATGAACGCATCGAGCTGCAATGTCGGCCGCAAGTCGCGCGCTTCGAACAACGCCGCCGGCGCCAATCCCGGCCAATCCGCCAGCACGCGCCCGCCGCGCACCGCACCGCCGAGCAGCATCGCCGCCGTGCCCGTGCCATGGTCGGTGCCGCCAGTGCCGTTGACCGCGACGGTCCGCCCGAATTCGGTCGCGACCAGCACCATCGTCTCGCTCCACAACGGCCCAAGCCCGGCCTGCAGCGCGCCGATCATCCCGTCGAGGCCCTTCAATTGCGCGCCCAGCCGCTGGCGTTGCTGGGTATGCGTGTCCCATCCGCCCGTCTCGATCATCGCGATCCGCGCGCCGTTGTCGGGCGCGAGCAGCCGCGCGGCGAGCGCACCGGTCGCGACCGCATTGGCGCCGCCGCCGGCGGCGAGATCGCTGGTCAGTTCGCGCGTATCCATCGCCTCGCTCCACAAAGCGTGGAGCTGGCTGTCGCCCTGATACAGCATCGCCACGCGCTGCATCAGATCGTCCGACGCCTGCGGCAGGCTGGAGGGCGCGTAGGACGACACGTCGTGGCGCCCGCGCAAAGCGAGCGGCACCGTCGCCGAAATCGCGATCGCCTTGGCCTCGCTCGGCGGCAGCACGCCGAGCAGCCGGTTGAGCCAGCCGTCATGCATCTGATAGGCGCTCGCCCCGCCGCTCTCGAGCACGTTCTGCCCGTCGAAATGCGAGCGATCGCGATAGGGCGACGCCACAGCATGCGCGAACAACGCCTGTTTCTGCCCGTACAGGCCGTGCAGCGTCGACAGCGCGGGATGCAGCGCGAACGTTCCGTCGAGCTTCGGCGCCGTCGCGAAGTCGGTGGCGAGATCGCCGCGGGCGCCCACGAACGCCGGGTCGCCGACCGGCGCGACGATCCCCATCCCGTCGGCCGCGCCGCGCTGGATGATGAAGATGAAGCGCTTGTCGGTTTCCGCCTTGGCGAACGCGATGCGCGGGCTGAGCGCCAGGGCCAGGGCAGCCCCCGCACCGATGAAGGAGCGACGATCGTACATGCGCTATCTCCGCAGGAATTCGGGCGCGACCAGCAGCAGCGCCAGCGCTTGTGCCGGGCTCTCGCAATTGGCGAGCGCGGTGGTGGTGGCGGGGCTGACGGCGCCCGGCAGGACCCGCGGCGCCAGGGCGCGGGCGTCGACGGTCGCCGCGCGCGAGGCGAAACGCTCGGCCGCCTCGACTCGCCGCAGCACCGCATCGGGCCCGGCCCAGCTCGCGGCGATATCGTCATAGCCGATCGGCTGGCCCGGCTTCCAGATCGGTTGCCCGAGCTGGTTGAGCAGCCCGACCATCACTTGCGGATCGGCAGTCTTGACGTTGAGCGCACGCATCGCCGAGATCGTCCATTCCCACGGCGTCTTGAACTTGAGCGGCCGCTCGACCCACGCCTCGGGCGAGGCGATCAGCGCGCGATAGACGGTCGGCAGATCGCCCCCGGACGCGAGAAACGCCGCCTGCAACCGCGCGACCATCGCCGGCGGGGGCGTGTCGCCGGCGAAATGCCGCGCGAGCTTGGTGGCGATATGCGTTGCCGTGGCGGGCGCGACCGCGACGTCGTGGAGCACCGCTTGCGCTTGCTCGGCCCCGCCCGCCGGATAGGTCTTGCCGGTCACAGTGCGGTCGCCGGGTTCGTGCAAGGCCGCGGTGAAGACGAAATCGCCCGGCAGGCCATCGGTGCCCGCGGCGCGCGCGCCGGGCCCCCGGCCGATCCCCGCCACCGTCCAGCCGGTCAGCGCGCGGGCGAATTCGGTGACATCCGCCTGGGTATAGCCGGTGCGAACGCCGAGCGTGTGCAGCTCGAGGATTTCGCGCGCGAGATTTTCGTTGAGGCCGACCTTACGCCCGCCACCCGCCGCGGCGCGTGCGGCGATCTTCAACCCCTGCGGCGAGTTCGGCCCGACCGAGACCGACTGGTCGAGGTAGAGCAGCATCGCCGGATGTTGCTCGACGGCCAACAGCATGTCGCGAAATGAGCCGAGCACATGCGGGCGGATCGCCTCGAATTCGAGTGTCCCGGCCAGGCCGGTCGTCTCCAATTTGTCCGCCGACACCGCGAAATGGTTCGCCCAGAAATAGACCAGCCGCTCGACGAACGGCGTATCGCCGATCAGCGCCTGCGTCGCGCGCGCCGCCACCGCGCCGGCATAATCCTCGCGCCCGGTGCGCGCCGCGAACTGGCGCGCCTGGCGCATCGCGTCATCGCGTGCGGGCTTCGCGCGCGGCGCAGGCGCCATGCCGGGCGGCTGGACCGATTGCGCGCCCATCTGCATGCCTGGCATCGCCGCGCCGGGCATCGCTGCCGGCGCGGTGAGCGTCGGAACGCCGGGCCTGGCGCCCTTTTGCGCGCGCAATTGCTGCTGCTGTCGATAATAATCGGCAAGCTCCGCCGAGACCGCCGCGCTCGTCGCGGCATTGGCGATCGCGTCGGGTCTCGGATCGTATTTTGCGAACTGATCGGTCAGCCACGCGACCGGGTCGCCCGGAACGGGCTGGTCGCCGCGCGCGCCCAACCCGAACCGGTTGAGCGCGATACTTGCCTTGGACATCGGCCTGATCCTCTACGCCGCCGCACCCGATATGGGCGCAATCTGTCGCAAGACTATACCCGATGGCCGGTGCGCGTTCGTTTCCTGCAACTGGTCGCGCAATTTTTGCGCTTGGGCTTATGCTGCACTGCAATATGATCGACGCCAACAGCACAACCCGTCCTCCGGAGAGGACGCGAAGATCGGCTTTCGCCTCCCCGAAAGGAACGATCATGATCAAGACCCTGTTCGCCGCCACCGCCTTGCTCGCCGTCACGGTTTCGCCTGCCTTCGCCAAGGATAGTGCGACCAAGACCTTCACGCGCGATGGCGAAACCTACAGCTACAAGACGATCGACAAGGGTGACCATGTCCTGATCAGCGGCCGCCGTCAGTCGGGCAGCGCGTTCGAGCTCGACGTCCGTGGCGACCAGGTGACCGGAAATTCGGGCGGCGTGCCCGTATCATTCACCGTGCGCGATGCGCAGAAGAAGCTGACCGGGACCGAGCTGGCTTCGCGCTAAGCCTTTTCCCGATGGTGTGACACGCTTCCCCGGCGAAGACCCGGGGAAGCGGTTAGACGGCACGCGACCCTGCGTCAGAACCCTTCGGGCAGATCGATCGGCCCGACCGCATCGCGGTAGCGCGCGACGGCGTAATGGTCGGTCATCCCGGCGATGAAATCGGCGATGTGCCGGCTGCGCCACGGCTCCTCGACGGGCAGTCGCTCGGGCCAGTCGCCCGGCATCAGGCCCGGATCGGCGCGATACGCCGCGAACAATCCGCTGACGATCCCTTCCGCCGCCCGCGCCGCTTCGAGCTGGCGCGGGTGGTGGTAGAGATTGGCGTACATGAAGCGCTTCAGCACGCGCTCGTCCTCGCGCATCTGCGGCGAGAAGCCGACCAGGCAGCGCCCTGCCGCGCGCACGTCGGCGATGTCACCGATACCGACCAGCCGCGCTTGCGTCTCGGCGATCAGATCATTGACCATCGCGCCGATCTGCGAGCGGATCAGTTCACCGACCAGCCGCGCCGCTGCCACGTCGGGAAAGCGCGCCCGCACTGCATCCCAGCCGCGCGCAATCACCGGGACCTCCAGCAACTGGTCGAGCGTCAACAGGCCGGCGCGCAGGCCGTCGTCGATATCGTGATTGTCATAGGCAATGTCGTCGGCGATCGCCGCGACTTGCGCCTCCAGGCTCGACCAGCGCGTCAGCTCGAGCGGAAACGCCGCGTCGCAGTCCGCCAGCGCCCAGCGCGGCTTCTTGACCGGGCCATTATGCTTGGCCAGCCCCTCGAGCGTTTCCCACGTCAGGTTGAGGCCGTTCCAGCGCGGATAGGGGCTGTCGATCGTCATCAGCGCGCGCAGCGTGTTGCCATTGTGATCGAACCCGCCCTGCCCGGCGAGCGCGGCCTCGAGCGCATCCTCGCCGGCATGGCCGAACGGCGGGTGGCCGATATCGTGTGCCAGTGCGAGCGCCTCGGTCAGATCCTCGTTCAGTCCCAGCGTGCGCGCGATCGTCCGCGCGATCTGCGCGACTTCCAGGCTATGCGTCAGGCGGACGCGGAAATGGTCGCCGTCGGGCGCCATGAACACCTGCGTCTTGTGGCGCAGGCGACGGAAACTGATCGAGTGGATGATGCGGTCGCGGTCGCGCTGGAAGACGTCGCGCGGGCCGCGGACGGTTAGATGGGCGCCCCCCTTTTGTTCTTCGTGGAGGCGACCGCGGCTGCGCTCCGGGTGCGAGGCCCAGGGCGCGAGATCAGTCATCAGCGTCGACAGTCCGGTACGAGAGGGTTCATTTGGCGCCCAGCTTGGCGATCTTCTGGCCCGCTTCGCTGACGAACACGAAGCCCGACAGGCCGTCCTTGGCGATCTTGTTGACGAACGCCTGGGCTTCGTCGGTGTCGGCGAACGGACCGGTCAGGATGCGGTTGGTCGCGCGCAGCGGCGTGGTCCAGCCGCTCTTGCCGGCGAATTGCTTGGCGTTGGCGCTGCGCAGCTTGGACCATTGCTTGGGGAGATCGCCTTCGTTTGCGCCCCCTGCCACCTGCACCCAGACGCGCGACGGCTCGAGCAGCTTGGGGTCGTGCTTGCGCTTTTCCTCGGCCGCCTTGGCATCCGCCAGTTTCTTGGCGTCGGCGATCTTCTTGTCGGCGGCCGCCTTCTTGTCCGCGATCGCCTTCTTGTCGGCCAGCGCCTTCTTGTCGGCGAGCTTCTTGTCCGCGCCCTTCTTGTCGGCGGCTTCCTTCGCGGCGAGCTTCTCCTCGGCGGCCGCGCGCGCCGCGGCGGCACGCTCGGCGATTGCCGGATCGGGTGTTTCGATCGGCGCGGGTGTCTCCACCGTCCGCACCGGGACGACCTGGAGCTCGGAGCCCGGCACCTTGATGTCGGAGATGATCGCCGCGAGGATCGAATCCTCGCTGCGCACCGGCTTGGGGGCGAGCACCGGGACCACCGGCGCGACCGAAGCCGGCAGTGGCGCAGCGGCCGTCACGACCGGCGCGGTCTCGGCCGCGGCGGACGATGTCGCCGTTGCGGGCGGCGGCACGGTGACCGTCTGGACGGCCACGGCGGATGGCACCACCGGGGTCGGAGTGAGTGTCCGACGCATCGCCTCTGCCTTCGGCGCCGGCAGTGTCGCGGGCGTTTCGGCCACGCGGATCGCGGAGCCGGTGGTCGTGACGGTGGGCGCCGCGCGGGGCACGCTCACCGGCGCGGCCGGCCGGGACGATGCGGGGGCGGCAGTCGCAGGCGCAACCGTAGCGCGCGGTGCGGGCGACGGCACGACTGGTGTCGGCGTGCGCTGCACGGTCGGGACGGACGCCACGACGACGGGCGAACGGACGGTCGCCGCCGCTGTATTGGGCAACCGCTGCACGAAGGTAACTGGCGCCGCTGCCGCCGCGCGAGGCGCCGTGGCCGGCGGCAATTGCGCCGCGTTCGCCGCGATCACTGCGCGCGAGCCCGCGGACGGCCGCGCATAATATGGCGTCGGCGCGACATAGCGCGGCGCCGGCGCTTGCCCGGCATAGACCGGCGGCGCCGGCAACGGCACGGGCGGCGGCGTGGTGACCGCCGCCACCGCGACGCGCCCGCGATTCTTGCGCGCTTCACGCGCCTTGCGCTTCTCCTCGCGCGCATCGGCCACGATTGCGGGCTTGCTCACCGCCGCCGCTGCCACTGCCACCGGCGCGGTCGGGTCGGGGCCGAGCGCGGCGAGCGGCGGGACCAGCCGCGCATCGATCGCGCGCTCGGGCGTCGTCCGCACTTCCCCGAAATGCACCGCAAACGCACGGTCGGCGGGGCGCAAGCCCGGCAGGATGTCGAAAAACGGCTGCAGCCCCTGCGCCATTCCGGCCGGCATCATGCTGGTCGCGATCTTTTCGGCGCCAGCCTTGTCGCCGCCCATCGCCAGGATGAAGGCGCGCGCGCGCCACGCGCCGCGGTCGCTCTTGCGCAACAGCGGGTCGATCTGCGTCAGCGCGAGCTCGCGCTTGCCCGAAATACCGAGCGACAGCGCATAGCGGCGCTGCGTCTCGTCATTGGGAGCAGCCCTGAGCGCTACGCGATAGTCGCGCTGCGCCCGCTCCTGCTCGCCGACCAGATCATAGGCCAGGGCGCGGTCGGCGGCGAAGCTGCGCGAGTCGGCGCCGAGCCGCTCGGCTTCGGCAAAATGGCGCAGCGCGTCGCCGGGGCGCTCGGCCGAGACGAGCAAGCTCCCCTCGCCGGCTTTGACTCGCGCGTTGCGCGGGTCGATCCGCTCGGCGCGCGCGAAGAATGCGGCGGCGGCGGTATCGTCGTCGAGCTTCAACGCGAGTTCGCCGGCGCGCACCAGCGCCTGGAGATCCTGCGGGTTGGCCGCGAGCAAGCGGATTTCGCTCGCCAGCTGGTCGGCGTCGGACGGTGGCTGCGCCGGATAGGGGGACGGCACACTGGCATAAGGCGACGGATAGGTCGTTTGCGCGGCCGCGCCGGCGCCGGCGAGCGTCAGCGCGAGAACGGAGGCGGAAAGACGAACGGCGCGCATGGTCTGTCCTAAAGCGGGTTGCGGACGCGCGGGCAAGCAAGCGCCGGGCGATGCTGCGACCAATCGACACGCAACGGCGGCAAGCGGCGCGCCCACCGCACGATTGGTGCCGCGCAACGGCTACCGCGCTTCCCCGGCCTTCGCCGGGGAAGCGGCTGCCGGAGATCGGCTCGCCTGCTTGCTTGTCCTACTGGTTGTTCTGCCGATGCAGGAAGCGCGGGATGTCGAGCGCGTCCTTTTCGGGGGCTGCCTCCTCGTCGCGCGCCGCGCCGCGCGAAACGCTCGACATGCGCTCGAACAACGTCCCGCCGAGCTTGACGCGCGGTGCCGGTGCGATCGGCTCGGGTGCGGGCGCTTCCTCGGCGGCGGTAACGGCACCGGGCGACAGCCAGCGGCGACGGGTCGGCGCTTCGCTCGGCGTATCGTCGGCGGCCGGCGCGGGCGTTGGCTCGTCGTCGAACGTCGGAATCGGCGCAGGCGCGGGCTCGGGCGCAACGACGGTTTCGCTGCCCAGCACCAGTTCGTCGGCGTCCGCGACTTCCGGCTCCGGTGCGACTTCGGCGACGGGCTCGGGCGCGGTCTCGACGGGCGCTGGCACCGGCCCTTCGGGCTTTTTCGTGCCCGAGAAGCTGAACGCGCGCGATGCCGGCGCGGCTGCCGGAACCGCGCGCACTTCGGCCTCAATGCCGGTCGCGACGACCGAGACGCGGATCTTGCCCTCGAGATCGGGATTGAACGCCGAGCCCCAGATGATGTTCGCGTCTTCGTCGACCAGCTCGCGAATGTGGTTCGCGGCTTCGTCGACTTCGAGCAGGCGCATGTCGTCGCCGCCGGTAATCGAGACGATGACGCCCTTGGCGCCCTTCATCGACACGCCGTCGAGCAGCGGGTTGGCGATCGCCTTCGACGCCGCTTCGATCGCGCGATTGTCGCCCGAGGCTTCGCCCGTGCCCATCATCGCCTTGCCCATTTCCTGCATGACGGAACGAACGTCGGCGAAGTCGAGGTTGATCAGGCCGGGCATGACCATCAGGTCGGTGATGCCGCGCACGCCCTGCTGGAGGACTTCGTCCGCCATCTGGAACGCTTCCTTGAAGGTCGTGTTCGCATTCGCCACCAGGAACAGATTCTGGTTGGGGATGACGATCAGCGTATCGACGTACTTCTGCAGTTCCTCGATGCCCGCTTCCGCGCTCTTGGCGCGACGCGTGCCTTCGAAGGCGAACGGCTTGGTCACGACGCCGACCGTCAGGATGCCCATGTCGCGCGCCGCCTTGGCGATGACTGGCGCCGCGCCCGTGCCGGTGCCGCCGCCCATGCCCGCGGCGATGAAGCACATATGCGCGCCTTCGAGCATCTTGGTGACTTGCTCGATCGTCTCTTCGGCGGCGGCGCGGCCGATCTCGGGGCGGCTGCCGGCGCCGAGCCCTTGCGTGATCTTCGCGCCGAGCTGGATCTTGTGGCTCGCGGTCGACTGCTTCAGCGCCTGCGAATCCGTGTTCGCGACGAGGAAGTCGACGCCCTGCACGTCGGCGCGCATCATGTTGGCGATGGCGTTGCCGCCAGCGCCGCCGACGCCGATCACTGCGATGCGCGGGGTGAGCTCATCGACTTCTGGCGGCAGGAATTCGATGCTCATATCTTGTCTCCAACAAGCGCCCACACCCCGGCGCGATAATTGATTAAGGGTCGTTGTGCACCATCGCTCGCGGTCGTTCCAGCGCGAACCGCAAATCGAGTCGCAATTCTTTAATAATTTGCGCGTGCCGCCGCGATCAGACGTCGAAACAGCGCGAAACCCTTGGGACGATGGACCAATTGCTGCTTGCCCGACAGCGCCCGCAGGTCGACCGGATCGGCCGCCGCATAAAAGGCCAGCCCCGCCAAAGTCGCGAAAGCAGGCCCCGAATGCGCCTCGGGCAATGCCGTCAGCCCGCGCGGCCGGCCGATCCGCACCGAACGGCCGAGCGCCTGCTGCGCATAATCGGCGATGCCCTTGAGCTCCGCGCCGCCGCCGGTCAGCACGACCTGGCGCCCGACCGGCCCTTCGAACTTCAGTTCGGCGAGCGCCTTGCCGACTTCGCCGATCAGGTGATCGAGCCGCTGGCGGATCACCGAAATAAGCTGCGCCTTGGTGATGCGCGTGCCGTCGCCCTCGTCCTCGGCGGAGATCGGCGCGACGTCGATCATTTCGTGATTGTCGCGCGGGGACGCGTTGGCCGAACCGTGGACGCACTTCATTCGCTCGGCCTGGGCGCGGCGCGTGCCGAAGGCCGAGGCGATGTCGTCGGTGATGTCCTGTGCGCCGATCGGGATCGACATCAGCCCGACCAGCATCCCGCCGGCGAACAGCGAGACGTTGGTGATCCCTGCCCCCAGCTCGACCAACGCCACTCCGAGTTCGCGCTCTTCGTCGGAGAGGCATGCCATGCCCGTTGCGACGGGCGAGGCGATGATCGACTTCACTTCGAGATGCGCATTGGCCACGCACAAGCCGAGGTTGCGCACCGGCGATCCGTCCGCGGCAACGACATGGATGTGCACGCCGAGCCGGTCGGCATGGAGACCGAGCGGTCGCTTGACGCCGGTGAGGCCGTCGAGCGTGTAGAGTGCCGGCTGCGCATGCAGCACCATACGCCCCGCCGGATCGATCGAATCCCGCCCGGCCTGCAGCAATGCATCGATGTCGGACTGCTCGACGCGGTGGCCGCCGAGCTCGAACTCGATCGACGCGACGTCGGACACGAGGCCACCGGCCGAGAAACTGACCCAGACATTCTCGATATTGGTGCCGGCGATCCGTTCGGCCTGCTCGACCGCTTCGCGCACCGCGACTTCGGTCGCCGCCGCGTCGGCGATATAGCCGCGCTTGACGCCGCGGCTCTCGCGCTGGCCGGTGCCGAGCACGATCAGCTCGCCGCCGTCGCCTTTCTGCGCGATCATCGCCGACACCTTGGACGACCCGATGTCGAGCGCGGTGATAAGGCCTTCCGGTGCTGTCTTCGCCATCTACTGAACCCCTGTTACGCCGCGTTACCCTACCCTTGGCCGAAAGGCCCCGATTGTTTCGCTTCGATAACGCCCGATTTGGTCGCGGGCGTCTCCCTGGCCGAAACCGGCACCGCCGGATCGGTGATCGCCTTGTTGGCGACCGTCCCCGGCTTGCGCGCCACCAGCCGCGTCGGATCGCGCATGTCGAAACCGAGCCAGCCCCGGCCGAGCAACGGCTTCGCCCCGTCGATCTGCGCGAACTTGACCAGGGCCTGGCCCGCTTCCGCATCCCCCTCGGGCAGCGCCAGCGTCTCGCCGCTCTCGAAGGTCAAGGTCCAGCGCCGGTTGCCGACCCAGGTCGCCGCCTTGACTTGGCCGCGCAACGCCGGCGCGACGTCGAGCAATTGGCGGTACGCCGGTTCCTGCTCATTGGCATGCGCGCCGATGACGAGCGGCAGATCGGGCATCGCCTCGGGGTCGACCGGCTCGAGATAGGTGCCGTTTGCGGCGATCAGCCCGAGCTGCCCGTGATTCTGCCAGATCGCGCTCGGCTTGCGCTCGATCACGTTGACGATCAGCGTGTCGGGCAGGCGCCGCGAGACATGGGCATCCTCGATCCAGCCGCTATGCGCGACCAGATCCTGGCGGATCTTTTCCAGGCTGACGAGCGGCATCGCCATCGACGGCTGGTTCGCCGCGATCTTGTAGATGACATTATGGTCCATCCGGTTGAGTCCGGTGATCTGGATGTTGGTGACGCGAAAACCGGCGTCGCCGATCCCCTCGCCGACCGCGCGCCCGACCATCCCCGGCACGCCGAAATAGGTCGCCACGCCGAGCGCCGCAGCACCGACCAGCCCCATGATCGACCAGGTCGCGATCTTGTGCAAAGTCGCTTCGCTGACGGGCAGCATCGCGATCGCGCGGTCGATCACCGATGCCTTTTGCGGTTTGCGCCGTTTGCCCTGGACCGGCCGGCGCGCGGTGCCGCGCTTGATCGTGCCGCTACTCACTTGAGCGCCTCCTCGAGGATCGCCTGTACCAGCTGCGGATAGGAAATGCCGCAATGCCGTGCCTGTTCGGGAACGAGGCTGAGCGGGGTCATCCCCGGCTGGGTGTTGACCTCGAGCAGAAACAGCCCGTCGAGCCCGGCATCGTCGTCCCAACGGAAATCGGAGCGCGACGCGCCCTTGCAGCCGAGCAGGCGATGCGCATCGAGCGCGATCTGCTTGCACGCCTGCGTGATCTCGTCGGGGATGGCGGCGGGGAAGATGTGTTCGGTCTTGCCGTCGGTATATTTCGATTCGTAATCGTACCAGCCGGTCTTGGGCTTCAATTCGGTCACGCCGAACGCCTTGTCGCCGAGCACCGCGGTGGTGAGTTCGCGCCCGCGAATGTACGGCTCGGCGAGCAGTTCGTCGAACTCGGTCCACGGGCCGGGCGTGGTGCGGCCGATCGGATTGCCATAATTGCCCTCGGCCGTGACGATCGCGACGCCGACCGACGAGCCTTCGTTGACGGGTTTGAGCACATAGGGCCGCGGCAGCGGATCGGCGTCGTACAACGTCTCGGATCTGACGATCCGCCCGCCCGGCATCGGAATGCCGGCGGGAACGAGCAACAGCTTGGTCAGCTGCTTGTCGATCGCGATGACCGACGTGGCGAGACCGGAATGGGTGTATTTGAGGCCCATCAGATCGAGCATGCCTTGCACCGAGCCATCCTCGCCGGGGGTGCCGTGGAGCGCGTTGAACACGATGTCGGGCTTGGCCTCGGCCAGCCTGGTGGCGACGTCACGCCCCATGTCGATCCGCGTGACTGTGTGGCCAAGCAACTCCAGCGCGTCGGCGACGCCCGCGCCGGACATCAGCGATACTTCGCGCTCGGCCGACCAGCCGCCCATCAGGACGGCGACGTGCAGGGACTCGGTCACAGTGCGTCGCCCCGGCGCAGGCCGGGGCCGGCCTGCAAGGACAGGTCACGTCCGGAACCGAGCGGCCCCGGCCTCCGCCGGGGCGACGAAAGAGTTGCGCTCACTTTTCCGCTCCCACGCGCTGAATTTCCCACTCCAACGTCACCCCCGAATGCGCCTTGACCTTCTCGCGGACCTCTTCGCCGAGCGCCTCGATCTCCGCGCTCGTCGCGCTGCCGAGGTTGAGCAGGAAGTTGCAATGCTTCTCGCTCACCTGCGCATCCCCCTTGCGCAAACCGCGGCACCCGGCGGCGTCGATCAATGCCCAGGCCTTGTGGCCGGGCGGATTCTTGAAGGTCGAGCCACCGGTGCGCGAGCGCAACGGCTGCGACGCCTCGCGCTCGGCGGCGATGCGGTCCATCTCGGCCTGGATTACCGCCGGTTCTTCGGGATGGCCGCGGAAAGTGGCGCTGACCACGACAGAGCCTTCAGGCAAGGTCGAGTGGCGATAGGTATAGCCGAGCTGGTCCACGCTGAGCGTCTGGCGCTCGCCCGAGCGCAGCACGATCTCGCACTCGACCAGCACGTCCCTGGTCTCTCGCCCGTAAGCGCCACCGTTCATGCGCACGAAGCCACCGACCGTGCCGGGGATCGAGCGCAGGAATTCCACGCCGCCGATCCCGGCGTCGCGCGCGCTCGAAGAAACGAGGATGCCGCTGGCCCCGCCGCCGCAGCGCAAAGCGTTGGCGTCGAGCGCTTCGACCTTGGCGAACGGCTTGCCGAGACGGATCACCACGCCGGGCACGCCGCCGTCGCGCACGATCAGGTTCGAGCCGAGGCCGAGCGGCAGGACGGGGATGGTCGGGTCGAGCGCGGCGAGGAAGGTGCTGAGGTCAGCGATGTCCTTGGGTTCGAACAGCCACTGCGCGGTGCCGCCGGATTTGAACCAGACGAGCGGGGCGAGGGGTGCGGATTCGGTCAAGCGGCCTTCGACATGGGGCAGCGACGCTTCAACACTTCCTCCCCTCCCGCTTGCGAGTTCGAGGTCGGTCATGCCTCCGGCATGACCTGAACGATGCGGGGCATCGTTCACCTCGAACTGGGTTAGGGGTGGGCGCGCGCCCTCACCGGCAGCTGACGCTGATAGCGCGCGCCCACCCCCGGCCCCTCCCGCAAGCGGCAGGGGGGAAGAAGAGTGCGCGCCCGTCACTGTGCCGCCTCGATGCCAGCCGCCAAACCGGCCGCCCACTTCGTAATATCCCCAGCCCCGAGGCACACCACCATATCCCCCGGTTGCACCACCTCGGCCAGCCGCACCGCCAGCGCGTCGGCGCTCGCCACCGTCGCCGCCGAGCGATGCCCGCGCCGCTTCAGCCCCTCGACCAGCGCGTACGCATCGACCCCCTCGACCGGCGCTTCGCCCGCGGCATAGACGGGCGTCACCAGCACCATGTCGGCATCGTTGAACGCGCCCTGGAACTCCTCCATCAGATCGCCGAGCCGCGAGTAACGATGCGGCTGCACGACCGCGATCACGCGATTCTCGACGCCCTCGCGCGCCGCCGACAGCACTGCGCGGATCTCGACCGGGTGGTGGCCGTAATCGTCGATGATCGTCACGCCGCCGGTCTCGCCGACTTTCGTGAAGCGCCGCTTCACCCCGCCGAACTTGGCGAAGCCCTGCTGGATCGTGGCGTCGTCAATGCCGAGCTCAAGCGCGACGCCGATCGCGGCGAGCGCGTTCTGGACGTTGTGCCGCCCGGGCATCGGCATCTCGATCCCCTCGATCGAGCGGCTCGTGCCGTCGCGGTGGCGGACGATCACCTCGAAGCGGTTGCCGCCCGGAATCGGCGTCACATTGACCCCGCGCACATCGGCCTGCGCCGCAAAGCCATAGGTCACCACGCGCCGGTCGCGGACGCGCGGGATGATGTTCTGCACCTCGGGATGATCGAGGCACAGCAATGCTGCGCCGTAGAACGGCACGTTCTCGACGAATTCGACGAACGCATCCTTGACCGCGTCGAACGAGCCGTAATGGTCGAGATGCTCGGGATCGATATTGGTGACGACCGCGATCGTACCGTCGAGCCGCAGGAAGCTGCCGTCGCTCTCGTCGGCCTCGACCACCATCCAGTCGCTCGCACCGAGGCGGGCGTTGGAGCCGTAGGAATTGATGATCCCGCCGTTGATCACGGTCGGATCGACTCCGCCGGCATCCAGCAGCGCCGCGACCATCGAGGTCGTGGTGGTCTTGCCGTGCGTCCCCGCCACCGCGACGGTCGATTTCAACCGCATCAGCTCGGCGAGCATTTCCGCACGCCGCACGACCGGGATGCGCCGTTCGAGCGCCGCCTCGACCTCGGGATTGCCGCGCTTGATCGCGGTCGAAGTGACGATCACCGCCGCTTCGCCGAGATTGTCGGCATGATGGCCGATCGCCACCGGAATGCCCTTGGCGCGCAGCCCCTCTACGACATAGCCCTCGGCCACGTCGGAACCCTGCACCGCATAACCGAGATTCTTCATCACCTCGGCAATGCCCGACATGCCGATCCCGCCGATGCCGACGAAGTGGATGACTCCGATATCGGTCGCGACGCCCCTCATGCGAACGCGGCCTTGGCGGGCTGCGGCTTGCCGACCGGCATGTCGCCCGGCGTATCGCCGAGGCTCTCGACCAGATCGGCGAGATCGCGTGCGGCATCGGGCCGCCCGCAGGCGCGCGCGCGGCCCGCCGCGTTGAGCAAGGCCGCCGGGTCGAGCCCCAGTTTCTGCATCTGCTTGGCGAGTTCGATCGGCGTGAAGCTGCGCTGGTCGATCGTCCGCGCGCCGCCCGCCGCGGTCATTTCGCGCGCATTGGCGGTCTGATGGTCGTCGGTCGCCGATGGCAAGGGCACGAGGATCGCCGGCCGTCCGGCACAGGTCAGCTCGGCGAGGGTCGAGGCCCCTGCCCGCGCGATCACGAGATGCGCCCAGGCGAGCTGCTCGGGCATGTCGGGCAGATAGGTGGCGAGGTCGGCGGCGATCGCCAGCTCGGCATATTTCGCACGAGCGCTCTCGATATCCTCGATCCGCGCCTGGTGCGTCACTTGCAGCCGGCGGCGGAATGCTACCGGCAGCAACGACAGGCCATCGGGTACGACTTGCGACAGCACGCTCGCGCCCTGGCTGCCGCCAGTCACCAGCACGCGGAAGATGCCGTCCTCCTCGAGCAGCGGATACGGCTTCGAGCGCAGCGCCAGCACCGCATCGCGCACCGGATTGCCGACGAGGCGGGTCTTGGGGAGCAGCTTCGGCCCGAGCCGCGCGACCTCGGCATAGGACGTCGCGATTGCGCCGACCTTGCGCGCGACCAGGCGGTTGACTCGCCCGAGCACCGCATTCTGTTCGTGCACCGCGGTCGGAATGCCCTGGTTGAACGCCGCCAGCAACGCCGGCAGCGCCGGATAACCGCCGAAGCCGATCACCGCGTCGGGGCGGAAACTCCGGTAGAGCTCGATCGCCATCGTGCGGCCGTTGAGCATCGCGCGCGCCGCCCTGGCCCAGCCGAGCGGCCCGCCGGTCAGCCGTCCCGCCGGCAGGATATGCGTCTGGATCCCCTCGAACAGACCGGGAAAGCGCACGCCGCGCTCGTCGCTGATCAAAGCGACATAATGGCCGCGCTTGACCAGTTCGGCCGCCAGCGCCGCCGCCGGGACCATGTGGCCGCCGGTCCCGCCCGCCGCCAATACGAAATGCTTTGCCGTCATACGCCGCTCCGATGCGCCCCGCCGGGATGCGCAATGTATTTGGACCGCGTAACGAACGGATTGCGCCGCGTGAAGGCCAGCAGCAATCCCATGCCGATCGACAGCGCCACCAGCGACGACCCGCCATAGCTGATAAAGGGCAAGGTCATGCCTTTGGAAGGCGCCAGCCCCGTATTCACCGCCATCGAAATCAGCGCCTGCACGCCGAACTGCGTGGCGAGACCGGCGGCGGCGAACAGCCGGAATTCATCCTGCTCGTCGAGCAACTTTACGAACACACGCACCACGATCGCGAGGAACAGAAGCGCGATGATCATGCACGCGATCAGGCCGAATTCCTCGCCGATCACCGAGAAGATGTAATCGGTATGCCCCTCCGGCAGACGGAATTTCATCGATCCGCCGCCCGGCCCCGTTCCGCGCCAGCCGCCCGCGGTGATCGTGTCGTGCGCGGCGTTGGTCTGGAAGTGATCCGCCGCGCCGATGCCCTCGGTATCGGGAAACAGGAAGGCGTTGATCCGCGCCCGCGCCGTTCCGTAGAACATATAGGCCGCGCCCAGCCCGAGCGGGACCGCCGCGATCAGCCCGCCGATCACCTTGGGCGACGTGCCCGAGATCATCAGCAGCGCCATCCACACCGCGCAGAACACGACGGTCTGCCCGAAATCGGGCTGCAGCATCAACAGGACCGCGACCAAGGCGGTCATCCCGCCGGTGATCGTGACGACCGGCAACGCATCGTCCTGCGCGCGCATCGACAGCACCCAGGCGGCGGTGACGATGAAGAAGGGCTTGAGGAACTCGGACGGCTGGAGCAGCGACACGCCGAGATTGAGCCAGCGCGTCGCGCCGTTCTTCTGCACGCCGATCACCGGCACCAGCATCAGCAGCACGAGGCACGCGATCGTGCCGATCAGCGCCATTCGCCGCGCGACCTTGATCGGCAGCATCGACACCACCAGCAAGACGGGGAGCGACACGCACACCCAGGCGAGCTGCCACCACAGATAGAAGAGCGGCGGCACGATATGCTTGCCGTCGGAATAGCGCGTCGCGGCCGCGGGCGAGGCGGCGCCGACCGCGACCAGCCCGACCGCGATCAGCAGCAAGGTCAGCAGCAGCAGCATCCGGTCGATGTCCCAGAACCACATGCCGAGCGCCGAGCGGTCGCCGCGGCCGCCGCGATGCTTCATGCCCTTCCACAATTTGGGTTTGGGCGCCGCGTCGCTCATGTCAGCGCCTCGACGAGCGCGCGGAACTGGTCGCCGCGGTCTTCGAAATCGCGGAACTGATCGAACGAGGCGCAGGCCGGGGAGAGCAGCACGGTGTCGCCCGGCTGCGCGTTGGCCGCGGCATGTGCGACGGCGGTGGCGAGGTCGCCGCTGACTTCCACCGGTATCTTGTCGTGGAGGATCGCGGCGAACCGCTCGGCCGCCTCGCCGATCGTATAGGCCTTGACGATATTCCCGAACGACGGCGCGCAGGCATCGAGATCGTCCGTCTTGGCCTGCCCGCCGAGGATCCAGTGGATCCGCCCGAACGCCGCCAGCGCGGGCGCGGTCGAATCCGGATTGGTCGCCTTGCTGTCGTTGACGAACGCCACGCCGTTCCGAACGCGCACGCGCTCCATGCGGTGCGGCAGGCCGGCGAAGCTCTCGAGCCCGCGGTCGATCATCGCCTCGGGCACGCCGAGCGCCTGGGCAACGGCGATCGCCGCCAGCGCGTTCTGCGCATTGTGCGGGCCCTGCAGGCTCGGCCAGCGCGATTGATCCATGCAGACGCCCGGCGCGATCTTGTGGAGATGCTCGCCGCGCGCCGACAGGCCGCGCGCGATCAGCGCCGAGGGCGTGTCGCCGATGCCGATGATCGCGTCGTGCGTCCCGGACTGCATCGCGAACAGGCGGGCCTTGGACGCGGCATAACCGTCGAAGCCGTCGTAGCGGTCGAGATGGTCGGGCGTGAGGTTGAGCAGCACCGCCACGTCGCAATCGAGGCTGACGGTCAGGTCTATCTGGTAGCTCGACAGTTCGAGCACGTACACGCCGCCTTCGGGGAGCGGTTGCTGTTCGAGGATCGGCAGCCCGATATTGCCGCCCATCAGACTGGGGATCCCTGCGGTCTGCAGGATGTGGTGGATCAGCGCGGTGGTGGTCGACTTGCCGTTGGTGCCGGTGATGCCGACGACCTTGTGCGGCGGCAGCGCGGCGCGCGCCTGGGCGAAGAGTTCGATGTCGCCGATGATGGGCGTGCCCGCGGCGCGAGCCGATGCCGCGACCGGGTGACGGTTGAGCGGGACGCCGGGGGAAACGATCAGCGCGTCGAAACCGGCGAGATCGATCTCCAACGGATCGGCGAACGCGACAGGCTCCCTCTCCCCTCCGGGGAGAGGGTTGGGGAGAGGGGAAGTATCGGAAGACGGCGCTTGTGACTGCCCCTCTCCCCGGCCCTCTCCCCGGAGGGGAGAGGGAGAAGAAAGCGCGTCACGTTTGGAAACATCCGCATCCCACGCGACAACCCGCGCTCCGCCCGCCACCAGCGCACGCACGGTCGCTGCGCCAGAGCGTGCGAGCCCCAGCACAGCGTAGCTTTTCCCACGCCAGAGGGGCGAGGTGATCACCGGAGCTTCAACGTCGAAAGCCCCGCCAGCGCCAGCACCAGCGCGATGATCCAGAAGCGGATCACCACGGTCGGCTCGCTCCAGCCGAGTTGCTCGAAATGATGGTGGATCGGCGCCATCTTGAACACGCGCTTGCCGGTGCGCTTGTAGAAGAACACCTGGATGATCACGCTCATCGCCTCGACCACGAACAGCCCGCCGATGATGCCGAGCACGATCTCGTGATGCGCCACCACCGAGATCGCGCCGAGCGCGCCACCGAGCGCGAGGCTGCCGGTATCGCCCATGAACACCGCCGCCGGCGGCGCGTTGAACCACAGGAAGGCGAGCCCCG
>CAXTEO010000042.1:0-32171 GCA_964243205.1 uncultured Sphingomonas sp.
GGCGATTTCGGCGCTCACCTTATCCGGCGGGACATTATGCAAACACATTGAATGCAAGGTAATGCCATCACCACCCAAACCGCAGATCGCATCCTCCGACTGAGAACCGTGCTCGACCGCACCGGCCTGAACCGATTGACGATGTACCGCAAAATGCAGAAGGTCACGTTTCTGGGAAACGTCCAAATCAGCACGCGCGGCAAGGGTGGCGCAATTCCGCCGTCAAAATGGATACGCACCCCGCCACCATCGGAATCGCCTACAGGCCTTGGCCCCGGGCTTTAGGTTCTTGAATACAACATTGGTCGGCATTTGCACAACTCCGCACCAGCCAATTTTATTGGGAACGGTGTTGGTATTAGTTGGGCAGGTCGATCCATTCCCAACAAACTGGCAATAATGACAATGCGCTGCAAAGCCAGCCCCGGGATGTTTTGGGACGCTAAGTATTTGAAATTCGTGAAATTCGGCTTGAGCCGAGCCATGTTTCGAGGGGCCTTGGAACACCCTCGGACAACATAGATGGTCGGGGAGACAGGATTCGAACCTGCGACATCCTGCTCCCAAAGCAGGCGCGCTACCGGACTGCGCCACTCCCCGACGCTCGATGCGCTTAGGCGGCCCGGGGCGGAAGCGCAAGCGAGCTCCTCGGTCGGCGGCGCCGGCACCCCGTCGTCAGCGGATCGGCCACGCCGCGAACGGAAAAGCCTCGGTTTGACGGTAGCCGCCGCCGCGCGATCGGCTTAGGCGGTCGGGATGCACGACAAGACCCCTGCCCCCCCGATGCGCCAAAGAGAGTTCGTCGCCTTCATCGCGGCGCTGATGGCGGTGAACGCGCTCGGCGTCGACCTGATGCTGCCGGCGCTCTCCGATATCGGCCATCAGCTCCACATCGCCACCGCCAACCACCGGCAATGGATCATCACCGCCTATATGCTCGGCTTCGGCGCCGGCCAGCTCGTCTATGGCCCGCTTGCCGACCGATATGGGCGCCGGCCGATCCTGCTCGTCACGCTGGCTGGCTTCGTCGCGGCCGGCGTTTTCGCGGCGAGCTCGCAGACGTTCGAAGCGCTGCTCGGCGCGCGCGTGCTGCAGGGCCTGATGTCCGCCTCGACTCGCGTGCTCGCGGTGGCGATCGTGCGCGATCGCTATTCCGGCCGACAGATGGCGCGGACATTGTCGTTGGCGCAGATGATCTTCTTCCTCGTGCCGATCCTGGCGCCGAGCCTCGGCCAGGGCCTGCTGGCGTTCGGGCCGTGGCGCTTCATCTTCTACGCATTGGCCGGTTTTGCGGCGTTCGTGCTGGCCTGGTCGGTCATGCGGCTGCGCGAGAGCCTGCCGGTGGCACGCCGCACGCCGCTGTCGATCGCGGCGTTGCGGCAGGCGTACCGGCTGACGCTGACCAATCGCTTCTCCGCCGGCTATGCGGTCGCCGCGTCGCTGACGTTCGGCGGAATCATCGCCTTCGTCGCCTCGGCGCAGCAGATCTTCGTCGATGAATTCCATGTCGGCAGCCGCTTCACCATCCTCTTCGCGATTTGCGCATTCGCGATGGGCTGCGCCGCGTTCGCCAACAGCCGGCTGGTCGAACGGCTCGGCACACGGCTCATCTCGCAGATGGCGGTCCTGGCGCTGATCGTGCTGTCGATCCTGCACCTCGCGGTCATCGCCGCGGGGGTCGAAGGCCTCGTCACCTATATGGTGTTCCAGGCGTTCAGCATGACGTGCATCGGGCTGTGCGGGGCGAACTTCGGCGCGATGGCGATGGAGCCGGTCGGGCATATCGCCGGCACCGCCTCGTCGATCCAGGGCTTCATCACCAGCGTCGGCGCGGTCGCGGTCGGCTCGCTGATCGGGCAATCATACGATGGCACGACCTATCCGCTGGCGATCGGATATCTGGCGATCGGTATCGCCGTCTTGGCCACCGTATACGCGGTGGAGGGCGGCAAGCTGTTCCACGCGCGACACCGCGGGTGATCGGCGGCGCGCCCGACGATGCGCAAACTGGAGCGAGCGACGCCGCCTTCATGGCGACGAGCGATGAGTGTGGTGGGCCCGGCACCTACTGAAATCTATGGTGTAACATTTGAAAACAAAACGCTTTTCGGCATTTACTTTCCGGCGATACCCCCCTCCATACCCCCGATAGGTTGCGAGTTCAGTACGGCTAACCTACTTAACAGGAAGCAAATTCTCATCAAACCCCGTTCCCTCCCACCTCTCTTTTGCCGTCATTTAAGCATTCCCGTAGGCGAGAGCATGACTTAGTTTGGCCGAATACAGTCCGGCAGATTCTTGAAACGAACCGATAGCTGCTGCCCTCCGAGCGGCTCGGATCGGCCGGCAGCTCACGACCAGCTCAAAACATTCAGCATCGTTGATGTGAGCGTCGGCTTTTGCTGAAACCCGCCATTCGGATCGCGCAAACGGCCGGTCGGCTTTGCGCCCCAACACCGGACATCTCGGGGTGAAGCTGACACCTCCAAAAGCGGACTCTCGTTCGACACCGAAACCGGGTTGCCGAGTGCTACTCGTTTCTCGATATCTCGGACGAGTCGGTTTTACTGCCGCTCAATTGTTTCCGGACCTGATGTTGGACAATAACCCAATCGCGGCTTGAGTGTCGCGATTAACTGGTTGGAGGACGCTTAGTCGGCGGAAGGCTTCAGCTAGCTGGTCCAGTTCAACGCTATTGAAGAAGCCGTAGAGGCGTAAGCGCGAGGGTTGATGTTTGCCGGGTAATGGCGAGCCCCTAAGGATCAATGCGCCGTTGTCCGTGAGTCGGTTCATCAAGCTTCGATGCGTGCTAGCCTGCGCGCGCGACGCTTCGAACAGGTTCAACTGATTCTTGTTCTCGGCGAGAAGTCCGGTCTTCACAATTAGCCAATCACGAGAAACGCTGATCTTCATGCTCATGATGACAAGGCAGACGATGGTGAGTAAAACGAAGAAGAGAATTATCATGCCAAGTTCGAGATTAGCGAACAATTTGTCGTCGGAATAGCCAACGCGAGGTCGCACGGATTGGCCGATAAACGCAAGCGCGGCTACGGAAAGAGCGATATAAAGAATTACCAAAACGGATAGAGAGCCGATATAGGCGCTGATCTTTCGTCTGCGCGTCCCGATGATGTCGGAAATCTTATCGAGATGCTCGGAGATTTCAATTTCCACGCCCTCCTCGCTTTTCCGAAGGAGGGCGTAGAGATCATTGCCCGTGATCGAGGCGCTTCGCGTTGAACGCTGAGAGGACGGCATCGGCGACGGCTCCGGCGCGACGATCGGTTGGGTCGGCTGCGCCGGCAGCTCGCCGAGCGAGCTCAACTCGCGTTTTGCCCCACTGTGCATTGGGTCGATTTCAAGCGCACGCCGGTATTCTCGCGCTGCGTCGGCCGGATTTCCTGCATCGCGGCTGAAATTCGCGAGATAATAGTGCGCGTGCGCGTTTGACGGGTTGATCCGAATACAGGTGAGAAACATGGCCTTCGCCTTCACGCTCTCTCCACGGTCAAGATGGACAAGGCCCATGCCGTAATGGCCGGAACCATCCGGATCGCCATCCAGGATGGCGTCGCGAAAAATGCTCTCGGCCTCGGCAGTATTACCCGCATCGAACTGGCGAAATCCCTCGTTGGCGTTCACGGCAATCCCCCACTCAAGTTCATATCCACCCAAATGCTTAGCCGCTGCGATCTCATATCGATCCACCAACGGAATGCGACGGGACCCGCCCGTCAGCCTTTCTTCGCGCAGCGGCTTCGGTCACCGCTCAGCCATGGTGAGCCGCCGCCGCCTCGTGATCTTGGTGTGTATGTGACGTTGCCGCCCCCTCGTGATGACCATGGCTATCATGGTGACCTGAATGTGAGGCGCCCACGGCCTCGTGAAGTGGCCCCGGATGCGAAGCAACCGCTCCTTGATCGTTGTGATCGCCGGGGTTGGAACTTATCGTCGCTGTGTGGTGCCCAGGGTCGGACGTGACGCGGCCATCGCTAGAAGCATGATGGCCATTGCTTGAATGCGAAATGACTCCGCCCTCGTGGTGTCCCGGATCGGACGCGATGCGGCCATACCCAGTTGATTGATGGCCATCACTTGCGTGCGCAATAGCTCCGCCGTCATGGTGCCCCGGATCGGATGCGATGCGGCCGGCCTCAGTCGTATCCCAGTCATGGCTTGTATGCCCAACCGCCGCAGTTTCCGGTTGCCCGGAATGCTGCACGGCAGGGTCGTGGCCATGATGCGCATGATGGGACACGGCAGATACGTCATGGTGGCCGGGGTCGGATGTGATGCCGGCGTGGGGTGCTCCACCATGGCCTTGAATTTCAGGCGCGGCAGCCGTGCCGTTCTGATGGGACCCGGAACTTGCTGCGGAAGCGCTCTGGTCCTCGTGGCGGCCTGAAATGGACCAGGCCGAGCCGTCGTCCCTCCCGGGGTCAGATCTGATGCCGTCACTGTGCCGGGCCGTAGTCGCATTGTCGCCCGCGCGCCCGTCGCCGTGCAGCATCTCGGGATGAAGCTGGAGCGAATGAAGGTTACCGGAGTGACGAAAGTCCTCGCCGGTATTGAAACGGCCATTCGCGGGGCCTGGCTCTACGCCCGGGTTTAATTGATGCCCGGACGTAATATTCGCCGCTGTCGTTTCACCGTCGTGCTGGCTGGTCGAATGGCCAGCTGGTGCCGGTACATCGTTCGCGTGAGCCGCGGCACTGTTCGGCGTGGCCGTGCTTGTTTCTGCATGCGAAGCCTGCGCTGCAGCGTCATGTAATAGACTGTCTGTATCCCCATGCTGGACTGCAAAGTGTAGATGTTCAACTCCGCCGCCGATGCCGGAATAGCCGATTAGCTCACCGCGATGGACGGTCGCGCCTGATACGACACCATCGGCGATTCTATCAAGGTGTTGATAGAAGGCTTGATTGTTGGCGCCGACGATAATCAGACGGTTGCCGTGGTGGGTCGATTGAACCGTGTCGTTCTCGTGCCCGTGTTCCACGCCGAACTTGTCCGATATATTGCCATCAAACGCCGCGTAGATCGGGGTGCCTCTTGGGCAGATGATGTCGGCGCCGTTCTGGCTCTGCCAGTTATGCGGCTGGTTGGGGTTCGCGGCGTGCTCTCGCGCCGTTTGACCGGTCGATCCTCCCTCACCGTAAACGTAGTGGTGGTGGCCGTGACCGTCGGAAATGTTGCGTACGTCGGTGTGCACGCCGGCCGTGGGGTGCGCTATGCCGGCGTCAGCTGTTTGTTGCCCCGACCCATGCGCCGCTCGCGCCACGCCGGTCTCGCCCGACGCGGTAGAACCTACACCCAAGATTTAATGCCCGTTGCCTGGAGCATCGCTAGGAGCCACGGCGCCCTGTGAACTCTCGGGATGATCGTGAGTACCATTGACCTGGGCAGCAAGCGAACCAGCCACGCTCGACGTGCCGTTGCCACTACCGGCGTGGGGCTGACCCGGCGCACCGGCAACTTGCCCATCGTACGCCGCCGTGGTTCCATGATCCGCCCCTGAGGTCGAATAGGACTCGAGAGGCGCGTCCGCCGGTTGCATGCTGACCGCGTCGCAACCGGTCGTATTTGGCCCCATCGAGCTGTCTTCCGGATGAGCCGTGCCCGTCGGCAAGGTTGACATGTTCCGCTCTTGCGCGTCCGGCACCACCGGCGACAGCGACACCTCGTTGGCGTAATGTAGAGCGAGCTGCTGCTGGTAGGCCGGATCGTGCTTGTTGTCGAACGTCACCAGATGATCGGCCTGAAAGAACGGCTGGACCGCGTCCCGGAAGGCCGCATGTGTAGCGATAGGATCGGCAGAATCTATGGTGTTCACATAGGCCGAAAGCACGCGCCCGAGTGCTTCGGCGCCGGCCTGATCGGCCGGTCGCGCCGGGTCGTTGTTCGACGGATCCGTAGGAACCTTGTCGAACGCCTTCGCGTGCGTGTTCGACGCTGCGCCGGGAATGGAATCGAAATTTAGTAGCGCTTTAATTGGCGCTTCGGGATCGCTGGGCCGTGTGGGATCGCGCAACATATGCGCTTGGCTGTAACTGTCCTCCATGCTGTGGGCGACGCGACCAAGATGCTCGAACTCGGCGTTCGAATCGCCGCGTTGATGGGCCGCTTTGGCTGCCGTCAGCTCGTCCACCAGGTAGGATTTGATAGCATTCAAATTCTCGTAGGAGCTCAAATGCGGATTCGACAGCGCATGAGCTTTTTGAACTTCGGGTGCCCAAGTGCTTGGCAACACCGTTGAACCTGAGCCCTGCGAAAGCCGCTCGCCACTGGCCAAACTGATATAGTGAGCGAGCCGTGAGTTGCCCAAAGGCACCCCGTCTACCTTGGCCTGCGCTGCATCCAGTCGGTCGAAAAGCTGTTGCGGCGTGTGGCCGAGCAATCGATCGGCGGGTAATGTCTCAAACAAATGCCGGACCGCGTGCATCGTTGTAACGTGGTGACCGCGCCCCACTTCTTGGTCTGACATACGACGCTCCTTTGTGGGAACTCGCGGTGACAATTACGTGTCAGCGCCGACGGTGGCATGGAAGATAGGATTTTGCTCACCTCCAAGGCTTTTTGTCAATCGACGCTAAAAAAGTGCGGGGCTACGCCACCTTGTTCATCGCGTTCGCATGCGCTCTACTCTTTTTACACCGACCGATCCACTTTCCGAAGCCAGCAATGCTCGTGCATCGCGCCGTTCAAAATATTCGCATGTGATATGAGCTACTATTGGGAAGCGAACCAGTGGCCAACCGATGTGGGGCGATACGTGTCGGACTTGTCCAGTGCTGGCGAAGGGCTGCTATGACATCGGCGACGTCGAAAGCTACCGGACCGCTAGCTGTCCGGAAGCAGTCGCTGTGGAACGCAAGTCGAACGAATGTTGAAATGTCGGCTCCTGACCTGAACCGCCGTTCGACATGTCGCACGCCAACGGCGGCTACGTCCCAACGCCGGTTCTCCCCGGTGCCCATGCCGTGAACGTACTGTAGCTGTCAGACTTTGTCTCGGAAGCCAGAACGACGATAAGTGTACCCTGCCGCCTCCTTCGCGGTTGCGATCTATTTCGTGGCGAGGCCAATCGGCGATCGGTAATCGGTCCTCTGGCGGGGCGTCTACCTCCAGTCTTCGCCTGGAGACTCGTCCGAAGACCTCTATCCCGAATCGCCGGCTTAGCCGGCGCGCGACGCCGTGTGCGTACGATCTCTGACGCCGTGCATCGGGGCTGTGATATACGCCGATCGCTCGCCAATAATCCTTGGTGACCACGAGGCTCGAAAGGAAAACTAGCGCGCCGCGTCGACGTTGAAGCAAGCGTCATATTGTAGCCATCGACGGATCTCGACCGGGCGACGTCCCATCAGTCGCCCGATCCGTACGCCCCACCAGCTTTTTACCTGAAGCGGCCCCAGATCTTCGGAACCATTCGCGTTGCGGATCGCCGCGCCAATCCAACCTCCCTCCTGATCCCGCAATCCCCAAAGGGTTCGCGCGAGCCACGGTCCCCCATGCGCTGATTTCTGGATGTAGGCGGCCACCTGTGCCTCCTGCGTGCGAACAGCGTCCATTCCAGGGTGAGCATGAACCTCGCCGCTGCTCAAAAGCAAACTGCCGATACCGGCGATCCAAATCGCCAAAAGCCGTATCTCAGCGATCCTTCGCACGGGGCTGCCGCGGCGACTCTGATGAGGGTATCGATGACCGGTCTTGCTCGTATTTCGGCGTTTTGGCGGGACGGCCTGATCCCAAAAACGTATTCAGATATCGATCGATCGCCTCGACGCCGGATTGGGCACGGAGTGCGAGCCGGCCGGCAAATGCATTGTACGGGTCGATTACTTCTCGTTCGGACAACTTCGCTAAGCGCGTCCGCCGTGCCACGCGTTCCTCGCGAGCCTACTGGCGGCGTTGCTCCAAACGGTCGCCGTGCCGGCGCTCGCGCGCCAGGCGGGAGTCGGGATCGAGCCGGCCGAGCCCCTCAAGTGACGAGGTCTTCTCGCCCGACCGCCGCGTCAGTCGGTCCACCAGCCGTTTCTCATCCTCGGTCCACAATTTGACACCAAAACGAGCTCGCGTGATCGCGGTGTAATAGTTCTGCCCGGTGACCAGCGGCGAGTCGACGGGCGCCAGGACATAGACCCGTGCATAGGCCTTGGGCTGCGCCGAATAGACCGTCTCGGCATAACCATGATCCCAGGTGCGGTGCGCTTCGAGATCGACTTCTTGGGTCTCGCCGCGATCCCAGCGTATTGTCGCGACTGTCCCGGCGAAGCGTTCGACCGTACCGCGTTCTGCGTTCTTAAGGCCCAGTGCCTGGTTGGCGAGGCGCCACTGGATACGATCGCCCCTAGTCAGGCCCCGCTCTTCTCTCTTGAAGACATTGACCTGCGACGCGCGCCGACGTGTGGGTCCCAACGAATGGCACGGCCCTGCTCGTCTGCGAGGTGAACGATCTGGCGGCCGCTTGCGTCGCGCCCGACCCCGATCACGCGATATTCCGAGTCCCGCGCAATCCCCAGGGCGGGATTGCCCCGCCCGAACGCCACCACCTGCCCACCCGAATAGAAGCGAGCGAACTGTTTCTCCTGCTCGCTTATGCCAGATGGGGTAAGGACAGAGAGACGCATGTCCTCCGCAGCAATCGCGCCCTCGAACTTCAGGGCTTCGCTGACCCGGGTATTCACGACGAGTCGTGTCGCGTTCTCCAGCACCAGGATGTTGGTGGTCGCGCGGGTTCCGGCCTTAGACGCGTCCACTCCGCAACCAACTGCCCCGCTGTCGCGTGCGCTCGACGCGGTGTTCATCCGCCAGAGCTATTCGCGACTGGTGGTCGATTGCAATCGCCATCGTGTTATCCTGCTGATGGGCCGTCCGATTAAGCTGGGCGACGGAATCGTGGTCGGCGATAGCTTCGGCTAGGTCGCCAAAATCGGGGTACGCGCCGTTTCGGTCGTGACGCGCGACGGCAAGGAGCATCTTATCCCGAACGAGCGATTGATGACCGAGGCGGCCGTTTGTTTACTAACCGTAACGATAGCGGTATGTTGGACCGCTGTGCCGCGTGCGGCACGTTCGCGTATCTGAAGGTGCGCGCGTGACCAGACCTATCTGGTTCCCAGCATGCCGTCGGACTGTGACTTCGTAGTCCGCGCAACCCGTTGCCGAAGGGGCAGAATACCGCCACTCAGACACCGGCCGCGTTCGTGATCATCGATACCGACATGGGTCTGAGCGGCGACGAAAGCGGTCTTCGGAAATTCGGATTAGACTAGTTGACCTTCCAGCGCGCGGACATCCTCTCCACCAGATCTGGGACTGGGTAGGCGAGATTCCCACTCGGAAATACCGAATTTTTCGCAAAATAAAATTTCCCGTCATGGGACTTGAGCATCATAAATTTTTTGTTAAACATAGACGAGTCGTCCAGTCGACGACCCCGAGTGATCCCGCTCGCGCGCTAAACCTTTGTGATAAGCTTCGTGCTGTCGCAGCTGACCGTACCCGCGAGGATCGGTACGGGAGCGGGATCATTTCGATAGACCAGTATTGTCGCGATCGCGCAATTGAGCGAAGTGGCCGCCGATAAGCGGACCTGAATTTTCACATCTGCTGCACAGCACAGCGGTGAAACTTTCAAGTGATTGATAAACAATGTTTAGGGTCTGACAGCTTACCCCTTCTGCATAACGCCGGCTCTCGGCCTCCCGCCACGCGTCTGGTGCTCTGTCCGCCCATGGCTGGTCCGGAAAACGGATCTCTCCTGGCGAATAGGACACGGTTAGTACCTAATGTTTGGCAGCACCCAAAATACTCGTCCGAGGGAGCGGGCGCGCACGTGCTAGCTACTTGTCGCTCAGATGAGGCCTTTGGTCGAGTATCGCTGGCTATTGCACACTTACCTCTCAAAAGCCGTTTTGTGCGCTGGAGGCGCTGCCGCGTGGGGCAAAAGGTTGCTCTCAGAGTAACTAAATTTGCTCACGTTGTGGTGATCTGCGTCGACCATATAGAAGTCATGTTCTACCGTAAATCCACTTAGATGATAATTCGGGCTCGATCTTCCGCATAATAACATTTCGATTTGAGATAACAATAAACTGCAACGCTCGTGTTGCTTCTTGAGGGCTAAGCAGGGATGTCGTTAGAAGCCGCCCAATTTTTTGAACCGGTTATATCTATGCCGCTGACACAGGTGCGTGGCGATACCCGTTGTAGTACGCGCTCGCGCGCCGTGACCCTTCCGCACTTAGGCCTTGGCCCCAATAACGAAACGATAACCGTCAGGTTAGCGGACGACGCTTACCAACGCAATTCGGCAACATTGCTAATTAATCGGATGTATTCATGGCGCGGATACGGCGACGATCACATCATTCCCCAGACGCCAGCTCACATTACGTTCACTGCGTCTGCCGGCAGTGAAACTGTTGGGACTATCACGCTGGCAATAGATTCTCCGAACGGGCTTGCGGCCGACAAAATATTTCGGAATGAAATCGATAGATACCGAAATGTTCCAGGTGCTAAGGTATGCGAACTCACCAAATTGGCTTTCGACACCGCCGTGCCTTCCAAGCCTCTTTTGGCTTCAATATTCCATCTTGTTTTTATCTACGGACAACGCAAACATTTGTGCACTGACCTCTTTATCGAGGTCAATCCACGCCACGTACGATTTTATGAGGTCATGCTGGGGTTTGAACAAGTAGGAAATCTGAAGATTAATCAGAGCGTCGCTGCCCCTTCCCAACTGCTGCGGCTAGAGGTTCAAAAAATAAGAGCAAAAATCGATGAACTCGCGGGTGATGCCGGCGGTGCTACCACGCGATCGCTATATCCGTATTTCTTTTCGCCAAAAGAAGAAGACGGTATTTTTGCTAGGATGTCCTAGTACTTTTGGGCCATGACGATCCTGCGCCGGACAACTCGCCGGGGAAACGGACGCCCCCTGGTTTCGAAACCTCAGCATCCGAAAGCGATCCAAGCGGGAGCGTTACTGCCTTCATCGACGCCCTGGCGAGGGAGCCCTCGTCGAAGCCATCGGACCACCAAAGCGCTAAAAGCGTCCTCTCAAAACATTGAGGCACGCTACGCTGCGCATGGCCGTGGGCCAGACCGGCCACCCTTCCGCTTTCGAAGGTGTCGATTAGCGTATCGAGGTTTGCGTCGCTCAGCATCGGCGTAAAACTTATGTTTGGGCAGTATGTTCCATAGCCGCGCCACGGGGCAAGGGCGACGCCAAAGTACATGTGGCGTACCCCTCCGGTGGGGGCCGCCTTGCCGGGCGCGGGTGATCGGCTGACGTAGCACTGGTGCCAGCGACGGTGTTTGCACCAGTGTTAGCGATGGTGCGATGAGTCAGGTGACGATTATTTCGGGCGCGGAGCGGCGCCGGGTTTGGACGGACGAGCAGAAGCGGGCGCTGGTGGCGGCGGCCTGCGAGCCGGGAGCGAGCGTGGTGGAGATCGCGCGGCGTGCGGACCTGCGGCCGAGCCAGCTTTATCGATGGCGGCGCGATCTTGTCGGGCCAGTGTCACCGGGCTTCGCGGCGGTGACCGTCAGGGCCGAGCCCGATCCGGTAGCGACATGCGCAGTAGTGTTGGAGCTTGGCGGGGCGGTGCTGCGGATCGCAAGCGATGCGCCGCCTGGATTGGTGGCGGCGGTGTTGCGGTCGCTCAGGCGATGATCCCGGTCCGAAGCGACGTTCGGATCTGGCTCGCGACCGGCTGCGCGGACATGCGGCGTGGGATGTTCGGCCTAGCGCTGCAGGTGCAGCAGGGGCTGAAGCGCGATCCGCACTCCGGTGATCTGTATATCTTCCGCGGGCGGCGCGGTGATCTGATCAAGGTGCTCTGGCACGACGGTGTGGGTATGTCGCTCTATGCCAAGCGGCTCGACCGCGGTCGGTTCATCTGGCCGTCCGCGACCGACGGTGTAGTAGCGATCACGGCATCGCAGATGGCGTGTTTGCTGGAGGCGATCGACTGGCGCAATCCGCGCATAACGTGGCGCCCGCAAGTGGCTGGATGACGTAAAAAGCTAGGTTTTCCGCCACTTTCTGCTATCTTCGCGAGCATGGCAGCGACGCTCTCCAGCGATGTCACAACGCTTCGCGCGGCGCTTATGGACGCCCAGGCCGAAGCCGCCCGTAACAAGGCGATCAACGCCGATCTGGCGGCCCGCGTGGCCCTGCTCGAGTTGCAGAACGAGAAGATGCGTCGGGCGCTTTATGGTCAGCGGTCCGAGCGCGGCCAACTGCTCATCGACCAGCTTGAGCTCAGCCTGGAGGAGTTGGAGGCGAGCGCCGGCGAGGATGAGGCATTCGGAGCGCGCGCCGCGGTCGGTACCGCCGTCGAAGCGTTCACCAGGGCGCGCCCTTCGCGTAAGCCGCTGCCTGCGCATCTGCCCCGAGAGCGCATCGTTGTTCCTGCTCCGACCAACTGCGCCTGTTGCGGATCGGAGCGGCTGTCGAAGCTGGACGAGGACGTGACCGAGACGCTGGAGGTTATCCCGCGCCAGTGGAAGATTGTGCAGACCGTTCGCGAGCGGTTCGCCTGCCGCGCCTGCGAGGCGGTGATCCAGCCACCGGCACCGTTCCATGCGACGCCGCGCGGGCTGTTCGGCCCGAGCTTCCTGGCGATGGTCATGTTCGAGAGGTTCGGCACGCATCAGCCGCTAAACCGTCAGCGCGACCGCTACGCCCGCGAAGGCGTAGACATCAGCCTCTCGACGCTCGCGGATCAGGTCGGTGCCTGTGCGGCCGCGCTCGCGCCGCTCCATCTCTTGATCGAGGCACATGTTCTCGCCGCCGAGTGCCTGCACGGCGACGACACGACCGTCCCGGTGTTGGCTAAGACCAAGACCGATGTCGGACGGCTGTGGACCTATGTTCGCGATGACCGACCGTTCGGCGGTCCTGCGCCGCCAGCCGCCCTGTTCCATTACGCGCGCGATCGCCGCGCCGAGCATCCGGTCGGGCATCTCACCGGCTATGGAGGGATCCTGCAAGCCGATGCCTATGCCGGCTACAACGCGCTGTTCCGCGTCGATCGTTCACCGTCACCAGTCATCCGCGCCCTGTGTTGGGCGGATGCCAGGCGCAAGTTCTTTGAGCTGGCCGATGTCGCCAGCCAGTTGAAGCGGCGTAAGGGTGCGGCGGTCATCTCGCCGATCGCGGCCGAAGCGGTCAGGCACATCGACGTGAACTTCGACACCGAACGCGCCATCAACGGCACCCCCATCGCCGAGCGGATCGCCGTACGCCGGGAGATCGTAGCGCCGCTCGTCACCGACCTAGAACAGTGGCTGCGCTCACAGCTTGCCGCGCTCGCGCGCCACAACCCGGTCGCAGGCGCGATCGACTACATGCTCAAGGACTGGCCCGCGTTCGCCCGGTTCCTGGGTGACGGCCGCATCTGCCTGACCAACAACGCCGCAGAACGAGCGCTGCGCGGCATCGCGCTCGGCAGGAAGGCATGGCTGTTCGCCGGTTCGGATCGCGGCGGCGAGCGCGCCGCGTTCATGTACACTCTGATCGGCACCGCCAAGCTCAACGACATCGACCCACAGGCATGGCTCGCCGACGTCCTCGCACGCATAGCCGACATGCCCCAGAACCGACTAAACGAATTGTTGCCCTAGAACTGGCGGACGCCAACCGCTCTGCTCAAGGCCGCGTAGCCGCGGTACTCACCGAACGCTTACGAAGCGCCGGCCGCAGGCCAATGGATCCGATACGAAGTCGAGCGACCGGCGCTGGCTGAGTTCCTGCGGGAGCGCCATCGGCACCCGCGTGCCCAGCGCGCGCTTGCGGCCGCTAAGCTTACGCACCGTCAACTGCTCCTCGCGATACGGCCGGTACACCTTCTTCGGGTTCATTCCCTTGCCCTCAAGCCGTAACAGGATCTCCAGCCGTCCGAAGTCGAACCTACGGCGCTCTTTCGTGAGCTCACGCATCCTGTCGCGGACAGCATCCTCCCCTCCGCGAAGCGGCTCATGTTGCTATGCCGAACGATTGACCCCGATCAGCGTGCAGTGCGACGCTCGGAGAAGCCGTAATCTGCCATTAGCGTCTGCACCGCAGCGTAGCGCTCCCGAGCCCGGCTCGGTTTTTTCCAGCAGATCCTTCAGCACCGATATGTCGAGCATCAACTCCGCCAGCAGCTTCTTCAGCCGGCGGTTCTCGTCCTCGAGTTGCCGCAACCGCGGACCGTCGAAGACCGTCTCCTCGCCGCACTTCGACTTCCAAGTGTGAAACGTCGCATCGCTGAAGCCGTGCATGCGACACAGATCGCCGGTCTGCACGCCGGCCTCATGCTTCCGCAGCACCCCAACGATCTGATCCTCGCGACATCGGCTTCGCCGCATCACTCGTCTCCATCTGACGAATTACTGGCATGCCTTCTGGGAAGCAGGTCACGCCGCATGGCTGGCGGGCGACAGCATCATGTATCTGCGCAACTGCCCCGACGGCTGGCGATCCAGTATACGCGCCGCCCGCTAAGAATACGTGGACGCAGAAGCCACCTTGTTCATTCCCGAAAACCGGTGTCGGGGTCAGCTGCTGAACTGACGGCAACAGGCCTTTCCTTTGTGGATTGGCTGGAAAGCTGATATGAAGCTTGCATCATATGATATTTTATGGCGCTGGGTACAAGCGGCCAATAGTATACCACCTAGACTCTAGAACGCCTTTTCTCCAACGTAGTTTCCCGCATTTGTATAACGGCATACTAAGATATCTTCACGAGCGCCGGTCGCTTGCGCGCATCCCACTTCTTGGGTATCCCGCCACATCACTTGAGTGTAGTGGCCAACATCTTCAACATTGCCGGTCGTGCTGTTATTTGGAAAAGTGCCCGGCTTGAAATAGCGCTTTTCGCGAATCCAGGCGTTCACTCGCTGCTCCGTACGATAAAATCCCTTCGTCCCCGCCCAAAGATTTTCACCTTGCGGATTCGATGGCAGCTCCGGAGCGTGTTCGAATAGGCCAGTTGCAGCCAGATGATCAGCCCAGATCTGCGCTGATTTCGCAAGCTCCGGATTCCAGTGCAACGAATTGACGCCAAAGATGACCCGCTCACGGTTGTGGACCATGAGTATCGTTGATTCAAAGGACGCCCCGGTGCTTGTTGCGCCCAATAAAAACGGAGAAACGGCCAGCATGAGCCAGGCCGTAAATGGGGCTCTGCAAATATTCGATAGCATTTAAGGCACCTCCGTTTCCGGAGTTTGCCAGCCTGACTTTTACGCAAGGTTTAGCGTTATGGTTAACGAACCTTCAAGTAAACCAGCTATGCGGCATCACGATCGAACTACTAGAACACGGTCGCCAAGTTTCACTTGGGAATAGAGCAGTTCTGCGAAGTTCAGCGGCACTCCTATGCACCCGTGCGTCGCGGATCCCTCGCGTACATTGCTGGCGTGTAAAGCGACGCCGTCATGTGTCAGCCTCATCATGTAAGGCATTTCAGCGTCGTATAGAGAAGAACGATGCTCCTTAGCTTTGGCGATTATCGGGAAGACACCTAAAGGAGTTGGTTTCCCATCTGTGCCAAACAAAATGACCGTAAATCCTACCTCGTGCCCAGCGCGAAAGATCGATAATGTTTGCTTGGATAGATCGATGCGTACAAACGTCGGCCCTGCCGGCACACCAGCGTCGTTCCAGAGAAAATCACCGAAACGCATTTTTCGGCGGGTGTTAAGGATGCTGCGGATATGCCAGAGTTCCCCAGTTGATAATACAAAAGATGGATTATGATTTGCCGGGTAAACTATCCGATCCGATCGCGATCGGATCGGCGCCTTGGGCATCGTTACGACACTGGGGTCTTGTGCCCTGAAAGTAGCCAAAACCAACACGGCAGCGCTCAGCAGCGCAGTTCCGCCGAGACGCGAGATATACCGTATTTGCATCGCTCAAACCTGGTCGGCTTCGACCATTCTCGGCGACGTCATCATTTTTAGGCGTCGCCGACGGCGCAATGCGACGCCAGCTGAAAAAAAGCCGACGATCATCATTGCCCAAGTTGCAGGTTCCGGGACTGCCGATGGTTCTGGACCAGTTCCAATCCCTCCGCCTCCGCCTCCGATGTTACTGCCACCGCCACCAATCCCGTCACCCCCGTCGAAATTCGAACCCGAAAATGGTAGATTCAGACCAGGCTTCAAAGGACTATCTTCGCCCGGGACGAGCGGGCCATCGGTTATCTGCGGGACATTGAACGGCGGCACGTCTTCCCAAGGAGCCGTGGGAGGCCTAAAGCGCACGTTTGTAAGAACCCGTTCAGACGGCTTGCTCGCGGCGACGTCCCCATTGTGTATGCGAGGGCGGACATACCCAGGCTTTGTTTGCAATAGGACTCCCTCGCCTCTCTTTCCCGGAGAACGTGCGGCAAACACTGCCAGCGGGTCGGCGAAAAACCGAGCGACTGCAGCACCTCCGCGCGCGGAGTGTACGAAGTAAAATGTCGATAGAGCTGCGACCGCAACGATCGTCATTATTACCAGTAGTGCCGTTGCCTTTAGCTTCGAGGTTCGAACACTCTCCCAGTCCAACATTTTTTTAACCTTTTTTTGGAGGGCGAGCGTAACATAAATCATAAGTTCGAGTCGATCGGCATTACGTCCTTGCCCGTTAGGCTAACGGCTTGCCGAACGGCCATGGGAAGGTTTCCAAGGCAATAGGCGAAACGAAGGTGCATCGTTTTTTGTTGCGCGGCGCCGATGTGGAAAATTCTTGCGCTCGAACGGTAGGGCGCGCCATTCCGCTTGACGATGACGGGGCGCCTTAGGATGACCTAACCAGGATGCGGGAGCGGAAGTCTCGTCTCCGGAAGGAGCGGGCGCACTCGCCTGATCCGACCTTGTCGCCAAGAGGCGCCCAACCATGATACTGTTGTTGGTTCTGACGCTAGCACCGCGTCACAACCAGCGGGCTGCGTCGCCAGGCAGTCGTGCCGCCCCCCCCCCCCCTAAACAACCGATGACTACTACAGTCGAAAAGTACCCCTTCTGTGTGGACCGCCTTGCCGGGAACGGATGATCGGCTGACGTAGCACTGGTGCAAGCGACGGTGTTTGCACCGGTGTTAGCGATGGTGCGATGAGTCAAATCACGATTATTTCGGGCGCGGAGCGGCGCCGGGTTTGGACGGACGATCAGAAGCGGGCGCTGGTGGCGGCGGCCTGCGAGCCGGGAGCGAGCGTGGCGGAGATCGCGCGGCGTGCCGACCTGCGGCCGAGCCAGCTTTATCGGTGGCGACGCGATCTTGCCGAGCCGGTGTCGCCAGGCTTCGCGGCGGTGACGGTCGGCGCCGAGCCTGAGCCTGCGGCAGGATGCGCGATAGTGCTGGAGGTCGGCGGGGCGGTGCTGCGGATCGCAAGCGATGCGCCGCCCGCATTGGTGGCGGCTGTGGTGCGCTCGCTCAGGCGATGATCCCGGTCCGAAGCAACGTCCGGATTTGGCTCGCGACCGGCTGCACAGACATGCGCCGTGGGATGTTCGGTTTGGCGTTGCTGGTGCAGCAAGGGCTGAAGCGCGACCCGCATGCCGGCGATCTCTGCATCTTCCGTGGACGACGCGGCGATCTGATCAAGGTGCTGTGGCAGGACCAGTCATCCGTGCACTCTGCTGGGCACATGCCAGGCGCAAGTTCCTCGAGCTGGGCGACGTCGCCGCGCAGCTGAAGCGGCGTAAGGGTGCATCGGTCGTCTCGCCGATCGCGGCCGAAGCGGTCAGGCGGATCGACGTGATCTTCGACGCCGAACGCGCGTTCAACGGCAACACCATCGCGGCGCGGCTTGCCATGCGCCAGCAGATCGCGATCCCGCTCGTCACAGACCTGGAGCAGTGGCTGCGATCCCAGCGTGCCGCGCTCACACGCCACAACCCGGTCGCGGGTGCGATCGACTATATGCTCAAGGACCGGGCTGCGTTCGCCCGGTTCCTCGACGACGGCCGTATCTGCCTGACCAACAACGCCGCCGAGCGCGCGCTGCGCGGCGTGGCCTTGGGCCGCAAAGCATGGCTGTTCGCAGGCTACGACCGCGGCGGGGAGCGCGCCGCGTTCATGTATACGCTGATCGGCACCGCCAAGCTCAACGACATCGAGCCGCAAGCCTGGCTCGCCGACGTCCTCGCTCGCATCGCCGACATCCAGCAGAGCCAGCCTTACGAACTGCTACCTTGGAACTGGCGACGACCAGCAGAATTGCTCAAGACCGCGTAAAAGCGGTCCTCACCGGGTGCTTACGTCGAAAAGACAATTTAGTTTTGCACACAGGCTCCGGCCAGCACCCCTCGCCGATAGACAGCGCAAATAGCCAAGACTTGTCCGGCGGTCTAATCACGTCAAATGAATTAAAACATATTATTGTGATGACAATGTAGAACGCCATTAAGATTAGTACGTACTATAATCTTAAAAGATCATGAGGCCCACTTATGGATACGAGTTAGAATTACTCTGGAATTGTGACATATTGGCGTCGCAAATAAAAGATATTATTCATCGACGTTTTTGGAGAACGGCGGATTTTGACGACATCCCTCATCAGCGATATCTGTCGATTCTAATAATCGTCGGCACACATCACCGGAGCATGCCGTTATTGAGCTGCACCCGCCTGCTGCCCGTCAGCTTTGTCAACGCAGAACAAGCTTTTCCTTTCTACCGTCCCTGACGATCCTAGTCTGCGGCTCGGTCCCCTCCTCACTCATCTCCGACATTTCCAGCTTTACGTTTTCGAGTTCCTGATCGTCCAGATGACGTCGAATTGATGCAGCAAGCAGCTCAAGCTTTTCTGTATTGGACCTGACTTGGCTCAGCCTTTCCAGTTCTGCTTCCTCAACAAAGGTAACGCGGACCCTGAGCGTCTTAACATCTTTTTTCTGAAACTGAATGCGCTTCACACCGCTGAAATCGACGCCATCATCAAAAAAAATGGTTCGAAATTTACGAGCGTTCCCATTTCCGATTTCAAACGTAATTAGCTCTTGAGAACGCTCAATCCATTCCGATACTTTTCTAAAGGGCAGTCTAGGGTATGGATCGTCAACCGGGACTAGAATATCATCAAAGCGATACCGGATCAGCGGCATAGCTCTATTGAACAGATTTGTGACACATGTCGATTCTGAACCTAGTTCGAAAATCAAGTCATCTTCGAAGAGGTAAATCCCTTTCCAATCGTTGAGCGCAACTCCCATAAGATGAGCTTCGGACGATCCGTATGAGTTTGCGATTTCGCATTGGAAGGTTGACCTTAAAATCTCTCGTTCCTGAGGGAAAAGCGGCTCTCCCCCGGATTCAAGAAGGGTGGGTCGGATTCTCAGACGCCCCGCGCGCGCTTCGTCCGCCAAGACCATCAAATAATGTTTGTATGCGCTTACGATTTTCGGCTGGTGGTCATTAAGTCCTGCGATAATTTGGGGCCACGGCGACGCGATGTCGAAATTGCGGGTGTTGAAAAGCAGTCTCTGAGGCCAATCACCCATTAAGCCCATCACTGCCGCGCCCAAGTCGTGTGTATCGACTGGGCCGACAAACGATGTACGCGTTCGCGGTTTGATTTTCCGGTGCATCGCACCATAGCTCATGCCGTTGATTACCTCATCCGTTGTGTGAACGTAGATCCCTGGAATGCCGCTCGAACCGGATGACAAAACGACATGATATCGCCCTAAATACAATTTCTTCGAAGACGGGAAATCCCTTACAAAAGTCTCTAAACTGCGCATTGTGATTGCACGATCTGTGACAATTTCGTCGAAGTTTGCTTTCAACATCGCTGATGTTAAGACGGGAAAATCCTCTGGTCGGCATCTCGCAGGGTCTATGCGGTTTTGTTCTATGACTCGGGAGTACCATGGAGAAGTTTCTTTGACGAAAGAGACAAGCTGCCTGAAGCGGTCTAAATTCCGCATCTCTCTCGCCTCTGAAGTGAGACTGAGTGTGTCTCGGCGCCTTTTGATCGCCCGCCCAAGTTCCCAAAGAATCATTCTTCCACTCTTTGATGAGATGTGGCTTGCGCCGATTTAACACCCTTCAGAACGCAGCAGAAGGTTAGTCGAGAAGGTTGTGACAGGCGGTGTGGTACACACGTGAAGTTAACGAGACACTGACAGTCTGAAAGCGCGGAATGGCAATTCGTAATGATTAACTGCTTTTCCGGTTTTGACGTGCCCCCCGTTTTGAACCGCGCCGGGCTTGCCGGAGGCTCCAACTCCTCACATGAGGGTTTGGGGGTCAAGGGGTTGCCACGTGCAGTCATCGTTTCTCGGACGGCATCCAAGGTCTGAGCCCGATCGCATAGTACCGGCCTGGTCTCCGGGCCTGTACAACCTCACATCCGGTCGCCGCTCTCGACGGCTGCACCAATATCCCGCTTTCGACGGGCAAGGGCTCAGGAGAACGAGACCATTCTGAGAAGCGTCTTTTGAAGCCATAGGAGTTGCCGGTCCGTTCACCTGGATCCGTCAGGACTGATCAGGTCCTGGGGATTCAATAATTCGACACGGATATCGTCAAGCAGTCTTCATGGCGGCCCCTTCGATTACAACGCCGGCGGTCACGTATTTCCAAAGCGCGACCAGCAGCTTGCGGGCGAGCGCCACGATCATCGCCTTTTTAAGGCGACCACCTTTGCGTAGGACGCGATCCTGGAACCAACGGGCTAACATCGAGTCCGGTTGGTGGCGCAGGCCCTTCACGATCGTCGGCCGGCCCATCGGGGCGGCCTCATCCATCATGGCGACCGCGGGTCGCAAGGCGGATTCAACCGGTCGTCGCAACGCGCTGGTTTTCGATCTGCGCGAGGCATTGATCAAGGGCCTCGGCCGGTGTTTAACGCGGCGCCGAATCCAGATTGGTTGACGGGCAAATCGGCTGTGAGGGCGACGGCAAATGCGATGCGCACTCCTGGAACCGGGTCACGCCGCCCATAGCTGCCGCGGCAATCGAATCGGGCTCTTACTTTTTACCCGGCCGCCTCCAGCCGGGAGCTACTTTCGATCAAAGCGGGTTTCACCACGATACGCAGCCGATAGGTCTTTATAAGAGCGCGAGTTTAGCGCGAAGAGCGTGCCCACAAGGCCAAAAACGCCAGAGAGAGTGAACATAACTGCCATTCCACGCTCGGGGCCGGTTCCATACCAGCTCCCGATCGACCGTGCCCCGCCGCCGGTAGACATGAACGGAATTACTACAAACTGTGTTAGCGGACCGACAATGAGTGAAGTCATCGGAGCGGCGATCTGCTCGACTGACTGAGCAAATCCAAATACCCGCCCTTGCCGCTCGTAAGGCACGAGCTTTTGAAGAGCCGTCTGCTCTGCTGCTTCCACGAACGGATACACGAGCAGATAAACAAAGCACCCTATGCCAAGTGCGATCACCGATGATTGAAGCGTGAACACCGACGCAACTGACCACAGGACCGCATTCCCAAAAAGCAGCGTCCGCACTGGGTTTCTGCCGACTCCCGCGCGCGCGATCACAAAGCCGCTGAGAACGAAGCCGACGGAAACCACCGACCACAACAGGCCCCATTCCTGGACCTTCATCAGCGACAACCCGTAAGCATCAATCAAGGCCATAAACACGCCGCCGATGAGGTTGTTGAACGTCGAGAACATGATGAGCGCAGTCAAGCCTGGAACCGCCGAGATGGCCGATAATGTCTCATGCAAATCCAACCACTTGCGCCTGCCGCTCGCGTGAGCTGCGGGCGCAGGCTCTTCCAGAACCACGGTCAATAAATGGACAAGTGCGAATGTCGTCAAAACAATGCCGAACAGCAAGGTCGCCTGCATGCCGCCCCAGGCAACAAGTAATCCGCTAAGCGCGGAAGTTACCACAAGGCCGGCTCCGTTGACTATACCAACTAGTCCATTAGCGTTGGCTCGCTTGTCTTCAGGTATCAATGCGGTCACAAGAGTCGGCAGAGCTATCATCCGCACATTGCCCGCGACGACTCCGGTCATTACGATTACGATGAACACCCACAATGGCCAGTCGGCGGCGTCATTCATACGCGCCGCAGGCAGCGCTAGTCGCGCTGCGTATGCTATTCCGTATAATGTCAACGAGGCAGCGCTCGAGGCGAGCATGAGCCACTTTTTGGGATAATGGTCCACCAGATTGCCGAACCAGATTGCGAGAGCTGCTGTAAACACCATATAGATGCCGCCGACGATACCCGTCACGAAGACAGACCGCGTCTCGACGAATGCCCAAAACAGAAGCGCGAACCAGACCGTGAAGTTGGTTACGTTTTGAATCAGGCTATTTGCGATGATCAGGGCAAAGGGTCGCATTGGCGACCCCTACGGTCTGCCGGCTCGCTTAGCTATACGCAATCAGCATCTCGCCTCCACATCCAATGCGAGCAGGCAAAAGTCGCTACCTCCCTCTTCGGGAGAGCGCCGAAGCCGACATGCCGGGTGAGTGACCGTCGGCATGACGGGAGTGCCTCAAAAAAGACGACCGAGCAGGCCGTCGCCTACGCGGTACGCCTCCGTTAAGAGCCGCGGCGTAAGCTATTGGTGTTCGCGGCGATGGTCAGCGATGAGGGCTTGGAGGCATTCGATACCGTCTTCCGACAGCGCGCGGACCGGTTCCTCCTCGGTACCGTAAACCCAGATCAGGCCGTCCTCGGTGTCCATCTGGTCAGCAAGGTCGTCGAGCAGTTCGAAGGTTTCGCCCAGATCCTGAGCGACCTTGGCCAGGGTCGTGACCGCGTAGACCTTGTTCCGCTGCATCAGGCAGCCATTTTCGTCAGCTCGGTGTGCTGCAGCGCTTTCCAGTTCCAGGGAAGCAGCTCGTGAAGCCGGACCTGTGGCAGATCGGCGATACGGGCGAGCACGTCGGTGAGCCAGGCGAGCGGATCGACTCCGTTCAGCTTGGCGGTGCCGATCAGGCTGTACATCATCGCCGCGCGGTCACCGCCCCGGTCCGAACCGACGAACAGCCATGCTTTCCTGCCCCGGGCGACGCTGCGGAGTTCGCGTTCGGCGGCATTGTTCGTCAGGCAGATCCGCCCATCTTCGAGGAGGGTCGTGAAGCCTTCCCAGTCGTTGAGGAGATAGGCGATCGCCTTGGCAACGGGGTCGTGACGAGACAGGCTGCGACGCTTGTCCCGCATCCACCTTTCCAACGCACCGATCAGCGGGGCGACGCGCTCCTGGCGCACCCTGAGGCGCTCGGCGGCCGGCTGCCCGTTGATCTCGCGTTCGATGGTGAAGATCTGGTCGATCCATTCCAGCGCTTCCCTCGCCAGCGGCGAGACGAGCGGCGCGCTATCCTTTTTGCGCTTGAGCTGGCGCGCCACGTCGACCAGCTCGAAGAAGTGCCGCCGGCCATGCGCCCAGCAGTTTGCGCGCGTCATCGGCTTGTCCGCCCAGCCGTCGCGGAACATCTCCTTGAACCCGGCATAGCGGTCGACCTGAAGGATGCCGCTATAGCCCGCGAGGTGACTGCGGGGATGCTCGCCTTTTCGGGTGCGCGAGTAATAGCCCAGCACCGCCGGTGGCGCGGGACCGCCGAACGGACGATCGTCGCGCACATAGTCCCATATCCGGGCGACGTCGGTCTTGTACTTGGCCAGGCGCGGGACGGTGGTGTCGTCGCCGTGGAGACGCTCGGCCGCCAGAACGTGAGCCTCGATCAGCAGGAACAGCGGTCTGGCCGCCACGCTCACCGCGCCGATCTGATCGGCGAGTGTCGACAGGCTCAAGGCGATGCCCTCACTCTCGAGCCGGTCGCGCTGGCTGTTGAGCGGCTGGTGCAGGCCGTATTTCTGGAACACCAGGCTGGCCAGGAAGTGCGGTCCGAACATGCCCCGCGGCGTGACGTGGAACGGCGCCGGCGGCTGGCTGATCTTTTCGCACTGCCTGCACGCAACCTTCTCGCGCACCGTCTGGATCACCTTGTGGCGCGCCGGCACCTTTTCCAGCGTCTCGGTGATATCGGCGGGAAGATGGCTGAGATCGTCCGAGCCGCAGCATGGGCACTGCTCGGGTGCGGGGATAATGACCTGCTCGCGCGGCAGTCCAGGATCGAAGTCGCGGCGTGTTGCCCGCTTGCGCGTGAACGCGGTTACAGCCGTCGCCCGGGCCGCGGCTATTTCGCCACGGATCTCGGCTTCGGTGGCGTCGGTCTCAAGATCCTCGAACGTCAGCTCCAGCTGGTCGAGCAGACGACGGATGCGCTCCGAGCTCGGGCCGTATTTGTCGCGACGCATCTTCTCGTTCATCAGTTCGAGGTGGGCGTTACGCGCCAGAAGGTCGGCATTGATCGCCATGATCCGGGCCGCCTCAGCTTTTGCATCGAGCGCCTTGGCCTCGGCCTTTTCCGCGAGATCGCGGGCAGCGGCGAGGTCAGCGCGAAGCTGCAAAAGCTCGTCGGATGCATCGCTCGAGGCCATGCCCGGTTATAGCAGATCAGCCCCGACAGGCCCACATTTCTTGGCAGATTTCTGCCGATTTTCTGACCTCGAAGAGCGACTGCCGATCGCGCTTTTCTCATGCTGATCGTCGCGGAGCGTTCAGCCGATCTGGGTCGGACGCCACGTTTCTTGAGGGTTGCGCCAGTCGATCCCCTCGAGCATGCACGCCATCGCTGAGGCCGAGATCGTGATGGTTCCGTCCTTCGCGGCCGGCCACACGAAGCGGCCCTTCTCCAGGCGCTTGGCGTAAAGCGACATGCCCAGCCCATCATGCCAGAGGATCTTGCACAGCGACCCGCTCCGGCCCCGGAACACATACAGGTCGCCGGCATGAACGTCTTTCTTCAGGACCTGCTGGACCTGCAACGCGAGGAAACGCATTCCCCGGCGCATGTCCGTGTGACCCAAAGCAAGCCAGACCCTGGCGCCGCTCGGGACGGGGATCATCGCATGACAGCCTTGAGCACAGCGGTGGCCAGGGCGGGCGGCGCCGAGGCGAAGATGTTCACCCGTCCCACGCGCGCCAGATCAATGACGATGGCGGGCTGTGAGGGCGCCTGATCGGCGCGCTGATCATCAACCACCACCGCCTCGGCGAAGCCGGCTTCAGCCGGAAGTGACGTGCCGGTTTCCGCGACCGGCTGGCATAGCTTGCGGCGCCAAGTGTAGATCAGCGCCGTCGAGACGTCATGCCGCCGCGCGACCTGGGCCACGAACGCGCCGGGCGCAAATGCCTCTGCAAGGATCTGAAGCCGCTCCTCTTCGCTCCAGCGCCGCCGACGCTCAGGCCCGCCAAAAACCGTCATCTGGCCCACCAAACCGCTCCTAAGCTCGCTCTCAAGAGCACGCTTAAGACCGGTCCAGCACGCCATCGGCAAGGTGGCCGCTATCGGAGGCGTACCCTACGCGCCCACCGGCGGTATTAAGAACGCTGCCGCCAAGCGCATTACAAAAAGCGCGCGACCAACGTCGTCCACGACCGTGCCGACTGCACCATTGCCACTGCGGCAGCGACGCTGATGATAGCCATTACGTCGAAGTCAGGTGCGATGAAGCTCGACGGGGGCGACTGGCATCACGACCGCAAAGGTGACCATCGACACCATAGCGACTAAAGCAAATCGCGATGCATCTTATCATTAGCGCTACCGATAGCAGATGATCCGGAACTACCGTGATCCCTGAGCCTGAGCGAGGCGCTGAGCTCGCGCATCATGATATGTCCAATTAGCGACTCTATCAAGGACTGAATTAGAAGGCGTTAATCATGATCATAAGGTGCACATGGGCGCTACAGCCATTTGAAGCTGAAGAATCGTAAATGGCTTAGCTAGGTAACGAATAGTTTCCGGCAGCTCAGGAGGTCTCGGCCTACCAGACATCAGCACAATTGTCTGTGGCATTTTGACCAATTCTCCAAGTATGAAATCTATACCGGAAAGGCCTGAGCCAAGGTCGTCATCGCAGAGCAAAACGTCGATGGTACCAGCATTGAGATAATTACATGCTGCTTCAATCGAAGTTGCTTCGGCGACCCAGAAATCGAGCTCGCGCGCGAGGGTCGCAATCGTTCTCAGCACCACCGGATTATCGTCCAAAATAAGTATTTTCGTAGTAGCCATATCAATGTCCCGTGTTCATAGTCGGAAGAAAAAGCAAATGGGGGATGCAGGCAATGGTTGGCGGCCGCTCGGTCATTCTGGTGGTCGATGATGAGGAACGAATTCGAAAGCTCATCGGCGAGCAGCTGGAGGATAGCGGCTATCAGGTCTTATTGGCGGCCTGTGGGGATGACGCGTTCATGATCCTGCAAAACGCTCCACACATCGATCTGATCGTAACGGATGTCAGAATGCCTGGTGCCCTGAATGGTTTCGACTTGATCGAGCGAGCGCTGGCCAACCGTCCCGCCCTTCGAACGATTATCATGTCGGGCTATGTCGGCGAAAACACGTTTCGTGCGGGTATCGCGGATCACTTTTTACAAAAGCCATTCACCTTGCGGTCTCTTGAAAGCGAGGTGAGAAGGCTTTTGGCTGCCTGAGCCACGCAATTTTAGCAGCAGTCGAGGCACTCCTTTACCGAAGGGATTTGACCGCACTCATGCGGCGAAAGCCCGTCGGGTGCGCGGATCGCAATATTTTGTTATTTGGAGACAAATCACCCTAACGGCAATGATCGTATCGCATTCGAAACACGAATCCCAACATGGGACGATTATTTGGGCAAAATATTATTATGATTGGTTTTGGCCATGGATATCTCCTTATCCCGACCTCGGTAAGGGCCAGACCGCCCGCAAATTTCAGACCGAAGCCAGTCAATCCCAAGTATATAGGTAGATTGCATTGCTCCTATTCCGGGATCCTGAACTAATTCGTATCTACGAGTACAGCATTAAGCACAATTGAAACGAGTGCAAAGTTGGTGCGCAACCAATTTAATTCTTTCTTTAGCAATTGTGAATTTCAAGGAATGCGCTTTTTTTTGCCGAAGCTGAGGCGGTCGCTCTAAATTTAAACACGCGATATTTAAAAAAATTATCTCCCGCGCACGACACGGCGATCGGATTATCGTTACGATTACGAAACACTCGCTCTTGTTCCTTCGCAGTTGCGAAATAACTAATTTGACGAATTTACACGGAAAATTTACACATTCCCCGTCCGCGATTCCTCGCGGTCGTTACGGGGAGTTAGGCGGTTTTTGGCCTTCCGACCGCGCATTACCGAAGGAGGGCAATTTATGAACAAAATTTTGATGGCGACCGCTGGCGTCTTATTCTCGACCGCGATGGCCCCGGCTGCTTACGCGGCCAATACCTTTTACCCAGGAGACCCTCAGTTCCAGGTAACTGGCGATCCGTTCTCGGGAACTGTCTCTGCAAACATTGGCGACTCCGGCATCGCCAAAGGTGCTTTTACCGACATCTTCTCGTTTGCCTTGGGTCAAACGGGCCTTGGTAGCGGATCAATTGCAACGAGCAGCTCCATCTTCGGAGATTTGACCGACCTCGATCTCACTTCTGTAACTGTCAATGGGATGGCAGCGACGAGGGTTGCTTCGCCGCAAAATCTCTACGAGTCTTACTTCATTTTCGGCGTTCCAATCACCGCCGGGGAGGTAAACAACATTACCGTTTCCGGCATCTCGCGCGGCAACGGTTCTTTTGGTGGGAACTTGACGTTCATTCCGTCGGTAGTCACCTCGGTACCTGAATCGTCGACCTGGATTATGATGATTTTGGGCTTTGGTATGGCTGGCGCTGCGATGCGTTATCGTCGTAATTCGACAAAGGTCGCTTACGCTTAACGTTACCTAACTTCTACGCCATGCGGGGGCCGCCAAGGAGATCTTGGCGGCCCCTTTTTTACTTTTTCTTACGGTAGCTGGTGGTAGACCGACCTGCTCCCCAGAAATCATGCCATTGGTAAGTTAGCTCGTCAGATGGGACGAGTGATGCGGCGAAGCTGATTTAGCAAGGAGCAGATCATTGGGTGCTGCGGGAACATGAGGCCGGCGTGAAGAACGCCGATCTGTGCCGGAAGCAGGGGATCAGCGATGGGACCTTTTACACCTGGAAGTCGAAGTTCGGTGGGCTGACGGGTGTCCGCCGCTGCGCGGTTGCGGGCTCGAGGACGAGACCCGCCGGCTGAAGAAGCTGCTAGCGGAATCGATGCTCGACGTGTCGGCGTTGAAGGATCTGCTGAGAAAAAAATTGACTCGGTTTGCGGAGCGCTACGCTGCGGTGGAGACGCCGATGGCCGATCACGGCTTCTCCGAGCGTCGCGCCCGCAAGCTGATCGGGGTCAATCGGTCGGCATGGCAATATGAGCCGCTTCGCGGGAACGACGATGCTGTCCGCGAGCGGATGCGCTCGATCGCGAACGAGCGCCGTCGGTTCGGCTACCGGCGGCTGGCGGGTCCGCTTGCTTAACGTCATCGACGATTACAGCCGGGAATCCGTGGCCTGCCTCGTCGATACCTCGCTGTCCGGTCGGCGGGTCGTTCGTGAGCTGAGCGCCATCGCCGAACGTCGCGGACTGCCATGCATGGTGGTCAGCGACACCGACCGCCGCGGATTGATCCGGGGGATCAATCCGAAGGGAGGCACCGAGCTGACTAGTCACGCTGTCCTTACTTGGTGCCGAGAGACCGGGGACGAGTGGCATCGCATCGCGCCGGGCAAGCCGAAGCAGAACGGCTTCGTGGAATCGTTTAACGGTCGCTTGCGCGAACCAGTGCCTGAACGAGCACTTGCTCCCATCGCTGGCGACGGCGAAACAGATTATCGAGGCAGGGCGGACGGACTACAACACCGTGCGTCCGCACAGCAGCATTGGCGGGTTGGCACCCGCCGGGTTTACGAGCCCCCCCAGGGGCAAATGGATACCGAAGCTAAGTTATCAGCCGCCTGAAAATAAGGAGCAGGTCACGCTCGAACCAGGATCGAGGCTCGTTGCGAGGACTATGACGAGAGTCATCCGCACACATCGCCTTGGCTAGTTGACGCCAATGAATATCTTGCAGCGCGGCGACAAAAGGCTCCAGATGAACGCCGGACACCACTCTCGACCTGGATGACAAGCCCACGACACTTAGCCCGGATTATTCATCGGGAGCGCGAATCGGTGGTGGCGATCGTAGTCTAAGTCTCTGATTTGGAGTAGAGAAAGGGTGCTTACGCCATCCCTGTGCTCCAGACAGAAAGTGCCACGACCGCCATGGCTGACGATAGCGGGTCCTCCTTCACCTTCCCAGCCATTCGTGGTCGCAAAATCACCGCCGCGTTCGACGGCGGTCGGCTGACGTCGGACGGCGGCGTGCTACTGCTCGCACAGGCCGAGCGGCGGTTGGGGATTGCGGATCGGCTCGCCGCCTGCATCGCTGATCCGCGCGATCAGGGTCGGGTGATCCACCGGGTCGCGGACATCTTGCGCGCCCGCATGCTGGCGATCTCGTGTGGGTATGAAGACGCCGACGATCTCGACACCCTGCGGCATGATCCAGGGTTCAAGCTGGCGCTCGGCAAACTGCCGGGTGATCCGTTCGGGCTGGCCAGCCAGCCGACGATGAGCCGGTGGGAGAACGCGCCGACTACGCGCGAGTTGATCCGTCTGACCGGCACGCTGGTCGACCCCTATTGCGCGAGCTACCCCGTGCCGCCTGCGGCGGTGACGCTCGACATCGACGATACCGTCGACGTCGTACACGGCGCGCAGTAGCTTTCCTTCTGGAACGGGCTCTACGGCGAGCGCTGCTTCCTGCCGATCCATGTCTACGACACCGCTACCGGGCGGCCGGTTGCGATGCCGCTGCGCACTGGCAAAACGCCGTCGGGCAAGGAAGTCGCCGGCCATGTTCGCCGGCTCGCGCGACGAATCCGTCGCCGCTGGCCCGATACCCGAATCACGCTGCGCGGCGATGGTCATTACGGTCGGCCAGAGCCGATGGCCTGGTGCGAGGCGAACGGCATCGACTACATCTTCGGGCTGCCCGGCAACCGCCCGCTCCACGCCGATCCCGTCATCGTTCGGGAAGGCGATGCCTGCGCGACCGAGCGGGCATTGCAGGGACTGGTCGAACTACGGCGTTACGCAGAGACGCGCTACGTTGCGAAAACCTGGGGGAATACCGAACGTCGCGTCGTTGCTCGCATCGAGGCGAGCAGCCTCGGCCACGACATCCGCCTCGTTGTCACCTCGCTTGCCGAGGCCAGCGCTGAACGGATCTATGACACGCTTTACTGCGCCCGCGGCCAGGCGGAAAACTTGATCAAGCTGCATTAGACGCAGCTGAAGAGCGACCGAACCTCCTGATGCTCGGCCAACGCCAATCAGATGCGGCTCATCCTTCACACCGCCGCCTACTGGCTTATGTGGGCCGTGCGGCACGCTATGCCCGCAACCGCCACGCTCCGCACCGCCGAGTTCGCGACCATCCGCCTGCGGCTGCTCAAGGTCGCCGCGCGCATCATCGAAACCACCAACCGCGTCCGCATCGCCTTCACAAGCGCCTGTTCCGACGCCGCGCTGTTCCGATCCATTGCGCTCAACTTGCGCACCACGGGACCACGATCGATGCGGCAGTGGCTGCCAAACAAACCCCGCCCATCAACTCCACCCCAAACCGTGAACCGCGATGAGACAGGCACTTCGGACCCATGCGCCTTGCCCGCGGCTACCCGACCCCTGCGCTGACCCATCGGCTGAGAAACGCTGCTGGTGAATAGATCAGGTTAGAGCGCAGGATACCCCCTTCGATCTGGATGAGAAACCGAAGGGCTCTCACTTCATAGCCCGACTCTGACTCACCGGAGGAGATGCAGGAATCACGTCAGGCACAATATTCGGCAGGAGCGGGCCGACTGCTAGCGCGGACGTCCTAAGCCTGCCTATTGCGCAAAATTTGCAAACGTCTTTTGATATTGTAAAACGACACAAAGCGATAATCTACGTTCTAGCAGTCCCATCTGTCGGGAAATGGGTGAGGTATGGAAACAATTTGTCCTCATTGCGGCTACGCTTTGGACGAAAACGCGGTAGCCTTCGGTCGTTTGTTCTACAGCCCGCGATTAGGTGTCTGTCTGGACGGAGTGCGTATGAAAATGTCGCCACAGTGTCACGACCTATGTGGAATGCTGATGAAATCTCAGGGACTCTATATTACGAGATTGGAACTTGAGAACAAACTCAACTATCATGGGCGGGGAAACCTTCTCTGCGTTCTTCTCACACAATTACGTAGAGCGTTGACCATGAACGACGTTCCTTTTGTGATTGAGAGCAGTCGAGGGAGAGGGCTGCGTTTTATTTCAGACACGCTTATGCCCAAGTACCCTAGCTAAACCTTGAAATTTGCCGGCGTGTAAATACTGTAACTGCTCAAACGCGAGTGTGTGAGAAGGAGCAGGCAAAATCCCGGCAAGCGTCCGGTCCGCCCCGCTTGCGGGTGATGTAAGCCGCAGCCCACAGGTGCAGCACTGTGGCAGACACTGGTGCGGCACTATCGCTACGCGGATTATCGTTTTTTTTCGCGGGCTGGACGCGCGGCGGCGGTTCAGCGACGACGACAAGGCCCGGATCGTGTCAAAAGCGATGATGCCGCGAGTGATGGCTTCGGATGTCGCGAAGCGGCACCGGTCTGCTCCTCGCTCGGGTATCGCTGGCGGCGCCTGTTGCTACGCGAGCGGCGTGCGGTCGAGGCGCCGTAGCTGGTGGCGCCAGCATTTGTCGCGGTGGAGGTTGCTGGCGTAACGCCGCCGGTGCCACCCGAGCTGCTTGTACCAGGCGTGGTCGAGGTGATCTGCGCACGCGGGCAACGCGTCCGCCTGGCGCCGCCGATCGATGCACGGGTGCTCAAGGCCGTACAGGCCGTGTTTGGGTAATCGGGCCGCCAGCCGGTGTCCGGGTCTATCTGGCGGCTGGCTTCACCGATATGCGCAAGGGCTTCGATGGGCGGGCCGCGCTGGTCCAGCTGCGGTTGCACCACGATCCGTTCTGGGGCGCCGTCTACGCGTTTTGCGGCAGGCGCGGCGATCTGATCAAGCTCCTGTGGTGAGACGGCCAGGGCCTGGTGGTGCACGCCAGGCGGTCGGAGCGCGGCCAATTATCCTTGGCCGGCAACCGCTGAGGGCGTGGCCGTCCTCACCCCTTCGCACCTCTGGATGCGGATTCCGACGATGCCGCCCGTCTATTCCGAGATGATCCCGCCCATTGT
>CAXTEO010000043.1:0-31057 GCA_964243205.1 uncultured Sphingomonas sp.
ACCGAAGCGTGCCGCCGCGCGAGCAACGGCGCCGACTTCATCGCGCGCGCCTATGCCGAGACCGGCATTCTGCTCGACATCATCACCGCCGAGGAGGAAGCACGCCTGGCCGTCTTGGGGTGCCACGCGCTGATCGAGCCGGGCGACGACCCCGCTTTGGTGTTCGATATCGGCGGCGGATCGACCGAATTGGTGCTGGTCGACACGCATGGCGAGGCGCCCAAGGTGCTCGACTGGCACAGTGCGCCATGGGGCGTGGTGTCGCTGACCGAAAGCGCCGGTCATGGCCCGCCGGGCGAGGACGGTGGCCCCGCCGGGCGCGCCGCCGCCTACGCCAAGATGCGCGCGCTGGTCGCCGAAAGCATGGCGCCGTTCGCCGCGCGGCTGCCGCGCGGCATTGCCGTGCCGCGGCTGCTCGGCACGTCGGGCACGGTGACGACGCTCGCCAGCGTGCATCTCGGCCTCTCGCATTACGACCGCGCGCAAGTCGACGGGCTGATCGTGCCCGGCGCCGCGATGCGCCGGATCAGCGCGGACCTCGCGGCCATGGATTTGCGCCAGCGCGCGCAATTGCCGTGCATCGGCACCGAGCGCGCCGATCTCGTCGTTGCCGGCTGCGCGATTCTGGAGACGATCATGGATTTGTGGCCGGCCGAGCGACTCGGCATCGCCGATCGCGGGATTCGCGAAGGCATCCTCCGACGATTGATGGGAAATGCGGCATGAGTGGCGATGGCGGAGGGCTCCGGGTCCGCGTGAAGACCGCGCGCAAACGCACCGCGCAATCGACGCGCTGGCTCGAACGCCAGCTCAACGACCCCTACGTCAAGCGTGCCAAGGCCGACGGCTTTCGCAGCCGCGCGGCGTATAAACTGAGCGAGCTCGACGAGCGTTTCGGCTTTCTCAAGGGCAAGCGCCGCGTAGTCGATCTCGGGCTCGCGCCCGGCGGCTGGGCGCAAGTCGTGCGCCGGCAGGCGCCCAAGGCGGCGATCGTCGGGATCGATCTGCTGCCAGTCGATCCGATCGAGGGCGTCACCATTCTCCAGTTCGATTTCATGGACGACCTCGCGCCCGAGCGGCTGATGGCGGGGCTGAACGGCGCACCCGACCTTGTGCTGTCGGACATGGCGGCCAACACCGTCGGCCACCCGCAGACCGATGCGCTGCGCACGATGGGCCTGGTCGAGGCGGCACTGGCGTTCGCGATCGACGTGCTCGAGCCGGGCGGGGCATTCGTCGGCAAGGTGTTCGCGGGCGGCGCGGATACCGCGCTGGTGGCGGAGATGAAGCGCAACTTCACCACCGTGAAGCATGCCAAGCCGCCGGCGAGCCGCAAGGCGTCGTCCGAATGGTATGTCGTGGCGCAGGGCTTCAAGGGACGGGCGAAGAGCGCTTCGGCCGACGAGCGCGACTTGGACTGAGTCCGGGCGCACGCCCTTGCGGCTTCCCCGACTTCGCCGGGGAAGCGCGAATGGGGAGAGCTGGGAAACACGCCGTAGCAAAGCCACGTCGTCGGACGACTCACGCGGGGGCGCCCGCGCGGTCGCCCTCCGGCTGATCCTCGACCAACGCTTACGCGTCAGCCTCGGGCCTCAGGCTCAGCCTTCGTAATCCGCGCCCAGGTTCTGGTTCCGCGGCGGCGCGGCGGCGGTGAGACGCAACGCCTCGGCCGAAGCCGCCAGCGAGCCGACCGCATCGGCGACATCGTCTTCGTCGACCTGGACGCGCTGCAGGCCCTGGATCACCGATTCCTTGAGCGTCGGCGGATGCACCATTTCCTCGGCGATCTCGCGTAAGGCGACGACCGGGTTCTTGTCGCGATCGCGATCGATCGTGATTTCGGCTCCGCCCGAAATCTGCCGCGCGCGCTGGGCGGCGAACAGGACGAGATCGAAGCGGTTGGGAATCTTGTCGACGCAATCTTCGACAGTGACGCGCGCCATGAACGGCTTCCTTCAAAACGACGATAGTCGGAAAGGCCGCGCTCTAGGCGGGAACACGGTTCAAGTCAAGGAAACGCGGGTATCGCACAGATTGCACGCCTTCCCTTCCCTTTCGTCCTGAGCTTGTCGAAGGGCACCTCGCCCCATAGCGCCGGTTGCCCGTGAAGGGCGGGGCTTCGACAGGCTCGGCCCGAACGGGGATGATGGAGCACGAACGGAAACGGGCAGCCAGTGATCGAGCCGTGCCCGCCCAGACACGGCAACGTCTTGCATCAAAGTCGCATTCCCACCACCAAGGCTCCCATGCCCGACCCCGCCCAGCAACCCACCTTCACCGTCGCGGGCACGTCGCTGACGATGCTCGACACCGGCCCGCGCCGGCTCGACACATTGATCGCACTGATCGACGGCGCCGTGCACACGCTGCGCATCATCTATTACATCTATGTCGATGATTCGGCCGGCGCGAAGGTGCGCGACGCGATGCTGCACCTTGCCGAGCGCGGCGTGAAGGTTTCGCTGGTGGTCGACGGGCTGGGCAGCGAACATGCCGAGGCGCACCATTTCTTCGATCCGATGCGCGACGCCGGCGTCCACGTCTGCCGCTTCGTGCCGCGCTGGGGCCGGCGCTACCTGTTGCGCAACCACCAGAAGCTCGCACTCGCCGACGGCGAAAGCGACGGCGCGCGCGCGATCATCGGCGGGTTCAACGTGCAGGACAGCTATTTCGGCACGCCGGCCGAGCAAGCGTGGCGCGACCTCGGGTTGCTGGTCGAGGGGCCGGCGGCGCAGCGCATCACCGGCTATTTCGACGCGCTGTCGAACTGGTCGCAACAATCCCAGCCGCCCTTGCGCGCGCTGCGCCGCGCATTGTCGCACTGGAGCGAGCCCGAGGGGCCGGTGCGCTGGCTGTTCGGCGGGCCGACGCGGCGGCTGTCGCCATGGGCGCGCGCGGTGAAGCGCGATCTCGAATGCGCGCGCAAGGTCGATCTGATCTCGGCCTATTTCGCGCCCAATCCGGGGATGCTGCGGCGGCTCGACCGCGCCGGGTTGCGCGGCCAGGTGCGGATCGTGCTGGCGTCGAAGAACGACCACAATGCCGCGATCTGGGCGTCGCGCTTCACCTATGCCGGGCTGCTGCGCAAGCGCGTGCAGATCTACGAATATCAGCCGACCAAGCTGCACACCAAGCTCTTCCTGATCGACGATGTCGTCTATATCGGCTCGGCCAATTACGACATTCGCAGCCTGTTCCTCAATCTCGAGATGATGCTGCGGATCGACGATCCAGCCTTCGCCGCGCATGTCCGCGGCTATGTCGACGGCGAAATCGCCGATTCGACGCGCATCACCGCGGAAATGTATCGCACCCATACGGGCTGGTGGACGCGCACGCGCCAGTTCGCGGCGTTCTTCGTGATGACGGTGCTCGACTATAACATCACCAAGCGGCTCAATTTCGGGCCCGAGCGGTGACGTCCGCCGCCCGCATCGATCGCGACTTCGCGCTGTTGTTCACGGTGATGCTGACGATCGCCGCGGGCAACACCGCGATGCAATCGGTGCTGCCGGCGCTGGGCAGGTCGCTGAAAGTGCCCGACAGCGCGGTGGCGGCGGCGTTTTCGGTGTCCGCTTTGCTCTGGGTGATTGCCGCGCCGTTCTGGGCGAAGCGCTCCGATCGGCACGGGCGACGTGCGATGATCCTGCTCGGCATGGGCGGGTTCTCGGTGTCGCTGGTGATTTGCGGCGTGTTCCTGGCGGCGGGGATCAACGGCTGGATCGGCGGGATCGCCGCGTTCGCCTGCTTCATCGCCGGGCGGCTGATCTACGGCACGTTCGGTTCGGCAGCGCCACCGGCGGTGCAGGCGCTGGTGGCCGGGACCACGACGCGTGCCGAGCGGACCAAGGCGCTGACCTTGCTCGGCTCGGCGTTCGGGCTGGGGACGATCCTCGGACCGACGCTGGCGCCGTTCCTGGTGCTGGGATCGGTCGGCGGGGTGGAGATCGGACTCGCCGGGCCGGCGTTCATTTTCGCGCTGTTCGGCGTGGGCGTGTGGATCGCGGTGCGACAGATGCTGCCCGACGATCGTGTCCCGCAGGCCGGCGCGCCCGAGGACGTTCATGGTGCCGCCAATGCCTATCCTTCGATCGGCGGGCAAAGCTCAGGTGCGAGCATCGTCGCGGCGACCGAGCCGCATAGCGAGCAGGTCGGCTATGCCGATCCGCGCATTCGCGGCTGGATGATCGCTGGCTTGGTCGCGGGCCACGGCCAGGCAATGACGGGCCAGGCGATCGGCTTCCTGGTGATCGACCGGCTGCGGCTCGCGCCGAGCCAGGCGCTGCAGCCGACCGGGATCGTGCTGATGATCGGCGCGGGCGCGGCGTTGCTGGTGCAATGGGGGATCATCCCCAACCTCAACCTCCGGCCGCGGCCGATGATGCTGGCGGGGCTGGTGCTCGCGGCGGCGGGGTGTGCGCTGACCGGGGTGGCGACGTCGCTGTACACCATCGCCTGTGCCTATGCACTGGCGAGCGTGGGGTTCGGCTTTACGCGGCCGGCATTCACCGCGGGCGCTTCGCTGGCGGTTGGGCACAATGCGCAAGGCGCCGTCGCGGGGAAGGTCACCTCGGTCAACGGCGCGGCGTTCGTGCTCGGGCCGTCGATCGGGGTGGGGCTGTACCAAGTGCAGCATTCGCTGCCGTATCTGGTCGCGGGTGCGGCTATGGTGGCGTTGTGGGGCTATGCCTGGGTGCGGTTGCGCGAGCAGGCGGAGCGCTGATCCTCCCCTCCCTGGAAGGGAGGGGCTGGGGGTGGGTCGCTCTCAGTGAGATCGCAGCGCCCGCCCCACACCGACCCACCCCTCGATCCCCTCCCTTCCAGGGAGGGGAGGGTTAGGTCAGCTTTCGCTCGGGCGCGACGCACCCGGGAAGGCGAAGCCGATCGGTTGCAACGATGTCGCATCCTGCTTCAGTCGCGCCTTCATCGCTTCATATTCGCGCTCCAGTTCGGGCGTAACCGACGCGCGCGATTCGCCGAGCGCGGTCTCGAAATGCGCCATCGTCACTTCGGTAACCTTGAGCGATTCGCGCAAGGCGGTGAGGCCCGCGCGCCGCACCAGATCCTCGAGATCGGCGCCGGTGAAGCGATCGGTCCGGCCGGCCAGCACGTCGAGATCGACATCATCGGCCACCGGCATCTTCGCGGTCTGGATCGCAAGGATGCGCGCGCGCCCGTCCTTGCTCGGCACACCGACATAGATCAGCTCGTCGAACCGGCCCGGACGCAGCAGCGCCGGGTCGATCAGGTTGGGCCGGTTGGTCGCGCCGATCACGACGACCGACTGCAATTCTTCCAGCCCGTCCATCTCGGCGAGGATCGTGTTAACCACGCGCTCGGTGACCTGCGGCTCGCCCATCCCGCTGCCGCGCGTCGGCACCAGCGAATCGAGCTCGTCGATGAAGATCACGCACGGCGCGACCTGACGGGCGCGGGCGAACAGCTTGGCGATCTGCTGTTCGCTCTCGCCATACCATTTGCTGAGCAAATCGCTCGACTTGGTCGCGATGAAATTGGCCTGCGCCTCGCGCGCGACCGCTTTCGCCAGCAAGGTCTTGCCGGTGCCGGGCGGGCCGTAGAGCAAAAAGCCCTTGGCGGGGCGAATGCCGAGCCGGCGAAACGCATCGGGGTCCTTCAGCGGGAGCTCGACGCCTTCCTTCAAGCGCATCTGCGCATCGTCGAGCCCGCCGACATCGTCCCACCGCACGCGCGGCGCCTCGACCATCACCTCGCGCATCGCGCTCGGCTGGACGCGTTTCAGCGCATCGAGGAAGTCCTCGCGCGTGACGGCGAGGGTGTCGAGGATCTCGGGCGGAATCGTCCCTTCCGAGAGATTCAACCGCGGCATCAGCTTGCGCACTGCTTCGATCGCCGCTTCGCGGGCGAGGGCTGCAAGATCGGCGCCGACGAAGCCATAGGTCGTGCGCGCCAGCTCATCGAGATCGACCTTGTCGCCGAGCGGCATGCCGCGCGTATGGATGCCGAGGATCTCGCGACGCCCACGCTCGTCCGGCACGCCGACGACGATCTCTCGATCGAACCGGCCGGGCCGGCGCAAGGCCTCGTCGATCGCCTCGGGGCGATTGGTCGCGGCGATCACCACGACGTTGGCGCGCGCCTCCAGCCCGTCCATCAGCGTCAGCAACTGCGCGACGAGGCGCTTTTCCGCCTCGCCCGACACTTGCCCGCGCTTCGGCGCGATCGAGTCAATCTCGTCGATGAACACGATCGACGGCGCCGCCTTGGCGGCTTCCTCGAACACGGAGCGCAGCTTGCTTTCCGATTCGCCATAGGCCGAGCCCATGATCTCGGGGCCGTTGATCAGGAAGAATTCGGCCGCCGATTCGTTGGCGACGGCGCGTGCAAGCCGCGTCTTGCCGGTACCGGGCGGCCCGTGCAGCAGCACGCCCTTGGGCGGATCGACGCCGAGCCGCTGGAACAGTTCGGGATAGCGCAAGGGGAGTTCGACCATCTCGCGCAACTGGTCGATCGTCGGACCCATGCCGCCGATATCGTCATAGGTGACGTCGGCGCGGCGCGCTTCCTTCGGCTCCTCATATTCGGCGCGGAGCTCGATTTCGGTATTCTCGTCGACATGCACCACGCCCTTGGGCACCGTCGCGATCACGGCGAGGCGGATTTCCTGCAACGCATAGGCCGGCGCGCGCAACATGTTCTGCACGCCGGGCGGCATGTTATCGACGCGCTGCTGGCCGGCAGTCGCGACGATGTCGCCCTGCGTCAGCGGGCGGCCGAGAAAGGTGCGCTTGAGCGCGTTGGACGAACCCTGCAAACGCAGATTCTGCTGTGCCGGCGCAAAGACCACGCGCGTCGCCGGCTTCGATTCGACCGCGCGGATCTCGACGAAATCGCCCGAGCCGACGCCGGCATTGGCGCGCTGCAAGCCGTCGATGCGGATGATCTCGAGCCCCTCGTCCTCGGCATACGGTGCAACCGCGCGCGCCGGGGTCGAGGATTTGCCGACGATCTCGATCACGTCGCCTTCGCCCAGCCCCAATGCGGCGAGCATCGCGCGCGGCACATGCGCCAGCCCGCGCCCGCTATCTTCGGGGCGCGCATTGGCGACCTGTAATTTACGAATCGGCGTCTCGACGTCCGCCATGCTATCTGTTCCTCGCGTAAACTCGGTGAGCGCGCGAGATAGGCATGCGGTTCCGCAAATGCGAGGGAGACGCGCAGTCGGTGTGAAACGACAAAAAAAGGCCGACCCCGCAAGGGATCGGCCGTGAAAGTTTTAGGAGAGGATGCCTGAAAGGCACCCCCTATGTGCCGCGACTCGGTTTATGTTGCAAGTGCGAAAGGACATATTGCGATTGTGATTTCTGCAATCGTTGCTTTCTTTTTCCCTTCGAGGAATGATAGCTTTCGAGCGAACGGTATTTTGGTGCACTGCACAAGATAGCGATACCAGATGGAGAAGCCCCGAGAATGCGCAGATTGCCGCCCCTCACCGCGATCGAAGCGTTCGTGCAAGTCGCGCGGACCGGATCGATCAAGGCGGCGTCGCAGGAGCTCGCTCTGTCGCCCCCCGCGCTCAGCCGCCGGATCCAGGCGCTGGAGCGCTTCATTGGTCGGCCGCTGTTCGAGCGCCGTCACCAGGCCGTGGTGCTCAATGCCGATGGCGATCGCCTGCTGCAACAGATCGCGCCCGCGCTCGACCAACTGTCTGACGCGGTCGAGGTGATGACGAGCAATACCGACGTGCTCCGGCTGCGGCTCGGCCTGTTGCCGCTCTGGGCCTCGCAAATCCTGTTCCCGCGCCTGGGCGAACTGCGCGCGCAGCATCCCGAGCTGCATCTCGACATCGATACCGCTGCGCATCTGCTGGCGCGGTTGGGCGAGGGGCTCGACGCAGTGATCGCATTGGCGCGCGAGATCGACCCGACGCTCTATGCCAGGCGGCTCGACCGCAACCAAGTGTATGTCATCGGCGCGCGCGCGCTGATCGAGGGGCCGAACCCGATCACTTCGCCCGATCAGCTCGCCGGGCTGACCGCGCTGGTCCATCGCGACATGCCCGACACGTTCAGCGCGTGGCGTGCCGCCGCCGGGCTGACCGAGCTCGAGCCGCTGGCGGTCGACCATTTCGATTCGGGCGCGCTGATGCTTGAGGCAGCGGCGCAGGGGCTCGGCATCGCCTTCATGCACGCCAGCCATTTCGAGGAAGCGCGCGACGATCGCATCGTGCGGCTGTTCGATATTCCTGTGGAGAGCCCGTACAGTTACTGGTTCGCGTGCCGCCCGCGGGCGTTGACGCAAAAGCCGGTGCGGCTGTTCCACGACTGGCTGATCGCGACGATCGCCGATCCGGAGGTGTGACGCACAAAAAAGGACCGCTTCTCGCGAAGCGGCCCTTTTCGAACACAACGGCCTCGCAAACTTGTTATCGTCAGCGCGAAGCCGGCTGTCTTTTCAGACAGTCTCCAAGCCCGATGCAAGCAGAGCGGGAACCAGTTTCATATAGCGATCTTGCCGATTTTGTCAAGATTCCAGCCCAACCCGCGCAGCACGGCGACGCGTACTGCAGCCAGTTGCTCGGGTGAGAGTCGACCGGTTCGCCACTGTCGGGCGCCACCGTGCCGGGCGCGGGGCTCCTTGAAACGATCCAGCCTATCGAGCGACACCGAAGATACCATATCGCACTTCCCCCACATCGTCGGCGCGTCGAACGGCGCCGGTAGCGGCTGCGCGAGGGTGATGCGGCAGTGATACGCCTCGATCTCCGCCGGTGCGGTCGTGCTGAGCGGCACCACTGCGGCCAGCCTGCCGCGTCGGCGCAATCTTGGTCCCACGACCACCACCGGCCGCGACTTGATCATCTCAGGCGCGGGCGCGATGGCATCATAGTGGCAGACGAGGATCATTCCGGCGTCGGGGTAGAAGTTCAGTCCCATCGCGATCCCGGCGCTCCCTATCCGTCTCGTTATTCGGCGCGTGCCTTGAGGATCTTCCCCGGCGCGCGCGGCGGTTCGCCCTTGGGCAGCGCGTCGACATGCTCCATGCCCGACGTCACTTCGCCCCACACGGTATATTGATTGTCGAGGAAGCGTGCATCGTCGAGGCAGATGAAGAACTGGCTGTTGGCCGAGTTCGGGCTCTGCGCGCGCGCCATCGACGCGACACCGCGGACGTGCGGCTCTTTCGAGAATTCCTGCTCGAGATTGGGCTTGTCCGAACCGTGCATGCCGGTGCCGGTGGGATCGCCGCCTTGCGCCATGAAGCCGGGAATGACGCGGTGAAACACGACGCCGTCATAGAAGCCGTCATTGGCCAGCTCGGCGATGCGCGCGACGTGGTTGGGCGCGAGATCGCCGCGCAGCTTGATCACGACGTCGCCGCCATCGAGGGTCAGGGTCAGGTTTTCGGGAAGATCGGCCATCGAAGCACTCCTGGAATGGGGTATGCGCCGCCCTAGCGACGCGGCGCACGACTGGCAAATCGCCCGCCGCATCAGCGCCCAACGAAGCGGCGTTGGCTTTGTTGCCACAGCCCGCTAGACCGCCCGGGATTACCGGCCAAGGAGGTCATGATGAGCGAGACCGACCTGCCCGAATCCGCGCTCGACACCGCGCAACTCGACGAGGACGATCGCCTCAAGCCTGCCTTCGTGCGCAAGGTGCTCGACGCGGTCGAGGCCGGCGACGCCGCCGGCGCGCGCGCACTCGTCGAGCCGCTCCACCCGGCCGACATCGCCGATCTGTTCGAGCTGACCCCGCACGAGGACCGCGCCGGCCTCGCCACCGCGATCACCGATCTGCTCGACGGCGACGTGTTCGCCGAGATGAACGATTATGTCCGCGAGGACCTGATCGACGCGCTTTCGGCCACGCAGGTCGCCGACATCGCGTCCGAGCTCGATACCGACGACGCGGTCGCGATCATCGAGGACATGGAGCCCGCCGACCAGCGCGAAGTTCTGCGCGCGCTCGACCCCGACGATCGCGCCGCGATCGAAGAGGCGCTGAGCTATGACGAGGAGACCGCCGGCCGCCTGATGCAGCGCGAGCTGATCGCGGTGCCCGAACATTGGTCGGTCGGCGACGTGCTCGATTATCTGCGCCAGCATGACGAACTGACCACCGATTTCTGGGAAATCTTCGTGGTCGATCCGGCGCACAAGCCGGTCGGCACGGTGGCGCTGTCATGGATCCTGCGCACGCCGCGCGGGATTGCGATCAGCGACGTGATGCAGCGCGAACAGACGCTGATCCCGGTCGACATGGACCAGGAAGAGGTCGCGTTGCGCTTCCAGAAATATGCTTTGATCTCGGCCGCCGTGGTCGATCCGGTCGGGCGGCTGGTCGGCATGATCACGGTCGACGACGTCGTCCACATCATCTCCGAGGAAGCCGGCGAGGACATTCTGCGGCTGTCGGGCGCTGGCGACGGCGACATCAACGAGCCGATCACGCTGACGGTGCGCACGCGCGTGCTGTGGCTGGTGATCAACCTCGGCACCGCGATGCTCGCCGCCGCGGTGGTCGGGCTGTTCGAGGGCGAGATCGCCAAATTCGCATTGCTCGCCGCGCTGATGGGAATCGTGTCGGGAATGGGCGGCAATGCCGGAACCCAGACGCTCGCCGTGGTGGTGCGCGCGCTCGCCACCAACCAGCTGACCAGTTCGAACACGATCTGGATGATCGTGCGCGAATTCCGCATCGCGCTGGCCAACGGCTTGCTGCTCGGCGTGCTGATCGGCGCCGGGACGATCCTGTTCTACCACAATGTGACGTTGGGCGTGGTGTTCGGCGCGGCGATCCTGATCAACAATCTCGTCGCCGGCCTGTCGGGCGTACTGATCCCGGTCGGGCTCGAGCGCGCCGGGGTGGATCCCGCCGTATCGTCGGCGGTGTTCGTGACGATGATGACCGATTGCATGGGTTTCTTCGTGTTTCTCGGCCTCGCCGCTTTGTGCGGGCTTGGCGGGTAGCGCGCGCTTCCCCATTTCGCTGCAGTGCCACTTCATCTCACAAAGGTCGCGTTCGGGGCGACCAGCCTCGATCATCTGTCGGAACGCTTGCGCCTGCGCGGCGAGGACGGGCCGGTGTTCCTCACCACGCGCTATCTCCCCAAACGGCACGAAGAGATCGTCGGCGGCGGATCCCTGTTCTGGATCATCAAGCACACGCTGGTGGCGCGCTCGCCGATCCTGCATTTCGGCGAAGCCGAGGGCGGCCGTGTGGCGATCCATATCGATCCGGCCCTGGTGCTGACCGAAGGCCGCCCCAAGCGCGCGCACCAGGGCTGGCGCTATCTCGAGGCCGCCGATGCGCCGCTCGATCTCGGCGCGGGGATGGTGGCAGCGGACGCCATGCCGACCGCCTTGCTGGGCAAGCTGTCCGCTTTGGGGCTTATTTGACCGGCAGCGCGGCGCCGCAGTCGATCGGACCGCCGCGCGCTTTCACCGTGCATTTCGGCTTGCCATAGACAATCGCGCCGCCGAGCCCGGTCGTCACGACATCGGCCGAATAGCGCGCGCTGGCATGCGTCGTGCCCGTCCCGTCGAGCCGCAGCACCAGCGCATCGACGTGCAACGGCGTCGCCTCGATCGTGCTCGCGCCGTTGCTGAACAAGCGCGCGCGGGCTGCGCGCCCGCCGAGCGTCGCCGTCGCCGCGCCGATCAGCGCGACGTTGAGCTGATCGGCATCGATTCCGCCGGCGGTGATCGCGCCGCTGCCGGAAATCTGAAGATCGACTCGCGTGGCGTGCATCGGCCCGACGACGTCGACCGTGCCGCCGCCGATCACCGTCACCGTCTGCAGATTGAGCGTGCGCAGCGTGATTACCGGCGCGTCGGATGCGATGGCGCCGGACGGTCCGGCGCTCGCCTGCCCGACCGCGCGCACGATGAGCGTAGTCCCCTCGACGCGCAGATCGACCCGGTCGGCCGCGGCGCGCGAGCCGGTGATCCGCGCCGCCGGCGTGCCGTGCGTGGCGACGTGCAGCTCGAACGGCCCCTCCACGCGGATCCGGCCGAAATCGGTGACGACGATGCTGCGATCGGCCGCCGCGAGCGGGGTGGCGAGCGCGACGAGCGGGAGGCACAGGCGTTTCATCACAGCCGAGTCATCCGCGCAATCGCGGCCTCAGGCAAGCGGGATCAGCCGCCGCAATGCACCTCGCCCGAGCCGATCTTGCTCGTCTTGCACTGCGCATGCTTGCCGAGATCGACATTACCCGACCCGACCATCGACACGTCGGCCGCGCCGGTGACATCGGCGCGGACATCGCCCGAGCCGGCGATCGAGACCGACGCGCCGCGCGCCGTCAGGCCGCTCGCCGCGACATTGCCCGATCCTGCGACATCCACCGTCAGCCGATCGACATTGCCTTTGGCGGCGATATCGCCCGAGCCGGCGATCGACAATTTGGCGCGCGGCACGCTCAGCACGGCGATCGCGAGGTTGCCCGAACCGGCGCTGCTGCCGTCGAAGCTCTGCCCCTCGACGCGATCGACCGCCATGTTGCCCGACCCGGCAATGTCGGCCGCGACGATCCGCGGCATCGTCACGAACACCTTGACGCCGTCGCGGTCGCCGCCGCCCCAGCTGAAGCCGCTGCGATTCTTGCGCCCGATGCGCAAAGTGTCGCCGACGCGCACGATCTCGAGCTTGTCGAGCTCGGCGCTCGGCCCTTCGGCGCGGACCGAGAAGCCGGTGCCGACGCGGACATCGACATCGTCCGAGCCGCGCAATGAAACACCGGTGAAATCGCCGACCGTAAAGCTGCGCGTCGTGCCGCTACCCGATGCCGCCGCGCCCGGCGGGGCAGCGTCGCTGTGGAACGAGCAGGCGGTGAGCGGCAGGACGGCGAGGAGAGTGATGATGCGCATATGACGGCTCCTGTGTGCTGGTCAATTAATACACCACCACCGTAACGATGCAAGCGCAAATGCAGGGCCAAAACAAAAGGGGCGGCTGTCGCCAGCCGCCCCTTCTATAGTGCATTACTCGATCGCGGGATCAGGCCGGAGCCTTGTCCTTGTTGTGGATCGCCGCGGCCTTGCGCAGGATATCGAGGATCTTTTCCTGTGCGGTCGGCTCGTCGACCTGCTCCATCGCGGCGAGTTCGCGCGCGAGGCGGCTGGTCGCGCCTTCGAAGATCTGCCGCTCGGAATAGCTCTGCTCGGGCTGGTCCTCGGCGCGGAACAGGTCGCGCACCACTTCGGCGATCGACACCAGGTCGCCCGAATTGATCTTCGCTTCATATTCCTGCGCGCGGCGCGACCACATCGTGCGTTTCACGCGCGGCTTGCCGGTCAGCGTATCGAGCGCTTCGCGCAGCGTCTTGTCGCTGGAAAGCTTGCGCATCCCGACGCTTTCGGCCTTGTTGGTCGGCACGCGCAGCGTCATACGCTCTTTTTCGAAACGCAGCACGTAGAGTTCGAGCTGCATCCCGGCGATTTCCTGCCGTTGCAGTTCGATCACACGGCCGACGCCGTGCTTGGGATAAACGACATAATCGCCGACGTCGAAGGACAGCGCCTTGGCAGCCATTCCGTAAGACCTTTCTGTGAACCGGGTATCCGGTGCAACGCGTCCGCGGCAGAAAAGCTGCAGGGCGCGCGCGGATGTGGTGTTGGGTGTACGTCTCCGTGTCGGAAACACGCGCATGCGCGCTTCCGTCTCCGCTGGTTTAACAGAGTCGTAATAAAATTACCAGTCAAACGTCGCACTGCAGCGAAGAATGCGCGGCGTCAGCGCCCGAAGGTGCTTCTGCTCCCCGACACTCGCCGCGCTTTCGCGCCGGTCAGTCGCCCGTGCCAGGCTCGGGCGAGAAGAATTCCATCTTGCCGGTCTTGCCCTTGAACGCATCCGCATCGGGCGGAGTCTGGCCGGCATTGCGCGTGACGTTGGGCCATTGCGCCGAGAAAGTGGTGTTGAGTTCGAGCCATTGCTCCAGCCCCGACTCGGTATCGGGCAGGATCGCCTCGGCCGGGCATTCGGGTTCGCACACGCCGCAATCGATGCATTCGCTGGGGTTGATCACCAGCATGTTCTCGCCTTCGTAGAAGCAGTCGACCGGGCACACTTCGACGCAGTCCATATACTTGCACTTGATGCAGGCATCGGTGACGACGTAGGTCATTAATACACTCCCGGAGAACGAACGCTCGTGCTGCTATGCGCGAGCGCCAGCGCCGTCAACGTTTGCGCGCTCCGATCGGTCCTTTTCGATCAGGTCGCTATAGCAAGCGCGGCCTTCTTCCGGCGGGCCGCGACGCGGCGGCAAGGTCTCGACGCGCAGCGCGCGGACTTGCCCGCCAGGCGTGGCGAAGGCGATCACGCAGCCGAGCCGGACCGGGGCCGCCGCCTTGTCGATCGCGCGCCCGTCGATCCGCAGGCGGCCGCTCGTCGCCATGGCGTGTGCGCCGTCGCGCGTCTTGACGATGCGCGCGAACCACAAGAAGCGGTCGATCCGCATCGTGTGCTCGGACCGGCCCAAGGCGCTACACCGCCAGATCCGCGAGCGCGGCGAACGCACCCGCCATCGCCGTGTCGCGCGGCGGCGGCACGGCGCGCGCGGGCGGGCGACCGCGCCAGCTCCAGCGCAAAGCATCGTCTGCACCCGGCGCCGGGCGGAAGCCGAAGCCCGCCATCAGCCGCTCGAGCGTCTGGCGCGTGAGTCCCATCGACAGCGCCAGCGCCGGGTCTAGCACGAACGGCTTGCGCCCCTGGCTGCCGCGCGTGTCGTGCGCGGCGCGCGCGATGCGCTCGATCAAGTCGATCCGCACCGCTTGCGCACCGACCGGGCGGTAGCCGTGGCCGAGCGTCGCGCCGGGCGCGGCGCGATCGAGCACGGTCGCGCCATCGGGCGGCCCGGCTTCGATCGGGCTGGCATGCCGAGCGGCCAGCAAGATGCGCCGCCAGCGCGCCGGTCCGGGCTTGAGCAGCCGCGCGTCGAACAGGTCGAGCGCGCCGATCGTGAACCCCGCGCCACGAAACGCCTTGCGCGCGACCGAATCCAGCCCGTCGACCGCCACCGCGACATCCGACCGCGCGACAATGCCGCCATGTGCCACCAACGCCGCCGCAGTCGCGCGCGAGGCGGCGCTGGCCACAGGATCGCGCTGGACCGAATCGAGCACGACTAGGCCCGGCACGCTGCGTTTGAGCTGGCCCGCGATCCAGTCGCGCAGCCGCGCCTCGATCCTGCCGCGCAGATCGACCGACAGACAGTCGAGCGCGCGGTCGAGCAGCACGCGCGGGCGCATCAGCGTCGGGCCGGGGCCGAGCGTCGCCACCGCGAGCTCGCGCCACAACAAGGTCGGCACGGCGCCGATCTCGCCCGCCAGCGCCAGATCGGCATCGGGCGCCTCGGCCAAGGCAGCGCCGCGCCGCGCGCGCTCGTCGCCGAGCCGGCGCTCGGCCGCGGCGAGCAGCAAGCGTTTGTCGGTAGCACGCGCATCGGGCGCGACGACGAAACGGAAGCCGTCGAGTCGGCCGATCGCATGATCCTCGACCAGCACTTCGCCCTGCTCACCGATCGTCACCGGCAGCGCGCGCGGGTCGGCGCCGATCTGGCGCATCAGCAAGGTGGTGCGCTTGTCGACGAAGCGCTGCGTCAGGCTGAGGTGCAGCGCATCGGACAAGCGCTCTTCGACCGCACTCGCGCGTGCCGACCAATGCGCCGGGTCGGCCAGCCAGTCGGCACGGTTGGCAATATACGACCAGCTCCGCGCCGCCGCGATCCGCCCGGCGAGCGTCTCGACATCGCCCGCGACATTGTCGAGCCGTGCGATCTCGGCGGCGAACCATTCGTGCGGGATGTGCCCCTGCCCTTCGCTCAGATAGCCGAACAGCCGCGCGACGAAGCGCGTGTGCGGATCGACGCCCAGCTTGCGGAAATCGGGAACCCCGCACGCCGCCCACAAGCGTGCGACCATTGCGGGGTGGCGGCAGCGCTCGCGTACCCCCGGTTCCTCGGCCATGCGCTTCAGCACCGACAGATCGACCGATTGCGGCGCCGCCCACAGCACGCGATGCGCCGGACGCTGCTCGAGGCTTTCGATCAGCGCGTCGATGCTGGCATGATCGGGCTCGCCCTGCCGCCAGTACAGATGCTCGAGCGGCGGGAAGCGATGCTCCTCGATCGCCAGCACTTCCTCGGGCGTGAACGCCCCAGGCCCTTCCTCGACCAGCGCGCCGAAGGTGCCGTCGCGCTGGTGGCGACCGGCGCGGCCGGCGATCTGCGCCATTTCGGCGACGGTCAGGCGGCGCTGGCGATGGCCGTCGAACTTGTTGAGCGAGGCGAAGGCGACATGCGCCACGTCCATGTTGAGCCCCATGCCGATCGCATCGGTCGCGACGAGATAATCGACCTCGCCCGCCTGGAACATCGCGACTTGCGCGTTGCGGGTGCGCGGGGAGAGCGCGCCCATCACCACCGCCGCGCCGCCGCGCAGACGGCGCAGCATCTCGGCGACGGCATAGACTTCCTCGGCACTGAACGCGACGATCACCGAGCGCTTGGGCAACCGGCTGATCTTCTTCGCGCCGGCATAGGTCAGCGTCGAGAAGCGCGGCCGGTTGATGATCTCGATCTTGGGCACCAGCGCCTTGAGCATGGGGCGCAGCGCCTCCGACCCCAGCAGCATCGTCTCCTCGCGCCCGCGTGCGCGGAGGATGCGGTCGGTGAAGACGTGGCCACGTTCGGGATCGGCGCCCAATTGCGCCTCGTCGAGCGCGACGAACGCCAGATCCTTGTCGAGCGGCATCGATTCCGCCGTGCACAGGAACCAGCGCGCATCCTTGGGGACGATCTTCTCTTCGCCGGTGATCAGCGCGACGCGATTCGCGCCTTTCAGCTTGACCACACGGTCATACACTTCGCGCGCCAGCAGCCGCAGCGGGAAGCCGATCATGCCGCTCGAATGGCCGCACATCCGCTCGACCGCGAGATGCGTCTTGCCGGTATTGGTCGGCCCCAGCACCGCGGTGACGGCGTGCTCTGCGATACGCTGCATGACGCCATCAACATCGCGTGCCCAACCCCCAAGCGCAACCATTTAGGGGAAATTACGATATCTCCACGATGCGTTAACCACACTAGTCCATGGCATTGACTCGGTTCCATCCTCTTGCCGCAGCAACCCCACGGTTCGCCGCGCGCGAGCGGCGGCAACCCAGCGGTTAATTTGACTTTAAGCTTTGCCAGCCACAGTCCTTGTGCCCGAAGCTGCGGGGCGAAGACAGGCAGCGGTTCGACATTTCGGGGGCCATCAGCCTTGTTCTTGCGTAACGATCACGGCCTTGAGCAAGCGGGGGGCACCGCCACCATTTCCTTCGGTCGCGCGATCGTGCCGGTCGCGGAGCTGTCGGGTTACGAGAAACTGCGCGCGGCAGCGCACCAGATCGACTGGGTGCCCGATCTTGGATCGCGCATCGGCTCGCTCGACTGGTGGCGTGGCGCGGCGACGTGCGCGACCCTGTGCGCTGCCGCGATCGCGCTCGCGCCGCCGATCACCCGCCCCCTGCTCGGCACGATGCCAGCGCCGCTCTTCGGTAACGATCACGAGGAAGCGCGCGCGCAAGCGATCCTGCCGCTCGCGCTCGGCGCCAATAGCGGGCGCCACATGGCGTCGAACGATCTCGTCGTCCCGCTCGCCGAAGCGCCCGAACGCCCGAGCGAGGAACGTACCGCCACCGTCGGGCATGGCGACAGTTTCGGCGACATGCTCCAACGCGCCGGCGTTTCGGAACGCGATTCGCAAAACGCCGTCGCATTGATCGCCGGCGCCGTCGCGCTCGACACGCTCAAGGCCGGCACGCAAGTGCCGATGACGCTCGGCCGCCGCCCCGACAAGACCGTCGCACGTCCGCTCGAAGCGCTCGCGCTGCGCGCGCGCTTCGACCAGGAACTGACGCTCAAGCGCGTCGGCGACCAACTGGTGATGACCGCCCATGCGATTGCGATCGACACGACGCCGCTCCGCATCCAGGGCCCGGTCGGCGCGAGCCTGTATCGTTCTGCACGCGCCGCCGGCGTGCCGGTCAAGACGGTCGAGACCTATATCAAGGCGATCGCCAGCAAATATGCGATTGGCCGCGTCGGCCGCGATGACGCCTATGACCTCGTGATCGAACGCAAGCGTGCCGCTACCGGCGAGACGCAACTCGGCAATCTGCTGTTCGCCGGGCTCGATCACGGCACGACCAAGACCCAGTTGGTGCAATGGACCGACGGCACCTGGTATGAAGCGACCGGCCAGGCCGAGAAGCAGGGCATGTTCACCATGCCGGTGTCGATGGCGCGGATCACCTCCTCGTTCGGGATGCGCTTCCATCCGCTGCTCGGCTTCACGCGGATGCACAAGGGCATCGATATCGGCACGCCGTGGGGCACGCCGATCCACGCGCCGGCCGACGGGACGATCACCTATGCCGGGCGCAGCGGCGGCTATGGCAATTTCATCAAGATGTCGCATGGCGGCGGGATCGAGACGCATTACGGCCATCTCAGCCGCTTCGCGACTCGCGCCGGGCAGCATGTCGCGCGGGGCGAGATCATCGGCTATTCGGGCAATAGCGGGCTGTCGACCGGTCCACACCTGCATTGGGAAGTGCTGCGCAGCGGCGTCGCGGTCAACCCGCGCGGCTTCTCCTTCTCGAGCGTCGCGACGCTGGCGGGCGAGCAGTTGCGCGCCTTCAAGGCGAAGGTGGCGAGCTTGCTGGCGGTGCGCCCGGGCAAATAGCCGTCATCCCGGCGCTGAACCGGGAGCCGCATCGTACAACGCCGCGCATCTCCCGCTTCCGCCGCGCCGTCGTGCGAGCTAGAAGCGATCCATGACCATCCTCCGCACCATCGACGCGACGATCAGCGTCGCCCCGCAAATCGCCCCCGAAGCACTGGCCGAGCTCGCCGCCGCGGGCTTCGCGGCAATCGTCAACAACCGCCCCGACGGCGAGGACCCGGGCCAGCCGACCGGCGCCGAGATCGCCGCCGCCGCGCACGCCGCCAGGCTTGGCTACACCGCGATTCCGATCACCCATGCCGGCTTCTCGCATCCGCAGATCGACGCGATGGCGGCGGTGCTCGCAGGCGCCGAAGGCCCGGTGCTCGCGTATTGCCGCTCGGGCACGCGCTCGTGCAACCTGTGGGCACTGGCGGCGGTCAAGGCCGGCGCCAACCCGGATGCGGCGATGGCGAAGGCGGCGGCCGCTGGCTATGATCTGACCGGACTTCGCCCCTTGCTCGACGCGCTTTCCACGCCGGCATGAGTTGGGGCCAGCTCGCGCTGAGTGTCGCGGGGGTGATCGGCCTCGCGCTGGTCGCGCGCTGGCTGCGGCTCGGCGAAGCGCGCATTTCGAGCGTGGCGCAAGCGCGCGAGACCGCCGAGCAAATGCTTGGCGGCTTCGTCGCGCACGATGCGGTGGTCGGGACCGACGGTAATGCCGCGCTGGTCGCGGGCAACGGCGCGGTCGCCTTGCTCAAACGCCACGGTGCCAAGGTCGCGGCGCGGCGCCTGATCCCACCGCTGCGGCTCACCCAGGCGATCGAGGGGGTTCGCGTCGCGTCGGGCGAGAAAAGGTTTGGCGACGTGCTGCTGTTCAGCGTGACCGACAGCGAGGCACGGGGAATCGAGGACTCGGCGTCGCGGGCGCAAGCCGTCGTGGTGACGCTCCATTAAATTACGGCTTAGCGCGGCACTGACACTGGTGTAAGCAGGGACGATGGTGCTGCCCGACCCAGTCCAATATGCCGTGCCCGGCTTCATCCTGCTCGTGCTGGTCGAGATGATCGTCGCGCGCGCGAAGGACCGGACGCGCTACGAGCCGAAGGACACGCTCGTCTCGCTTTCGCTCGGCCTGGGGAGCACGATCGCGGGCGCACTGTCGGCGGGACTGGTTTACGCGCTGTCGGTGTGGGTCTGGCAGTTTCGCGCGTTCGACGTCGGTTATGGCTGGTATTGGTTCGTCGTCGCCTTCGTCATCGACGATCTGTCCTATTACGTCTTCCATCGCTCGGCGCACCGCGTGCGCTGGTTCTGGGCGAGCCATGTCATCCACCATTCGAGCCAGCATTATAATCTGTCGACCGCGCTGCGGCAGACCTGGACCGGCTTCTTCTCGCTGGGCTTCGTCTTCCGCCTGCCGCTGCTGTTGATCGGCTTTCCGCCGGCGATGCTGTTCTTCGTCGCCGGCATCAACCTGATCTACCAATTCTGGATCCATACCGAGGCGATCGACCGGATGCCGCGCTGGTTCGAGGCGGTGATGAACACGCCGTCGCATCACCGCGCGCATCACGCCACCAATCCGCGCTATCTCGACACCAATTATGCGGGCGTGCTGATCGTGTGGGACAAGATGTTCGGCACGTTCGAGCCCGAGCGCGCCGATGATGCGCCGCGCTACGGGATCGTGAAGAATCTCGGCTCGTTCAACCTGTTATGGGCGGCGACGCACGAATGGATCGGCATCGCGCAGGACGTGTGGCGGGCGCCCGGGCTTCGTGCCAAGCTCCGCTACGTGGTGATGCCGCCGGGGTGGAGCCATGACGGCAGCCGCGACACGTCCGATACGATCAAGGCGCAATGGCGCCAGTCGAGGGGAGAGCTTGAATGGACGAAGCCGACATCGTCGTCATCGGGGGCGGATCGGGGGGTGCGGCGGCGGCCGGGCGCCTGAGCGAGACCGGCACGCTTTCCGTCGCCCTGCTCGAAGCGGGCGGGCGCAATACCGGCCTGCGCACGCGCATCCCGGCCTTCCTCGCCTTCCAGACCGACAAGACCAATTGGCGCTATGAAACCGTGCCGCAAGCCGGCCTGAACGGTCGCCGCGGATATCAGCCGCGCGGCAAGGGGCTGGGCGGATCGAGCGCGATCAACGCGATGGTCTATATTCGCGGCAATGCGTGGGATTACGACAATTGGGCGGCGCTGGGCTGCCCCGGCTGGTCGTATGACGCGGTGCTGCCATGGTTCAAGCGCAGCGAGCACAATGTGCGCGGTGGCGATACCTATCATGGCGGCGACGGGCCGTTATGGGTCAGCGAGCAGAACCACGCCAATCCCGGCAGCCTGGATTTCATCGAGGCAGGCGCGAGCCTGCAAATCCCGCGCAACGCGGATTTTAACGGCGCCCGCCAGGAGGGGATCGGGCTTTACCAGGTCACGCAGAAGGATGGCGAACGCTGGTCGTCGGCGCGCGCCTATCTCGACGGGCGCGCGGCGCATCCCGGCCTGCACGTGCTGACCGGGGTGACGGCCCAGCGCGTCCTGTTCGAAGACGGTCGCGCGTGCGGCGTGGCCTATCTCCAGGGCGGCCAGGCCAAGGTGATCCGCGCACGGCGCGGCGTGATCCTGGCCGCGGGGGTATTCGGCACGCCGCAGATCCTGATGCTGTCGGGAATCGGGCCGGGCGCACATCTCGCCGAGCACGGCATCACCGTGCGAATCGATCGGCCGGCGGTAGGCGCCAATCTGCAGGACCACATCGATTATGTCGCCGCGTTCGAAACGCCGGGTACCGGTTTCGTCGGCACTTCGCTGACCGGCAAGCTCGCCATGGCGGGGGCGCTGTTCCAGTGGCTGCGGCGCCGCAAGGGCATGATGACGACGCCGTTTGCCGAAGCCGGCGCGTTCCTCACCACCACGCCCGATGCGCCAGCGCCCGACGTGCAACTGCATTTCGTCGTCGCCGCGCTCGAGGATCACGGCCGCACGCAAGTGCCCGGGCACGGTTATTCGTGTCACGTCTGCGTCCTCCGCCCCGAAAGCCACGGCACGGTGCGGCTCGGCTCGAGCGATGCGCGCACCGCGCCGTTGATCGATCCGGCGTTTTTCGGCGACCCGCGCGACATGGCGACGATGAAGCGCGGCGTGCGCGCAATGTACCGGATTCTCGAAGCGACGCCGCTCGGCGCGCATCACGGTCGCGACCGCTATCCGATCGATCTCACCGACGACGACGCGCTCGAACGGCTGATCCGCGCGCGCGCCGACACGGTCTATCACCCGGTCGGCACTGCGCGTATGGGGTCGGACGCGGCCGCGGTATGCGATCCGCAGTTACGCGTGCGCGGAGTGGAGGGATTGTACGTCTCCGATGCGTCGGTGATGCCAAGGCTCGTCTCGGGCAACACCAATGCGCCGACGATCATGATCGGCGAACGCTGCGCCGATTTCGTGGCGGCGGACCTTGGCTGATCGGCTAGACCAGAAGCTCGTGCCTCAGGGCGAAGAAACGCGCTTCCCCGGCCAAGGCCAGGGAAATGATCCGATATGCTCTATCTGTTTGAGGCGGATGCTTTGGAACGCAAGGACTGGAACCGGATCGGGCTCGCCGCCGCCGTCGTGCTGGTGCCGGGCGGATTCGTGCTCGGCGCGGTGCTGGCCGCGCGGCGCTACGCGCGCAAGGATGCACCGGGCGTCAGCCAAGCGCCGATGGATCGACGCGATCCGGACTGAGCGTTGGCCGCGGGCCGCTGGCGGCGCGCAAGGCCTGGCCCGATTTCGCACAAAAAAGGGCCGGTGCGTTGCCGCACCGGCCTAGGTCGTCCGCAGGAGGAACATCGTGCGGGGGGCGGATCGTGTCGCCCACCCCCCAATCGGGTCAATAATTGTAGGCGCGCTCGCCATGTTCGGTGATGTCGAGGCCTTCGTGCTCGACCTCTTCCGAAGGGCGGATGCCGACGGTGTATTTCAGCGCGAGGAACAGGATGGCCGAAATGCCGCCCGACCACACCAAGGTGATCGCGACCGCTTCGGCCTGCGTCCACAACTGGGTCGCCATGTCGTACACGCCGGGCTTTGCGACCGCGGCGGTGTAATCGACCCAGCCCTGGCCGCCGAGCTTGGGATCGGCGACCACGCCGGTCGCCAGCGCGCCGAAGATGCCGCCGATGCAGTGCACGCCGAACACGTCGAGCGAGTCGTCATACTTGCCCCAAGCTTTCACCGTGGTGACGAAGAAGAAGCAGAGCGGCGAGACGAGCAGGCCGAGGATGATCGAGGTCATCGGCGAAGCGAAGCCCGAGGCCGGGGTGATCGCGACCAGGCCGGCGACCGCACCGGTCACCGCGCCGAGCAGCGACGGCTTGCCGTGCTTGACCTGGTCGATGATCGCCCACGACACGCCCGCCGCGGCAGTGGCGACGAAGGTGTTGATGAAGGCCAAGGCGGTCAGGCCGTTCGATTCGAGGTTCGAGCCGGCGTTGAAGCCGAACCAGCCGACCCACAGCAGGCTGGCGCCGATCATCGTCATGGTCAGCGAGTGAGGCGGCATCGGCTCCTTGTTGAAGCCCGCGCGCTTGCCGATCACCAGGCAGCCGACCAGGCCGGCGATACCGGCATTGATGTGAACCACGGTGCCGCCGGCGAAATCGAGCGCGCCCTTGCCGTAGAGGAAGCCGAAATCGCTCGGTGCGGCGGGGAGGAAGTCCGGGCCCGCCCAATACCAGACCATGTGCGCGATCGGGAAATAGACGATCGTCATCCACGCGACCATGAAGACCATTAGCGGCGTGAACTTCACGCGTTCCGCAAAGGCGCCGACGATCAGCGCCGGCGTGATGCAGGCGAAGGTCATCTGGAAGCAGACATAGGCATATTCGGGGATATAGACGCCGTTCGAGAACGTCGCCGCGAGCGAGTTCGCGTCGACGCCCTTGAGGAACAGCTTGGACAGGCCACCGACGAAGGGCGACCCGCCGGTAAAGGCCATCGAATAGCCCCAGCTGACCCACACCAGCGCCGCGATGCAGACGATCATGAAGACCTGCATCAGCACCGACAGCATGTTCTTGGTGCGCACCAGGCCGCCGTAGAACAATGCGAGGCCGGGCACCGACATCATCAGCACGAGTACAGAGGAGGTCAGCATCCAGGCGGTGTCGCCCTTGTTGACCATCGCCGCGGTCGGCACGAACGGCTTGACCGCCGCGGCGGCCGGCGCCTGCGCCCAGGCCGGCAGCGCGGCGAACGCCGCGACGGCCGCAAGCCCGGCTAATCCCAATTTGGTCGATTGCTTCACTGTCACCCCCCTCGTGCCGCTTGCGCGGGCGTTGTCGTTCGCGGTGCTCGCGCCAGGCGCTTCGTTCGCAGCGCTCACACCATTCGCTTCGTTCGCGCCGCTCACAGGGCCGTCTCGTCGGTCTCGCCGGTGCGGATGCGAACCGCTTGTCCTACGTCGAGCACGAAGATCTTGCCGTCGCCGATCGCCCCGGTATTGGCGGAGGCCTGGATCGCCTCGACCGCTTTGCTCGCCAGATCGGCGCTGCAGACGACCTCGATCTTGATCTTAGGCACCATGTTGGTGCTGTATTCCGCGCCGCGATAGATTTCGGTCTGGCCCTTCTGGCGCCCGAAACCCTTGACCTCGGTGACGGTCATCCCGGCGACACCGATCTCGGTGAGCGCCTCGCGGACCTCGTCGAGCTTGAATGGTTTGATGATGGCAATGACGAGCTTCACGCGCGAACCCCCCTGTTTTTTGGTCCTGGGGTCACCATCGCAAAAGCCGTGCCAGAGTCGAAACGACGCTCGCAGGGGGCAAAGCGCCCCGCGCAAACCTTACCAGCGCGTAAATTTTTGTGCAGTTGCGAAGCCCTGCCTAAGAATCAGGCAGTATCACCGATGATGCGCCGTGCGGCGTCGAGATCCTCGTCGTCCACCATCACGCGCACCGCGATGAAGAACGCGCTGCCGTCGGCGATGCTGGCATTGCCGTCGAACGCCACCGCGAAAATGCCTTCGGATTCGAGCCGGCCGATGACGATATGCGCCTCGTTGCGGTCGAAGCGCCCCAGTTCGACCAGACTCATCGCAGGTCGGTCACTGCGTCATACTGCTCGCGGGATGCGCGGTCGGCCGAGCGGGCATTCGAGCGAGTCGCGGTCCCAGCCGGCAAGGTCGGCGGCGGCGTCGTAGGTCGAATGGCAGAAAGCCAGCAACGCCGCGTCGGGATCGGCGGCGGTGCGCACCGCATCGTAATCGAGCAGGAATTCGCCGAGGTCGGCATTCCAGGTCGCTGCGACGGGATCGATCCTGGCCGCGGCGTAACCCGCGGGCGCGGGATAGGCATAAGCGTAGAAGGCGGCGTGCGGATAGGCGTCGCTGCCCGGCCAGAAACCGACGCTTGCTTCCTCGTGGCTGTACGCGTCGCACGTCACCGCATCGGGGAGCCCCGGAAAGCCGCCGGGGTGCCTGGGCGCGGCGCGACCCGAAAAGCGCGTCGCGGCGAGATCGAAGCTGCCCCAGAAGAAGTGCACCGGGCTCGCTTTGCCTAGAAACCCGGTGCGGAAGTGCGCGAACACGCGCGCGACCTGGATCAGCGCGCGCCAGAAGGCGCGGGCGGCGTCCGAGTCGTAGGGGCGCTCGGCAGTGTCTTCGGCAAAGGGCGGCATGTCGGCCATCTCGCTCGGTCGACCGTCGATCGCGACGGTGACGTCGAGCGCCGTCAGCGCGGCGAGGACGGCGCCATGAAAGTCGGCGATGCTCCCCGCGGCAAGCGGGATGCTGCGCCGACCGCCATCCGAGGTCTCGAAAACCACCTTGTCGTCGATGAAGTCGAAATCGATCTGCAGGATGCGCTCGCCGACCGGGATCGCCGAGGTCGTCAGCCCGCGCGCCGAGAGATAGAACGGCACGTGCCAGCTGTGGTTGAGCCACGGCGTCAGGGCGAGCCGCACCTTGCCGACGATCTGCGTGCGGAGTTGGACGCCGATCGCGGTCTCGCGCCAGGCGGACCAGTCGAGCGCAGGCCAGGCGCGCTCCTGCCGATCGGGCGCGACGGTCACGCCGCGGTGCCGCCCACCGTCAATCCGGCCACCAGCAAGGTCGGCTGTCCGACGCCGGCCGGCACGCTCTGCCCGCCCTTGCCGCACATGCCGACACCTTCGTCGAGCGCGAAATCATTGCCGATGCCTTCGACGCGGGTGAGGCAGGAAGGCCCGTCGCCGATCAACGTCGCGCCCTTGATCGGCGCGCCGATGCGGCCATTCTCGATCTTATAGGCTTCGGTGCAGGAGAAGACGAACTTGCCCGAGACGATGTCGACTTGGCCGCCGCCGAACGACTTGGCGAAGATGCCGCTCTTCACGCGGCTCAGCAATTCGGCCGGATCATCCTTGCCACCGCGCATGAACGTGTTCGTCATTCGCGGCATCGGCGCGTGCGCGAACGATTCGCGCCGGCCATTGCCAGTTGGCGCGACGCCCATCAGGCGGGCGTTGAGCCGGTCCTGGATATAGCCCTTGAGGATACCGTCCTCGATCAGCACGTTTTCCTGCGTCGGCGTGCCTTCGTCGTCGATCGACAGCGAGCCGCGCTTGTCGGCGATCGAGCCGTCATCGACCACGGTGACGCCGGGCGCCGCGACGCGCTCGCCGATTCTCCCTGAGAAAGCGCTGGTGCCCTTGCGGTTGAAATCGCCCTCGAGCCCGTGGCCGATCGCCTCGTGCAGCAGGATGCCGGGCCAGCCCGGCCCGAGCAGCACGGTCATCTCGCCGGCGGGGGCATCGACCGCGACGAGATTGACGAGCGCTTGCGCCAGCGCCTCGTCGATCGCACGGTTCCAGGTTTCGGGCGCCATCAGCTGGTCGTAGAGATAGCGGCCGCCCATGCCGAAATTGCCCGTCTCGCGCCGGCCGTTCTGCTCGACCACGATGCTGACGTTGAGCCGCACCAGCGGTCGCACGTCGGTGGCGATGAAGCCGTCGGCGCGGACGATCTCGACCACGTTCCACGTGCCCGACAGCGACACCGATACCTGCGCGACACGCGGATCGCGCGCGCGCGCCGCGGCGTCGATCGTCTGGCAGAGGTTCACCTTTTCGGCGAACGGGATCAAATCGAGCGGGTCGGACGCAGTATAGAGATGGCGGTTGGTCGCGCGCGGTGGGCCGGCCTTGGAGCCGGTCGAGGGGTCGATCAGCGCCATCGTCTCGCTGGCGCGCCTGATCGCGGCGGCGCTGAGTTCGTTGGCATGGGCGAAGGCGGTCATCTCACCCGACACGGCGCGGAGCCCGAAGCCCGAATGCGTGTCGTAGCTCGCGGTCTTCAGCCGGCCATCGTCGAAGCCGAACGCTTCGGACTTGCGATATTGCAGGTACAATTCGCCATCGTCGGCCTTGCCGAGCGCTGCAGCGGTGAGCCTTTGCGCCTCGGCCGGATCGAGCTGGCCATCATGATACAGGAACGCGCGGGGGTCTGTCGGGCTGGTCATCGCACCGATATAGGCGGCTTAAAGGCCTGCGCCATCCCCGTGATCGTGCAAAGTCGCCGGATCGACGCCGTCGGCCGGCCCGCCGATCAGCACGAAGCGGCGGTCGCAATAGCCGCAATCGACATAGCCGCTCTCGTCGATTTCGAGAAACACGCGCGGATGGCCGAGGCTCGCGCCACCGGGAATGTCGGTGGCGCCGTCGCAAATATTGCGGGCGTGGGTGACGCGGACGATTTCGGGCGGTGCGATCATGCAATGCCGATAGCAAGCGCATCGGGCGCGAGCAATCACCCCGGCGCAGCCGCTTAAAACTCTTCGCGTCCTTCTTTCCTTCGCGGTCTTCGCGTGAAACTCGGCCGAAGACACGATCGGCGCCGTCGAAAGAAGGGGTTCACGCGAAGACCGCGAAGGAAAGAAGAACGCGAAGAGGAGAGCTGCGCTTCGCGTGGTTTTGGCGCGCTTGGGGTTGGCGGCACGCCTCCAAACGCCGTAAGGCAATTCGCATGACCGAGGCCGCCATCTCCATCGCGAACCTGTGCAAAACCTACAAAGGCGGCAAGCGCGCGCTCGACGACGTGTCGTTCGACGTGCCGCGCGGGCAGATCTTCGGACTGCTCGGGCCGAATGGTGCTGGCAAGTCGACGCTGATCAACATCCTCGCCGGGCTCGTCAACAAGACCAGCGGCTCGGCCACGATCTGGGGCTTCGACACCGAGAAGCACCCGCGCAACGCCAAGGCCTCGATCGGGATCGTCAACCAGGAGATCCTGTTCGACCCGTTCTTTACGCCGGTCGAAACGCTCGAGATCCAGGCCGGCCTCTACGGCGTGCCCAAGGCCAAGCGCCGCTCGATGGAATTGCTGCGCGCGGTGCATCTCGAAGACAAGGCCAATGCCTATGCCCGCACGCTGTCGGGCGGGATGAAGCGCCGGCTGATGGTCGCCAAGGCGATGGTCCACACGCCACCCGTCCTCGTGCTCGACGAGCCGACCGCGGGCGTCGACATCGAGCTTCGCCAGCAGCTCTGGGCCTATGTCCGCCAGCTCAACGCGCAGGGCATGACGGTGGTGCTGACGACGCATTATCTCGAGGAAGCCGAGCAATTGTGCGACCGGATCGCGATCATCAACCATGGCAAGATGATCGCCAACAAACCGACGCGCGAACTGGTCGGCATGGCGACCGAGAAACTGGTCGAGGTGACGGTCGACCGCGACGTCGCTGCCTTGCCGAGTGCGACGTGTTTCCAGAAGATCGAATTGAAGGGCAATCGTACGCTGGCGATCACGTATGCCAAGGATCGAGTGAATGCCGGCGAAGTGCTCGCCGCGGTGCAGGCCGACGGGTTCGGCATCGTCGACGTGTCGACGCGCGAGGCGGACCTGGAGGACGTGTTCCTCAATCTGACCAGGGCTTCGAACGCGGCGTGATCGTTGCCCCGGCGGAGGCCGGGGCCGCTGGCGTTTGCGCAAGACGCCAGCCACGGGCATCTAGCTGAGCGGCCCCGGCCTCCGCCGGGGCGACGGATGAGAAAGACGCGCGTGCCAGAGACCAAAACTTCCGACGTCCTCGTCATCGGTTCCGGCGCGGCCGGCCTCACCGCCGCGCTCAACCTTGCTGATCGCTTCAAGGTCACCGTGCTGGCCAAGGGCGCGATGAACGAAGGGTCGACCGCCTGGGCGCAAGGCGGAATCGCCGCGGTGCTCGAGGAAGGCGACACGTTCGAAAGCCATATCGAGGACACGATGATCGCCGGCGCGGGGCTCAACGACCGCGCGACCGTCGAATTCGTCGTGACGCAGGCGCCCGCCGCGATCGCGCGGCTCGAGGAATTGGGCGTGCCGTTTGCGACCGAGGGAAACGGCCTCCACCTCACGCGCGAAGGCGGTCACTCGCATCGCCGCATCGTCCATGTCGCCGATGCGACCGGCTGGGCGGTGCAGGAAGCGCTGCAACGTGCCGCGACCGAGCACCCCAACATCACGCTCGTCCCCGACATGGTCGCGATCGACCTCGCGACGGGCAAGCATGAGGAACGCTATTCGGGCGCGGGCCATGTGTGGGGCGTCTATGCGATGAACCGCGCGACCGGCCGGGTCGAAGTCTATACCGCGCGGGCGACGATCCTCGCGACGGGCGGCGCGGGGCGCACCTATCTCTTCTCGACCGCCCCCTCGGGCGCGACCGGCGACGGCATCGCGATGGCGTGGCGCGCGGGCTGCCGCGTCTCCAACATGGAGATGATGCAGTTCCACCCGACCTGCCTCTACAATCTCGAGGTCAAGAATTTCCTGATCACGGAAGCCGTGCGCGGCGAGGGCGGGCATCTGCTGATCCCCGACACCGGCTATCGCTTCATGCCCGATTTCGATCCCCGCCTCGAACTCGCCCCGCGCGACGTGGTGGCGCGCGCGATCGATCACGAGATCAAGCGGCTCGGGCTCGACTATGTCCATCTCGACATCAGCCACAAGGGCGAGGCGTTCATCCGCGAGCATTTCCCCAACATCCACGAGAAGCTGCTCGGGCTTGGCATCGACATGACGAAAGAGCCGATCCCGGTCGTGCCGGCGCAGCATTACACCTGCGGCGGCGTGGTAATCGATCTCGATGGGCGGACTGACATGCCCGGGCTCTACGCGGCCGGCGAATGCAGCGAGAGCGGACTGCACGGCGCGAACCGCCTGGCCTCCAATTCGCTGCTCGAATGCTTCGTGTTCGGCGAAGCGTGCGCGCAGCATATCGCCGAGCATTGGGACGAACTGCCCGCCCCGCCGGCGATCCGCGCGTGGGACGAAAGCCGCGTCGGCGATTCGGACGAAGAGGTGGTGATCAAGCAGAACTGGACCGAGATCCGCCGTTTCATGTGGAATTATGTCGGGATCGTGCGCACGACAAAGCGGCTGGAACGCGCGCAGCACCGCATCCGCATGCTGACCGACGAAGTGAACGATTATTACGGGCATTTCCGCGTCACGCCCGATCTGATCGAGCTGCGCAATCTGTTGCAGACCGCCGAGTTGATCGTGCGATCGGCACTGCATCGGCATGAATCGCGGGGCTTGCACTACACGCTCGATTATCCCGATTTGCTGCCCGAGGCGGTCGATACGGTTTTGGTGCCCTAGTTCAAATACCTAGCGAGTTCCCCCGGCTCGATTCGCCTCGTCGCAACCGCCATGCTGTTCGTCGCAACGCGAGGTCGCAGGGATACCTCAATCCTATTGTGGCCTTATTCGGGGACTGTGAGTTCGCGTATTGGAACTGGGCATAAACGGTGAAGCGTATCCTTCCGTATCGATTTCCCAAACCTGCCGCTGTCGTGCTGTTGAGCGTCGCTTTGTGCGCGTGCGTGAGCGACGCCAATGTCGATGACGCGCGGATCGTTCCGGCGCCGAACGTACCGCTGCCGACGATGGCCGCCGTCCAGCCGCCGGCACCGCGGCTGGTGTCGGCGCCGTCGCTGCTGGTCGCCAACGTCGCCGCCTTGGTGCGCGCCTTCGACGGGCGGGTTGGCGTGGCGGTGCGCAGCATCGATCAGGGCTGGTGCGTCGATACCGGCGGCGACCAGCGCTATCCGCAACAAAGCGTCAGCAAATTGTGGGTCGCGATGACCGTGCTCGACTACCGCGATACCGGGCGGCTCAAGCTAGACGATCCGGTGACGCTGAAGCGCGAAGACATCACCTTGTTCCACCAGCCGATCGCCGCATTGATCAAGGGCGACCAGGGCTATCAGACCACCATCGGCGAATTGCTTCAGCGCGCGCTGACGATGAGCGACAATACAGCCAACGACCGGCTGCTTCGCGTCGTCGGCGGGCCCAATGCGGTGCGCGACGTCAGCGTGCGCAAGGGCCTCGGCGATA
>CAXTEO010000044.1:0-30930 GCA_964243205.1 uncultured Sphingomonas sp.
GTCGTGGAGCAGCCCTTCGAGCGCAGCGGCAGCGTCGGGGTAGAGTTTCTTCATGCAGCATCTTCCAGCTGCGCACGATCGAAGGGCGCCGCCGCTTCGACTAGCTTGCTGCGCTGTACATAGCCCCGTGTCTCATCGGCACAGGTGACATTGATCGAGACCATAATGTTTTCTCTCCTTCGGTCTGCATATTGCAACTTCAGCTAATGTCAATATATCCGACGATTGTTCGGTTTCATGTTCATCGACATTTCTGACGATGCGGTCGAACGTTTCTGACCATTTTTCGGAAATGCAACTTTCATGTCGCAAAGCATCAAGTCGCTCGACGCGCCGCTCGACCGCGACGCGCGCATGGCTTGCGATCACCGTACGACCTATCTTGCGCAAATGCGCCGCGTGCCCGGAGCCGTTGCGATCGTCGCGGCTGGAATCGACGGTGATCGCACCGGTTTGGCGGCGACCGCCTGGACCTCGCTTTGCGCGGATCCCCCGATGCTGCTGGCGTGCATCAATCGTAACGCCAGCGCCCATGCCCTCGTCCACCGCGCCGGTGCTTTCAGCGTCAATCTGCTGGCGTCAGATCATAATGAAACGGTCGCGATCTTCTCGGCGCAGCGCGGGCTCGATGGCGCAGCACGCTTCCTCGACGACGCCTGGACAGAGGGTCCGCAAAGACAGCCGATGCTTTGCGAAGCGATCGCTGCGTTCGAGTGCACGCTCGAAGACACGCACGATCATGGAACACACACAATCCTGATCGGGCGAGTCGGTGCAATGCCCTGCCGGCACGATGCGCCGGCCATGCTCTACCTCGACGGAGCCTTCGCCACAGCGATGCGGCAGGACTAGGCGCGCATCGGCTCTTCGCCCAGCATCGGCCGCAACCCGAGCTTCGTCATCAGCGCGGCGTCCTTGTCGTCGCCGGCATTGCCCGTGGTGAGCAATTTGTCGCCGGTGAAGATCGAGTTGGCGCCCGCCATGAAACACAGCGCCTGCGTCGCCTCGGACATGCTCTCGCGCCCGGCCGACAGCCGCACCATGCTCAGCGGCATGGTGATGCGCGCGACCGCGACGGTGCGGACGAACTCGATATCGTCGATCTTGGCGAGCGGCGTGTCGGCGAGCATGTTGCCGAGCACGGTGCCCTTGACCGGCACCAGCGCATTGACCGGCACGCTCTCGGGATGGCGCGGCAAGGTGGCGAGCGCATGGACGAAGCCGACGCGATCGGCGCGCGTCTCGCCCATCCCGACGATCCCGCCGCAGCACACGTTGATCCCGGCGTCGCGGACATTCTCGAGCGTGTCGAGCCGGTCCTGGAAGCTGCGCGTGGTAATCACCTCGGCATATTTCTCCGGCGAGGTGTCGATATTGTGGTTGTAATAATCGAGCCCGGCGTCGGCGAGCTGCTTCGCCTGGTGCGGTTCGAGCATGCCGAGCGTCATGCAGGTCTCCATCCCCATTTCGCGCACGCCCTTCACCATCGCGATGATCGCGGGCATGTCGCGGTCCTTGGGGTTGCGCCAAGCGGCACCCATGCAGAAGCGCTGGCTGCCCGAATCCCTGGCCTGCGCCGCCGATTGGAGGACAGCGCGGACGTCCATCAATTTGGTCGCCTTGAGCTCGGTCTCGGCCGACACCGACTGATTGCAATAGCCGCAATCCTCGGGGCAACCGCCAGTCTTGATCGACAACAACGTGCACAGCTGCACCTCGCCCGCGGCGTGATGCGCGCGGTGGACGGTTTGGGCGGCGAACATCAGATCGTCGAACGGCTGATCGTAAAGCGCGGCGATCTGAGCCCGAGTCCAGTCCATGCGAACTACGGCTGAGGATGAGTCGCGGTCGACATGCCAAGGTGTATCGCTCACGCGCTCACTCCTGCCACGGATACACCGAACTCAACGAGGTCGCCCGGTGCAACATAAGTGGCGCAAACTATCCCCGCGCGCTCGGTCAACAACTCGTGTTCCTCGTCAAGGACACGCAAACGAGCGATGGACGATCCGGCTTCCAACATCGTGCCAATGGCCACGATCGAAACGATGGTTGAGACATGAGGCGCTTTTACCACCACCTCGACAGCAGCAACCGGCGGCACCGAACCACTGTGAGCGGATGTAATCCGCATCGGGTTAGCCCGACCTACTGATTGCGCGATGAAGATCTCCGTTTCTGCGGTCGCCACATGCGCATCATGCCAGTTATTGGCGAGGAGCGCGTCCAACAGCGCGCGTGCGTCATTGATGGCCGCAGCAAGGCTCTTGTCGCCGGTCATGCCGCAGCCATCTCACGCTCGGCCAGCAAAACCTGTTCCAGCCAGCGTGTGTGGATGCGGTTTTCGATGAAATCCGGATGGGCGAAGATTGCCCGGTGGAGATCGAGCGTCGTCGGGATGCCTTCGATCACAAAGCGATCGAGCGCGTCCGCCATCAGCGCGATCGCCTCGACACGGGTATCGGCGTGCACGATCAATTTGCCGATCATGCTGTCATAAAACGGCGGGATTACAGCGCCCGCACGCATGTGACTGTCGAGCCGGATACCACGCCCCTCGGGAGGGCTCCACCGCGTGACCGTACCGGGGCTCGGCAGGAAATCGCGCTCGACGTTCTCGGCGTTGATGCGGCATTCAATCGCGTGACCGTGAAGCTTGATCTGGTCCTGCGAGACCGAAAGCGCTGCACCACCGGCGATACGGAGTTGCTCCTGGACGAGGTCGAAGCCCGAAATCATTTCGCTTACCGGGTGCTCGACCTGGATGCGTGCATTGACCTCGATGAAATAAAATTCCTGGCGGACGACATCGTACAGAAACTCCGCGGTCCCGGCGTTGCGATAGTTGACGCTCTTGGCGAGCGCGATCGCAGACGCGTGGAGCTGCTTGCGCAGATCGTCGGGCATGGCGGCACACGGCGCCTCCTCCACGACTTTCTGGTATCGTCGCTGAACCGAACAATCGCGTTCGCCGAAATGCAGGACGTTGCCCTGCCCGTCCCCCATCAGCTGAACCTCAACATGGCGAGCCAGCGGCACGAAGCGTTCCATGAAAAGAGTACCGTCGCCGAACGCAGCAACAGCTTCGGCGGAGGCACGGTCGAAACCGGCCTCGGCCTCATCGCCGTTGTTCGCGATCACCATGCCGCGTCCCCCGCCGCCGGCCGAGGCCTTGAGCAAAACGGGATAGCCAATCCGGTCCCCTTCCCGACGCGCATCCTGCGCGGAAGCGATACCATCGCTGCCGGGCACCAACGGAACGCCCGCGGCCCGCGCCATCGCGCGTGCGCGGATCTTGTCGCCGAGCGCGTCGATCATGTCGGGATCAGGTCCAACAAAGGCGATGCCATATTGGGCGCAGAGACGCGGCAGGATCGCGCGTTCCGACAGGAAGCCATAGCCGGGATGGAGACCATCGCAGCCGCTTTCCCTGGCCGCATGCACAACGAGGCGCGGATCGAGATAGCTTTTCGAGGCCGAGGCTGGCCCCAGCACGATACTGCGGTCTGCGAGGCGGGCCGCCGCGCTATCGCGATCTGCATCCGATACCGCCACGACGGTTTCGATATTGAGCGCCTGCGCGGCGCGAACGATGCGCAGCGCGATCTCGCCGCGATTGGCGACGAAGAGCCGTTTGATCGCCATTATGTCCTCACGATCGCAAAGAGCGGCTGGCCCGCTTCGACCATCTCGCCATCCGGAGCGAGGATCGCATGAACCCGTCCCGCCACTTCGGCACGCACTGCAGTGAACAATTTCATCACCTCGATCAGGCACAGTTCGTCGCCGATGCTCACCTCCGAGCCAAGCTCGACGTAAAAGGCCGCACCGGGTTTGGGCGATCGATAGAAAGTACCGAGGTTGGGGGCGAAGACGATGTCGGCATCCGGGGGTAAGGTGCCGAGCGCGATCTCCTCCGACGAGACCGCCGGCGTAGGTAGCTCTACCGGATCCGCCCGCATGGCCGGTGCCGCATGCGCCGGCACCGTCGTGATCATGCCTCCGCCGGCGGAGTCGTTCGAGAGATACAGTTCGAAGTCCCCATGCCGCACGTGAAGCTCACGGACGCCAGAGCGACCGAACTCAGCCATAAGCGCGTGGACGGCATCTTCAGGAAATGGATTGGCCACGAGCCCTCTTTACAAAAAATGCGGCGTGGTGAGCGCACCCACCACGCCATGGAAGATTAGTATCGATACGAAAACGACACACCGTAGATCGACGGGCGACCGGTAAAGCGGAAAATGGTGTCGAGGTACGTGGTGACGCTCGTCGTGTAATTCTTGTTGCCGACGTTGCGCCCGAAGACCGAAACCTTCCATTTTGCGTCGCGCCCTTCGATGCCGGCGCGAAGATCAAAGGTTGCATATCCCGGTATGTTGAAATCGGTCGCGGGCAGCGCGGCGTTGTTGAAGGTCGCGTTTTCGCGACCCTGATACAGCAGGTTGCCGCCGACGAATGGCTTGATCGCGCCCATCGTCCATTCATATTGGATGTCGGCATTGGCGCTGAACTCGGGCGTATAGGGCAGTTGCGATCCACGGAAATTGCCCGTGTAGCCTGCCGAATTGTAGACCGCCGAACCATCCGGAGTCTTGCTGAAATCGCCCGAGACTTTGGACTTGAGGTAGGTACCGCTGGCGCTGAAGGTCAGGCCGTCAACCGGCCGGATCAGTACGTCACCTTCGAACCCAAGCACGTAGGATTTGGGAACGTTGATCAGTTTTTCGAGCAGACCGTAGACGGCGTCGTTGATACGACCGCGAACCTGCTTGTTCGAATAATCATAGTAGAAGCCAGCTGCATTCAGCTGAATTTTACGGTCGGCCAGCGGCAGCTTTATGCCGGCTTCGTACGAGATCACCTTTTCTTGGGTGGCCGAGGCGTATTGCGAGACGCTGGAGGCACCGATTGCCGAGAAAATGCCGGCTTTGTACCCTTGGCTGATCGTCGCATATAGCAGCGCACCCTGGTCAAACTTGTAATTCGCACCAGCGCGGAATGACCAATTATGTTCGTTAAGCGAGCGATTGACCGGAGTGCGCGTCGATTTGCCGAACGTCGTGCCATTCAGTCCGTCGCCGAGCGGGAAGCACTGCCCCTTGGTCAGGGGAGGCAGACCCGGATTGCCGAACAACCCTTCGAACACGGAAAACACCTGGTCCGGCCCCGCACCCAGCGGATCACTGTAGCAATATTGCGCAGTCTGGTCGTTCTCGGTGTAGCGAACACCGCCGTTGACGGTGAAATGCGGTGTTACTTTATATTCCGCGTTGGCGAAGCCGGCATAGCTCTTCATCGTCGAACTGAAGGCATTCTGGGTCAGGCCAATCGTCGGGCCACCCGCGCCGAAGGGCGCATTGCCCGAATAATCGTATAGCTGAAAGAAATTGGTCTGTTTCGACTGCAGGTGATCGTAGGTCCCGCCGACGATGCCATTGAAGCCATCGACGTCGAGCGCCAGCCGGACTTCCTGATTGAAGGTCGCGACCGAGCCGAAGATCGGGACGTCAACCGCCTGCGCGACCGTGGCGTCGAGGTCTTGGAAATAGCTCAAACGCTGCCGCGCCAAGGCGGTGACCGAGGTCAGGGTCAAGTGATCATTCAGTGAATAATCGCCGCGCAGGGCAGCCTGATAGTAATAATTGTCCGACGGCTGCAACAGACCGTTGGTCCATTCCGCCGCGCGATTGCTGCCGCTCGCGATCGGCGTGCCGAGCAAGGCGCGCGCATTCGCCGCTGCCACCGGGTCGCTCCCGTTGATGCGCCCGGTTACGGTCGCCTGCCGGCCCAGCAGGGATGCGTCGTAATTGGGAGAACCGGGGGTGGTCAGGCCGGCGTAAAGCGCATTGTTGACGACTCCGTACGGATTGCGCGTCGCCGGGTTGGCATTCGCCGCCGCCAGCGACGCCGTGCTGTAGGTGTTGAGCAAGGTGCCCAGATATTGTGGAGCCTGCACGTCGGAGCGATCCCGCACGCCCGTGCCGATCAGCTCGACCTTGAGCCGATCGGTCGGATGCCAGTCGAGCGTCACCCGGCCCTCGAACTTGCGGGTTGCGCCGTTGGTGTCGCGCGGGCGCGACAAACTGTACTGCCAGTCACCGCCATTCGTGACCCGCAACGCCAATCGCGCGCTCAGCGTATCGCTGATCGGTCCGCTGACGAAGCCCGACGCCTGAACCTTGTCATAACTCTCATACGACGCATCGAAGCCATATTTCAGGCTCGAGGTCGGCTTGCCGAGGATGTAGTTGATCGCCCCCCCGGTGGAACTCTGGCCGAACAAGGTTCCTTGCGGCCCTTTGAGCACTTCGACCCGATCGAGGTCGAGATCGAGCGCTTGAGACATTACCGGCACGTTGCGCGGGATCTGGTCGGTATAGATCGAAACCGATGGCGAGGCGCCGAAGGTCGCGTCATACAGCCCGATGCCGCGGAGCGTGAACACCGGGGTGGAATAGAGGGATTCGGTATAGGTGAAGCCGGGTACGAGCTTGCCGAGGTCGGCAACGCTCGCAACGCCGCGATCCGCGAGCGTGCTCGCATCGGCCGCCGTGATCGTCAGGCCGACATTGTTGATCGACTGGCTCCGCTTGTTGGCGGTGACGATGATGTCGGCCAAAGTGTTGTCAGCCATACCGGTGCTGGTTTCGTTCGTAACGCGTCCTTGCGTGCCATGAGCGGGCTGCGTGCCGGTCGGTGGCGAGACCGGTGCCGGACTGGCCGCTTCGGTCTGTGCGGCCACTGGGGCAGCGATCGCCACGAATGGCAGCGTCGAGACGCATGCCAGAAAAAGGTGCCGTTTCATGTCCTATCCTCCCTAAGAGAGCCGGCCCATTTTCGGGTCTCGGCTGGGTTGCTTGGTCAGCCGGCGATCATCGCGCCGTCCACCACATGCTCTGCGCCCGACACGAACGACGCTTCGTCGGACGCGAGGAACAGAACCACGTTCGAAACTTCGTGCGGCTTCGCGAGGCGCCCAAGCGGTATGGCCGCCGCAGCACCGCCGCCATGCTCATCGGTCGCCGCGATCATCATCGGTGTCAGGATGTAGCCCGGATGCACCGAATTCACGCGGATACCATCCTTGCCGTGCTGGGCGGCGATCAACTTGCTCATGCCGCGAACGGCCCATTTGCTCGCGCAATAAGCCGCGTTGGAGGATTCCTTTGTGCCGAGCATCCCCGCGATCGACGAGATATTGACGATCGACCCACCGCCAGACGCGATCATCGCCGGCAGGACGGCTTTCATGCCGAGGAATACACCGAGCTGGTTGATTGCGCAGACCTTGAGAAAATCGTCCTCGGCGAAGTCGAGCAAGCCCTGCACCGGCCCAATGACGCCGGCGTTGTTCACCAACACGGTCGGCGGTCCGAACTTTGCTTCGGTTTGCTCGACGACGCGCGCCCATCCGGCGGCGCTCGCCACGTCATGCTCCACGAAGAGCGCCGCTTCGCCCAAGTCCTGCGCGAGCGCAGCACCGCCCGTGCGGTTGAGGTCGGTCAAAACCACCTGCGCGCCTTCGCGCACGAACAGCCGCGCATGCGCCTCTCCCATGCCTTGAGCGGCTCCGGTGATGATGGCGACCTTTCCCGACAAGCGTGCCATGGGTCAGGCCTCCTCCGTCTCTGCGACCTTCTCGAGGCGAGGCGCCACTTCGTTGACCAGCAGGTCCATCGAATGTTCCCAAGCCTCGGGCGCGTCGATGTAATCATGGCTGTAGATCAGCAGCGTGCCGAAGGGACCGCCGAGATCGTCGAACCAGGCTTCCATCTTGCGTGCGACCGTGTCGGGCGAGCCCACGATCCAGACATGCTCCGCCAGATAGTTGGCATCGACCAGCGCAGGATCCATATCGGGATCGTGCATCAGCCCCTTGAGCACGCCGAAGCGCTCGTACGTGGGCTTGATGTACGACATCCAGGCATGGCCGATCCCGTCGACCGCAAGTTTGCGCGCTTCTTCGTCGGTATCGGCGACGATCACGTCGCGAACCACGCGGTGTGCCGAGCGATCGGACTCGCGGCCGGCCTCCTGCATCTTTTCGCGATAGGTCTCGAAGTGGCTGCGCAGGAAGGCATTGCCGGCGTATACCGATGCCGGAATGAAGCCGTGGGTACCGGCAAAACCGATCGACGGTGACGGTGCGCTCAGCCCCGTCATCGCCATTTGCATCTTGCCGCCCCAAGGCTTCAAATCGCGCGGCGGATGGCTTGGGTCGACCTTGGGATAGCCGGCATTCCAGAACTGGCCCTCGTGCTGGAATTCCTCGCCCTTCCAAACCTGCTCCATGATGTCGATCGCCTCGAGCATCATCGCATGGTTCTTCGACATATCGGTTATGCCGCGCAGCGCCGCATCGGTCGGATAAGCGCCGGTGGCGACGCCGAGCATGTAGCGGCCTTCCAGCACCTGGCTGAGCCAAGCCGTCTGCACGGCAAGCGTCGCCGGATGATGGTATGGCAGCAGATGAGCGAGCGGGCCGAACTTGATCTGGCTGGTTTGTGCCGCCGCGGCCGCGATCACGAGCTCGGGACTGGGAATCGACTCCCAGTCGAGTGTGCCATGTTCGCCGACCCAATATTCGCTAAAGCCGATCTTGTCGGCATGCACTGCCTGACGGACCGCCCAGTCGAACACCTGCTTCGGGGTGCGCTCCGGCCGCAGGAACGGCGTTTGAAACATACCAACTTTCATCGTCTTTTCCTTCAACTTCGACGCGCCGGCTTTCGACTCAGCCGTGATCTTTCCATTCCAGCAGGATCCCGTTCGCATCGAAGCGCATGACGCTGCAGAACCTTAGGCGAAATGCCTCCCCGGCCGCGCCGAAGCCCGGCAGATCGACGGCGGCGGTGCCGGCATACCAGGCCTCGCGCACCACGATATCGCCGCACACGCTGACGCGTTCGGGCGCTTCGAAGTGGCGGTCCGGCACATATCGGGATGCGAAATCCTTGAGCACGTCGAGCAGGGCATCGCGGCTGTCGAGCACGAAGGCACGATTGAAGTGCGCAAAATCGAGATCGGGGGCGATCATCGTCGCCATCCCGTCAAAATCCTTCGCATTATACGCCTGGATGAGCCGGTCGGCGGCTGCTGCGAGGTCAACCATCGGTCGTACGACGCATGCCCGCAAGCGCAGCAACGTCGCCTGTCAATCGGCTGATCCGGAACATGCCCGTCATCGCATCCCTCCCATATCGCCGAAGGCCCATCTTCTGAGCCTTTCGAAGCGCGCTATGATGATGAAGAGCTACGCAAGGGTCGCCACGACGTCAATAAAATTCGACTTTTCGTCGGGATTTTTTGACTAGAGCCTGATCTTCGCTTGCGTCAACCCATGAAAAATGCCTTCAATTCCGCCGAAATTTGCCAAAACTGCATTATGCAGCAAACCGACACTTGGTCGGCGCTTACGGTGCTGTTACAGGTTTGCGGAAAGGCGCTGCGGTGGTTGTCGCGCTTTGGAGCATGCAATGCCAACGAAGATCAGCCTGATCGTGCCAACGGACGCGCCCGACGCCGACTCGGCGACTGCGCTTACGAGCGGCGGCGCGGACGAAGGAGGTTCCCTCACAGCGTGGGAGCGCTTGCTGGAAACGATTGCGGACCGTCCGAAGCGCGCCACCGAACGCAAGCAGGATCGCAGCAAGCGGACAGCGCAACAGATCCTCAATGCGGCGCTGCGTGTCTTCGCGCGCGATGGCATCTCGCGGTCGCGGATCGCCGATATCGCCGCAGAGGCCGGAATCTCGACGTCCAACCTCTATGAATATTATCGCAGCAAGGAAGACCTCGCTTACGACGTTCCGATCTCCCATCTCGCGACATTCTTCGAGGAATATTGCGAGGCGGTGGCCGGAAAGGTGACGGCGCGCGAGCGGCTGATGCTCTATTTCTCAATGTCCGCCGACTATGCGCGCGAACACGCCGAGTGGGCGCGGCTACTATACCTCGAAATCTGGCCCAGCGTGTTCGTCAACGAGACCGAACTAAAGAGCAGCATCGACGATTTCTCGCGTGTGGTCGTCTTTCTCGTGCGCCAAGGCATGGCGGAAGGCGAATGGTCGGCCGACCGCGACCCCTACGAGACTGCGGCTCTGTTGGTCGGTGGCGTCAATCAACTCGTCATAACTTGGCTGCTGTACCGACGGCCCCGCAACCTTACGAAAGCGGGCACGGAGATGGCGGAACGACTGCTCAACATGCTCGCACAAGAACGTGATGACGACGTTGCGCCCAAAAAGATCGAAAGGCGCCGCTAGCGATCCTGATAGTCCGGCGCTCGGCCAGCGAGAAAGGCGCGCACCCCCTCGCCCCCGTCACGCCCTGCGGTCAGTTCCGCCGACAGCGCCTGCGCATCGAGATAGGCTTGAACCCAGCCGCGGCCTTCCAGCATCGCCGAAGCGACTTTTCGCGCGCGCAGCGCGGGAAGGCTTTTGGTTGCGATCTGCTGCGCCAGCGCGATCGCCCTGGGAAGCACTTCTGCGCGCGGCACGACATAATTGAAGAAACCGGTCGGCTCGAGTTCACGCGCGGTAAAACGTGCGCCCGTGAACATCATTTCGCGGATCTTGGCCTCCGGCATATTGACGTGCGCAAAGAGCGCCGCGCCGCCAGCGACCAATCCATAGTCGATCTCCGGACAGGCGAAACGCGCATCCTCGGCAACGACCCGCATGTCGCACAGCGCGGCCAGGATCATGCCCACGCCGATCGCGGCGCCGTTGATCGCAGCGATCACCGGTCTATCCATCGCGTAGAATCGCGGCAGCTGCACGTTGATGAAGGCGTAACGCTGCTTGCGGGCGGCAACTTCGATGTCGACGAAATCCTTGAGGTCGGCACCTCCGCACCACGCGCGGGCGTCGCCGGGCGCCGCTAGGACCACAGCCCGGATCGTATCGTCACTCTCGACGCGGTCGACCAGTCGACCGAGATCCTCATAGACCGCAATCGAGACGGCGTTGACGGGTGGTCGCGAGAAGGTGGCAACGCACACACCGTACGCATCGACGTCCAGCGCGAAGGCGCCGATTGTTTCCTTCACCAGCACCGCCCCTTTTTGAACCTCATTTGCGGCGACTATCGCCTTCCGATATATCGTCGGATTATTTCCGCACCAGTGCGACGTCCCATTCGAGCATAAAGGGCTTTACGGTACCCACGATGCCGTTGGAGAAACTCAATTGCTGGCCGGGAACGAGGCGGAATTCCGGGATGCGGGCGAGCCACTCGCGAAGGATGATCTTCATCTCGAGACGCGCCAGTATCGCGCCAGGACAGGTGTGCGATCCCTTGCCGAAGGTCGAATGCCGTCGCCCCGACCGTTTCAACCGGAATTCGAACGGGTCTTCGTTGGTGGCATCGTCCAGCGCCACGACGATGGTCGGCGCCATCACCATGTCGCCGGACTTGAGCGACACCCCCTCCCACTCGATATCGTCGCGCACTTCGCGAGCCGACGCGACCAGCGGGAACCGACGGAAGAATTCGAGCACGGCATCGTCGATCAGCGACGGATCGGCCGCGAGCGCCCGGCGCAGTTCAGCATCCTTAGCGAGATAGGACATGGTGAAGCCGAGAAAGTTGACCACGGTATCGAGACCGCCAACAAGGACTTGAATGCAGATATTCTCTGCCTCCTCGTCCGTAAGGTCACGGCCATTGACTTGGCCTGAAACCATGCGCGTGATCATGTCCGCGCCGTCCCCACCGCGTCGCTTGGCGATAACCGGACGAATATAGTCGCGGAACAGAACGGCGACTTCGGGATACGTCAGCGATCCGTCAGGCCGAGTGAACTGGTCCGCGAGATGCTTAAGCTTGGGAAGGTCGGCCTCCGGCAAGTCCACGATTTGCATGAAGATCCGTACCGGCAGCTGCTCGGCGAAATCGTGGACGAAATTGCAGTTGCCCTTGTGCTGGAAGCCTTCAATCAAGTCGCCCGCCAACCGCCGGATCGTCTCGTCGGTCCCGATCAGCCCCTTGGCTCCGAGATGATCGTTGAGCAGGGTGCGGAATGGACGGTGCTCGGGCGGGTCGAGCGATAGCGGGATCAAGCGATAGGCTTCGCCGGCAGTATCCTTGGGCACGAGAATCGTGTTGTTGGAGAAGCGCTCGTAATCCGACATCACCGTGTCGGACAAATCGCCTCGCAGCGCGATCCAGTGCCCGCCATTATGCGGCGTCCACATCACCGGATAGCGCGCGCTGTCCATCAGATCGCGCCAGTTGCGATGATAATCGACGCCGTCGTCCAATGGGCGATAAATGTCGAAGTCCAGCACGCGATCGGCCGGCACATTGCCTGGCCTGGGTACGGATCCGTCCGCTGAATGAAGGACACCGACTTCCATGGCTCACTCCGCTCTGTGGACGTCCGCGTCGCGCGCAAACGCCTCTCCTGCGGCCGAAATTAGTGCAAACTGAGCAGAAGTAAAAGATAAATCGTCGGCTTTTTCTATGAGCTCGCGAGATTTCTCTTCCTACGGTAGACCGACTTCGGCAAAAGACCCGAAAGAATTACGAAAAGGAGAGAAAAGATGGGTCGGCTCGAAGGCAAGGTGGCGATCATCACGGGTGGGGCACAGGGCATGGGTGCGGCGCATGCCCGCCGGTTCGTCGCCGAAGGCGCGATGACGGTGTTCACCGACATCAATCCGGAGGCCGGCGCGGCGCTCGCCATCGAACTGGGCGACAGCGCCCTTTTCCTCCGCCACGACGTGTCGATCGAAGCGGACTGGGCCGCGGTCGTCAGCGAGGCCGAACGCCGTTTCGGTCCGGTGAGCGTGTTGGTGAACAACGCCGGCATCCTTGGCCCCGGTAAATCATGCGCCGAACTGGATGAAGCCGACTTTACACAGGTCATTGCGATCAACCAGACTGCGGTGTTTCTGGGTACGAAGCATGCGATCCCTTCGATGATCAAGGCCGGCGGCGGCTCGATCGTCAACATATCATCGATCTCGGGGATCGTTGCGATCTACGGCACGCCGAACGTCGCTTATGCCGCCAGCAAGTTTGCAGTGCGCGGAATAACCAAGCAGGTCGCGATCGAATATGGCGGACAGAACATCCGCGCGAACTCAGTGCATCCCGGCTATATTCGCACGCCAATGATGACCGCCGCCCTCGATGAGGACCAGATCAAGATCGCGAGCGCTTCCGTGCCGATCAAGCGGGTCGGCGAAGTTCAGGACGTTTCGAATCTGGTCGTATTCCTGGCATCCGACGAAAGCGGCTTCGTAACCGGCACCGAGCATATCATCGACGGCGGCCTGACGGCGCTCTAATCACGTTCCGCGCCCGTCCCTGCTTCGGTGCAGGGGCGGTGTGGACGCCTCCGTCAGCCGCCGCGCCGCAGGCTGACGTTGAGCCCCGCCGATTTGATCTCGACCACCGGCATGGTGGCGACCTGCATCAGCTTTCGGACTTGCTCCAACTCGGGCGAGGACATGAGCGGATAATCGTGTCGGACCGGGCCCGCCGCGCGCATTTTGTCGATGTCGGTCTGCGGCACGGTCGCGCGCATGATCAATTCGTCGGGATCCTCGGTGCCGAATTCCTTCTTAAGATCCTCGAGGCTGGGGTCGGCTGGCGGATGGTCGAGTACATCCTTCGCGCGCGGGCTCGCCATGATGCGGTCGAGCACGTTGGGATCGATCGGCGCGACCGTTTCGCCATAAAAGCCGGCAGCATATTGCACGACCTCGTCGGGTACGGTGCCGTAGCGTTTGCCAGTCACGATATTGAGCACCGCCTGGATGCCGACCAACTGACTGAACGGCGTCGCCATGCCCGGATAACCGAGGTCCTTGCGTACGGCCGCCACCTCGGCGAGCACGTCGGGCAGACGGTCCATCATCTTGTGCATTTCGAGCTGCGCCTTGAACGTACCCATCATCCCGCCCGGAATCTGATGCTCGATCGAAAAGATGTCATATTCGGCATATTGGTCGACCAGGAAGCCCGCCGCCTTGCCCACCGCGCGAAAATGATCGGCAACCGGCTGAAACTGGCTGGTGTCGAGGCGGTGCGTATGGCCCTTCAGCTCGATATTGCGTGCCATGATCTCGGTCGAGGGGACCGAGGGACCGTTCGCCATCGGCCGCGACGCGGTATGCAACACCGACACGCCGAGATCGACCGCGTCGAGATAGGCCTTGGCGGTCTGACCCAACAGATTGTTCGCGTGGAATTCGATCGGCTTGCCATTGGCCGCGGCGACGATGCCGGGCAGCAGTGTCTGCAGCCTCTCCTTCTCGAGCACGCCCGCGGTGTCGTAGAGCAGGATCGAATCCACATCCGGGCTGGCTGCCAGGATCCGCACCTTGTCGGCGTAATAAGCGTCGGTGTGAACCGGCGACAGCGCGAACATCACCGCCGCGGCGACATAGGCGTCGGCTTCCTTGGCGACTTTGGCGAGGCGCAACATGTTGTCGAAGCCAAACAAGACGTCGTAGATCCAGAAGGACCGGACGCCATGCGCACACAGCCGTCGCACCCACAGATCCATCAGCGCCTTCGGGCTGACCGAGAAAGTGACGTTGGCGTTGGCGCGCAGCCCGGCGCGGACCGGCGTATTCGGCATCGAAGCGACCAGCAGATCGAGCCCGGCCCAGTAATCTTCCTGGCAATAACGGGTGAGCACGTCCAGCATGCCCCCGCCAGTCAGGTCGATCGTGCTGAAACCGGTCTTGTCGAGCAGCGGTGACACCGGCAGGGCCATGCCCGCGCGCATGCGCAGGCCCCATAGGCTTTGCTGGCCATCGCGCATCGTTTCGTCGAGAAATTCGATATGGGCCATTTAGCGTCTCATTCGGGTTCTATGTGGAACAACATCTGGCCGCCCTCGACCAGCGCGGAATCGTCGGCGTCGATCCGACGGATCGTGCCCGCGACGCCTGCCTTGACGGAGGTGAACAGCTTCATGACTTCGAGCAGGCAGATTTCGGTTTCGACAGTGACGCGCTGTCCCAGTTCGACAAAGGGTGGGGAACCGGGCTTGGGCGAGCGGTAGAAGGTGCCAAGGTTTGGCGCGACGACCGCATGCCAAATGGGATCGGGCGCACCGCCGCGCGAAACGTTATCGTCGATACCAGCCGTCTGGGCGTCATTGGTCGCCGTGGACGCCGCGAGTTCGGATAGCGTCGGCATCGGGCCGGCCACGGCCTGCTGCGCCGCACCCAAGGCATGGGTCGTCGGATCGGCCGACAACAGCACGCCAAGTCCAGCGGCTTCGATGCGGATTTCGCGCCAGCCGCCCGCCTTGAACAGGTCGGCAAGCGCTTCCAGATCACGAGCCAGAGCTTCGCTCATGCGGCGGGCTGCTTCACGCAAAAGGCGACGAGCATGTCGCGTACCGAGCCGAGGGATGATCCACTTGCCACGATCCTGTCCCCTCAAGCCGCGTTCTTGTCGAGACTGGCGAGGCCATTCATCTCCGCCAATGTCGCTGCCACGATGCGCTCATTGTGCCAGACGGCATCACCGAAGGCATGCTCGATCACTCTGGAGCGGCGCAAAAATCGATGGAGGCCCAATTCCCACGTAAACCCCATGCCGCCGTGCACCTGGACGGCTTCGTTGCAAACGTTCCGCGCGACCTCGCCGCAATAAGCCTTGGCCATGGACGCGGCACGGGCACGGTCCGGCGCATCTTCAGCAGCAGCCCAGAAGGCGTAATAGGCCGCTGAGCGGCCGGCTTCGAGCGAGACCGCCATGTCGGCGCAACGATGCTTGATCGCCTGGAACGCACCGATCGGTTGGCCGAATTGCACGCGGGTCTTGGCATAGTCGACCGCAGCCGCGAACATCCGACTGGCAATGCCGATGAGCAGCCCGGAATGAAGCGTCGCCGATACATCCAGCAGTCGTTCGACCGCGCGCGCCGGAGCGGCATGGCCGAGAATGGCATCCGCGCCAACGACGACGTCATCGAACGTGATTGCACAGTGTCCGCTGGTCGGATCGAGATCGTCGTGCGGACGGACGGTAACGCCCGCATTGGTGCGCTCGACCAGGATCAAGGTCGGCACGTTGGCAATCTTTGCGATCACCAGAAACATATCGGCGTCCGCGGCATCGGCAACGAGGATCTTTTCGCCTTGCAGCATTCCCGCGCTCAGCGCCGTGCGCACGGCCGCGGCATCATAGCCGATCTCGGCTTCGAGAAAGGCGATCGCGACCTTCAATGCGCCACGGGCGATCCGTGGAAGGAGGATGCGCTGCTGCGCTTCGGAGCCGTGCCGGACGATCGCGTCGGTCGCCGCCAATGTCGCGACGATTGCCGGCGGCGCCAATCCGGCGCCCAACGCCTCAACCGCCAGCGCCAAATCGACCAGGGAAAGGCCAACGCCTTCATGCCGTTCCGGCACCAACAGGGCGAAAAGCCCGAGATCGGTCAGCGCTCGCCAGACGGCGTCGTTATGCGGCGGCGTCAGATCCGGTGCGACGAGCGCGGGAAAGTCGGCCAGTTGCTGGCCTACGGTATGGGCCAGGCTCTTCTGATCTTCGTCAAAAGCGAAATTCATGGGCGGCGTCCTAACGCGGCAGGCCGAGCATACGCTCGCCGATGATGTTGCGCTGAATTTCCGACGATCCGGAATAGATCGTGAAAGCCTTGGATTGCAGCCAGCTCAGCTGGAAGCGTCCACCGGCCGGCGCCAGAGCGTCCTTGCCGGCGAGCGGGGCAAGCGGCCCCAGCGCATCGAGCGCGGTTTCGTACAGGCGTTGAGCAGCATGGCTCCAGTAGAGCTTTATCAGGGACGCGTCGGGGCCACGTTCCTCACCGTTCAGATATTTGCTGAAGGTGCGCAACGAGTTGAGGCGCATGACCTCGACTTCCGTGATCGATCGCGCAAGCTTCTGGCGGATGTCGGCATCGTGGATCGCATATCCATCGCCACGCTTCTGCTCGGCGACCGTTGCCAACAATCGATCAAGCTCCTGCTTGAAACGAATCTGACGGCCCAGCGCGTCTTCCGGCCCACGCTCATAGGCGAGCGTTGTCATAGCGATGCGCCAGCCGTCGTTGATATCGCCGACCAGGTTTTCGACCGGGACTTCGACCTCGTCGAAAAACGTCTCGTTGAATTCGCTCTCACCGGAAATCTGGCGCAGCGGGCGGATCGAAATTCCCGGCGACTTCATGTCGATCAACAGGAAGCTCAGCCCTTTGTGCTTGACCGCATCGGGATCCGTGCGGACCAGCGCGAAACACCAGTCCGAATATTGCGCATAGCTGGTCCAGATCTTCTGGCCGTTGACGACGAATTTGTCGCCGCGGCGTTCGGCGCGCGTGCGCACCGAGGCAAGATCGGACCCGGCATTGGGTTCGGAAAAGCCTTGGCACCACACTTCGTCCGACGCCATGATCTTGGGCAGGAAGCGCTGCTTCTGGGCCTCGGTGCCGTGATGCAGCAACGTCGTCGCTACGAGGTTGTGGCCGATGATGTTGAGCCCTTCCGGAGCCCCGGCGCGCGCCATTTCCTCGGCCACGATCGCGCGCTCGACGAGCGTCGCGCCACGCCCACCATATTCCTTGGGCCAGTTGATACCGCTCCAGCCACCGGAATGAAGCTTTCGCTCCCAGTCTAAGCGAAACTGCGCGCGTTGGTCCTCATCTTCGGGCTCAAACGCCGTCTCTCCCCACCCCTTCGGCAAAGCGTCGACAAGCCAGTGGCGCAAGGCCTTGCGGAACTCTTCTTCTGCGGGCGAATACGCGAAATCCATGTCAGCCCCGGCTCGCCGCGCGTGCGGCAGCACCAGCAAAATCGGGCGCCCGCTTTTCGCGGAATGCTTGAACGCCCTCCTCATATTCCGGCGTCAAATAGGCGACCGTCTGAGCATAGCTTTCATATTCGAGCATTTGGTCGAATGTGGAGTTGCTTGCCTTGTTGAGAAGCGTCTTGGTCATGCCGATTGCCGTTGGCGAAGCAGCGGTGATCTTGGCGGCAATCGCCCGGGCTTCGCTGAGCAACTGATCGTGCGGCACGACATGGTTGACGATGCCTAGGGCCTTGGCTTCGTCAGCCAACACCTTTCGGGCGGTGAAGCACAGCTCCTTTGCCTTGTTGATGCCGATAACACGTCCGAGCAGGTAAAGCCCGCCAAGGTCCGGCACGAGGCCGACACGGGCAAATGCCTGAATGAAACTGGCCTGATCGCTGGCAACGATGAAATCGCAGGCCAAGGCGATGTTGAAGCCAGCCCCCGCGGCAGCGCCATTGACGGCCGCGATAATCGGCTTTTCCAGCCGGAACAGTGGTTCGAGGATGTCCTTCAAAATCCAGCGGTGCCGCGCGCGGCGCTCGAGCGGGGTCGCGTCGTCCTTTCGCACCTTGAGATCGGCGCCAGCGCAGAATCCCCGTCCCGCGCCAGTCAAGATGACACAGCCGACGTCCGAATCTGCCGCGATCACGCCGATCAACGTCTGCAATTCCTGATACATTTCGTCGGTCGTCGCGTTCATCGCGTCGGGCCGGTTCAGCGTTACGGTCGCGATACGATCGCTGACGTCGTAGAGCAGTGTCTGGTAGCTCATGGTCACTCCTTAGGCGGCGAATGGGCGAGGTCGCCCAGCGTATTTTCAGGACAGACAAACCACTCGTCCGGCATTCGTTTAGGGATGCGAAAGTCATGGGCGGGGACCACGATGTCGGCGTGATCCAGCACACGCCGCATCGAGGCGGTGAAGTCGCGCTCGCTTTCCGAGCGTATGCTGCTGGGGAGGAACGCGCCGGCCATGAAGCGCATCGGCTTGTCGGTGGCGCGGGGGTCGTCCGGGAACCAATATCGGTAATGATCGCCGAGATCGGAGACCAAGGCGACCTTGCCCTTTGCGGTGGTGATGATCGGCACGTGCATCGCCGGGGTGTGCCCCGGGGTCTTGAGCAACAAGATACCGTCGCGAAACGGCACGTCGCCATCGACCAACCGTAATTGTTTGGGCCGCTTGCGCGCCAGCAATTCGCTCACCGTTTCGCGGAAATAATAAATACGCTGCGTCGGCGTCGGATCGATGGCGTGGAACAGTTCGTCGCGTTGCACCACCACGCAGGCATCCGGAAACAGATCGAGATTCTGCGCGTGATCGAAGTGCAGATGGGTGAGGATGATAAAATCAATGTCGGCCGGGACGAGGCCTTCCGCTGCCAGCCCGTCGATCAGCGGCTGATGGCCACCGCCCGTGCCCCCGACCTTGAGCCGGGCGAGCAGGTTCGCCGCGTCACCCATGCCGCTATCGACCAGGATGTTGACGCCATCCCCCTGCACCAGCCAGCAATGCACCGGATCCCGGATCGTGCCGCCGTTCCCCTGCGGCACCTGCAGTTCGCCGACGCGGATCGTAGTGACGGTATAGTGGGTCACCCTTCGATCACCTCAAAGCGCTCGATATCGTTGGTCAGCGACCCGGTCCGCTGCCCCTCGCGCCAGACCGCACGAACCCGCGTCCCTGGACCGATCTTCTTGCCGTCTTCGAAGGTGTCGATCTCGATCATGTGGATCAGTCGAGTCGATGCGCCGTCGAGTACGATCTCGGCATAGACATAGGGCGGCGGGCGCGTCTGACCGCGGAATTCCATGTTGATGATCGAGCAGCCACGGATGGTGCCCTCATTGCCGCAGGTCTTCCACGTGCCCGTGCGCTTGTGGCTGATGTCGTCGATTTCACGCGGCGGGAGCAAGGCTGTGTCGCCACCGGGAATGCGGACCCCCATCACGCGGCCGAACTCGCGGACCTCGTCGAACATTCGGCCATAATAGGGGCCGTAGGCATGCTCATATTCGAGCTTCAGCCCGTATTTGACGACCTCGACGGGCGGCGCGGTCTCGCCAAAAGGTTTGACTGCGCCCACTGCCGCGCCTGGCGCAGGGCGAAACCCTTCGATCGTCAGGACAGAGGTGTCTACCCCGTCCGCCCATACCGCTGCGACGCGGATCCCGAGCTCCGGTTCACCGAGAAAGCGATGCGGGAAATCATTGTCGCATCCGTCGAGCCGGATCAGCGCGATCACGTCGTCGCCCACCTTCGTGAAGGCGGTCAGGACGCCCGTGGCCGGCGCCTCGACGAATTCAAAGTCGTCCTCGCCATCGATATATGAGAAATCCTGGCCCGGCGCGATCGTGAGGCCGCTCTTGAAACGTGTGCCCACGATGCGCTTATTGCCGATCTCCGCAAGAAACGTTCCCGCGGCCCTACCGGGAGTCAGCGTGTAGGGCATGTTCAGTTCAGCATGCAGCGTTGGCATGTCGATCGTTTCGGTATCTGGTGCGTACAGCATGTCTTGGCGCTCCTTACGCGGCGAGCACGGCGCAGCCGCGCAGATTGGCCCAGCCGCCGCCCGACTGAACGAGCGCAAGCTTGGCATCCTTGATCTGGGTATTCTCAGAGCGCCCCATCACCTGCGTAGCGCCTTCGATCAGGCGAATCAGGCCGGCGGCGCCGATCGGATTGGCGCCAAGGCATCCGCCCGAGGGATTGACCGGTATGTCCCCCGTGACCTGCGTGGCGCCGCTGGCGATAAGTTCCGCGGCACCGCCCGGCGGGCAAAGGCCGAGACTCTCGTAATAATTGAGTTCAAAGCAGGTATAGGGTTCTTGTACCTCGACCACGTCGAACTGACGGCGCGGATTGGTGATGCCGGCGGCGCGATAGACATTCTTCGCAGCGATCGCGAGCGGCTCGGACAGAAGCAGCGAACGCTCCGCCGCATTGTCCGCCTCGCAGCAGTAGGAGATGCCTTTGATCCATGCAGGGCGGTCGGAATAATGATGCGCGACGTTTTCCGAGCAGAGCACCACGGCCGCCGCGCCGTCCGAAATCGGCGGCACGTCCATCAGCTTGATCGGCCAGCATAACGGCTTGGAGTTCAACACGTCCTCGATCGTCACCTCGCGCTTCACATGCGCATAAGGGTTGGCCATCGCGTTTTTGAGATTCTTGACCGCGACCATCGCTGCGGCCTCCTCGGTGTGACCAAGTGGCTCCATGCGCGCGCGCCAATAAGCCGCGGAGAAGCCCATGATGCCGACGGCGAACTCACGACCCCAGAACGGATCGTACAGCGTCGAGATCGAATATTGCAACGCGCCTTCTGACAATTTGTCGTACGCGACGACCAGAGTTCGCTCGGCAAAGCCGCCCGCCACCTGATAATAGCCGGCGAGCCCGCCGGCGAAGCCGGCGCCGCCGCCGCTCGTGACACGTACGATCGGCTTCATCTGCGCGCCGATCGCATCCGCGACCCATTTCTCGGGTTGGTTGACCGCGGCGAACAGCACCGGGCCGGTGGCGATAACGACGGTATCGATGTCGTCCATCGTCATCTTCGCATCGGCGAGAGCACGATCGACTGCTTCGCGGACCAAGCCCGCCTGGCTGACGTCCGTCCGGCGTCGCGCGTGGTGCGTCTGACCGACGCCGACAATGCCGACGTGACGGCCGCCTTTATTGATGTTGGCCATTGCTCAAACCTCGAGAGTGAAGACGCAGTTGGACTGCATGGCGATGCCGCCGGCACCATGGACAACAGCCCGGCCTGGCGCCGAAATGCCATAGAGTTCCGGTGTCGCGAGCTGCCGCGACGCGTGGGCGAGCCGCAACAGGCCGGTCGCCATGATCGGATCGGCAGGCAGCGCACCGCCGGACAGATTGATTGCGACCTTGCCTTCGTCGAGGCCGAGCGCCTCGATCGCCATCGCTTCACCAACGACAGAGGCGCCGCTGACCTCGGCGATGTCCGCCTCGCCGCCGCCCCAACCCGCCTTTTTGTACGCCATCGCCGCTGCGGCCTCGGCTGAAGCAAGCTTGCCGCCTTCGCGAGTTGCAAAAGCGTGACGATCCATCGACGTCCCCATGCCCGTGATGAACACGGGCGAACGCGACGACCGGCGCGCGATATCTTCGCGAGCAACCAGCACCGCCACAGCGCCATCCATCGGCTGGGCAAGCATCAACTGTTTCAGCGGTGTCGACGCATCTGGGGAGGAAAGGATTGCCGCGGCATCGGGGACGTCGTCGATCGCAACATCACCGTATTGCGCGGCAGCTTCCCATCGTCGGGCAACAATCTCTGCCAACGCCTCGGCTGACCGCCCGTCCTTCGCGAGATACCGCTGCGCCTGGATCCCAAGGGCGGCCTTCTGGCTGAACCCGACAGGCCGCTGGTAGAATGGCTCGACCATCGACGCCCAGTACGCCTCGACACTCGATTCTGAAGGCTTGGAATAGGCGACGATCAAACCGACGTTCGATGCGCCCGAGCGGATCTTATTGACCCCGTACAAGGCGGCAAAAAGACCGTCTTCCTCGACCCGCGCCTCTTCCTTGTGATGCGCACCGAGCGCGCCAAGGAAGCCGCAATTCGAGATCGAACGACCATCGAGAACGTCGCTGCCGGAATCGATCACAAAATCGACATCGTCGAGCGTCAGACCCGATCCCTTGAATACCGACGTCACGACGGCGGAAATCAGATCGATATGCTGCGCTCCACGCCAAGCAGGCCGAAGCTGCGTTTGGGCGGATGCGATGACCGCCACCCTGCTAAATCCCATCGGTATATCCTCACCTTCGTGATCGTCGATCCGCTTTGCCGGCTCGGCCGCGGTTTTCTTCGCCGTCGGCACCGGTCTTATTGGCTCGCTCGGAGTACTGTCAATAATAATCGACTGTTCGTCGGTTTTTTAAAGCTGGCCGGTAAGCGCTAATGTGATCCCGCCTCCCTTAGATACGTGCAACCGACAAGGGACTTGCAATATGTGTTTTCCGAAACAATATCGGTACAAACAAAAATAGGAGAGGCTGAGTGGGACTCGATGTGACCGGGCGCTATCGCTACCCGTCGCCCGTGGCATCGTGGCTCGGGCGTCATGTGGAAGCGGTGATCGAGCCGAGCTTGGCGGTCGTCGATGCCCATCACCACTTATGGATCGAGAACGACTCGCCCTACCTGCTCGACGAGATTGCGGCTGACGTCGCCGATGGTCATCGCATCGACGCGACCGTCTTCGTTCAGGCGCACTATGGCTATGACCAAGACGCGCCGGCCCACCTCGCCCCGATCGGTGAAACGCGAAAGGTCGCCGCGATCGCGGCTCAGGCGCGCGCGCGCGATATGGCAACACGGATTGCCGCCGGAATCGTTGGCTTCGTGGATTTAACGCTCGGCGACCTCGTGGATGATGCGCTGGATGCACATGCAGCAGCCGCCGACGGCACATTTTGCGGAGTCCGGCACAGCGTTTCGAACGACCCGGCCTTTCCAAACGGAATTGTGATCCGCCCTGCCCCAGCTCATTTGCTTGGCGACGTGCGCTATCGGGCCGGACTGGCGAAGGTCGCGGCACGTGGACTGAGTTACGATGCAATGTTGTACCAAGTGCAGATCCCAGAGTTGACTGCGATGGCGCGGGCATTGCCGGACCTCACGATCGTACTCGATCATATCGGCTGCATCCTCGGCGTGGGCCCATACAAGGGCCGCACCGATGAGACGTTCGCAGCCTGGCGGCGCGACATGACGGCGCTCGCCACATGCCCTAATGTCGTCGTGAAACTGGGCGGTTTCGGGATGATCGTGACTGGCGCGGACTGGCATGAACGGCCTGAACCACCGAATTCGATAGAATTGGCGGATGCATGGCGCCCCTATGTCGAGACCTGCATCGACCTGTTCGGCGCGGATCGCTGCATGTTCGAGAGCAACTTCCCAGTCGATAAGGCGATGTATTCATATCGCACGCTTTGGAACGCGTTCAAACGGCTCGCGTCCGATGCCAGCGCCGCGGAGAAAGCAGCATTGTTCGCCGGCACAGCCGCCTCGACCTATCGTCTCGCCATCCCCTTCGCACGGCCGCGGACGGAAATGAACAATGGCTAATCGCGCTGAACATCTGTTTGCCCGCGAGCGTGATCGGGGCGGGCAGGTCGCTTTGATCTTCGAACGTGAGAAGATCACTTTTGGCGAGCTCGCCACCCGCGTACGCATCGCGGCAGGGGGCCTCAAGCTGCTGGGAGTTACGAAAGGATCACGCGTCGGGCTTATGGTACCAAGCTCGCCAGATTTCATCGTAATGCAGCAGGCCTTGTTCGCGCTGGGAGCGATCGTCTCGCCGCTGAACATCTTCTATCGGCCAAACGAAGTTGCACACGCGATCCTCAGTTGCGCGCTTAATCATATCGTGTTGTCGGCTGACCTGCGCGATCGCATTCCCGGCGGCACTGCAATTATGCCTTTGCGTTCGGTGATTCTGATCGACGAAAGTGTCGATGATGACGACCGATTCGTGTCGCTGGGCGCTGCAATAGCCGTCAGTTCACCGATCGATGCGCCAACCCCTGTTGCGGCCGACGACGTCGTCGTTCTCTTGCTGACCAGCGCGACAACCGGAAAATCGAAGGGCGTGATGCTCACCGCAGGCAATCTCGCGGCGAACTATGACCAGACGCCGGCGTGGCTCGGGCTCGACTGCGATGCGGTGATCCTCTGTGCGCTGCCGCTCTACAACACCTTCGGGCTCAATCAGTGCATTAATGCGATGCTGACCACTGGCGCGACTATGGTGTTGCTGCCGCGGTTCGACGCGGAGAAGTGCATCAAGGCGATCGCTCGACACCAGTGCACGTTCCTGCCGGCAGTGCCGACGATGCTACAGAAGATCATCGACCATCCCGCTGCCGCCGGCACCACGTTGCGATCGATTACCCGGATCATGACCGGCGGAGCGCCGGTTCCCGCCGCCCTGCTGAGCCGCGTCCTTGGCGCGACAGGGACGGATACGATCGTCCTAACCGGATACGGCCTTACTGAAGGGACCGCCCTCGTCACGCTCACGCGGGTCAAGCTGGGAGCGGACGGCGAGATCGAGCATGGGCGCACGATCGGCCAAGTGCTCGATGGGATGACGCTCGGCATCATGAACGATGCCGGGGCGCTTATCGAGGCGGGCGCCGTCGGCGAGATCGTGATGCGGGGTCCCAATATCATGCAGGGCTATTACGACGCGCCGGACGATACAGCTGCCGCGCTCCTGGACGGATGGCTGCACAGCGGCGACCTCGGCTATATTGATGACGACGGCTATGCGTTCATCGTCGACCGCAAGAAGGACATCATCATCCGCGGCGGGCAGAACATCTATCCGGCCGATATCGAAGAGGTGCTGTATCAGGTCGCCGGCGTCGCAGAGGTCGCGGTGGTCGGAATGCCGGACGATATGTTCGGCGAAGTGCCGGTCGCCTTCGTCGCGCTGCTGCCGGATGCAATCGTCTCGATCCCGACGCTGAGCGCACGGTGCGAGGCCGACTTGGCTCGCTACAAGCTGCCAGTCGCGATCCACTTCCTGCCTGAACTTCCCAAGGGCCCGACCGGCAAGATCCTGCGTCGTGAGCTCAAGCCACGCACGCTGATCGCTGCCTGAAGCGCCAGCATGCCAGAAATCGCACAACCAAGGTCGTGCTTCATCCAGGTCGGTGAATCGCGTTTGCATTACGTGTCTCACGGCGATCCCACGGCGCCGACGCTTCTGCTTGTCCATGGCATGCGGGATCACGCGCGAAGTTGGGACTGGATCGCCGCCGCCTTTGCCGAACGATTCCATGTCATTGCGGTCGATCTGCGCGGCCATGGGGACAGCTCCTGGGCCAGACCCGCCGCTTACGGGCTTGCCGCGTTCGTGCTCGATCTCGCCATTCTGATCGACGCGCTTGCCCTTCAGCAGATCGCCCTGATCGGTCACTCGCTCGGTGGCGCGATCGCGTTGCGCTACGCGGCCGCCTTTCCAGATCGCGTCAAATCTATGGTGGTGATCGAAGGCATTGAACTGCCGATCATCCGCGACGAACGCGCCGCGCCAATCCCCTTCCCGAACCGCATGCGGACGTGGATCAAGGCGGAGGGCGAGCGACGCGGACGAGAGGCGCGCGGCTACGCGACGATCGCCGATGCGGAACGCCGAATGGTCGAAGCGCAGCCAGATATTGATTGCAAGACGGTCGCGTATCTTGCCGAGCACGGCGTGATTCGAGCTGCGGATGGCCTTTGGCGCTGGAAATATGACAATGCCATCCGACTGCGTGCGCCAGACGATCCGGATGGCTGCGATCTCGATCAGACCTTGGCGGCAATCGCATGCCCAACGCTGCTCGCCTATGGCGAGGCCAGCTGGATTCCCCTTCCCCCACCCGAGCGGCTCGCACTGATCTGCGATCACCGTATCGTGCGTTTTCCTGATGCGAGCCATTGGCTGCACCACCAAGCACGTGCCGCGTTCATCGCGGCCGTGCGCACCTTTCTCAACATCTCGACCAAAGGACCAGATCATGCGTGAAGCCGCGATCGTTTCCACTGCCCGAACTGCGCTCGCCAAAGCCACCCGCGGCGGATTCAACGATACCGACGCGCCCGCGCTTGCAGCGCACGTGATCAACGCCGCGATCGAACGTGCGGGCATCGACCCGCGGCGCATCGACGACGTCATCTTCGGCGCGGGTTCGCAATGGGGGAATCAGGGCTTCAACATCGCTCGCACGGCAGTGTTTGCAGGCGGAATGCCCGATACGATCGCCGGGACATCGGTCGATCGTAAATGCGCCTCCGGACTGACCGCGCTCGCCTTCGCTGCGCGCGGCATCATCGCCGGCGACATGGACGTGGCGATCGCCGGCGGCGTCGAATCGATCACGCATACACGCGACTATGCGCCGACGCATCGTGCGAGGCCGCAAGTCGTCCTCGATGCGAAGCCGCACGCGTACATGGCAATGATCGAAACTGCCGAGATCGTCGCGGAACGCTACGGCGTCACCCGCGAAGCGCAGGATGCGCTCGCCGTGGAAAGCCATCGTCGCGCCGCCGCCGCCGCCGCTGCAGGCCGGTTCGACGCCGAAATCGTGCCGATGACGGTGCGCAAGAACGTCGTCGAAAAGGATGGCAGCGTTTCGGGCAGCGAGGACGTTACGGTAGCCGCCGACGAGGGCATCCGCGCAGACACTACGCTCGAGGGGCTAGCGCGATTGAAGCCGGTGTGGCGCGACGGCGCGGTCGTCAAGGAAGGCAAGTTCGTCACGGCCGGCAATGCCAGCCAGCTTTCCGATGGCGCCTCGGCGCAGGTGGTTATGGACCGAGCAACGGCGGAAGCAGAGGGTCGCGAGGTTCTGGGCATCTACCGCGGATTCCAGACCGCCGGCTGTGCGCCAGAGGAGATGGGAATCGGTCCGGTCTTCGCCATTCCAAAGCTGCTCGACCGTGCCGGGCTGACGATCGGTGATATCGGCCTGTGGGAAATCAACGAAGCCTTTGCCAGCCAGTTGCTCTATTGCCGCGACACGCTCGGCATCGACCCGGAGAAACTCAATGTCGACGGGGGCGGTATCGCGCTCGGCCATCCTTTCGGCATGACCGGCAGCCGACTGGCCGGCCACGCGCTGATCGAAGCGCGGCGGCGCGGGGTGCGCTGGGCAGTCGTGTCGATGTGCGTCGCCGGCGGCATGGGTGCCGCCGGCCTGTTCGAAGTCGTCAACTGATGCCCGGAAATCTCACCGAGATGCGCTTTGACGACGATGTGGTCATCGTCACTGGCGCCGGCCGCGGCTTGGGCCGAGAACATGCCCTTGCATTCGCGCTGCGCGGTGCGGCGGTCGTCGTCAACGACGTGGATACGTCGGTCGCCCGCGCCGTAGTTCAGGAAATCGCGGCATCGGGTGGCAGAGCGGTCGCCGACGGCCATTCGGTGGCCGATGCGACGGGCGCGGCAGCGATCGTCGCCGCGGCGATCGAGGCGTACGGCAAAGTGACGGTGCTCGTGAACAATGCCGGCGTGATCGATTTTGCTGCCTTGGTCGATATTGAAGATGCCGCCTGGCGACGCATGATCGCGATAACGCTCGATGGGACGTTCCAGATGAGCAAGACGGTTTGGCCGCACTTCGCGCGCCAGGGATATGGCCGGATCATCAACACAACCTCCAATGCCGGTTTTGCGGGCAACGAAACGCTCGTGCATTACGGCGCAGCCAAAATGGGCGTGGCCGGGCTGACGCGTGCCTTGGCGCAGGAGGTCGGCGGGACCGGCATCACCGTCAACGCGATTGCACCGATGGCCGTCACCCGCATGAACCTGGACGCCTTCTTTGGCGGCGCGGCGACGCAAGGCGATGACTGGCAGGCGGACATACGCGACGGCAAGGTGCCTATGGGGCCGCCATCGATCGTCTCGCCGACGGTATTGTGGTTGGCGCATCGTTCGACCACGATCAACGGTGAGATCTTCAGCACCTCTTCCGGCAAAGTGGCACGCGTGGCGTTCGTCCTGTCGGACGGATTCTTCGATCCCGATCACGGCCCCGAGGAACTTCGTGACCATTCCGACCAGATCCGGACGATTGGCCAGATCTTCGAGCCGCGATGCACCGCCGACGAGTTGATGGTCATCCCACGGTTATTTGGTCGCTAACCACTTTTCCGATAATTCGTCGGTTTTTACTGGACGGGTCCCGTACAGCTTGGCATGATCGCGATAACCAGCAGCCCGCGCCAGCCGGCGCACACGTAAGAGAGGGCGATGATGATCGACAAAACGGTCGAGACTGCGTTGGAAGCGATCGCCGACATGCGCGACGGCGCCGCGATCATGATCAGCGGCTTTGGCGATGCCGGCGCTCCAGCGGAGCTGATTCAGGCGGTGGTCGAGCACGGCGCGGGTGACCTGACCGTCATCAGCAACAATGCCGGATCGGGCGAGGTCGGCATCGCCGCGCTCGTCAAAGCCGGGCGCGTGCGCAAGGTGATCTGCTCCTTTCCGCGCATGGCGGCGTCGCATCATTTCGAACAGCGCTATCGCTCCGGCGAGCTCGAGTTGGAGTTGGTGCCTCAGGGCAATCTTGCCGCGCGCATCCAGGCGGCGGGCTCGGGGCTCGGCGCGATCTACACGCCGACGGGATTTGGCACCTTGCTCGCCGAGGGAAAGGAAACGCGGCATATCAACGGACGCGACTATGTCCTCGAATATCCGATCCATGCCGACTTCGCGCTGATCAAAGCCGATGCCGGCGATCGGTGGGGCAACCTTGTCTACCGCAAGGCGGCGCGCAACTTCGGCCCCATCATGGCGATGGCAGCAAAATGCACTGTTGCGCAGGTAGGACGGATCGTACCGCTCGGCGAGATCGACCCCGAAGCCGTCATCACGCCCGGCATCTTCGTGAGACGACTGGTTCAAACGGGCGCCATTTCTGTCGCCGCGGCTGCCTGAAGGGACGACGCACATGAAACGCATGAGCCGCGAAGCCATTGCCGCCCGCGTTGCAATGGACATTCCCGAAGGCGCGTATGTCAATCTCGGCATCGGCGCCCCCACCAAGGTGGCGGACTTCTTGCCGAAAGATCGCGAGATCTTCCTCCAGAGCGAGAACGGCCTCCTCGGCATGGGACCCGCACCTGCCGCGGGGGAAGAAGACTGGGACTTGATAAACGCGGGCAAGCAGCCCGTCACGTTGCTGACCGGGGGCTGCTTTTTCCACCACGGGGACTCATTCACGATGATGCGGGGCGGCCATATCGACATCTGCGTTCTCGGCGCCTTCCAGGTATCGACGCGCGGCGATCTCGCCAATTGGCATACTGGTGCCGCGGATGCGATCCCGGCAGTCGGTGGTGCCATGGACCTGGCGATTGGCGCTAAGCGCGTATTCGTCATGATGGACCTGTTCACCAAGTCCGGTGAGAGCAAACTGGTCGAGCAATGCTCCTACCCGTTGACCGGCATCGCTTGCGTGTCGCGGATCTACTCGGATGTGGCAGTGTTCGATCTAGGGCCGAACGGCGCCTCGATCGTCGAGCTAGTCGAAGGCTTGAGCGCGGATGAATTGCAGCGGCTGACGAAGCTCGACTTCGTCGCCCGCACCGTGACGGCGTGACCGCAATGTCCGTCGCATGACGGAGCGGCCCGCATCGGCACACGCCGAAGGTAAGGCAAGCTGGGCACCGCAGTCGGTGGAGCTGGGATCATTCAGCCTGGCGCTCAGAAGCGATGGCGTGGCGATCGTCACCTTCTCCCGCCCGCCGGTCAACGCGGTGTCGCTGTCCGTATATGATGACATCGGTCGACTGGCCGATTACGTGGCGGCCACGAACGCGGTACGTGTTCTCGTCGTCGCCGCTCCGGACGGAGCCAAGGCTTGGTGCGGTGGCGCCGACCTGTATGAGTTTAAGGGCATGACCGCCGAGCGGCGACGCGAGCGCTATCGCTTCATCAACGAGCAACTCCCCAAATTTCACAAGATCGACCGGCCGATAATTGCGGCGATAAACGGAGCGACGATCGGGGTCGGCGTCATGCTGGCCGGCATGTGCGACATGCGGATTGCCAGTGAACAGGCCAAGTTTGCATGCCCTGAGGTTGATTACGGCCTGGTCGGTGGTAGCGCCGGACTCTTCGCGATGCTGAAGATGCCGGAAGCGAAAGTGCGCGAGATGCTGTACACCGGCCGCAGCTTTACCGCGCGCGAACTCGAGCCGACTGGCTTTTTCAACTACGTAGTCCCGGGGCCAGCTGTCCTTCCGCTGGCGCTCGATATCGCGGGAGCGATCGCCCGAAAAAGTATGGCGACCTTGCGCGCGCGCAAGCTCCAGTCTCTCACTTTGGAGGGCCCTGAGTGGATGGAAGCGTATCTGGCGGCGCAGGAACAATCGTCGTCGTTGGTCGAGCAGCCGGAAAGCGAAGCAAACGTGGAAAGGGCACTGAACCGCTGATAACCCACGCACTCGATTCTAAAGGTTACCGACGCCATGTCGGCGCCGCGATCATGCGCAAGCGATCTTCGATGCGTTGGTCGCCGGTGTGAATAGGCGTCGAAGTCGGACCTAGCTAGGTCGTGTTGACATAGTGGATTCCCAAACGGCGTAATCTCTGATTCAAAGC
>CAXTEO010000045.1:0-30490 GCA_964243205.1 uncultured Sphingomonas sp.
CGTCATAGCACTTCTTCACCGCTCCTGGCGCCTGGGCGGATGCGGATGCGGCGGCGGCAGTGAAACCCAGCGCGAGGATCAGTGCAGTCCGATGGACGGAGGCGCGCATAGCAATTCCTTTTTCGATGAACGACGCTGGTTAACGGGCGCAACGGGCCGTTGGTTCCAGCGACGCCGTTACATCAAACCGAACCGCAGGCCACTTCCAGAGCGGCGCGCCGCGTCGCGGTGGCGCGCCGCAGCGCGACACCGACCAGGCCGAGGCCGAACACCATCATTAGCCATGTCGTCGTCTCGGGGACGGCGGTGATCGAGACATCGGCCAGCAACGCGAAGGGCGGCGCGCCGCTGCCGGTGGCAAAGAAGCTCAACAGTTGCGATGCGTCGGTCGCGGTGAAGCTCAACGACTGGCGCTGCCACCCGGCCGACCCGTTCGCCGTGTCGTTGAGCATCAGCGTCGAGGATTTCACCGCAGCGTCGCTTGAGAGCGAGGCGAGGCCGGTCGAATCGGTCAGGATGCTGCCGCCGAAGCCGACCGCCCACTGCGCCGTGTCGCCGGCACCGCTATACAAGCTGCCGCTGGCTTGCAGGAAGGACACGACATAGCTTTGCCCGACGGTGAGGCCGCTCAACGTCTGCAGCAGATACGTGCCCTGATCATATACCGTGGACGCATCGGCGGCATAGATGTTGCCGGAATAGCCAGCCGGATTGGCCGGCGCGAAGAGGTTCGCCTGGGCGGCATTGTCGAGAATGTAGCTCAGCGCACCCGAGCCGGTGTTGGTCCACGCGAAATCGGTGAGATAGGTGTGGCTGCCGAAGAAGATCGGCGTCGGCTCGATCTGTCCCGAAGCGGAGTTGCGCGCACCGCTGAAATCGCCATTCAGCACTTGCACCGCGGCCGTCGCCGGGGCGGTCAAGAGTCCGAGCCCCAAAGCGAATAAAAACGAGAATGCAAAGCGCCTGAGCATCGCCGAAGTCCTGTCTGGATCGAAGCGAATCACGGCAAGTCAATCTGGCCGCGGGTCGCATTGGTTACGATAGTCTTAACAGAACGATGAGACGGGCTGTCGGGTCAACCGGCTATTCGACCACCTTGTCCCGATTCGCTACGGTCCAGCCCGGCGCGTTTGCGCGGAAGGGTGTGATCATCTGGTCGATGACTCGCTTCGGCATGGCGCTGTCGGTGCCATAGTCGCTCGGCCAGTGGCGTGGCAGATAATGGCTGCCGAAGATGCGGTCAACGACGGGCAGCATCGGCGCGTAATTGTGATCGCGGTGGTCCGACCGGCTGTGATGCCAGTGGTGAAATGCCGGCGTCGACAGCACATGCTCGAGCGGGCCGAACCGCGCGCGGATATTGGCGTGGACGAAATAGCTCCACAGGGACCCGCCGACCAGCACGACAGCGATGATCAGGCTCGCATCCTTCGCCGTCGGCGCGGCCAGGCCCACGGCATAGAGCAGCGTCAGGCCGCACAACCGCGTGAAGATCATGTCGACCGGATGGACTCGCGTGTTGACGAGGTACGTCAGGTTCTCGGCGGAATGATGCACCGCGTGGAAGCGCCACAGCCAGCGCCACTGGTGGCTCCAGCGATGCCCCCAGTAAAACCCGATCTCGCCGATCACCATCGCCAGCGCGATCCGCGCGGCCAGCGGCAGCGCGCCGATCGCATGCGGAACGCTCGCCGGGATGATCGCCGCTACGATACTGGCGATCACCGCTGCGGGTAACGCAAGCAGCGGCAAGGTCAGCAGGCTGCTGATCGCATACCAGCCGAGGTTGGTGAGGATTTCGCCACGGCTTTGCTTGGTACGGCGCAGCGGGAACAGCGCCTCGAGCGGCAAGAAGACGATCGTCGCCAAAGCGAGCCACAGCGCGGCCCGCAAGAGCATCGCGACCTCGGCGTGTTGCAGCAGCCATCCCATTTCGCGCGCGACCTTCTCGCCTTCGTCCGTGCGCGATGATGCGGCAATCGTGCCGGCGTGTCAGCCGGCGCCTGCGCCGCGGCGTGCCGTTCCGGGAATCGATCCGACGACACGGCACGAGCGCTTGCGTCCGCGCGCAACTGTAATAGGGCTGCGGCGATGAAGACTTTGCTATCGCACCGCTTCGCCCTTCTCGTTCGCATCGGGTTCTGGCTCGCGCTGGCGACCGCACTGACCATGGCGTTCCTGCCCAAGCCGCCCAAGCTCGCGATCGATTCGTTCGGCGACAAGTTCGAGCATATGCTCGCCTTCCTCGTGCTGACGGTTCTGGCGCAGGTTGGGTTTCAGCGGACGCCCCGCTGGCGCATCGCCGAGCGACTGTCGTTTGTCGGCGCAATGATCGAGGTCGTGCAAAGCATCCCGATGCTGCACCGCGATTGCGATATTCGCGACTGGATGGCGGATACGGCGACGATCCTTCTCGTCACGGCGATCCTCGCGCTCGGCCGAAAGCTGCTCGATCGCGCGCCGACCGTTCCAGAGCGGGATGCGGTGGACCGAGAAAAGCTTACGATTTCGTAAAAATCGCGCGTATGCCCGGTGCACCGAGGCTGCATCGAGACGGACGTTGGTCATTAACGCACTAGCTTTACTGCTGATCGGCCCGGGCATCGCGCTCGTCGCGCGTCGCCAGGCGCGCAAGCGGCGGCAGGTCGCCTTCTACCGGGCGTATAACGAAGCCTGCCGTCCCTATCACATCGTCTTGTAATGCGCCGCGGTCACCGATCGGTCACTTTGGCAGATTGTTGATCAGCATCGTCATATGCGCGGTCGGCGTAGTGCCCGTGATCGGCGCCAGTCGGAAAGCATAGCTGCTCACCCACCATTTGCCCGCGCCCCACGCGGTCCAGCCCAAGACGGTGCTGTTCGCGTTGAGCTTCTTGAGCATCGCGGGATATTCGATCTGGCATTGCGCGTCGGCGCTACCCGCGATCTCGCCGAAGAACAGCTGGACCTTCTTGGTCTGCGCCCAGTTGAGCACGGCATCGACTCGGCTCGCCGAGCCAGCCGTGCACGCCGCATTGGTGCCGCTCGAATCCTTGTCGAGATATTGATGCACCTCGAACGCGAAGTTGTTGCTCGGGTCGGTGAACTTCTCGGCCAGAGCGGCATTGCCCGAACTGATCCACGACCAAGCGCCGGTCCAGCTGGCGCCCGGCACCATCACCTTGTTGGGGATTTTCTGCGCTCGCAAGTCCTTGACGAGCTGCTGCGCGACCGCCCACCAACTCGCCGCGGCAATCCCGCTCGGCTCGTTCATCAGGCCCAACCACACCTTCGGATTGTCCTTATAATCGCCGGCGATCTGCGTCCACGCATTGGCGAGCGCGGTTTCGGGAATGGCGGCGGTGCCGACCAGCGTGTTGGTCGCCGCCCCGGTCGCCGCGTGTCGCGCGGCATAATCGTGCATGTCGAGCACGACGGTCATGCCCTTGGACGTGGCATAGGTCGTCGCCGCCTTCAGCGCGGCACGATCGGCGACCGAGAGCGGACCGAACAAGGTCGGCTGCAAGCGTTCCCACCGGAACGGGATGCGCAGCATCCGCATGCCGTTGGCATAGAAATAGTCGATTTCGGCGTTGCTCGGGTAGATGTACTGGTAATTCATCCTGCCCGGCACCGCGCCGAATTCTCCGCCCGAGATATTCACGCCGGCCAGGGGACCGCGGCTCGGGGCCGTGACGGGCGCCGCGACCGCCGCAACCGCCGCGACTGCTGCTGTGGCGCGCGGCGCGGCGACGGCCGCCGCGACCGTGGTCGGGCTTGCGACAGCCGTCACCACGACGATCGGTGATGCGGCGGCAGTGGATGTGGAGGATGATGTCACGGTCGTGCTGGCGGCCGCAGCGAGCGCCGCTGTAAAAAGACCGAGTGCAATAACGGTAGTCGACGTCGAGGATCGCACAAGTTTCATGCCGGCTGGCTTTCGCTAGAAGATTCGGGATCAGTCGACCCTGACAATTCCTTGTGGCGCCTCGGCTTAAAGCTCAGGACAACGAACACGGCGAACGGCAATTTAACTATAATCGACGGGTTGGCTTGTTTTCACGTCTAGAAATGCGCCGCTTTGCAGCATCGATACTTTGAAACGGCATCGAAGCAACGCTCCACATGCCCGCGCAGTGCAACCGCCGTCGCGCGCCCGTCCGCTTTAGAAAGCGTTGTGGTGGACCACCACCCGGAAGGTGTTGAGCAGAATGGTGATATCGCGCCAGATATCCCAGCCGGCGATATATTCCATGTCGGCCTGAAGCCGGTCGGTAAGATCGGATTTGTTGACGGTCGCACCGCGGAAGCCGCGCACCTGGGCGAGGCCGGTGATACCGGGCTTCAGCTGGTGGCGATGCCAGTAGGTTTCGTCGATCTGCCAGAACAATTGCTCTCCAGCCAGCGACCCTAGCGCGTGGGGGCGGGGGCCGACCAGGCTCATGTCGCCGATCAGGACGTTGATGAGCTGCGGCAGCTCGTCGATGCTGCTCTTGCGAATGAAATGGCCAATACGCGTGACGCGATCGTCGCCGCGGGCGGTGGACCGGTTGCCCGTGTCATCCGAGGATTCGACGCGCATGCTGCGGAATTTAAGCACCTTGAACAAGCGATTGCCGCGCCCGACCCGGTCCTGCCGGAAGAGCACGGGGCCCGGCGTATCGAGCTTGATCGCAAGCGCAACGAGCCCCAGCAGCGGCGCCACCAGGATCAGCAGAGGAATGGTGATCGCCAGATCCAAGATACGCTTCTTCAAGCGATTGCGGACGCTGAGCGGCTTGCGCGCGACGAGCAAGGTCTCGCGCCCGTTGAAATGCCCCATGCCGATCGCACCGATCGCGTTCACTTCGTCGAGCAGGATTTCCCCGTCGATATCGGCACCCTTGAGCATCAGCGCCCATTGCCGCGTCCGTTCGGGCACGCTGTCCACGATGATCCGATCGAACGCTCCGGCCAGCCTGCCGAAGCGATCCAGCATGTTGGGATCATTCAGGTCCGGCACCAACGCAGCGGCTTCCGCATTCATGACCACCGAAGCGTTATGGCTGACGGGCATCGGCTTTCCGTCGAGGATGAGCAAATCGTTGATGAGCGATCCACCGGTCATATGCCGGGCATGGCGCGGGAACAGGCCACGTGCCGAAACCAGCAGCGCACCCGATACGATCGCACCGATACCGAATTCGAGCCGCGACACGTCGTGCGAGCTCTTGAGCATGAAGGCGATGAGCAAGGTCACGAGGATTGCGAGCGTGAAGGCGCCCAACGCGCGGCGCACCGAATCCACCGTGCGCCGGAGCGCGTCGATCGAATATCCACCGTTGTTGAGCGAAAGGATGACGTAGATCGGAATGATCGCGAACGAGACCATGAAGTCCGAGCGCGCGATGTGCAGCATCGGCAGGGTCAGGCTGGCCACCGCCGGCCCCGCCAGGAGCGCAACCAGATCCACGATCGCCAATTCGGCGTACAGCACGATCCGCATCGATTGACGCGAAAGCGCACGTTTCGAACTATGAGCCATACACGGGTGGGTTTCCGACTGAATCGTGCGATACTGGGCCGTCATGCAACCTCGCAGCTAATAGGCCAAACGGATCTGTAAATCCGGCAGCAAAACATATTGCGATGCAGCATAATACCCGACCGTGGGTGAGCCTGCATAGTAAAAAGAAAATCAACTCACGGCGGAATCGGGGGCGTTCACCCCCCGACATGCGGCGTCGGTAGCCGATCGCGCTGGTTCGGTCCGCGGCGGCAAGGGTGGGGGCGGAGCTGCGACGCTTCCGCAGGAGAGCGTTGCCGCAGAAAAATCGTGGCGCGGTCGCGGCGGAATGGCCCAATTGCCGAACGGGCCGAGCGCGCGCGCCGTCTGCAGCATGGCGTCCAAACGCTGCGCTTCGCCGCGCGAGGTGAGGAGGGCATGTTCGGGACTGGACTGGAGCATAAAGCGAGCCTGTGAGAGGACCGATCTGCGTCATTTGCCTGAGTGCCAATGTCTAAACCGTTAAGCTGCCGCGAATATCGCTTCGCGACGATCGCGTTTAGTCGCTGGCTTGGTGTCCGGAGGTGGCGGTCGCCTGAACCGCCATTGCATCCGAACTACAAAGCCGACGGCATAGATTGAGTGCGACTTTCGCGAACGTCTATTGGGGCGCCGTCATAGAAAATGGCTTTGCGGGCACTCGATGGATCTCCGCTACCCGCACGACGTTCCAATCTGAATCGAGAAGACCCGAGCGCGTGAAGATTTGCGGAATTGCCGATGGCAACTGGAGGGGGCGGGCCGATCGACCACGCGTCGTCCGAAAACGGTTCGCTCATGCAGCAATGCCCCGACGATCGCTCGCGCATCGTCTGGCGCCAATGGAAACTCGCCTCTCGGCACCTTTCGGCAAAGCCACGATGCAAAGAAAAGGGCGCCTCCGTCGAAACGAAAGCGCCCTGTTTCAAAGCCGATACCGATCCGCTTAAGCGAATGCGACAACCTGCTTGCGACGACGATAGCTGACACCCAGCGCGCCGAAGCCGAGGATGAACATCGCCCAGGTCGAAGCTTCCGGCACTGCGGTGATCGCGACGTTGTCGAGCAGGCCGTCCGTGCTGCTGGTTGCCGAACCAAACAGCGAGAACTGCAGGTTCACCGGCGAGCCCGTGCCCGTGAAGTACAGCGTGTGCGTCTGGAAGATCGAGTTGAGGTTCGTGCCGCCGGTCTGGCTCTCGCTGCCCTGCAGCAGGACCGAGGAGCTGGTTCCGGTGTTGCCCGTGACGGCAAACTTGAGGATTTCCGTGCCAGCAGCGCCAGCAAACTGGGCATAGTCGAAGGTCAGCTTGTAGACCGTGCCGGCGACCGTGCTGATCGGGTCGGCAAGGAGGGTGCTGACGTTGGAAGCATCGCCAGGGCCGAACGAAGCCATCGTGTTGGCTGCCGCGGCCGCATCGCCGGACGCACCGGCATTGGCGATATAGGCCGAACCCTTGATCGCCGAAATATCGGGCTGACCCGCAAAGACGCCGCCCGGCGTAACCGTCCAGCCGGTGAGGCCGTTTTCGAAATTGCCGTTATTGACCAAATTCGTCGCTGCCAAAGCGGGCGAAGCCACAGCCATCGAGGCGACGATTGCCGCCGCTGATCCAAACACAATCTTGCCCATACGTTAAACCCCTTTGAAAACGACGAATCGCTAATAACTCGTTAACCCCCAGATGCCACTCGACTCGTCGCAGTGCAACATGAAAATAAAGCTGTCCCTAGTCGGGACAATTGTCGTTTCATTAAAGGAATCGTTCGTGGACGAAGATCGAGTCGTTCGGCTGGACCGGCTGGTCCAGTTCAGCACGCTTCACTTCGCTACCGTTACGAAAAATCGAGATGTTGCGGCGCGAGCCGGCAAGTGTCGCGCCGCCTGCGCGGGCCAATACCTGACGCAAGGTCATGCCGGTCTTGATAGTGAAGGAGCCCGGCGCCGCGACCTGGCCCGAAATGAAGATCACCGGCGCGACCGGAACGTACAGCGTGTCGCCGGCGATCAGCGGGGTCTCGGTGCTCCATTCGCCGGTCAGGGCATCGAACGGCACGCGGTGCTCGGTTGCATCGCCGCGACGGCGGACGATGACGTAATCCGCCCCGTCGCCGCGCGAGCCGCCGGCGCGCGCCACGACCATCGCGACCGTCTGCGCGCGATCGAGCGGATAGACGCCCGGCGCGCCGACCTGGCCGAACACGGTGATCGAATTGCTGACATATTGCGTCACGTCGACATTGACGGTCGGCTTGGTGAAATAGCCGCCCATGCGCAGCTTGGCCGAAACTTCTTCGGCGAGCTGGCGCGCAGTTCGGTCGCGCGCGACGATCGAGCCGATGAACGGCAGGATGACCGTGCCGTCTTCCTTGATGCGCGTGCGCACGACCTGGTTCTGCCCCTGGCCGAAGATCGTCACTTCGATCTCGTCATTGACGCCGAGCATATAGCCATCGGCCGCCGGAAGCGTGGAAGGCGAGGGGGGAGTCTGTGCGGTCGCGGGGGCAACCAATGATAACGCGGCGATGGCGATAAGTGCGCGAGTGCCCATGACGTGCCTTCCTGTTAGAACCGGGTCCCGATCGAGCCCGAAATGATCGTGGATTGATAATTGTAGAGCGCATTGTCCGCGGTGCGCCACTGGTGACTCACGCCCAGACCGAGCCGGAGCCAGCGCGCCGTATCGTAATGATAACTGGCGGCGGCGATGGTGGTGCGGTCAGCGAGCACCGGCGCGAGCGTCGGCGTCAGCCCCTCGCCGCGGAAATCGCGATTGATGCGCGACGCAGACAGCGACACCTGGCTCGCGCGGCTGAACTGCCAGTTCGCGCTCGCCTGGTAATCGTCGCGAATCACATAGGTCGCGCTGATGCCGTTCTGGCTGGTGACCTGGCGTACTGCCGTCGCGGTCACCGAGAAGAGTGGGATGATATTCCAGTTGATCCGGCCATTGTACGACAGGCCGGAAAAGCTCGAAACGCCGCCGCGATTGGGGTTCGCCTCGGTATAGCCCAGCGCGACGCTCAGCTGCACGCGCTGCGACACCCCGCGGTCGAGCGAGAGCGTCAGGCTGCGAATGTCGGTGCTGTCGTCGATGCCGACCGTGTCGACGATGTTCGGGCGCCGCAATTGCGACGCCGCCGCTGTCAGCGTCACCACGCCGAGGCTCGGCTGGGCGTAAGCGATCCCGCCGCGCTCGCTGAGCTGGGTATAGTCGAACAGGCTGATCCCGCCGCTCGACCCGACATGATAGGTCACGCCCGCGACCGGGGAGAAGCCCGCTTTGCGCTGGCACCCGAGCGCGAGATCGTAATTCTGGTTGCGCGTGGTCGACCCCAGCGTCTGCGTGACGTCGCCCAGATCGAACTGATATTGATCGTAATTGGCGGTGAAATTGGCGTTGCAGATCGCGCCTACCGGCGCGCGGATGCCGCCGACGAAATCGATGCGCGAGCGATTGAGGAAACGGTAGCGGCTGTTGAAATCGTAACCAGCGGTGCCGCTGAGATTGAGCGCGACTCGCCCGAGCGCGCGGCGCAGCGCGATGCTGATACCGGGGGTGATGCGGAAATTGCCGGTTTCAGTGCCGTCGGGCTGCGCGCGCCGCAACACGTTCGTGTCGTAGACCGCGTTGAGGCTGGGCGAGACCGAGAAGCGATCGGCATTGCCCGCCGCGACAACGCTCAGCGCGGCATTGGCGGGCACCTGCCCGAGCAAAGGCTGCGCGAAGGGCGGGGCATCGGGTTGGGCGACGACCGGCGCGGCTTGCGCGAATGCCGCCGACCAGGGCAGCGCCGCGGCCGTCCCGAGGACGACAAGTCGCACTGCGGCGCCGCGCGCGGCGCGCGCCAGCATCAAATCGGTCTGAACGCGATCCTGCCCATCGTTAAACAATATCTCGCCCCCGAGCCTGTTCGAACGCCGGCCCCGCCTCTCCTTATGGCCCGCCGCCGCGACTTGCAACACGGGGCAGGGGGGGCGGGGGTCACAAATTTTTAACCACGACCATCAATACTTTGCCCATCGCCCGCGGTCGGCGGGTGTCGGCACGGGTCTCGCCCGATCGTCCGATCGTGGCGGATTTGCGCCGAAATTAGCGATCAGGAGGGGTTGAACATGCCGGAGCCTCGCCATAACAGGGTTAAGTTGCCGTGTCGGCAAACTGTACGTAGCCCCGCTCAGCCGCTAAACCTTTGCGAGCCTCTGGCTTGCAGCTGACCGCATCCGTGAGGACCGGTAGTTGGGCGGGGCTATTGCCGTCTCCGCCATACCGCACACACGCCGATGGCACCTGCCAAGGCGGTTAATTTATATTATTAATTTACCCATATAAACCATCTTGTCGTCGCGGCGCGCCGTGCTAGCGGAAGTGCATGGGTGACAAACAGCACAGCTTGTACGACGCGATCCTGGTCGTGGTCACGATCCTGCTCATTGGGACCGTGGCAAGCCTTTACCTCGCGAGTACCGAGCCTGCATCACAACGGGTCGCAGGGCCGTGCACCATATCGACCAAGCATTGTATGTGACGGCATGTCAGGCAATCGCGAATTTGTAAGGCTAACGTCCGCTGTGAGCGCTCTGTCGTCAGCGCGCGGTCGTGGTCCGCGCCCTAGAAAATATATCGTTTTGCTCGTCGCGCTAAGTCGTAGGTCCAGCCGGACACGCGCCCCAACCCTCGCTGCACGACAATCGGATCGGTTCGCGTGAGATAATGTCCTTTGAACATTGGTTTGTGGCTGGACTGGATCGCTGAATATATAAGCCCGAAGTCGGTGTCTTTGACGAGACGATGCGGGTGATGCTTGGTCAATGGCTCTATTGCGGTGGTATAGGCAATGGGCCCCGTCACTCGATAAACGCCTTTTCCGCCAGTTCCCTGTTTCCAAGGATTGTACGTGGCGATATTGTTCACGACATTCTGAATCACTTCCCGCAAGAATGGGTGGCCGGCAACCGAGATGATCTGCCACTGCTGGAACTCACCGCCGGGGTGACGGATTTCGGGGTGGTTGCCGAAGCGCTCGCGCCCGGCGACGCTTTCGACATCCCATTGCGACAGGATAAACCGATCTTCGGGCTGAAGGGCCACGTCTAGCGGGCGTGTGAGGCCACTTTTTATATCAAGGTACAGGCCGCCGCATTTGTAGAGAAGGAGATATCGAAAAAAGTCAGCGCGCGCAGCGCCGTAAAGCGGGCTGATCCGATGGTAATGCGCGAGCATATCGGCCCCATATTCGGCCGTGATGAAGCGCTCGATGTCGGCGTCATCGTAGAGAATATGTTGCCATTCAGGATTTTGCTTTTTCAAATTCAGAACGTGTTCCGCCAACTCTTCGGGGAGAGTTCTCGTCGGAAACGTCTGGTGAATGACCTTCGGAATCGTGGTGCCGGCAAGGAATGTCGGAATCGTCGGCATCCGCACGTTGTTTTTACCCGATACCGGCATTATCGCTCTTTCATTGGTGCTTGTTGTTACTGTAAATCGGTAGCCGGGGCGAAATTCAGCGTCAGGGTGGCTAATGCCAAACCGCGGCTTTTCATTGCTCAATCGTGCGCAAGCATCGGTGCTGATCAGTCCATGGCGGCGGTGGCGCATCTTGCGACTTATCGGCCTTCAGGTCGAGGGAAAGCCGATCATTCGCGAAGGCTGCTTTTTCGGTTCTAAACGCATTCAAATTAGCAATGGCTGCTTCGTAAATCATCAATGTTATTTCGACGGTGACGAGTGGATCCGTCTCGGAGAACGCGTTCATGTCGCTCCACGGGCGATGTTTCTTACGGCCTCGCACGTCATCGGCGGTGCTGAAAGCAGAGCGGGAGCGGACGTGGCGAAACCGATCACGATTGAGAATGGCTGCTGGATCGGGGCGAACGCAACCGTTCTTCCGGGAGTGCAAATCGCCCAGGGGTGCGTGATCGCCGCGGGCAGCATCGTAACGCGCGACACGGACCCGCACGGTATCTATGGAGGCGTTCCGGCGAGCCGAATCAAGGATCTCCTCCGTCAAGCGGCCTCCTAGCGCCCATACCGCCGTGGCGACTCCGCGATCGTCGCTAGCAACACATCGCCGATCTCGTCCCAACCGCGCACCGCGGCGCCATATTCGCGCGACTTGCCCATCGCGAACGCCTGGTCGACCGCGCGGTCCACATCGCCGGACACGCTTTGCGCGTACTGCACGAAATTGACCCCGCCGATCCCCATCTCGCGCGCCAGCAGGATCGGCAGCCCGCAATAGCTGTATTGCTGGATCTTGAGGCTCGACTGGATCAGGTAATCCGCGCCTTCGGTCGGGCGATACGGCGCGAGCCCGACATCGGCATGGACGATATAGGGCAGGGTGACCTCGAACGGCAGCTCGCCATGCACCACGACATTGGCGGGCGGATCGGCCATCGCCGCGCCGATCACGTGGACGCTGGCGCCGCTGCGCGCGGCCGAGGCGGCGATCGCGCGGACCGCAGCATCGTCGAACAGCATGTTGCCGACCGACACGATGTTGCGCGTGCCCGGCGCATAAGGCGAGGGGGAGTCGAAGCGAATCCGCTCCTTGTCGACGCCCTGCGCGACATAGCGGCCATTCACCCCGGCTGGCAGGTAATCGAGCAGCCGCTCGGCATTGGTGCGCACCAGATCGAAGCGCGGCATCAGCCGTTCGTGCAGCGCCAGCACTTCGGGCCGGAAGCCGACCAGGTCGAGCCGGTCGTTGTAGAAAGCGACGTAGCGCGCCTCCGGGTTGAGCCGGCGGATCGTGTCGAAGAAATACAGCGCATAGCCGCATTCGAGGATGACGACGTCGGCGGCGCGCGCCGGTTCGCGCGCCCAGGCGTCGAGGTGGCGGCCGTACAGCCGCTCGAGCGGGCGGGTGAGCTGCTCGACGCGCGGCGATCCGCTCGGCGGATGGACCCATTCGCGGTGGACGTGCGCGTGGATGTTGGCCGGGTTGGTGCCCGCCGCCGCGGCGGCATCGGCGGCGTCGACATAGGCCTTGGTCTCGGGCTTCATCCGCTGCTTGAGCCGGCTTTGCCCGAAGGTCACGAAATCGACGTGATGCCCCTTGGCGGCGAGCGACTTGGCGAAGCGGTGCATCCCCGCGTCGCGATAATTGGGCGCGAAGAAATGCGCGGTGCCGATCAGGAATCTCATGCCATGCCTAACTTCGTCTTGAGCCGTTGCGGGATCAGCGGGCGGAGGAACCCGAAAATCTCGGCCACCGCCGCGCGCGCGATCAGCAGCGCCGCGATGCCATAGGTGATGCCGCCGACCCCGGCGAGCACGACGAGCTGCACCAGCGGCCCGGCATGCAGGTCGGGAATCGCCAGCACCGCGCCCGCCATGATCGCGGTGCAGAGCAAAGGCGCGCCGATCGCGATCAGGTAGCGGCGGACCGGGAAGGCGGTCAGCAGGCGCAGCGTCACGAGCGTCAGGATGAACACCACGAGCGTCGGCGCCCACAGGCACAAGGCGATCACGGCCGGGTCGCGTCCGCCGCCGACCAGGGCGATCGCGCCGAGCGACAGCGCCACTTGCAGCGCGGTGAAGACCAGGATCAGCTTGGCGCGGCCGAGCGCGATGACGACCTGGTTGATCAGGCTGAGGCTCGGCGCGAAGATCGCGAACGTGCCCAGCACTTGCATGGTCGGGGCGGCGCCGAGCCATTTGTGTCCGAACAATACCACCATCGTATAGGGCGCGGTCAGCGCGATGCCGGCGAAGAGCGGGGCGGTGAGCGCCATCACCAGCCGCGACATGCGGATCGCGACATTGCCGAAGCGCGTGGCGTCGGCGCTGACCTCGGCGAAGGCGGGCAGCACCACGCTCGACATCGGCCCCCACAGGCCGAGCTGGATCGCGGTGATCACGCGCTTGGCCGCGGCATACAGGCCGCCGCTGAGCGGCCCCATGAGGAAGGTGACCAGAGCGGTGTCGAAATTCTGCGCGATGAACTGCAGGCTCTGATTGATGCCGAGCGGCACCGCGGTCGCCAGGATCGTCCGGGCGCGGCGGCGCGAAAAGCGCACCTTGGGCCGCCACGGAATCGCGCGCCACAGCAGCGCCAGCCCGATCGCCGCCGAGATCACCTGATTGAGGACGAGCGCGGCGAGGCCATAGCCCGCCACCGCCACCGTGATGCCGATCGCTCCCGCGATGAAGGTGCTGACGGTGTGGCGCATGGCGAGCGCGCGGAACATGAAGTTGCGGCGCGCCCAGGCCGAATGAGCATAGGACAGGCCGGTGATCAACACGATCACGCTCACCGCGCGCACCACGTTGGCCAGTTCGGCGATGTGATAGGCGCGCGCCAGGGGTTCGGCGACCGCGATCAGCACCACCATCGTGAACCCACCGACGCCGAGGCACAGCCAGAAACCGGTGTCGTAATCCTCGTCGACCGGATCGCGCAGCGTCACCATGCCGGTCGCCAGCGATGGCAGGATCGTCCCGCTCATCAATTGCACGAACACCAGAGCCGTCGACACGATGCCGAACAGCGCCGGCGACAAGATGCGTCCGATGATGACAAAGATGATGAGCGACAGGACTTGCTGACTGAAATTGTCGAGAAAGCTCCAGCTCGCGCCGCTGACCACTTTGCTTTTTAAGGATGGCTCGGACACCGGGTTCCCATGTTCTGACGTTGGATGCATGTCTTCGGTGCTTGTCTTCGATCAGCGCGGCGACGGAACGGCGCCTGCGGCAAAAGCGTCCAGCGCGGCGCTGGATGTGATCAAGCCCAGCCGCACCAGGTCCGCGCTGCCGGTATAACGCTGGCTTCCGGGATAGGAGAAATTGAAATCGGGGTTCGCTTCGGTGAAGGCGACGTACCGCTTATATTCCTGCGCGCCGTTATAATGCTGGCCGCGCGAGATTTCCCGCAGGGCGCGTTCGTGGAAGTCGGAGAAGAATTTGAAGTGCAGGATCGCCGAGGTGATCTGCGAAAGTTTCACCCCGGGTCCGTTGCGAATATTGTGATTGCCCGTCCTGTAGCTGCCGGCGATCCATTTGACCAAGGGGGCCTTGAGCAGCGTGGGGACATAGTGGACCCGGCCCTCGCGCAAGATGCCGTATTTCTGCAGCACGTTCACCAGCGCATACATCGCTGCCCGGGAAAACACCGAATAGCGATTCTGGAAGGGGTAGAACAGCCGTGCGCGCGGGCCGCCGATGACCTTGCCGCTGGGAACATAGTCCTTCGGCTCCGCCGCCGGAAGGAACCGATAATCCTTGTCGAACAGTGGCGACGTCGACAGGAACGGGGCGGGCGCCTGGTAGATCGCCGACCGCACCGGCCCGTCGGAATACATGTCCAGCAAGAACGAACCGACCGCATTCGCGCCTTCTTTGTCCAAGAAGCGGCACAGTCCAGGCAGATTCAATGTCTCGGCATGGGGGTAGGTGAAGATTTCGTCGGCATCGAAGGTGATGACCCAGGCGTCGCAGCAATAGAGATCGAGCAACAGGGCCTGCCAATCGACCCCGCAGCGCGAATCCTTGAACGACGTGTCGGGCAGAAACACCGCACAGTCGCTCTGTTCGAGCAGATACTCGGTGGTGCCGTCGCTGGAATGGTCGCTGACGAACAGGAATTGTTCGACGCCGATCGAGCGGTAATAATCGAGCAGATACGGGAGCCGGTCGATCTCGTTGCGCACCACCGAAAGACCATAGACCGCAGCTGTCGGCAGCGTGCGAACCTCTCCCCCGATCCAGGTGAGGCAGTCGGTGTCCTTCGGCTCGATCACAAATTCTTCCCCGTCATGCCTTTGTGCTCGCGTCGTGGTGCGCGCGATGTCGACGCTGAAGCGTCATCGATGCTGGAAACCAAGGTCTATGCCAGAGGGGATGCCGCATTGCACCATCTAGATGGAATTTATCGCGATCTTGTGGCAGGGGCGGTGCAATGGCGTCGGCGCTCGTCCGACGCCCGGTTCCTCACGGTTTGAGGACGGAAAGGGTCGCGAACGCATGATTCCGAGTTATTTGATCAACCTGGATCGCTCGGCCGACCGTCTCGCGTTCGTGACGAAGCGGCTGCAGGCGCTGGGAATCAGCTATAGCCGGATCGTCGCGGTCGATGGCGGGAAGCTTTCTCCGGCCGAGCAAGCGGCCTTCATCGCGCTTCGGCCGCGCGACGGCCGCAGCTGGGGCGCCGGCCAGATCGGCTGTTTCATGAGCCATGGTGACGCCTGGCAGAACATTGCGGACGGCGCGGCGCCGTTCGGGCTGGTGATCGAGGACGACATCCATCTGTCCGATGCGGCGCCGGCGCTTCTCGCGGACGCGACCTGGATTCCGGCCGATGCCGACATCGTCCGGCTCGAAAGCACCGGGCAGTGGCTTTCGCTGGGACAGGTCGCGGCGACCATCGATGGCCGTACGGTCCGCCGCGTGCGCTCCGCCGCCTGGGGCGCGGGCGCGTATATCCTGACGAAGGCCGCTGCGGCGAAATTGCTGGCGGCCGCGCCGGTGCTGCACACGCCGGTCGACGATTTCCTGTTCAACGTCGCGAGTTCGGCGGTCGCGCAATCGCTGACGACCTATCAGGTCACGCCGGCGCTCGCCGAGCAGGACAAGTTCAAGGCGGATCAGTCGACCTCCAAGGGCTTTGGCAGCGGCATCGAGACGGGCAAGATCAACCAGCGCCTGCACGGCCTGGGGGCGCTGCGGCGCGCGATCACCTCCACCTTGCGCGGCAAGAGCCGGGTCGAGTTCCGCTAAGCGCATGGTCCATGTCCGGCACATCGTGCGTCAATTCCATCCCGCCGTCGGCGGGCTCGAAGACGCGGTCGCCAATCTTGCGGCGGAACTGGCGCGGCAGGGGATCGACGGCTCGGTCGTGACGCTCGACCGCGCGTTCGGCGATCCGGCGACGGTGATGCCGTCGTCCGACAGCTATCGCGACATACCGATCACGCGCATCCCGTATCGCGGGTCGAGCCGTTACCCCATCGCGCCCGGCGTGCTGCAGCAGCTCGACGGCGCCGACATCGTCCATGTCCACGGCATCGATTTCTTCTTCGACTTTCTCGCGCTGACCCGGCTGGTCCACCACAAGCCGCTGGTCGCCTCGACGCATGGCGGGTTCTTCCACACCAGCTTCGCCTCGCGCGCCAAGCGCGTGTTCTTCCAGACCGCGACACGCGCATCGGCGCGCGGCTACGACCGCATCTTCGGGTCGAGCGAGAGCGACGCGGCGATGTTCCGGCAGATCGCGCCGCGCACGACGATCGCGATCGAGAATGGCGTCAACATCGAGAAATGGCGCGACGCGGCGTCGCATGAAGCGGTGCCGACCTTGCTGTTCATCGGGCGCTTCTCGGTCAACAAGAACGTCGCCGCGCTGATTGCGCTGGTCGCGGCGCTCGATCCGGCGTGGCGGCTGATCATCGCCGGCCAGCCGTCCGATCTCACGGGCGACGATCTGCGCGACGAGGCGGCCCGGCTGGGTGTCGCCGACCGCGTCGAGGTGGTGACCGGGGCAGACGATGCGACGCTCCGCACGCTGGTCGGGCGCGCGAGCTATGTCGCTTCGGCATCGCGCTACGAGGGGTTCGGGTTGAGCGTGGTCGAGGGCATGTCGGCCGGCCTGACGCCGATCCTCAGCGGGATCGCGCCGTTCGAACGGCTCGTCGCGGGCAGCGGCTGCGGGGTGATCGTCGACATGGACGATCCCGCGGGTGCCGCGCACGCGGTGCAGGCGTTGCACGCCGCGCGTTCGCCCGGAGCGCGGGCGGCGAACATGGCGGCGGTGCAAGTCTATAGCTGGACGGGCGTCGCCGCGAAATTCGCCGCGGAATATCGTGCGGTGCTGGCCGCGCGCGCGGCGGCATGATAGCGCTGCACTAGATGCCAGCCCCCGCTTATACTCGCCCTCTGCTGCCGAGCGGACGTCCGCCCGTGGCGCGCCCGAAGAACGTCGTGGCGAACAGGCTCCTGTCGGACCGCACGCGGCAAGCCGTCGTCTTCGCCTTGCCGATGATCGCCACCTGCTATTCCGCGGTATTGGCGATGATGGTGGCGCGCGGATTCCCGGTCAACACCGCGATGGTGGTGCTGATCGAGATGCTGGTGCTGGCGACCGCGGGATTGCTGTGCCTCGAATCCGGGCTGCGGCCGATCGACGGCGCGCCGATCCTGCTGATCTTCGGCTTCATCGTCACCGCGATCCTGACCACGATGATCGTCGGGCGACCGATGGTCGAGACGTTGCGCAGCGGCGCGATCATCGGGCTGTTCACGATGGTCGGGTATCGCTCGAGCTATGCCACGCTCGACCGGCTGTTCCTGTGGCTGTTCGCGATCGTGCTGGCGGTGCTGTTGCTCGAGATCTTCTGGCTCCAGGGCTATGTGAACGTGTTTCGTCCCGCGGCATTCTACGCGGCGACGCGCGGCATCGAAGCGTCGGAATATAACAATACCGGCCTGTTCAACACCGCGACCAGCTTCCAGGGGCGGTTCAATTTCGGCGTGTTCAGCGTGCCGCGGACCTCGTCGATCTTCCTCGAGCAGGTCTCGAACGGCAATTTCGCGGCGATCGGCGCGCTGTATCTCAGCGTGCGTGGGCGAGAGATCGGGAAGATCCAGCTGCTGCTCGGCATCGGCACGATCATCCTGGTGCTCATCACCACCAATGCGCGCTTCGATTCGCTGCTCGTGGCGGCGGCGCTCCTGGGTTATCTCGTCTTCCCGTTGCTGCCGCGCTTCACTTTGCCGCTGGCGAGCATCGCGCTGATCGCCGCGGTGGTGCTGATCTCGCGCCACAATATCGATGCGATGACCGATGATTTCCAAGGGCGCGTCGCGTTCGTCGGCCGCAAGTTCCGCGATTACGACAGTCCGTTCTACCTCGGCCTCGATGCCGGCAAGGCAGTGAACGAGCGCGATTCGGGCTATAGCTTCTTCATCGGGACGACCTCGATCTTCGGCATGATCGGCCTGTGGCTCTACATCAATCTGCTGCCGCGGATGGACGACGCGCCTTCGCGCCGCCTGGCCTGGGGGCTTGTGCTCTATTTCTTCGGGCAGCTGATCGTCAGCAGCACGAGCTTGCTGACGATCAAGACGGCCGCATTGCTGTGGTTCATGGTCGGGTGCGTACGGGCGCATGGCGCCTATCAAGAGAGGCGAGTGCGATGATGCAGCGCGAGTGGTTCGTCCGACGCTGGCGCGGTTTCGCGCTGCTCGTCCCGCTCGTCGGCGGGGCATCGGCGCTGTTCGCCGCGATGGTCCAGCAGCCGGCGCCGGCGACGCCATCGCGACCGGCGGGTGCGGCGTTGCGGGTGCGCTATACCGGGGTGAACCTGTCGGGCGCCGAATTCGCCGGCAATCGCATCCCGGGCATCGCCGGGCGCGATTACGCTTATCCCAACGCCAAGACCGCAGCGCCGTTCGTCGCCGCCGGCATGACCGCGGTTCGGCTGCCGTTCCGCTGGGAGCGCTTGCAGCCGATGCCGATGCACGCCTTCGATTCGCAGGAACTGGCGCGGCTCGACGCTGCGGTGAGCGCGCTGGGCGGGTTCAAGCTGATCATCCTCGATCCGCACAATTACGCGGCCTATCACAACATCAAGATCGGCATGCCCGAGACGACCTCGGCGATGCTCGCCGATTTCTGGACGCGGCTGGCGCAGCATTACGGCAACCGGTCGCGCATCGCGTTCGGCCTGATGAACGAGCCGAGCGGGCTGCCGATCGCGACGTGGCGCGATGCGGCGCAGGAATCGCTGAGCGCGATCCGGCGCACCGGCGCGCGCAATCTCGTGCTCGTGCCGGGCGGCAACTGGACCGGCGCGCATGGCTGGATCAAGGGCGGCGCCACCTCGAACGCGGCGCTGATGGCGAGCGTGCGCGATCCGGCGGGCAACATGGCCTATGAACTGCATCAATATGTCGATCGCAATTCGTCGGGCACCGGCAGTGACTGCGTGAGCGCGGAGCAAGCGGCGGCTTCCTTGGCACCGGCCAGCGACTGGTTGCGCGAACACCATGCGCGCGGCTTTCTCGGCGAGTTCGGCGCGCCCGACACGCCGCAATGCCTGGCGGCGCTGGGCAGCCTGCTGAAGGCCATGGATTCGTCGCGCGATGTCTGGCTCGGCTGGACCTATTGGGCGGGCGGCGACCGCTGGCACAATTATCCGATGAGCATCCAGCCGGGGCTCGACGGTCCGCGCCCGCAAATGGCGGTGTTGAAGCCTTATTTGGCGCGATGACCAGAGCAGGTCGTTAAGGGAATTACGCTACGCACCCCGGGTGGAGCCGGTCGGGCCCTGTTGTGCGGTGCGGCAATCTCGATTAGGGATAGTGCCCGGGAATTTTGGGTGAGTAAGCAGTTTGGCCGGCAAAGTATCTTCGCTCATGGGCTGGTTGACAGGTCGAAATCGCTTCTCCCGCGCTGGCTTGGACGAGCTTTTGCTCCATGGCGGCTACCGTGAAGATCTGGTCGAAAGCGCTGCCGACGAAGCCGACATGGCTGCCGCCGAAACGACCGAGCGCGGGCCCGATCGGGTGAAGATCGCGCGGGTGTTCGATTCGGCCCATCCGGTGCGCACGCGCGACGAACTGTTCGGCCGGAACGAAGAGCTCCAGCAGTTGCTCGCCGCCGCGGTCGATTTCGGACAGCACAGCATCATTCACGGCGCGCGCGGCTCGGGCAAGACGTCGCTCGCGCGCGTATTCGGCGACCATGCCGACCAGAATGGCGTCATCGTTATTTACATGGCGTGCGAGCCCGGCGCGACATTTGCCGATCTGCTCACGCCATATCTTCGTGCGCTGCCGTCGGGGGCGCTCGATCCTTCGGCGCGGGCGCGGTTCAAGGATGAACTCGCGCGCCTTCCCGCGCAATTCGGGCCGCGCACCTTCGTCGATCTGCTGGCCGAGCGCGTAACCGCGCCGACGGTCTTCATCTTCGACGAATTCGACCGGGTGGTCGACGCACAGGTCAAGGACGACGTGGCCGCGGCGATGAAGCTGCTGTCGGATTCGCTGTCGAGCGTGCTGTTCATGCTGGTCGGCATCGCGCGCAGCGTCTCGGACGTGGTCGACAGCCATCCGTCGCTGCGCCGGCATATGCGCGTCGTGTCGCTCGGGCGGATCGCGCCGGAAAGCGTCGGCGCGTTGATCGCGGCGGGCGAGCTTTCGACCGGCGTGTCGTTCGATGCCGACGCACGGGCGATCATCGCGCGTGCGTCGTGCGGGTCGCCGTTCCACGTGCGCCTGTTCTGCCACCACGCGGCGCTGGCCGCGGTCCGCCACGGCTCGGCGGTGGTATCGGGCGACGATGCACGCGCCGGGCTCAAGACCGCGATCGAGCATTGGGCGGCGATGAACATCGACGATGCGCGCCGCTTCGTCGCGCTGATCGACGCCGGCCGCGATCTTTCCGGTCTCGAGAAAGCGGCGCGTACGGCGGCGTTGAACGACCGGCTGTCGGCCGATGCCGACGGCGCGGCGTCGTTGCAGGAATCGCTGCGGGTCGAAGATCTCGACCAGGACAGTCTGATTTTCCAGGACAGCATGGCGCCGCAATTCTTGATTTCGTGCATCATCCTGGCCGAAAAGCCGTCCGACGCAAAAGCCCCTCACGCGCTCATCCGAGAAGACAAAAATGCTCTCACTCACTGATATCGCCGCATCGCTGAAGGATCGGTGGCGCCTCCAATTGGTGGTGTTCGCCGTGGTCATGGCGCTCGTGTTGGTCTGGACCGCCTTGTCGGCAAAGGTTTACATCGCGACGTCATCTCTGCTGTTCGACGATATCGCAGTCGATCCGGTCGGCACCCAGGCGGGCGTCGACGGGTTGAAGGCGCTGCTCAGCACGCAGTCGGACGTCGTCAAGAGCGAAGCGGTCGCCGCCAACGTCGTCAAGTCGCTGCAACTGGTGACGCCCCAGGTGGCGGAGCGGTGGCGCAAGGCGACCGGCGGCAATGGCGACGTCAACAGCTGGTACGGACGTCAGCTGTTGAGCAACCTCGACGTCAGCCCGGTGACCGATTCGCGCGTGCTGGAACTGAGCTATTCGGCGCCGGATCCGCAGTTCGCGGCGCTGATCGCCAACGGTTTTGCAGTCTCCTATCTCGATACGCGCCTCAAATTCCGTACCGATCCGGCAAAGACCTATTCGCGCTGGTTCCAGGACCGCACGCGCGAAGTCCGGACCGATCTCGAGCAGGCGCAGGCGCGTTTGACCGCGTTCAAGCGACAGACTGGGATCGTCGATTCGGGTGTAGCGGTTGATCCCGAATCGGCGCGGCTTGCCGAGCTGTCGGGCCAGCTGACCGGAGCGGAGGCATCCGCGGCCGAACTGGCGGCGCGTGCGGGTCGATCGGTATCGCAATCGCCCGACGTGCAGGGTTCGGCCGTGGTGCAGGGGCTGCGCTCGCAAATCGCGAGCAAATCGGCGCAAGTCAGCCAGATGGCGGCGACGCTCGGGCCGAACCACCCGGACCGCGTCGCGGCGGAGGCTGAGCTCGGCGAACTCCGCGCGCGTCTGAACGCCGAAATCGGGACGGCAACGCGGTCGGTCCAGGTGGCGAGCGGCGCAGCGAGCACCAAGCAAGCGGCGCTTCGTGGCATGCTGAACGCGCAACGCGGCCGCATGCTCGGGCTGTCGACCGATCGCGCGCAGCTCGACGTACTGCAGCACGACGTCGATTCGTCGCGCGCGGCGTATGACGCGGTCACCGCGAAGCTCGAGACGATGCGCTTGCAGGCGGTTGCGCCCGAATCGAACGCGCGTCAGCTCGACCAGGCGACTCCGCCGCTCCTGCCGGCACAGCCGAACGTGCCGCTGCGCTTGCTGCTCGGCGCGGTGCTGGCCGCGATGCTGGCGGTCGCCGTCGGCATCCTGATGGAATTGCGTCGCCCGTTGCTGCGGACGGCCTCGGGCGTGGCGAACATCGGTGGCGTTCCCGTCCTCGCCGCAGTCGATTTCGACCGTTCGCGGATCGGTCAAATGTATCTGGGAGTCGCACAGTGAGATTGCGTTCAAGTCGTTCGCCGCAAGCGGCCACGCTCGATGCCGCGCGGTCGCATCGGCCGATCGGCGAATTGCTCGATCTCGACAGCGCGGCGATGGAGCAGGTCCGGCAACGCCAGGCCGAAACCCATCGCAGTTTCGGTGAGACAGCGGTCGAGTTGGGAGTCGCGACCGATGCGCAGGTACGCCGCGCGGTCGAGGAACAGCAGGCCTTTCCGGTGCTCTCGGTCCAGGACGAGAGCGTCGATCCGCTGGTCGTCAACGCCTTCTTCCCCGAGGATTCGCTTGCGCTGACCGCACGCAACCTCCGCGCGGTCATCACCGCCGCCGTCCTGCCGAATGGCGAGCCGGTGCGCAGCGTGGGCTTTATCGGTCTCGACACCGTCACCGAATTGCCGATCCTCGTCGCTAATCTGGCGGTCGCGTGCGCCCAGGCCGGGCACCGCACCTTGCTGGTCGATGCCGAGCTGTCGGCGCCGCAACAGCACCGGCTGTTCCGCTTGCCCAAACGATCGGGCCTGTCGATGCTGCTGTCCAACGCGACGCCGGCCAATGTGGTGCAGCCGACCACGATCGGTGGCCTGTCGGTCGTCACCAGCGGGCCGCCAGTGCCCAATGCGATGGAACTGCTCGACCGCAACCGGCTCGCCAACATGATCGAACCGTATTGCGACGATTTCGATATCGTACTGGTCGATGCGGGCGCCGGCAGCACTGCGCTGGCCGCCGCCTTCGGCCTCGATGCGGTGGCGATCATATTGCGGCGTAACTTCACCGCGGCGCAGGATTTGCGATCGGTGGTCGAGCAGGCGGACGCAAATGGTCAGCTGGTTCTCGGCACGATCCTGATCGATTAACCCATGACCGCTGCGGGGCGTCGGCTGCGCGTCGGCGAAATCGACGTTTCGGTGATGGAGTCGGCCGCTGCGCTGGCGCTCATCACCGGGCGGATCGCCGCGCGGCAAAGCGGCGTGTTCGGCTTTGCCAATGCGCATTCGGTCAATCTCGCGCGGCGCTCGCGCGCCTTTGCCGAGGCGCTCCGCCAGGTCACGGTGTTCAACGACGGCATCGGCATCGAACTGGCCGCGCGGATCCTCACCGGCGAGCGTCTTCCGGCTAATCTCAACGGCACGGATCTGACGCCGGCGCTGCTGGCGGTCTTGCCCGCCGGCACGCGCGTCTATCTGCTCGGGAGCCCGCCGGGGGTCGCCGAAGTGGCGCGCGCCGTCTTCGCCGAACGGTTTCCGGCGCTCGATTTCGTCGGCGCGCGCGACGGCTTCTTCGACGAAGGGGAGGGGGCCGCGGTCGCCGCACACATCGCTGAGACCGGTGCGCAACTGGTGATCGTCGGAATGGGCCAGCCGCGTCAGGAGTTCTGGGCGACGCGCCATGCCGAGCCGATCGGCGCGGTGGCGTTATGCGCCGGGGCGATCCTGGACTTCACCGCAGGCCGTTTCCAGCGCGCGCCGGGCTGGGTTCAGGCCGCTCGGCTCGAATGGGCCTATCGCCTCGCGCTCGAGCCACGCCGTCTCGCGCAGCGCTACCTCGTCGGCAATGCGAGCTTCATGGCGCACGTGCTGCTGCAGCGCTACCGGCGATAGAAAGGACGGGAGCGCCGGATGCGACGCCCCCGATTTAAACCTTATGGCTTGGGCTGCACCGGCGGCTTGAACCCGTCGGCATAATCGATCTTCGCATCGGCGCGCAGCACCGACTGGCGCTGCTTGATCGCCGCTTGTGCCTGCACTTCCTGCATGCGCCGCCGCGCGACGGTTTCGGCCTGATCGCCTTGGAGCGGCGCGGCCTTGGTCTGCACCACCGCGCTGGCGAGCGCATTCGCGCCATTTACCGAAATCAGCGGCTCGCCCGGCTTCAGTCCGTCGATCTTCGCATTCACTTCGTCGGGCAGCGTCGCCGTGTCGAGCTGGGTCTGCGCGTGCTGCGGCTGGATGTGATGCTGCTGCAGCACCGCGACGACCGCATCGAGCGACATTGTCGGCTTGAGTTCGTTCATGATCTGCGCGGACGGTGCCGGGAATTGCAGCTGATCGACCAGCAGGAGCCGGCGGTTGCTGGTGATGTCGGGATGACCGTTCAGATATTCGTTCACGTCGGCCGCCGAAATCGGCTGGCGCGCGGCAGACACCGTACTTTGCAGGGCGCGCCGCGCCAGCAACATGTCGCCGGCCTGGCGAAGCTGTACGACGTAATCTGCACCGCGGTCAAAGCCCTGCTTCTTGGCATATTGGACCAGCAGCTTGCGCTGGACGAGATTCTCCAGGGCGAGCGGCTCGGCTTGCTTTTGGAACTTCGCCGGGACGCCCGCCAGCTCGAGCTTCAGCTCGCTGCTGGTGATGCCTTCGCCATCGACCGTGGCGACCGTCTGGCCCGTGGGAGCGGCGCGGTTGCAACCAGCAAGCGCCAGCGCTGCGACCATTGCCACGAGGATTTGCCCTCGCGCTACACTCTGACTAGGCGAATCTTTAAGCATTCTTGACGACCGATCGATAAGGGTTTGCGCCTGATTGGTTTAGCGAGTTTAGGATTGAAAAAATGCAAACACCGTATGACTGGGCCAGCCTCGTGGTGTTTGCAGGGCTGGTTGTGCTCTTCTTGCAACGGTCCACCGCGGAAGTGACGGTCGATTCGACGTGGCAATATTTGCCGCCCGCATTGGGCTGCGCCGTGGCCAACTGGCTCGGCAATGCCGGACGCGACCTCGGCGCGATCGCGGTGCTCATCGTCACCGTCGCGTACATCGTCGTCGTGCTCAAGCCGATCCAACTGAAGCGGTAGCCGGACCGCCCAGCAGGGCGCGCCCGTCGCGACCGCACGCGGCGTAGAGCTTTGCCGCAAACGCGGTGAGATAGGCTTTGGACGCGGCGACATCGGGGCTGATGCACGAGAGCCGCACCAGGGCGCCGTCGGGCGCATAGCCGCCAAGATTCTGCATCGCCAGATCGTGCCGCTCTTCATCCCAGCTGCTCGGGAAATGATCGCCGAGCCGAGTCCAATAGAGCACTTGTTCGACGCGATCGTCGCGACGCGTGCTGAGGAAGCGCCCGCGCGGCGCAAGGCGCTGCGTCAGCGGGATTTCGGCGGCATGATCTGCGGTGATCGTGAAGCCCGAACCGGGGTAACAGGATTCGGGCCGGTGGACCATCAACATGCCGCTCTGGCGCCGGTCGTAAGCGAGCACGAACATGATCGTCGGATCGACGCCGTTACTGTAGCTGCGCGAGATCTGATCCTCATAGACCGCCGCGGCCTTCTGTTCGTCGTCCGACGGCAGGATCGCGCCTTCGTCGGGCAAGGTCGTCCAGCCCGGGACGTTCGTCGGGATAACGTCGTTCACGTTCGGCCGTGCGACTGCGACGATTCGCTGGCGCGGCAAGCGCGCAAACGTCACGCCGGCCGTCGCCAGGAAAATGCCGCCGAGCAGCAGATTGCGCCGCGACAGATCAGGTGCGCTATCGTCGGTCACGCGCTGGCCCATCCGATCTTGCGGAACAGAGGAAAGAGGATGCTGTCGATACCGAGCAGCAGCGCCAGCGCCAGGCCGAAGGTTCCGAGACCCGCCGCCTCGTGCGTGAGCCCCTGCGCCGCGCCGTCACCGAACCAATGCGTGGCGAGCACCAGCCCGATGATGCGCAGGAAATTGGTGAGCAGCGCGATCGGCAGCAGCAGCAACGTGAGCACGAGCGCGTAGCGCGGCTGATTGCCGTGCCGCAAATAGACATAGAACAGGCTGATCGCGCCGATCCCGATCAGCGAATTGATGCCCGAACAGGCCGACGCGACCAGCAATTGATAGCCGTCGACTTGGATCGTCGCGCCGGCGCTGCCGACCGAAAATCCGGCCCGATATAAAAGATCGACTGCAGTCTTGCTGAGCAGCATCTTGATCGGCTTGGTCGCGACGAACACCCAGTTTTCCGGCGGGGTGATCAGGAACAGCGCGTAGACGAAAGGAAACCAGAAGCGCCGCAGCACGATGCCGCCATAGCGCAGATAGACCAATGTCAGGATGACGAGATACAGCGCCAGGCTCTCGAGCATCAGCACGCTCGTGATCCGTCCCACCGCATAGAGCGGCAACGCCAGCACCAGCAGCAGCGCGCCGGGAAAGAGTGGCTGGACGACGCCGTCCCGCACCTTGTCGCGCTCGCGCCAGACGATCCATGCGCCGGTGGCCAGAACGATCGGACCATGCGCGCCGGCCTCGGTCGACCAGCTCCATCTGGCCAGTGTGAAGAAGGTTGGTACCACCAGCGCGGCCAGGCCAAGCGCGAGGACGATCCATCCTGCCATGGCAGCGGTCGTTCCAGGTCTCGTCGACGGCAAGACGCGATTCTCCCGATTCGGTACAAACTGCGCCATCGCGCGAATCCCTATCACGGCGCCGACAAAGGGCAAAGAGAGGAATTAATCCGACAGAATGCCTTGTATCTTAACGATAGAGTCACATTGCAAATTCCCGGAAAGTGCCGATAGCGGTATCGTGACAAACGAAAATCTGATTCGAGCGCAGCACGCATTCGACCACCGCATGAACGTTGCGATGGTCGCGTGCCTGATCGTCGCGGGTTTGGCAGTGACCGACGAACGGTCCTTGTTGCCGTTCGGCAGTGGCATGGCCGTGCCGAAAGCCTTCGCCGTGGTCGCGCCGCTGACCGTCGGGGGTGGCATCGGCGGCGGTATTCCGCGGCAGGCGTTCGGCCGGCGCGGGCCGGCGCGCACGGGCTTCGTCCCTGGTGCTGCGCCCGGCGGATCGAATTCCGGCCTTGTCGGACCAACGGGCTTTGGCGATTCGCCGCGATCCTTCGTGAGCGGCATCGCGCCATCCTCGCCCGACCAAGTTGCCGCGCTGACGACACCTGCCGGCGGCGCCGGGGTGCCCGGTGCGGCATCCTTGCCCGGCATTGCCGGTGGCGGTTCGACGCCGAGCGGCGACGGTGGCAGCGGCGGTGGCGGTAGTGGCGGTGGCGGTACCGGCGGTGGCGGTACCGGCGGTGGCGGTACTGGGGGCGGCGGCACCGGCGGCGGGCCGCCGATCGCGGCAGTGCCAGAACCCGCGACGTGGGCGATCATGGTCCTGGGCTTTGGCTTTGCCGGCATCGCTGCGCGCCGCGCGCGCCGGAAGCGGCTGGCAGCAGCACGATCCGCGGCGCAATTCTGACCGGTCAATCATTGCAGTTCGAGCGAATCGCCTTCGATCGTGAAGGATGACAGCCGCGACAGCATGCTCTGACCCATCAGCGAAATGCCTGCATTGTTGGTCATCACGACGGCAGGAACGCGCTGTGCAGTGCGGCCGGCGAGTTCGATACTGCGAAGTTTGGCCCACCGCATGGGCGCCGATCCGGCCGCGGTCGTCATCGCCGAGGTCGCACCGTCCGTATCGACGCCGGCCACGGCCGCGTCGTGCGGCGTGAGCACCACGACGCTCGACCCGGTATCGACCAGGAAACGGGTCTTGTGGCCGTTGACTCGCGCGGTGACGTAAAACAGTCCGTCGGCGCTGCGCTTGAACGATTGCGGCTTGACCGCGCGGGGCTCCAGGCTCAGCGGCTGCGCGGTTTCGGTCGGCGCGGGCAGGGGGCTGGCCGGCGGGGTGAGCCCGCCCACGGCGATCCCTAGCATCCCGCTCAACGAGGCAGCGATGCCGGACGTCAGGGGAAGGAGCAGAAGCCGCATACCCGTCGTTTACCAAGCGGGACTGAAAGACCTTGTAAGGTGCTTGGCTAACGCAGCATTTACTCCGTTCGGTCTCAAGCGGCGGCCAGAGGGGCAGGTTCTGCGACCGGCGCATCCTGTTGCTGCACGGTGCCGTCGTCGGGTCGCTCCAGCTTCCGCAGCCGGCGCGCCTGTAGCAGGATGAAGGGCAAAGTGATGAAACCGGCGATCGCGAATTGCAGTACCGCGATCAGCCATGGCCGCGCCAGATCGGTCGGCGTCGAGAACAGCACATATTGTGGGCCGGGCGCGAGCACGCCGATCTTGGCATAGAGGTCGGCGACGCTGGGCGGCATCCCGCCTTGCACGATGATGCCGTCGTAGCGCGGTGCGACCGCAAAGGCGGTGCCCTTCGGCACGTCGCCGCCGACCTCGACGAACAGCAAGGCGCGCCGCGTATCCGTGGTCGTCACGATCGGGACGTAGTGCGTATAATGATTGGTCCACAGGATGCGCTGATTGTAGCGCATCACCGGCCCGGCCACGCGGGGATGGTCGAGATAGACCGAGCCGCGCGGCAGTTCCGCGCCGAGCCGCTCGTCGGCCACGATCGCCGCGGGCACGCCGCCCGGCCGCGGCAAGGTCAGCCAGACGACCAGGCACGTCGCCGCGCAGATCGCGGCGACGCTGCTGACCACGACGAAGATGCGAAGCTTGCGCCGCGCGGCGTGGATGGCGACGCCGCGTTCTGCGGAAAAGGGTATGGCGTTGGCGCGGCGGCGCCGGCCGGGAAGCAGGAAGGCGATCGCCACCGGGGTCGCGAATACCAGCACGAGCATAAGGAAGCTGACCGTCGGCTTGTAGAAGCCGATCCAGGTATATTGAAGATCGGTCAGAAAGGCCGAGGCGCCCACGGCGTGCTTCGATTCCCAGAGCATGTAGGCGAAAACGAGCGCAATCCAGATCCACGTCAACCGCAATGCCGTCTTCATACCCGCTCGCCCCACTGCCCGCCGCGATCCACCGCAAAAAGCGGTCGCTTTATCGAGCATTAACCCTAGCGGAACAAATTCGCGTGTGATAGCTTAACATCAGGCTGCACAAGACGACAGCATATTAGGAGTTGCGATGCACAAGTACGCTGTTGGGCAACCGCCTGTGGTCCGTGGATTGGCCATCGGATTGGCGATTTCCCTGGGCATTTGGAGCGTATTGGCCTTTTCGGTCGTCGCTATCAGCTTCTAGGTCAAAGACGGTCGCGCGTGTACTGCGGACGTCGAACGCCGCCGCATTGCGCCCCCGACAATTCCGAATCCGAGGATCATGAGCGCCCAGGAAGACGGTTCGGGAACGGCCGTCACCACATCATGGTACGTGAAATTGTCGAGCGCATAATACCCCTGCTGGCCCAGGATCACGACGGAATCGACCGCGCCGCTATAGCCGCTCGCGACGAAGGCGGGCGTGTCGGTCAACCCGGCCGAAGGGTTCGAACTGAAGACGAGCGCGCCGTTCAGGAAGAGCTGGTAGCCGATCGCGGACACCCCGGAGAAATATGCGCCGTCGAACACGAAGTCGGTCGCGCGGCTGATCGATTGCGTCGCTTCATAGGCAGCGCCGCTGTAGAGCGACGCGTCGGTGGCAAGGAAGGTCGAGCCCGACTGCGGCTGATAATTGCCGCCAGCGTTGTCGCTATAGAACCAGGCGGTATCCTGGCTGTTGTTGGTGCCGAACTGAAAGCTGTCATAGTTGGACAGAAGATATTGTGAACCCGGTCCAAGATCATCGAAAGTCAACACGCTCGCAAATGCAGGCGTGATCGACGCGCAGGTCAGAATGGCCGCGAGGCCAATATTTCGAATGTACCGGATCATCTTCCGTTCCCACCATTATCGATATCGTTGATGCGGTATGTAGGAACAGCGTTAACATCGCGTTAAAGGATTGAGGTTTCAGGCCCTTCCCGCGACGGGCCGATTGCCGTACCGGGGCGAAGTGGCGGCATGCAGGTCGCGGGGGGCGTGATGAAGAATTTCTACGGGTCGATCATCTTCACGATCGTCTGTCTCATCCTGGCCGGCGTGCTCGGCTTTCTCCAGCCGGGCGGCGTTTCGACCGCGCTGGAGTTCGTCTTCCTCGCCGCCGTGCTCGGCGCGATGGAGGCCTCGCTCAGCCTCGACAATGCCGTCGTCAACGCCTCGATCCTCAAGGACATGGCGCCGGTGTGGCAGCGCCGCTTCCTCACCTGGGGGATGCTGATCGCGGTGTTCGGGATGCGGATCGTCTTCCCGATCCTGATCGTCGCGGTCTCGGCGATGATCAGCCCGTGGG
>CAXTEO010000046.1:0-25798 GCA_964243205.1 uncultured Sphingomonas sp.
GGTGACCGGGCTGCGGCCCGATCGCAGCGGCATCGTGTCCAATTCCATGGAGGACGTCGCCCGCCCCGGCCAGAAGTTCACGATGGAGGATTCGAAGGATCCGTTCTGGTGGAATGCCGCCGAGCCGTTATGGGTCACCGCGGAGCGTAGTGGCGTACGCAGCGCGACGATGTTCTGGCCGGGGTCGAACATTGCGTGGGGCGGCACGCTGAAAGGACATGGCGAAACCAGCGGCGGCGTGCGGCCCGAGGATTGGTGGCCGTTCGACCAGGCCGTGCCGGGCGACCAGCGCGTCGCGGGGGTGCTCGACTGGCTGCGACGACCGGCGGCGCAGCGGCCGCGCTTCGTCACGCTCTATTTCGACACGGTCGACACCGCCGGCCACGTTTTCGGCCCCGACGCGCCCGAGACCACCGCCGCGGTCGCCAATGTCGATGCGACGATCGGCGCGCTCGTCGCCGGCCTGCACGCGCTGGGGCAGCCCGCCAATCTGGTGATCGTCGCCGACCACGGCATGGCAGCGACCAGCCCGGCGCGGACCATCGCCTTGGACAAGATCGCCGACCCGGCCGACTATCGCCTGTTCGAATCGGGGCCGTTCGCCAGTTTCTATCCAGTGGCGGGACGCGAGGCGGCGCTCGCCAAGGCGTTGCTCGCCCACCACCCGCATTTCGAATGCTGGCGCAAGGGCGACATCCCGGCCCGGCTGCATTACGGCACCAACCCCCGCATCCCACCATATTTCTGCCTGCCCGAAACCGGCTGGTCGCTCGCCGCGACCGCCCCTCCGGCCGATGCGCACGGTGGCGGCAACCATGGTTACGACAATTTTTCGCCGGAAATGGCGGCCTTGTTCCTGGCGACCGGGCCGGCGATCAAGCCGCTGGGAGCACTCCCCGCGTTCGACAATGTCGATGTCGCGCCGCTGGTGCGGGATCTGCTCGGGCTGCCCGCCGGCAGCGGCCTCGATGGCGACGATGCGCCATTCCGCGCCGCCCTGGCGAAGTAGCGCTTGCCATAGCGTGGCTCGCGCTCGACACTCGCGCGATGCAATATTTCGAAGATATCGTCGTCGGCAGCAAGGCGTCTTTCGGCAGCTACGAGGTGCTCCACGACGAGGTCGTGGCGTTCGCCAAGGCCTATGATCCGCAGCCGTTCCACTTGTCCGCCGCGGCGGCGGCCGAGACGTATTTCGGGCGGCTGTCGGCGAGCGGCTGGCACACCTGCGCGATGACGATGGCGATGGTGGTGGAGAATTTGAAGGCGCACGACCAGGCGGGACTCGGCTCGCCGGGGATCGACGAATTGCGCTGGCTCAAACCCGTCTATCCGGGCGACACTTTGCGCTGCGAGACCGAGATCCTCGACAAACGCGTGTCGGTGAGCCGGCCGGAAATGGGGAGCTATCGCAGCAAGATGACGGTGCTCAACCAGGACGACGTGGCGGTACTGAGTTTCACGTCGATCGGCCTGATCCGGACGCGGCCAGGCGCCTGACGGATCGACTCACCCACGCACTCCCTCACCGCACCTCACCCTGCGCAGGGTGTTGAATCCAGCCTCAGCGGTGCCGGTTGCGGCCGCCGCCACCGCCCATCCCGCGGCCCGGGCGCCCCTGGATGCCGTAATCGCGCCACATCGGGCGCATCTCGCGGTGCGCGCCGTGCCACGTCTGCGACCGGCCCTGCCAATAACCGCGCTGCTGATCGTTCCAGCGATGGCGGACATTCTGGCGATCGTAGACGAAGCCGCCATAGCCCGGATAATAATAATCGTTGTTCCAGCCCCAATACGGATCGGCGCTGTAGCCACCATAATAAGGATCCCACCCGCCGGCGGCATAGCCGACCTGGACGCCGCCATAGCCATAATCGTCAACGCAGCCCGACAGGCCGCCGATCGAGACCAAAGCCGCAGCCGCGAGGGTGAGTTTGAAGACGGACATGCGGGCTTCCTTGTGCGGGTGCGCCGGACGAGATGCGAGGCGCGGGTGCTACACGGTGAACCCGGCCGCTCCCGCTTGGTTCCTCGGTCGGGTTCAGTGCCCGGCGAAGGCGACCAGCGAATCGACCGACAGGCCCTCGCCCCGCAACGCATCCGCCCCGCCCAGGTCGGGGAGATCGACCAGGAACTGCGCTTGCTCGACCAATGCGCCGGCCTTGCGCAGCAAGCGCACCGCGGCGCGCGCGGTGCCGCCGGTGGCGATCAGGTCGTCGACCAGAAGCACGCGCTTGCCCGGCGCACAGGCGTCGGCGTGCATCGCGATCCGGTCGGTGCCATATTCGAGCGCATAATCCTCGGCGATCGTCGCGCCGGGCAGCTTGCCGTCCTTGCGGATCAGCAGCACGCCGGCATTGAGCGGACGGGCGAGCGCGGCGGCGAAGATGAAGCCCCGCGCTTCGATGCCCGCGACGAGGTCGATCGGGCCGAGCGTGGTCGCCGCCATGCGCGCGATCGATTGCGCGAAGCCGGTGGCGTCGAGCAGCAATGTGGTGATGTCGCGGAACTGGATGCCGGGCTTGGGAAAATCCGGGATCGTGCGGATCAGCGCCTTGAGGTCGTCATTGTCGGCCATAAAATCCTCGTCGCCCCGGCGAAGGCCGGGGCCGTTATGTCGTCTCGCGAAACGGCTGTTCGGCGACCAACGCAACGGCCCCGGCCTTCGCCGGGGCGACGTATGGCTCAGTGCTTAATGTCGCGCCAGATATTCTGGTATGCGCCATATGCGAGCACGCAGAACAGCAGCAGAAAGCCGAGCACCGCGAGGCCATAAGCATGCCGCGACGGCAGGTTCGGCTCGGCCGCCCAGGTCAGGAAGGCCGCCACGTCCTTGGCATTCTGGTCGACGGTCGATTTGGTGCCGTCGAGATAGGTGACCTGGCCGTCCTGGATCAGCGGCGGCGGCATCGCGATGTTGAGGTTCGCGAAATACGGATTGTAATAGAGGCCGTCGGGCACCTTCGCATCCGGGAACTGCTTGAGCAGAGCCGCCGGCTGCGGCTGATAGCCGGTCAGCAGCGAATGGACGTATGCCGTGCCGTCCTCGCGCGCCTTGGTGATCAGCGAGAGATCGGGCGGGCTACCGGTGCCGGGATAATAGACCGTCGGGAAATAATCGGCCGGGGTGTTGGGCCGGTCGGTGCTGTCGCCCGATTTGGGATCGAACTGCTTGGCCTTGACCGCCCAGTCGGCGGCGAACTTCTTCACCTGGCCGGCCGAATAGCCGAGCTGCGTCAGGTCGCGGAACGCGACGTGCTTGAGCGAATGGCAGTTCGAGCAGACTTCCTTGTAGACCTGCAAGCCCCGCTGGAGCTGGCGCTGGTCATAGGTGCCGAGCAAGCCGTTCGAGGCGAGCGCGACGTCCTTGGGATGGAGGTGGAATTCCTCTACCGCTGTCTTTGGAGCGGGATCGGTGATGGCGCTCGAAATGGTGCCGAACAGAGCCCAGGCCAGACAAGCGACGATACCGGCGCCGATGAGAATTGCGATTGCGCGAATCATTGGTCTGAATGCCCCTTATTCGGCCGGCAGCGGGCTGCCGCTCATCGCTGTATGTGCGGGCGACGTGCCGCCCTTCTTGGCCAGCACCGCCTCGGTGATCGAGTTCGGCAATGGCCGCGGCCGTTCGGCGCGCGAGACGATCGGCAGGATGATCAGGAAATGCGCGAAATAATAGGCCGCGGTGATCTGCCCGAGCGCGACCTTGAGCGGCGAAATCTCCGACCCGCCGATATAGCCGAGCACGAGCACGTCGACGACCAGCACCCAGAAGAAGATGCGATACAGCGGCCGGTAATTGGACGAGCGCACCGCCGAACTGTCGAGCCACGGCAGGAAGAACAGGATCAGGATCGACCCGAACATCGCCAGCACGCCGAGCAGCTTTGCCGGGATGAACAGGAAGTCCGCGGTGAACGACCGCAGGATCGCATAGAACGGCCAGAAATACCATTCGGGGACGATGTGCGCCGGCGTCTGCAGCGCGTTGGCCGGGATGTAATTATCCGGATGGCCAAGCGAGTTCGGCGCGAAGAACAGCAGGAAAGCGAAGATCAGCAGGAAGACGCCAAGCCCGAAGCCGTCCTTGGCGGTGTAATACGGATGGAACGGCACCGTATCCTGCTCGCCCTTCACGTCGACGCCGGTCGGGTTGTTCGAACCCGGAATGTGCAGCGCCCAGATGTGCAGGATGATGACCCCCGCGATCACGAACGGCAGCAGATAGTGCAGCGAGAAGAAGCGGTTGAGCGCGGCATTGTCCGGCGCGAAGCCGCCGAGCAGCCAGACGCGGATGGTGTCGCCGACCACCGGTATCGCCGAGAAGAAGCCGGTGATGACCTGCGCGCCCCAGAAGCTCATCTGCCCCCAGGGGAGGACATAGCCCATGAAGGCGGTCGCCATCATCAGCAGGAAGATCGTGACGCCCAAGAGCCAGATCATTTCGCGCGGCGCCTTGTACGATCCGTAGAACAGGCCGCGGAAGATGTGGATATAGACGACGATGAAGAACATCGAGGCGCCGTTGGCATGCGCATAGCGCAGGAACCAGCCGCCATTGACGTCGCGCATGATGTGCTCGACCGAATCGAACGCCACGCCGCCATTGGCGGCATAATGCATCGCCAGCACGATGCCGGTGACGATCTGGATCGCGAGCGCAGCGCCGGCGAGCACGCCGAAATTCCAGAAATAATTGAGGTTGCGCGGAACGGGATAGCCCGCGCCGACCGCGCCATAGACGAGACGCGGGAGCGGCAGGCGCTCATCGATCCACTTGGTGAACCCGCTCTTGGGTTCGTAATGCTTGGCCCAGGGGAAACTCATTTCGCTATCCTCAACCCACCACGACCGTAGACGGCGACGTGAACTTATAGTCCGGCACGAACAGGTTCTTCGGCGCCGGCCCCTTACGGATGCGCGCCGCGGTGTCGTATTGCGAGCCGTGGCACGGGCAGAAATAGCCGCCGAACTGACCGCGATCCTCGCCCGAGGTAATGCCCTGCGGGATGCAGCCGAGATGGGTGCAGACGCCGAGCGTGATCAGCCAGTTCTTCTTGCCGCGGGTGCGCTGGGTCAGCGTCTCGGGATCGCGCAGCGTCTTGATATCGACCTTGTCGGCCTCGGCGATTTCCACCGGCGTGAGGTTGCGCACGAACAGGGGCTGCTTGCGGAACGACACGACTACGCCCTGCCCGGCTTCGATCTTCGAGAGATCGACCTCGGTGGTGGCGAGCGCGAGCACGTCGGCCGAGGGGTTCATCTGGTTGATCAGCGGAACGACGATGGCGATGCCGCCGACGCCGGCGACGGTGACCGCGGCGATGTTGAGGAAATCGCGACGGCGCGGCTCCCCTTCATGGTGCGGTTCCTCCTGACGGGGAACTTCCAGGGTGTTTCCGCTTGCCATCCACTCGCCCTTGTACTTCGCCCCGCCGCTTGCGCGCAGACGACTTAATTCGACAGGGCCCCCTGCACGACAAATCAACAGGCACGGCCCGAACGACCTCCCTCGAACGGGGAAGCTTGGAGGCTTGTTAGACGGCGCGACGCGCTTTTGCCAACAGCATTTTAAGGGTGCTAGCGAGAGCGCCATGCGTATCGCCCTTTATCAACCCGACATGGCCGGCAATGTCGGCGCCATCTTCCGGCTCGGCGCCTGTCTCGGCGCCGGCGTCGACGTGATCGAACCGACCGGCTTCACCTGGAGCGAAAAGGCGCTGGCGCGATCGGGCATGGACTATGCCGAGACGGTCGAGGTGCGGCGGCATGTGGATTGGGACGCGTTCGTGGCGAGCGTGCCCGGGCGGATCGTGCTGCTGACGACGCGCGGCGGCGTGCGGATCGACGCGGCGGTGTTCGCGGCGGACGATGTGTTGCTAATGGGATCGGAGGGGAGCGGCGTGCCGGAGTCCGTCCATGCCGCGGTCGATCTGGCGGTGCGAATCCCGCTGGCGGAGGGAATGCGATCGCTCAACATCGCCGTGGCGGCGGGAATCGCGCTGAGCGAGGCGCTGCGGCAGACCGGAGGCTGGCCGGCCTGAACGCTGCTTGTCACCCTCGCGAGAGCGAGGGTCCCGCTTCTTCTTCCGAGTATGGGCCAAGGCAGCGGGACCCCGCGTTCGCTGGGATGACGGATCATGTGACTATCGACTTGCGCCCAATCCCTCGGCAAGACAGCCACATGCAGCTCGACCCCGAACAAGCCACCTGCCGCACCTGGTTCGAACGCTTGCGCGACCAGATCTGCGCCGAATTCACCGCGATCGAACGCGAGGCCGGGTCCGACGCGACCTTCGCCTATACGCCGTGGGACCGCGTCGATCCGAGCGGCGGCGATGGCGGCGGCGGCGTGCGCGGCGTGATGAAAGGCAAGGTTTTCGAGAAAGTCGGCGTCAACGTCTCGACGGTCGGTGGCGCGTTCGAGGGGGAATTCGCCAAGTCGATCCACGGCGCGGCGGAGGACCCGAGCTTCTTCGCTACCGGCATCAGCCTGGTCGCGCACATGGCGAATCCGCATGTGCCGGCGGTGCACATAAACTGCCGCTTCCTCGTCACCACCAAGCGCTGGTTCGGCGGCGGGGCCGATCTGAACCCGCCGATTCCCTACCCTGACGACACCGCCGAATTCCACGCCGCGCTGAAGGCCGCGTGCGACCCGCATGGCGCCGACTATTACGAGCGCTACGCAAAATGGGCGGAGGATTATTTCTACATCCCGCACCGCAAGGTGCATCGCGGCGTCGGCGGGATCTTCTGCGATCACCTCGAAGGCGATTTCGACGCGAACTTCGCCTTCATCCAGGACGTCGGGCGCGCCTTTCTCGATGTCTACCCGAAGATCGTGCGACGGCGGATGGGCCTGCCCTTCACCCCAGCCGACACCGCGCAAATGCTCGAATGGCGCGGCCGCTATGCCGAGTTCAACCTCGTTTATGATCGCGGTACATTGTTCGGCCTCAAGACCGGCGGCAATATCGACGCGATCCTGATGAGCTTGCCGCCGCTGGCGACATGGTCTTGATATGGGGGGCCTGACGCCAGTCCGCGACGAAGAGGTCGCGGCGATCGTCACGACGCTGGAGATGCGCGGCAAGCCGCCGCTGCGCCCCCTGCCCGCCTCGCGGCTCCGGCTGACGACGTGGGACAAGCCGACGCCAGATCGCTACCGCACGCTGTTCCGCCGCGTCGGGGCGCCGTGGCTGTGGTTCTCGCGGCTGGTGATCGACGATGCCGCATTGCTGGCGATCATCCACGATCCCGCCGTGGCGATCTACGCCGCGCTCGACCCGGCGGGAATCGAAGTCGGGATGGTCGAACTTGACTTCCGCACCGCGGGCGCGTGCGAGATTTCGTATTTCGCGCTGATCCCCGAACTGGCGGGCCAGGGCCTCGGCCGCTGGCTGATGGCCGAGACGCTGGCGCGCGCCTGGATCAAGGGGATCGAGCGGGTATGGCTGCACACGTGCACGCTCGATCATCCGTCGGCGCTCGGCTTCTATCGCGCGCAGGGCTTCACCGCGATCAAGCGCACGGTCGAGACCTTTCCCGACCCTCGGCTGACCGGGCATTTGCCGCCCGAATCGGCGCCTCAGATCCCGTTACTGAGCCGCCGATAAAGCGCGATTTCGATAAGGATCGCCGCGACCGTGCCGATCGTCCGCGCGCCGCCGGCGCACACGTCGATCACTGCGGCGACCACGGGATTCGCCATCGGCGCGCCGTTCAGCGCCTGGCCGATCGCCTCGAACGGCAATGCGAGGATATCGCCCGCGAATAACGGCACGCACGCCACGGCCATCAGCACCAGGCCATGGCCCCGCGTCAACGCGAAGCTGCGCCGCCACGCCGCGATCGCGCCGAGCGGGCGTTCCGCTACGAAAGCGGGCCCGACCGGCAACAGCCGCCCCTTGAGATACAAACCGGGGATCAGCAGCAGCGACGCGATATTGACGGGAAGCGTGACGAGCAACGCCAGCAGGACATAGCGCGGCAGCAGCGCCATCGCCTGCTTCATCGCGGTGGCGACGTCCGGGCGCGCGCGATCGGCGTACAGCACGAACAGGCTCAGCGTGCCGAACAGGGAGGCGAGGCCCAACGCCAGCACGAGCAGGTCGTTGTGCTTCGACCACACCCCTACCGCATCGAGCCATGCCTGCAGCGCGACCGGGTCGGAGCTCGACACCGGCAGCGGCGGGGTCGGATCGACGAACATCGACTGCGCGACCCTCGGCACCAACAGGAAGACACCCGCCACGCCGATCAGTACATCACGGTCGCGCTTCGCCATCGCCCAGGCGTCGCGCAGGACCGCGCCGATATCGAGTTTCATGAAGCCTCTACGATCGCCTGGGACGTATCGCGCGTCGCCAGATACAATTTGGCGAGGAACACCACCGCCAGCACCGAGAAGATCGTGGAGACACCCGCGACGATGATCTGCGTCAGGACGCCCGCCAGCGTGATCGGCCCCTGCCCGCCGATCAGCAGCGCGAACACGGTGCCGGCGACCGTCTTCGCCGCCGTCGACGCGACCCAGGACAAGGCGACATAGAGCAACAGCACGCCAATCACTTTCCACGCGACATGCCGCGTCAGCACGAAGTTGCGAGCATAGACGCCCAACCCGCGCCGCTCCATCACCATGATCGGGGTGACCAGGACGACGAAACGCGCATAGGCCCAGAAAAGCGCCACGAACAGCGCCAGCGCGTAGAACGTCACGAAAACCACGGTCCCGCCATTGACGTCGCCCGGCTGGAGCTTGCCGCTCGCGAGCGCCGTCATGTTCATGCCGCTGAGGCCGAACGCGAAGAAGATCGGAAACGTCAGCAGCAGCACCGCCAGCAAGGTGAGCAGGCCGATGCCGAGGATCGGCAGGAAGCGCCGATTGGCCAGTCGCACCGCCGCCCCGCGCCCGGCGCCCGGGTCGAACGCCAGCGCGGTGATCGCAATTCCGGCCCAGCTCGTCACCAGCGACAGCAGCAGTACGATCGCGCCGAGCGTCGTGTCGCCCGCCGCCCCGCTCGAACCGATCAGCGGCATCAGGCTGCCGAGCAGGGTCAGCGGGACGAACATGCCGAGCAGCACGAGCGGCGTCAGCGGCACGAGATTGTCGCTGAGGAATTCGGCGGTCCGATCCCATACGTTGCTCATCGTCGCTGTCACGTCGTGCCTCCCCGGCTTTCAGAACGGCCCCCACCGCATGGTGGCTGTTAGCGCAACGGCTCGCCGCTTGCCAATGACTTGCGTGTGCGGCGCGCGCGCGCCACATCGCACGGCGTGACCGATATTCCCGACGAGATCGAATGGCGCATCGCCCCCGCGCCCGTGCCCTATGCCGAAGCGCTGGCCGAGATGGAGGCGCGCGCGGTCGCGGTGGCCGAGGGGTCGGCGCGCGAACTGGTGTGGCTGCTCGAACATCCCCCGGTCTATACCGGCGGCACCAGCGCCGATCCGGCCGAATTGCTCGATCCGCGCTTCCCGGTGGTGCAGACCGGACGCGGCGGACGCTACACCTATCACGGCCCGGGGCAGCGGATCGGCTATGTCGTGCTCGATCTTAACACGCGCGGGCGCGACGTGCGGCACTATGTCCATGCGCTCGAAGGCTGGGTGATCGACACGCTCGGCGACCTCGGCATCGCGGCATATCGCGCACCGGGGCGGGTCGGAATCTGGACAAACGTCGCGAATCCGCACGGCGGAGCGACGCCCGCCGAGGCGAAGATCGGCGCGATCGGGGTGCGCGTGCGGCGCTGGATCACGCTGCATGGCTTCTCGGTAAACCTGTCGCCCGACCTTGCGCATTTCGGCGGCATCGTGCCGTGCGGCCTGCCCGATTTCGGCGTAACCAGCGCGGAAATGCTTGGCCGCCCGACCGATCTTGCAACCTTCGACGCGGCTTTGGCGTTGCGATTTCCTGCCTTCCTAGAAACTCATTCTATGGGGCGGCAAAACTGGGCTTGAGGGCGAACCGATTACAGACTAATGTCCACCACGGTTTGGGTATTAAAGGTCTCGAGGCCAACCAACCATTTATCTAGGGAGCTTTCCAATGCGTGCATTCATTTCCAAGGTCGCTGCTGGTTCGATGATCGCTGTTGCGGCGATCGCGATTTCGGCATGCACCCCGAAGACCGAGACGACGACGACCGACAACACGATGGTCACCGACATGAACTCGACCGACACGATGGGCGCGACGACCAACGACACGATGACGTCGACCGACGCGGCCGGCAATGACGGTGGCATGATGGCGAACGACACCACGATGACGTCGAACACCACGACCACGACCACGAACGCTATGTAATCTTCCCTTTCGGGAAAGATTGTATCGAGGGCCGTCCGGGCAACCGGGCGGCCCTTTCGATTCGTGCGATACGAAAGGCACCCGGCGACACGAAAAGAGTTGGGCCGCGGCGCAAAACGCCCTAATCGCGGCGAGGTTAACGAGAGGCTCCAAATGACCGTGTTGCGTAAACTGCTGGCGATCACCGCAATCGCGGGCGCTGCGCTCGCCGCCACCCCCGTGTCGGCACAATTCTATTTCAAGTCGCACGATTTCAGCGGCCCGCCGATCCGCGGCGACGAGCCCGGCCTGCCGACGCTGCCCGGCGCGACCGACGAGGAAGTGCGCGCCAATCTGGTGTGGAACCTGCGCTCCGCGCTCAATGTCGCGGCGCTGCAATGCCAGTTCGAACCGACGCTGCTTACGGTCGAGAATTACAATGTCGCGCTGTACAACCACAAGGACGAGTTCAAGAAATCGTTCGACACGATCGTCAAATATTTCGCGCGAACCGCCAAGGGCGTGAAGCCCGGCCAGACTGCGATGGACCGCTACGGCACGCGTACCTATTCGGCCTTCACCACGGTCGGCGCGCAATATGGCTTCTGCCAGACCGCGGCGATCGTCGCGGCCGATGCGGCCTATGCGCCGCGCGGCGAGCTGTACAAGGTCGCGATCAACGACATGAGCGCTTTGCGCAACGCGCTGGTGCCGTGGGGCGAGGAACGCTTCCCGCGCCGCGTGTACATCGACACCCGGCTGTCGCTGCCGCGGCTCGACAATGCTTGCTGGAGCGGTCGCGGCGAATGGAATGCGCGCAAGTGCGGACCGTTCACGACGACGTTCCGGTAACGCCGTCACCCCCGCGAAAGCGGGGGTGACGACACGGCGTCAGCGCAGCCCCAGCGTCTTGTGCGCCTGAAGCGTCAGCCGCCATTTGGGCCGCGCCATGACCAGGTCGATCGCCGCCGCGTGATTGGCCTCGGCCGCCGCACTGTCGAGCGGCTGGACGAGATGATGCGTGAAGTCCCAGCTTTCGAGCGCGGCCGGATCGCTGCCCGGCTGCGGCCAGACCAGCTTCAGTTCGTCGCCGGAACGCTGCACGACGACGCTGCCGGCCTTGGGGCTGATGCAAACCCAATCGACCCCGGGGTGGACGGCGAGCGTCCCGTTGCTTTCGATCGCGATCTCGAAGCCCGCCGCATGCAGCGCATCGACCAGAGCATCGTCGACTTGCAGCATCGGCTCGCCGCCGGTCAGCACGACGAAGCGGTGCACCGCCCCTGCCCCCCAGAAGCCCGCCACTGCCTCGGCCAGCGCCCCCGCGTCGGCGAACTTGGCGCCGCCGATCCCGTCGGTCCCGGCGAAATCGGTATCGCAGAAACGACAGATCGCGCTCGCACGGTCCTGTTCGCGCCCCGACCACAGATTGCACCCGGCAAAGCGCACGAACACCGCACGGCGCCCCGCTTGCACCCCTTCGCCTTGCAGCGTGAGGAACATCTCTTTGACCGCGTAGCTCATGCCGTCAGACCGCGTAGGCGGTCGGGTCGGGAAGCCCCGCTTCCTCGAAGCCCTTCTTGCGCAGCCGGCAGCTGTCGCACACGCCGCAATGCAGCCCGCCCGGCGCCGGATCGTAGCACGACCAGCTCAGCCCGGCGTCGAGCCCGAGCCGCGCCGCCTCGCGTACGATGTCGGCCTTGGTCATGTGCTGCAGCGGGGCGTGGATGCGGAACGGGCTGCCCTCGACCCCGGCCTTGGTGGCGAGTTCGGCGAGCCCCTCGAACGCCGCGATGAATTCGGGCCGGCAATCGGGATAGCCCGAATAATCGAGCGCATTGACGCCGATGAACAGATCGCGTGCGCCCGCCGCCTCGGCCCAGCCGAGCGCCAGGCTCAGGAAGATCGTGTTGCGCGCCGGCACATAGGTCACCGGGATACCGGGCTGCACGCCCTCCTTGGGCACGGCGATATCGGCGGTCAGCGCCGAGCCGCCGAACGCCGCGAGATCGAGCGGCAGCACGACATGGCGCTCGGCCCCCAGCACATGCGCGATCCGGCGCGCCGAAGCGAGCTCGAGCCGGTGGCGCTGGTTGTAATCGACCGACAAGGCCAGCAGGCGATAGCCCGCCTCGCGCGCTGCGGCCGCCGCCACCATCGAATCGAGGCCGCCCGACACCAGCACGACCGCCAGCGGAGCCGCAACCCGTGGCGTGCCCGCGAGCGGGGCCGGAATCTGTTCAACTGTCATGATGTGCCGCGGGTAACCCCCGCTTCCGCGTTAGGCAAGCGCGCCATAAAAAGCGGGCCGCCCGTAGGCGACCCAGGGGTGCCCGTCTCGGGGCGATTGGGAGAAAGAGCGTGCTGTCGAAACAGTGCACATCCGCTTCCTACCCTCAACATCTGAATCGTCGCTTAACACGCCTCAGTGCAGGCGTGGCGCACCCGCGGGACAATCGCCGAGCCGGCGCGCTTCATATTGCTCGTCGAACGGCGCGCCACCCAGGATGCCCTGCGTCTCGAGATTGAAATTGCGCTGTGTCGCGACCTTGACGCTGGTCGAGCCATGGCCGGCGCCGGGGCAGGAATATTGCACGGTCGCGGTGTTGTAATCGTTGGTGATCACATGATGCTGGCACTGCGCATTGCTGTGGCCGTATTGGATCAATGCGCGCGCATCGCCGATGCACACGGTGCGCGGCGCCACGCTCGAATCGAGCGACTTGAACTGCCACTGCCCGGCCTCGATCCGTGCAAGCGCGGCGAACACCGGGCCGCCGGCCGGAGCGGCGATCGCCAGGCCGCTCGTCATCACCAAGCCCGCAAACGCTGCGTGCACCACCTTCAAACCGCGCATCCGACACATCCCTGATCGTCCGCAGGCGCGCTCGTGCGCCGACCCAGCCGTCTACGCGTCTATCTGGGGACAGGTATCGGGAGTTACAATGCGGTCACGTAACGATATCGAGCGCGGCCGGCACCGGAAATTTGGTCGCACAGAATGCGCAATCGACGAAGATGACGCCGTTTTCGTCGGCCATCGCCTGCTGTTCGGACGGGGGGAATTTACCGAGCACCTGCGCGATATACTCAGGCGAGCAACGGCATCCGCGCGCGAGGATCGTCTCGCCATGCAGGCGCACCTCGTCTTCCTCGTTGAACAGCCGCCACACCAAGGTCTCGAGCGGCAGCGCGGGGTCGTCGAGTTCGTCGACCTTCATCGTCCCGCCCAGGATCGCGACATGCTCCCATTCGGGATGATCGAGCCGGGTATGGAGCCGCTCGCGGCCATCCTCGCCTTCGGGCAGATGTTGCAGCAACAGGCCGCCCGAGACCCGCTTGCCGTCCTGCGCGCGCCCGACGCCGACGCGCACGAGGGTCGGGATCTGCTCTGACTGCAGGAAATAATGCTCGGCCGCCGCGCTCAGCGAATCGCCGTCGAGCGGGACGATGCCCTGATAGCGCTCGCCGGTCGTCGCCTGGTCGAAGGTGATGGCGAGATACCCCGCGCCGAACAGCGCGAACAAACTGGGGTTTTCCGGCCCGGCGGCGAGGCGTTCGGCATCATATTGGACATAGCCGCGCAGTTCGCCGCCTTTGTAATCGCACACCAGCAGGGTGACGATGCCGTTCTGCGTCTGCGCCTGCATGGTAAGCTGGCCGCCGGCGTCCTTGAGCGTGGATCCGATCAACGCGGCGAGCGTCAGCGCTTCCGCCAGCAAGGCCTCGATCGCGGGCGGGTAAGCGTGCGCGGCGAGAATGGTGTCGAGCACGGGCCCGAGCCGCACGATGCGGCCGCGCGCGTGGCGCTCGGGGATGGTGAAGCCGAGCGCGCGGTCGGTGTCGGCGGTCGAGATATCGGTCATCAGAAACTTTCGTCACCCCCGCCGGAGGCCGGGGTCTCGTGGGGCTCGGGAGCGCCCTTCAACCAGGAGATCCCGGCCTACGCCGGGATGACGGATATGGGAAAGCGTGACCGCCCGATCAACCGATCTGCCCGAAGCACCAGCGCAGCACCGATTTCTGCGCGTGCAGCCGGTTCTCCGCCTCGGGCCAGATCAAGGATTGCGGGCCGTCGATCACCTCGGGCGTCACTTCCTCGCCGCGATGCGCGGGCAGGCAGTGGAGGAACACCGCGTCCGGCTTGGCCTTAGCCATCAGCGCCGAATCGACTTGATACGGCAGCATCGCCGTCAGCTTGGTATCGGCATGCGCCTGGCCCATCGAGATCCAGGTGTCGGTGATGATCACGTCGGCGCCCGCCACCGCCTCGGCCGGGTCGGCGACGACGCGCGCCCGGCCCGACGACCGCACGATCGCTTCCTCCTGCGGCTGGAACCCTTGCGGGCACGCCGCGACCACGTCGAACTGCATCAGCGACGCGGCCTCGACGATCGAAGCGAGCACGTTGTTGCCGTCGCCGAGCCACGCGACCTTGAGGCCCGGGAGCGGCTTGCCGGCTTCGAGGATGGTCAGCAGATCGGCCATGATCTGGCACGGATGCGAATCGTCGGTCAGGCCGTTGATGACGGGAATGGTCGCATGGTGCGCCATTTCCTCGAGCTTGGCGTGATCGTCGGTGCGCAGCATGATCGCGTCGCAATAGCCCGACAGCACGCGCGCGGTGTCGGCGACGGTCTCGCCGCGGCCGAGCTGGGTGGTGCCCGAGTCGAGGATCACCGAGCTGCCGCCGAGCTGACGGATCGCCATGTCGAAGCTGACGCGCGTGCGAGTCGAGCTCTTCTCGAACACCATCGCCAGCGTGTGGCCGGCGAGCGGGGCGTCGGCGTCGGGCTTGCCCTTCGGCCAGCCGGCGCGCGCCGCCTTGCGGTCGAGCGCATCGGCCAGCATCGCGGCGATCCCGTCGGGACCGGCGTCGGTGAGGGACAAGAAGTTCCGCATTCACTTAGTCCTTGAATCCCTCTCCCACAGGGAGAGGGAGTTTTTGCTACGCCGCCACCGCGACATAATCCCGCGCGCCGTCGCTCAGTTTCTGTACGAACTCGGCGATATGCGCGTCCTCGATCACCAGCGGCGGCAGCACGCGCACGACATTCTCGCCCGCCGCGACCGTCAGCAGACCGTGATGGTCGCGCAAATGCCCGACGAAATCGCGCGCGACGGCGGTCTCCTTCAGCTTGATGCCGAACATCAGCCCAGTGCCGCGCAGGCTGTCGAACAAGTGATCGTGATTGGGCATCATCTGCTCGACCGACGCGCGCAAGCGATCGCCCATCGCGGCGACATGGTCGAGAAAGCCCGGCTCGAGCATCACGTCTAGTACCGCCTCGCCCGCCGCCATCGCCAGCGGATTGCCGCCATAGGTCGAGCCATGCGTGCCGAACACCATGCCCTTGGCCGCTTCCTCGGTCGCAAGGCACGCGCCGAGCGGGAAACCGCCGCCAATGCCCTTGGCCGAAGCGAGGATGTCGGGTTCGATCCCGTAATGCTCATAGGCCCACAGCTTGCCGGTGCGGCCGTAACCGCACTGCACTTCGTCGAGCACGAGCAGCAGCCCATGCGCGTCGCACGCCTTGCGCAGGCCCTGGATGAACGCCTGCGTGCCCGCGGTCACCCCGCCCTCGCCCTGGATCGTCTCGACCATGAAGCCGGCGGTGGTGTCGTCGATCAGCGCCAGCGCGGCGTCGAGATCGTTGAACGGCGCATAAGCGAAGCCCGGCAGCAATGGCTCGAACCCGTCGCGCATCTTGGGCTGGTTGGTCGCCGAGATTGCCCCCATCGTCCGCCCGTGAAAGGCGTTGTTGAAGGTGATCAGCTTGGTCCGCTGCGGATTGCCGTTGGCATAATGATAGCGGCGCGCGGTCTTGATCGCGCATTCGACCGCTTCGGTGCCCGAATTGGTGAAGAACACCGTGTCGGCAAACGACGCATCGACGATCCGCTGCGCGAGATGCTCGCCTTGCGGGCTGCCATAAAGGTTCGACACGTGCATCAGCGTCGCGGCCTGATCGGCGATCGCCTTGACCAATTTGGGGTGGCCATGGCCGAGCGCGTTGACCGCGATGCCGGCGGCGAAATCGAGATAGCGCTCGCCCTGCTCGCCATAGAGGTAGCAGCCCTCGCCGCGCACCGGGCGCACGCCGCACCGCGGGTACACAGGCATCAAAGCGGGGGTCGACACGGGCCGTCTCCTAAAAAAGAAAAGGGCGACCCATGCGGTCGCCCGAAACGCGTTTTACGAAGTGGACGCCGCGAGCGCAACACCGCGGGTGCAGCGGGCGTCATGCGCCGGTCATTGCGCCGGGCCGACCGGCGCGATCTTCATTCCGTCATGCAGTTGATCGGTGCGCGTCAGCGCCACCCATTCGCCGTTCTGCAAACCGGCGGTCACGCGGATCCCATCGGGATCCTGCGCGCCGAGCGTCACCGCGCGCCGGTGCAGGCGCGAGGTCGCCAGATCGACGACATACACTTCGGCCGATCCGACATGTGACCCCGCCACCGCGCTCGGCGGCACGGCGAGCAGGCGAGTCGCCGCCCCCGCCGCGACGATCCGCACCGTGCCGACCAAACCGGTGTGCAACCGCGCGTCGCGCGGCAGGACGATTTCGACCGCCACGATCCCGCGAACCGGCGCGCCGAGCTTGATCACGCGCCCGACGATCACGTCGTTTTCGAACGCGGCAAAGCGCACCTGCGCAGTCGCGCCGAGCGTGAGGCGAGCAGCATCGCGCTCGAGCAACGGCACCACCAGGCTGTAGCCATTGGCGGATTCGGCCTGCGCGGGCAGAGCCGGCGCGGTGCGGCCCGGCGTCGCTTGCGCCGGGCGTGCGGTGACGGTGCCGCTGCCGCTCACGGTCTGCGCGACCATCGTGCCGCCGACCTGCCCGATCCGCACTTGCGGTTCCTGTGGCGCCTGCTTGGCGGCGACTTGCGTGGGCGCCGGCTTGCCGCACCCCGCGAGCACCAGACAGCACCCGATTCCGATCAATATCCGCATGGCACGACTCCCGTCATGCCGACGATACGCGAACCGGCCGCAAAGAAGAAAGGCTTAGTTCTTGATTTTCCAGCCAGATCGCAACAGCGCATAGCACAGGCAGCCCAGCGCAACGTCGATCGCCAGGATCACCACGCCGCCGATCAGCACGGGCGAATCGGCGGTCCCGAGGAAGCCGTAGCGGAAGCCCGAAATGATGTAGAAGAACGGGTTCACATGGCTGAACGCGCGGAAGGCCGGCGCGAGCTTGTCGACCGAATAGAAAGTGCCCGACAGCAGGGTGAGCGGCGCGATGAGGAAATTCTGCACCGCCGCAGCATGATCGAACTTCTCCGCCCAGATCGAGGTGAGCACGCCGACCAACGCCAGGAACGCCGCGCCGAGCAGCCCGAACCACAGGATCGCGAACGGATGGACCGGGAAGAGATGCACGCCCGGCCACAGCGCCATCGCGACCGATACGGCGAGGCCGACGCAGACCGCACGCGTCACCGCGCCGCCGACCATCGCCACCAGCAGTTCCGCGGTGGAGAGCGGCGGCATCAGATAATCGACGATCGTCCCCTGGATCTTGCCGACCAGCAGCGAGAAGCTCGCATTGGCGAACGCATTCTGCAGCATTCCCATCACGATCAGTCCGGGCGCGATGAAATCGGCGAAGGGCACTTCGGTTCCGCCGACCAGAACCGGACGTTTGCCCCCGGTCGCGACGGTGAAAATGATGAGAAATAGCAAGGTGGTGATCGCCGGCGCCCAGATCGTCTGCAGCTGCACCTTGAAGAACCGGCGCACCTCCTTGATATAGAGCGTTCGAAGACCGCCCCAATTGACGTTCCGGATGACCGGGACGCCGGGTGCGTTCATCATAGGATGAATCTGGCCGATTGGGGGCTGGCTGCTCATGGCGCTGTCGCTAAAGACTGCTGCCGCCGCCCGCAACCCGGCATGACGATTGGGAAGAACGAATGAGCTGGACCGACGAACGCATCGATACGCTGCGCCGGATGTGGGAAGCGGGACAGACCGCGAGCCAGATCGCCGAGGAACTGGGCGGCGTCAGCCGCAATGCCGTGATCGGCAAGGCGCATCGCCTGGGGCTGCAGTCGCGCCCGTCGCCGGTCAAGCCGAACGAGCCGGCCGCCGCCGCACCGGCGCCGAAGGCCGCTGCGCCCGCGCCCAAGCCGATTGCCCCCGTCGCTGCCGCGCCGGTCGAGCGAGTCGCGCCGCCGGTCGTCGCCGCGCCGCCCGTGGCTGCGGACGAGGAAGACGAGGACGATGAGGTCGAGATCGCCGCCGACGGCGACGACGATGCGGACGATGCCGATGCAGCGCCGGTCGTCGTGCGCCCGGCTCCGCCGATCCTGCGCTCGGTCGGCCCCGGCGGCTTCTTGCGCCAGGCACCCGGCGAGCAGCAGGCGCCGATCACCCCCGCCCCGCCGCGCCGGCTCGTGCCGGCCAAGCCGTCGGCCGACATGGCAGGCAAGACGACCTTGCTCGATCTCAACGACAAGATCTGCAAATGGCCGATCGGCCATCCCGGCGAGCCCGATTTCCATTTCTGCGGCGACAAGGTGAATCCGGGCTTCCCGTATTGCGTCGGGCATTGCGGCCATGCGTATCAGGCGCAGCTGCCGCGCCGCGACCGTCGCCCGACTCCGCCGCTGCCGTTCGGCGGGCCTAGGGCGCGCTGACTGCGCTACGCCCGAGCGTCGGCTCGGGCGAGTACAAGCGGTCAGCCGGCCGGCGCGGCCGATGCCGCGTCCGACGTCATGGGCTTTGCCCAGACCGGCCGCCTTGGAGGCCCTTGCCCTGAGGCAAGCCGTATCCCATACGTTCCCCCATGTCCGAAGACCTGTTCGCCGCCTCCCCCAAGCATCAACCGACCGACTACGACGCCTCCTCGATCGAGGTGCTCGAAGGGCTCGAGCCCGTTCGGCGCCGGCCAGGCATGTATATCGGCGGCACCGACGAGCGCGCCTATCATCACCTCGCCGCCGAAGTGCTCGACAATGCGATGGACGAGGCGGTCGCGGGCCATGCGACGCGGATCGAGATCGAGCTCCACCCCGGCAACAAATTGGTGATCGTCGACAATGGCCGCGGCATGCCGGTCGACCCGCACCCGAAATTCCCCGGCAAGTCGGCGCTCGAAGTGATCCTCTCGATGCTGCATTCGGGCGGCAAGTTCGACGGCAAGGCCTATGCCACCAGCGGGGGCCTGCACGGCGTCGGCGTCAGCGTGGTCAACGCACTGTCGTCCGACACGGTGGTCGAGGTCGCGCGCAACCGCGAGCTCTACCGCCAGTCCTTCTCGCGCGGCGAGACGCTCGGGCCACTCGAACATGTCGGCGCGGCGCCCAACCGGCGCGGCACCTCGGTCAGCTTCGTCCCCGACGAGCAGATCTTCGGCCCCGAAATGCATTTCAAGCCCGCGCGGCTCTACAAACTGGCCCGCTCGAAGGCCTATCTGTTCGCGGGCGTCGAGCTGCGCTGGAAATGCGCGCCCGAGCTGATCACCGACGATACGCCGGCCGAAGCGGTGTTCCAATTCCCCGGCGGCCTGGCCGACCATCTGCGCGAGCAGATCGGCGCACGCGAATGCGCGACCACCGATTTCTTCGTCACGCGCCAGGATTTCCCGGGCAGCGCCGGCCGAGTCGAATGCGCGGTAGCGTGGCCGCTGTGGAGCGACGGATCGTACAGCTGGTATTGCAACACCATCCCGACCCCGGACGGCGGCACGCACGAGGCCGGGCTGCGCAATGCTTTGGTCAAGGGCATCCGCGCGTTCGGCGATCTGGTCGGGCAGAAAAAGGCCAAGGACATTTCGGCCGAGGACATCATGACCGGCAGCGAGCTGATGCTCTCGGTCTTCATCCGCGACCCGCAATTCCAGAGCCAGACCAAGGATCGCCTCTCCAGCCCCGAGGCGACGCCACTGGTCGAGAAAGCGGTCCGCGACCATTTCGACCATTTCCTCAGCGACAATATGGAGCGCGGCAAGGCGCTGCTGACCTATGTCATCGAGCGGATGGACGAGCGGCTCGCGCGCAAGGCCGAGCGCGACGTCAAGCGCAAGACCGCGACCTCGGCCCGCAAGCTGCGCCTGCCGGGCAAGCTGACCGATTGCAGCCTGGCCGGCCCCGAGGGCACCGAATTGTTCATCGTCGAGGGCGATTCGGCCGGTGGCTCGGCCAAGCAGGCGCGCGACCGCAAGACCCAGGCGATCCTGCCGATCCGCGGCAAGATCCTCAACGTCGCGTCCGCGACGATGGCCAAGATCGCCGCCAATTCGGAAATCGCCGATCTCACCCAGGCGCTCGGCTGCGGCACGCGCAAGAATTGCAACGTCGACAATCTGCGCTACGAGCGGATCGTGATCATGACCGACGCCGATGTCGACGGCGCGCATATCGCGACCTTGCTGATGACGTTGTTCTTCCAGGAAATGCCCGAAATCGTCCGCGCCGGGCACGTCTATCTTGCCCAGCCGCCGCTCTACCGCCTGACCTCGGGCACCAAGAGCCTGTACGCGATGGACGATGCGCACCGCGCCGAGCTCGAACGCACCGAGTTCAAGGGCAAGAAGGTCGAGATCGGGCGCTTCAAAGGTCTCGGCGAGATGAACCCGATGCAGCTGCGCGAAACCACGATGGACCCGAAATCGCGCGCCATGCTGCGCATCACGCTGCCGCAGGAATATGAGGAGCGCGCCGGCGTGACCGACCTGGTCGATCGGCTGATGGGCACCAACCCGGCGCATCGCTTCGCCTTCATCCAGGAGAATGCCGCGCGGCTGGACGAGGCGGCGATCGACGCGTAATTTGCGTAGAGGACGATTACGCGGGGGGATTGCGATGCGCTTGCTCCTGCTGTTTCTGGCGCTCATGCCGCTCGTTTCGGCAGCCAACGCCCAAATCGCGCCTGCCGTTGTCGCCACTGCCCCGTTGCAGCACAGCGCCGACAGCCTGATCGCGGTGCTCGCCGGCGGCGGCGACGCGGCGAGCGTGTTCGCCCCGCAAATGCTCGCCCAGCTGCCCGAGGCGCAAATCCGCGCGGTCGCGAAGCATCTCGTCGACGGCTATGGCAGACCGCTGAACATCGCTGCCTTCACCGCGGTTGAGCCGCAAGTCGCCAAGATCACGGTGCGCTACCAGCGCGGCATGGTCGACATGATCCTGGCGATCGAGCCGGGCGCGCCGCATCGCCTGATCGGCCTCCGCGTGACCGGCACGGCATCGGGCGAGGCGTCGCTCGACCAGGTCGCGGCGACGATCGCACATTTGCCGGGCATCGCCGGCGTCGCGCTGTCCCGGCTCGACGCGGACGGCCCCGTGCCCATCGCAGCGAGCAACGCCGACAGCGACTTCGCGATCGGCTCGGCCTTCAAGCTCGCAATCCTGGCCGAACTGATCCGCGCCACCAATGCCGGCGAGCGCCACTGGGACGACCTGATCACGCTCGACGGCAAGCCGCTGCCGGGCGGGCTCTATACCCAGAAGCCGGCCGGCACGCAGGTGGCGTTGCGCGAACTGGCGCAGAAGATGATCTCGGTCAGCGACAATAGCGCGACCGACATAGTGCTCGCGACGGTCGGGCGCGACCGAGTCGAGGCGATGCTGCCGGTGATCGGCTGGCGCGACGCCGCGCGCAACCGGCCGCTGCTCGGCACGCTCGAGGTATTCAAGCTGAAAGGGGCAAACGCGGGCACGCTCGGCACGCGCTGGCTGGCGCTCGACGAGCGCGGGCGGCGGGCACTGCTGGCTGGCGAAGTCGCGGCCACGCCCGCCGGCGCGATCGATCCCCTGGTCTTCCAGCACGGCGCACCCGTTCAGCTCGGCATCGAATGGTTTGCCAGCCCCAACGACCTGATCCGCACGATGGACTGGATCCGCCGCAACACCGAAACCGGCGCCGGCGCCGAAGCGCGCGCGATCCTGGGGATCAACCCCGGCATCGGGCCGGCCCGCGCGGCGCGCTGGCGCTATGTCGGGTACAAAGGCGGGTCGGAGCCCGGCGTGATCGAGATGACCCTGCTGCTGCGCTCCAGCGCCGGCACCTGGTATGCGCTGGCGGCGAGCTGGAACAACCCGGCAGCGGCGGTCGACGAGGAACGCCTGGTGGCGTTGGTGAGCCGCGCGGCCGATCTCGTTGACGGGAGAGCGGAGGTAGTTCCAGCGGAAGATCGCGAGCGCTAGCCGATGTCGCCGCGCATCCGCGCCTGGTGATATTTGGCACGCACCACCATCCCCGCGAGCATATGCAACGCCGCGACGCCGAGCAGGAACAGCGGCAGGATCATCGGCACGTGCGGCCAGTAGCGCGCGCGGAGCGCCGCCAGCAGCGCGCCCGCCACTGCCAGCGCGACGCCAAGCCAGCGGATCGGCCGCGCCACCATGCGCAGTTCGGCCTGGTAGGCGGCGCGCTCGGCCGGGTCGGCGAGGTTGGGCGGTGGCGCCTTGACGGTCGCTGGGGTCATGGCCTGGTCCATTCGGTGGCGAGCATCCCCCAGAGGAACGTGTCGCGCACGCCGAGATGTGTTTCCCACTCGCCGCGCAAACGCCCCTCGAGCGTGAAGCCAAGCGCCTTCAACAAGCCGTTCGAGGGCGCGTTGTCGGGGTCGGTATCGGCGAAGACGCGGCGTTGCCGCTCGGCGATCAGCACGTGATCGAGCACCGCCGCGACCGCCTCGCGCGCGATACCGCGGCCCCACTGCGGCCGCGCCAGCATATAGCCGATCTCGGAAACGCCCGGCCGTTTCTCGCCCACCGCGACGAAGCCGATCGCGGTATCGTCCCCCGCCAGCGTGATCGCCCAAGCGCGCCATTCGTCGAACGGCACCGCGAACTTCGCGCGCGTCTGCTCGACCGTTTCGTGCGGCGCGTGCGACCAATAGGTCATCGCTTCGGCATCGGCGCAACTCGGGAACAGTGCATCGGCATCGTCGGCGACGCGTTGCCGCAGCCGCAGCCGACCAGTGGCGAGGATCGGAATCGGCCTCACGCGGTCAGCGCCGCGACCAGCGCCTTGACCTTCTTCTGCCGCCATTGCGGCAAGGGAGCGACCAGCCAATAGCCGAGGCGATACGCCTTCGCCTCGCCCAATGCGACGATGCGGCCGCTTGCGAGATCGGCGGCAGCGAGCAGCTCGGGGACGGTCGCGCGGCCCAGCCCCTGCGCCGCGGCATCGAGCGCGAGGCCGGCATCGCCGACACGCACCAAAGACGGCGAATCGTCCTCGACGCAGCCCGGCCAGGCGATGCGCGTATCAACCCCGCCGCCGGCGCGCTCGACCGTGACCATTCCGGCCGACGCGATCGCCTCGCCCTCATGCTCGCCCGGGCCATCGCCCCAGCGGATCGCGAGGTCGAGATTGGCCTCGGTGAAATCGATCGTCTCGTCGGCCGAGATCAGCACGAAGCGCATTTCGCCGTCGCCGCGCGCAATGTCGGCGAGGCGCGGCATCAGCCACTTTTCGGTCAAGTCGCGCGGCGCGGCGATGGTGAGCGACTTGGAGGTCTGCCCCGCCTGCATCGCACGCACCGCTTCCTCGAACTGCAGGAAGCCCTGGCGCAGCGGCGCGAGGCCGGCCTCGCCCTCGGGCGTCAATTCGAGGCCCTTGGTGGTGCGGCGGAACAGCACGACGCCGAGCGTATCCTCGAGCGCGCGGATCTGCTGGCCGACCGCGGCGGGCGTGACGGCGAGTTCGTCGGCGGCGCGCGTGAAGCTCAGATGGCGCGCGGCGGCATCGAGCACGCGCAGGCCGTTGAGGGGTAAGTGGGTGCGCTTCATTCTTCTTCCCCTCCCGCTTGCGGGAGGCGATTGAGGGGTGGGCGCGCGCTATCAACCAGCGGTGCGTTCGCGATAGAACGCGCGCCCACCCCCAGCCCCTCCCGCAAGCGGGAGGGGAGGAAGAAGGTCCCGCTCACGCCCCCACCGCCGGGGCAACCAGCCCGAATTTGGGGATGTCCACGTCGAAGCCCGAGCCGTCCTCGCCGATCATGTGATAGCTGCCGAGCATCGAGCCGATCGGCGTCGACAGCGGACAGCCCGAGACGTAATCGTAGCTCTCGCCCGGCGCGATCATCGGCTGCTCGCCGATCACGCCTTCGCCCTCGACCGAGTGGCGCGCGCCGCGGCCGTCGGTGATGATCCAGTGCCGCGTCAGCAATTGCACGACCATGGCGCCGGCATTCTCGATCCGGATATGGTAGGACCAAAACCACCGCCCGCGCGCCGGCTCGGACTGTTCGGGCAGAAAGCTCACCGCCACGCGCACGATCACCCCGCGCGTCTCCGCGACATGCGGGAACAGCGCCTTCACAACCCTACCGCCGTCAGCGCCCGGTCGAGATCCTCGATCACGTCCTGCGGGTCTTCCAGGCCGACATTGAGGCGCAGCAGGCCCTCGGTCACGCCCATTTCGAGCCGTTTGTCTTCCGCCACCCCATAATGCGTGGTCGAGGCGGGATGCGTCATCAGCGAGCGCGAATCGCCGATATTGTTGGAGATGTCGACCAGTTCGAGCGCGTCGAGCAAGCCATGCGCCTGCTTGCGATCCGCTACTTCGAACGCGAAGATCGGCCCGCAAGCGTCCATCTGCGACATCGCCAGATTATGCTGCGGATGGCTCGCCAGACCGGGGTGCAGGATGCGCGGCACGCGCGCCTCGAGGAAGCTCCCGACCTTGAGGCTGTTCTCGCTCTGCCGCCGGATGCGCAAATCGAGCGTTTCGAGCCCCTTCAGCACCACCCAGGCGTTGAACGCGCTGAGCGTCGGCCCGGTGTTGCGCGTGAAGGGCAGCAGCGTGTTGGTGATAAAATCCTCGGTCCCGCACACCGCGCCGGCGAGGACGCGCCCCTGCCCGTCCATCATCTTGGTCGCGCTGTAAGCCGTGACATCGGCGCCGAATTCCATCGGCCGCTGCAAGGCCGGCGTAGCGAACGCATTGTCCACCACCGACGTGATTCCCCGCGCGCGCGCAATGTCGCAAACCGCCTTCAAATCCACGACATCCATCGTCGGGTTGGCAGGCGTTTCGAAGAAGAACACCTTGGTGTTGGCCTTGGCCGCATCCTCGAACTGCTGCGGGTCGCGCGCATCGACGACGGTCGTCTCGATCCCGAACTTGGGCAGCAACGTATCGACCAGCCAGCGGCACGAACCGAACGCCGCGCGCCCGGCGACGACATGATCGCCGGTCTGGAGCTGGCACAGCAACACGGCGGTCATCGCCGCCATGCCGGTCGTCATCGTGCGGCACGCCTCGGCGCCTTCGAGCAAGGCGATCCGCCTCTCGAGCATCTCGACCGTCGGGTTCTGCAACCGCGAATAGGTCATGCCGGTCTGCTCGCCGGCGAAGCGCGCGGCGGCGTCGGCGGCGCAATCGTACGCATAGCCCGAAGTGAGGAACAGCGCCTCCGACGTTTCTCCCCATTCGCTGCGCGCGGTGCCGCCGCGTACGGCTTGCGTCGCGGTGCGCCACTGGCGCGTGATGCTCTGGTCCTGGCCGGTACGACGTTTCATGGCCGCTGCTTTGCCGGG
>CAXTEO010000046.1:25898-30487 GCA_964243205.1 uncultured Sphingomonas sp.
CTGTTCAGCTACCGCCTTACCGTGCCGACCAAGCTGATGTTCGACGAGGTGCATTACGTCCCCGCGGCGCGCACGCTGATCGCGCTGTCCGGTCCGCGCAACATCGAACATCCGTTGCTCGCCAAGGAAATCATCGCCGCGGGCATCATGCTGCTCGGCGACAACAGCCTGGGCTGGCGCTTCTTCTCGACGCTCGCCGGCACCGCGACCGTGCTCGGCGTGTTCGCGATCCTGTGGCTGATGCTCGGGCGGGTGCGGCCGGCGGTGTTCGGCGCGCTGTTCGCCATGTTCAACTTCACCGTGTTCGTCCAGGCGCGGATCGCGATGCTCGACGGTTTCATGGCGGCGTTCACCGTGCTCGGCACTGCCAGCCTGTTGTGGGCGATGCGCGCCGAGACCGGGCGCAGCGCCTGGTCGCGCTGGATTCTGGGCAGCATTTTGCTCGGGCTGGCGGTTGCGGCGAAGTGGATCGCAGCGCCGATGATCGCCTATGCCGCGATCGGCTTCGTCGTCGTGCGCCTGACCGATGCGCGCCGCAGCGGGGGCTCGATCTATGCCGCGCTCAACGCGCGGCCGGCGCGCGGCGCGCATCGCCACTGGCCCGGCATGGCGGCGATTCCCGCGCTGCTAATGCTCGGCGTGGTCAGCATAGCGACCTATTTCGCGACCTTCGCGCCCGCCTTCTTCTACCATGTCCAGCCGATGACCTGGGACGGGCTGCTCCCGTTCCAGTGGACGATGTACGGACAGCAGACGCAAGTCCTGCCGCCGCACACCTATCAGTCGCGCTGGTGGAGCTGGCCGGTGATGATCCGCCCGATCTGGTATCTCTACGAACGCACCGACGGCGCGCAGCGCGGCGTGCTGCTGATCGGCAATCTCGCGATATTGTGGGGCGGGCTGATCGCGGTGGCGGCGTGCCTGTGGGGCGGGATACGCGAGCGCAACCTGACATTGCTGGCGGCGGCCGGGCCGTGGATCGGCAGCTATGCCGTGTGGAGCGTCATCCCCAAGTCGCTCGGCTTCTTTTATTATTATTATCTGCCGAGCATCTTCCTGTGCGTCGCGCTCGCCGGCGCGCTCGACCATTTCAAGCGCGGCAAGCAGTGGGATAGCGCGGTGCTGGGCGCGACGGTGGCGCTGTTCGCGGTGTTCTACCCGATCCTGTCGGCCTGGCCGCTCTGGGGGCCGAAGGCGTTCCACGTCTGGACGTGGTTTCCGAGCTGGGTCTAGTACCGCCCCCACACGAAGCGCGACGACAGCGCGTAATTCCACACCGCCGCGACCAGCAGCCCGGCCACCGCCGAGTAGGCCCAGGTGCCGTGCTCCATCTTGAACAGGAAATACGCCACGCCGACGTTCGCCGCCGCGCCTACCGAGCAGACCAGGCAGAAGGACAGCCAGCCGTCGAGCAGATGGCGCGCGCCGGTGAGCCGCCGCTCGCGATAGGTCAGCGCATTGTTGAGGAAGAAGTTGAAGGTCATCGCCACCACCACCGCGACGACCGTGGCGGGCACGAAATCCAGCCCGCCCTCGCGGAACAACGTCCACAGGATCGTCAGATGCACCAGCGCTCCGAGCGCGCCGATCCCGGTGAACATGACGAAGCGCACCGGCACGACTCGCCCGAACAAGCGATCGTAGATCGCGATCAGGAATTCCATCGCGACGACATAGTCGAGCTTGCTCTCGCCCTCGGTGCGCAGGCGGAAGGTGTAGGGCAGTTCGAGGAATTTCAGCGGGCGCGGGCTCGCGGTCATGATGTCGAGCAGGATCTTGAAGCCGATCGCCGACAGGTGCGGGATCAGATCGCGCGCGATATGCGTGCGCAGCATGAAGAAGCCGCTCATCGGATCGCTCAGCTCGGCCTTGAGCACGCGCCGCGAAAGCTTTGTCGCAAAAGCCGATTTCTTGACGCGGTCATGGTCCCAATCGCCCGTCCCGCCGCCGGCGACGAAGCGCGAGCCGATCACCACGTCGAGCGCGGCATCGGCCTGCAGCGCGTCGAGCATCGCCGGCAGGATCGTCTCGTCATGCTGCATGTCGCCGTCGATCACCGCGACCACCGGCGCGGCGGTGGCGCACATCCCCTCGATGCAGGCCGAGGACAGGCCGCGCCGCCCGATCCGCTGGATCACGCGGACGCGCTGGTCGGTCCGCGCGATCTCGCGCGCGGCCTGCGCGGTACCGTCGGGGCTGTCGTCGTCGACGAAGATCGCTTCCCAGCTTCTGCCGGCAAGCGCTTGATCGAGCTTGGCGATCAGCAAGGGAACGTTGCGCAACTCATTGAAGGTCGGAATGACCACCGCGAGCTCGAGCGCACCGTCCGCCACCGCTTCGCTCACTTCAAGGCAGCCAGCACCGCATCGCCCATCGCCGAGGTCGAATGCGTCCCGCCGAGATCGGGGGTGCGCGCACCGCCCGCGACCGCGGCGATCACCGCCGCTTCGATGCGCTGTGCCGAAGCCTCGTCGGAGAGCGAATGGCGCAGCAGCATCGCCGCCGACAGGATCGCGGCGCACGGGTTGGCCTTGCCCTGCCCGGCAATGTCGGGCGCCGAGCCGTGGATCGGCTCGTACAGACCGCACGTGCCGGTCCATTCGTTGAGCGAGGCCGAGGGCAGCATGCCGATCGACCCGACGCACATGCTCGCCTGATCGGACAGGATGTCGCCGAACAGATTGCCGGTCACGATCACGTCGAACGCGCCGGGGTTGCGGACCAGCTGCATCGCGGCATTGTCGACGTACATGTGCGTCAGCTTCACCTCGGGATAATCGAGCGCGACTTCGTTGACGATTTCGCGCCACAATTGCGACGTCTCGAGCACGTTGGCCTTGTCGACCGAGGTGAGGATACGCTTGCGGCGCTTGGCCATTTCGAAACCGACGCGCGCGATGCGGGCGACTTCGGCCTCGTCGTAGCGCATCAGGTCATGGCCCTCGCGCAAGCCCATCTTGGTGTGGCCACGGCCCTTGTCGCCGAAATAGACGTCGCCGGTCAGCTCGCGCACGATCACCATGTCGATCGCGCGGGCGATTTCGGGACGGAGCGCGGAGGCGTCTTCCAGTCCGGGAAAGACCGTCGCGGGGCGGAGGTTGGCGAACAGGCCGAGCGCCTTGCGCAGCCCCAGGATCGCTTGCTCGGGGCGCAGCGTGCGTTCGAGCCCGTCCATCTCGGGATCGCCGACCGCACCGAACAGCAAGGCGTCGGCGCGGTGCGCGAGCGCCAGCGTCTCGGGCGGCAGCGGGTGGCCGGCGGCGCGGTAGGCAGCGCCCCCGACCAGGCCAAGTTCGAAGTCGTGGCCGAGGCCGAGCGCTTCGAGCACGCGACGTGCTTCGTGGGTGACTTCGGGGCCGATGCCGTCGCCGGCGAGGATTGCGATCAATGCCAAGATAGAGTTCCCTTCAAGTCCCCGGCCAATGCCGAGGCGAAGCGGCTCACGCAACCGCCCTTTTGAGGCGATCCACCAGGCGGACGCGCGCGGCGAGCGTCATGGCGCGGCGATCGACCAGGATCTGGCGCTCCAGCGCATCGCCGGTCACGCCGAGCGCCTCAAGGATTTCAGGCCATTGCGGCGCGACGCCGGTGGCCAGCGCCGCCGGCAGGCTCGCGCGTTCGAGGCCGTAACCGAGTTCGGCCAGCACCAGCAATTCGTAGCGCGCGAGCGCCAGCGCCCAGCCGCGTGCGGCGGGCGCCGCCTCGATCGCGGTGATCGTGCCGTCGAGTGCGGCGTGGAGTCGCGGATAGGGCTGCGCCTCGGGCAGCGCGGTCGCGGTCAGCGTGGTCACCCAGTCGAGCGCGAGCGCGGGCAGCGGCTCGGCATAGAGCGGCGCACGGCTGGTGACGAGTTCGACCGTCAGGCTGGCGAGCTGATCGTCGGTCCGCGCGCGCCATTCGCCGATCACGCGGTTGGCGGGCTGCAGGATCGGCCGGATCCGGCTCGACCGGCCGCCGCGGACATAGCCCGCCTGCAGCCCATGCTCGGCGGTGAGCGCGCGCACGATCGCGCCATGCTCGCCATGATGGCGAACCGCGAGGACCAGGGCTTCGACGCGCAGATGCATGTCGCGGGTGTAGCGCAGTCGGGTAGGTTGGCCAGCCCCCGGCCGTTCCGGCTGGCTGCCGGAGCGGAGCGACGAAAGCCGACAAGCGGGCGCTCAAACAAAAAGAGCGGCCCCGGAGGACCGCCCTGATTGTGCCTGGACCGTAGCGAACGACTCAGAAGTCGTTGCGATACTGCTCGTTGCCGATGAAGCCGAGCTTAGAGACGTTCGACCGCTTGATGATCGCGAGGATCTGGTCGACCTTTTCGTACTTCGCCGCCGGGTCGGGCTGGAAGTGCAGCTCGGGCTCGGGGTTGAGCTGCGTCGTCTGCACCAGATATTGCTGCAGCGTCGCCGGATCGGTCGCCGCGCCGTTCCAGAGAACCACGCCATCCGGCTGGACGACGATCTTGTTCTTTTGCGGGTCGATCAGGGGCTTCACCTGGTTCGGGTCGTTGATCGGAAGATCGACCTTCACCGCGTGAGTCTGGATCGGGATGGTGATGATGAACATGATGAGGAGCACGAGCATGACGTCGATCA
>CAXTEO010000047.1:0-29913 GCA_964243205.1 uncultured Sphingomonas sp.
TGCGCGCCGACGCGATCCTGACCGGCGGCGGCAGCTTCCACTGCATCTCGCAGCAATTGCCGGCCTGACCTGTCTTCGCCCCTCCCCTTAAGGGGAGGGGCTCGACGGATCGCGACGCTGCCTGCCGGTCCGCCAAAAGGATCGTTCCCCTATCGCGAACGCTACATTGCCGAAACGGCATGGAACGCTTTGTGTCGAAGCGTGTTCGCGCAGCAAGCTTTCGACACGTTCCTTGACCGGCGCGCGACAGAGCGCCGGGACAACACAGGGACCTCATACATGCACGAACGGCGAAGCTGGCCGGCTATCATCCTCGGACTGGTGATAGCGGCTATCGGATTGGTGCTCGCAATCGGCGGGGTGTGGCTCGCCGCGATCGGCGGCTCGCTCTATTATCTCGTCACCGGCGTGGCGATGCTAGCCGCCGGCGTGCAGCTCATCCGCAGCCGGATGGTCGGCGCGTACATCTATATCGCGGTGGTCGCGCTCACCGTGCTGTGGGCCTTCTTCGATTCGCAGAGCAACCTGGTCTGGGCGCTGGTGCCGCGCATCATCGCGCCGCTGGTGCTGCTGATCGCCACCTTCCTGGTCATGCCGACGCTGACGCGCCGTGCCAATCGCTGGACGCTGGCCGGCGGCGGCGTTGTCGCCGTCGTCGCCGCCACGGCGGTGTTGTTCACCGCACTCGGCACGCAGGAGGCTGCCGTCGCGGCGCTCCCCGCGCAGAATTCGGGCGGGATGATGGATCCCTCGGGCACCGTCACCGGCGTCGACTGGCCGGTCTATGGCGGCACCGGCGCCGCGCGCCGCTATTCGCCGCTGACGCAGATCAACGCTGGCAATGTCGGGCAGTTGAAGCAGGCGTGGCTCAGCCACACCGGCGACATGCCGAGCGATGCCGCCGCCGCCAAGCAATATGGCGCCGAGACGACCCCGCTCAAGATCGGCAATTCGCTGTATCTGTGCTCGGCGAAGAACATCATCATCTCGATGGATGCCGGCACGGGCAAGGAAAATTGGCGCTTCGACCCGAAGGTCGCCAATGAATGGATCCCCTATACCGCCGCCTGCCGCGGCGTGACCTATTATGCCGTGCCGAACGCCAAGCCCGACGCGGTATGCGCGACGCGCATCCTCGAAGGCACGCTCGACGCGCGCATGGTGGAAGTCGATGCCAAGACCGGCAAGCCGTGCGCCGATTTCGGCACCAACGGCCAGGTCGATGCCAAGATCGGCATGGGCCATGTCTTCCCGGGGCTGGTCTCGATCAATTCGCCGCCGGTCATCGTCCGCGGCATCGCCGTCACCGGCCACCAGACGACCGATGGCCAGGAACGCTACGAGCCGTCGGGCGTGATCCAGGGCTTCGACGCGGTCACCGGCAAGCTGCGCTTCGCCTGGGACATGCTCCACCCCGAGTGGAACACCTATCCGCCGGCGGGCAAGGAATGGTCGCGCGGCACGCCCAACATGTGGACGATGGCGAGCGGCGACGAGCAGCTCGGCCTGGTCTATCTGCCGATGGGCAATTCGACGGTCGATTACTGGAGCAGCCTGCGCACGCCGACCGAGGATTCGTTCGCGACCTCGATCGTCGCGCTCGACGTGACCACCGGCAAGCCGCGCTGGAAGTTCCAGGCAGTCAAGAACGACGCCTGGGATTACGACTTCGGCAGCCAGCCGACGCTGATCGATTACAAGGGCATTCCGGCCCTGCTGGTGTCGTCGAAGCAAGGCGACATGTACGTGCTCGACCGCGCCACCGGCAAGCCGCTGACCCCGGTCGGCACGATCAAGGCGCCGACCGGTGGGGTCGAGCCACAACAGCGCAGTCCCACGCAGATCGTCTCTTTGTGGCAGACGCTGCGCAAGCCCGACCTGACCGAGCACGACATGTGGGGCATGTCGCCGATCGACCAGATGATCTGCCGCATCAACTTCAAGCGTGCGAGCTACAAGGGCTTCTTCACCCCGCCCGAAGTGGACCGCCACTCGATCGAATATCCCGGCTATAACGGCGGCACCGACTGGGGCAGCGTGGCGGTCGATCCGGCGCGTGGCGTGATCGTCGCCAATTACAACGACATGCCGAACTACGTGCAGCTGGTGCCGCGTGCCACGGCCGACAAGAAGGGCTGGTTCACGCGCGAGCAGAACGCCAACCTCAAGGCCCAGGGTAAGACCGTCGCGGTGAAGGCCGGGGCGGAAGGCGCGGGCGATCCGCAGGCGGGCACGCCGTATGCGATCGACGTCAATGCCGGCTGGGTGATGCCGTTCACCGGCATGCTGTGCAAGCAGCCGCCTTATGGCGGGATCCGCGCGATCGACATCGCGACCGGCAAGACGATCTGGGATCGTCCGTTCGGTTCGGCGCGCAACAACGGGCCGTTCGGCGTTCCAAGCTATCTGCCCTTCACGATCGGCACGCCCAACAATGGCGGTTCGGTGGTGACGGCGGGCGGCGTGATCTTCGTCGCGGCGGCGACCGATGGCCTGTTCAAGGCGATCGACCTGAAGACCAGCAAGATCCTGTGGCAGACGGTGCTACCCGCCGGCGGGCAGGCGACGCCGATGGTGTACGAGCAGAACGGCCGCGAATATGTCGTGCTGATGACGGGCGGGCATCACTTCATGAAGACCAAGATCGGCGACCAAGTCATCGCCTGGGCGCTGCCGCAGAGCTGACGGACAATCCTCCCCCGCTTCCCGGGGGAGGATTTACGTTGAAGGCGCGCGATCATCTCGGCGAGCCGATCCATCTCCTTCCCTTTGTGTCTTTGAATCGTCGCCAAGAAGCCCGATATGGCGGCGATGACCGAAATCACCGTCGCCGCGCTGCAACTCGCATTCTCCGCCGATATCGACTCGAATATCGCGCACGTCTCAGACCTCGTGCGCGAGGCGGCCGCCAAGGGTGCGCAAGTGATCCTGCCGCCCGAATTGTTCGAGGGCGAATATTTCTGCCGCGTCGAGGACGAAGGGCTGTTCGCGCAGGCCAAGCCGACCGCCAGCCACAAAGCGGTGCTGGCGATGCAGGCGCTCGCCAAGGAACTGGGCGTCTACATCCCGACCAGCTTCTTCGAGGCGGACGGCCCGCACCACTACAATTCGCTGGCGATGATCGGCCCCGACGGCGGCGTGATGGGCGTCTATCGCAAGAGCCACATTCCCGACGGGCCCGGTTACGAAGAGAAATTCTATTTCCGCCCGGGCAATACCGGCTTCAAGGTCTGGCCGGGGCCTGACGCGACGCTCGGCGTCGGCGTGTGCTGGGACCAATGGTATCCCGAGACCGCGCGCGCGATGATGCTGATGGGCGCCGAAATCCTGTTCTACCCGACCGCGATCGGCAGCGAGCCGCATGACGACAGTCTCGACACGGCGCGGCTGTGGCGCCGCGCGATGGTCGGGCATGCCGTTTCGAACGTCGTGCCGATCGTCGCCGCCAACCGCATCGGGGTCGAGCACGGCCAGACCTTCTACGGCACCAGCTTCATCACCGACGAGCGCGGCGACATCCTCGCCGAGCTCGGCCGTGAGGAGACGGGGGTCATCACCGCGACGATCGACCTCGACCGCGTGAAGCGCCACCGCGCGGCGTTCGGCTTCTTCCGCGATCGCCGGCCCGACCTATACGGGCGGCTGGTGCAGGATATCTAGCGGTTGATCTGCCCGACCTCGGCGCGAACGACCATCGGCACCACGCAGCCGTCGGGCATTGTCCGCAGGACGGCGCGAATCTGCTGGGCAGGAGGTTCGTTGCCGAGGGGGTGAATGAGTGGGGTTTTCCGGTGGTCCCACACCGGCACGCTCGATGGCTTTCGGCAAAGCGGCTGCAGCGCAGGAGCGCGGTGCGGCGTATCGGGTGCAGGGCCTGCGGCGGCGAGCAATACAGCAAGAAGCATGAGCGTTCTCCGAAACCGTCGCGTGGGGTATAGCAGATTCCCGGAAGCGCATGAAGGGATCGGGCAAGTTTGGGGTGATGACGCAGAATTCACTGGCGTCAGGGCAGTGACCGTGATGGAGTTTTAGTCATGGAAATCGAAGTCAGCGCCGAAGCCAAGGACAAACGCCTCAACAGGATGGTCGCGATCACCGTGGTCGTGCTTTCGGTGGTCATGGGGCTCGGCAACATCAAGGACGGCAACATCGTCCAGAACATGGCGCAGGCGAAAGCCGATTCGGTCGATCGCTGGGGCGAATATCAAGCGACCAAGACCAAGATCCACATCGCGCAGACGGCGCGTGCGGAGATGGCGGTGATCGCGACCACGCCGGGCGCACGCGCGGCGGCGGCGACCGCGATCGCCGGGCTCGACCGCGATATCGTAAAATACACCGCTGAAGCGCCCAAGCTCGCCAGGCAGGCGCAGGGCTATGCCGACAGCTATGACTCGTACAACGTCCATGACGACCAGTTCGACGCGAGCGAGGCGCTGATCTCGACCGCGATCTCGATGGCGGCGGTGGCGGCGCTGGCGGAGAGCTTTTGGCTGCTCGCCGCGGGCTGGGCGTTCGGCGGCTTCGGGCTGTTCATGGCGGTGTGCGGCTTTGCCGGGTGGGCGTTCCATCCCGACGTGCTAAGCAACTTTCTCGGTTAGGTGGCGGCGCGCAGCTCCAACGCGCGCGCGAACACCGCTTCGAACATCTCGCTCGTCAACCGTCCAGTGCTCTGGTTGTAGCTCGAGCAATGATAGCTATCGAGCAGGATCCGGCCGTCGGGCATGCGATGTTCGGCGCCGTGTGCGAACCGGCATTTGGGGAGGCGTCCGCCGAGCGCCTTGACCGCCGATTGATGCGCCACCTGGCCGAGCGCGATGAACACGCGTGCCGAAGGCAGCGCGTCGGCCTGCGCTTCGAGAAACGGGCGGCAGGTGCGGACTTCCTCGGGGGTCGGCTTGTTCTCGGGCGGCAGGCAGCGCACCGCGTTGACGATCATCGCACCGGTCAGGTGCAGCGAATCGTCGGGCTTGCCGTCATAGTCGCCGGTGGCGAGTCCGAACTTGGTGAGTGTGTCGAACAGCAACGGGCCCGAGCGATCGCCCGTGAACGGCCGGCCGGTACGGTTCGCACCGAACTGGCCCGGCGCGAGGCCGACGATGCCGAGCCACGCGGCGGGGTCGCCAAAGGCCGGGACGGGAGCGTTCCACCATGCGGGATGCTCGGTGCGCATCTCCGCGCGCAAGGCCACCAGGCGCGGGCAAAGCGGGCAGTCTCGCGAAGGTTCGGTTTCGGGCAACGGGCTGGGTGCGAAGTTCATCGCGGTGCGATAGGCGTATTCGGGTGAGCAACTCAACCTATGCGATAGCGATCGGGTCGAACCGCCGCGGCCGACATGGCGATCCGGCGGCCGAGGTGCGCGCTGCGATCGGCCTGCTGGGCGGCGTCACCGCGCGGTCGCGCGTGCTGGCGAGCGCGCCGCTCGGACCTTCGATCCGGCGCTTCGCCAATGCCGTGGTACTGATCCAGAGCGCCGAGCTGCCGTCGGTGCTGCTTGCGCGGCTGAAGCGGATCGAGCACGATTTCGGCCGCCGTCGCGGCGCGCGCTGGGGCGCGCGCGTGATCGACCTCGATATCATATTGTGGTCGGGCGGGGTGTGGCACGAAAAGGGGCTGGTGGTGCCGCACAGCGCCTTCAGGGGACGCGAATTCGTGCTCGGCCCGCTGCGCGCGATCGCCCCCGATTGGCGCGACCCGCTGACCGGGCTCAGCGTGCGCCAGTTGCATGCGCGATTGGCCAAGCGCGTGCGCTTGGGTTGACCCGCCCGTCCCTCGCTCCTAACGCGTGGCCGGTGTGGGCCCATAGCTCAGTTGGTAGAGCAACGGACTTTTAATCTGTAGGTCTCGGGTTCGAGTCCCGATGGGCCCACCATTTCCCACATTCGACATGGGTGCCGCGATGTGTTCTGCCCCGCCCGACATCCGTCATCCGCCTTGGCCGATCATCGCGGTCGCTGCGACCGCGCTGGCGGGCGGGGTGCTGTTGCTCGCCGGGCTGCTGGTCGGCGACGGCGCGCAATTCCGCTTCGATCGGGCGATCCTGCTCTGGGCGCGCGGCGGCGTGGCGCATGGCGTGCCGCCGGGGCCGGCCTGGTTCACGCAAAGCGTGCTCGACGTGACCGCGCTCGGCGGGCCGACCGTGCTGGTGCTGGTGGCGGCAATCGCGGTTGGATTGCTGCTGGTGCAGCGCCACTGGCTGACGCTCGGCCTGGTGCTGGCCGGCACGATCAGCGGCACGCTCGTCGTCACCGCGGTCAAGGCGCTGGTCGGTCGCACCCGCCCGAGCGTGACCGATCACCTGGTCCAGGTCTACGACGCGAGCTTCCCCAGCGGCCATGCCGCCAACAGCGCGTGCGTCTACCTCACGCTGGCGCTGCTGCTGGTGCAGATCACCCCGCACCGCGCGGTGCGCCAGTATATCCTCTGCGTGGCGCTGGTGCTGGTCACCGCAATCGGCTGCAGCCGAGTCTATCTCGGCGTGCATTGGCCGAGCGACGTGCTGACCGGCTGGACCTTCGGCGGCTTGTGGGCGGTGGCGTGGTGGGCGCTGGGTGCCGCACTGCGCGTGCGCGTCGCCAACAGGAAAGGCGGAGGCTGAGCGCGCCGTTCATCGTTCCGCAAGGTCGCGCGGGCCACCGCAGCGGCAACAGGGCCGAATCGTTTCCGGGAGCCGACGAAACGGTCTTGATATAGTATCACATAACATCTAGTGCACTGCACAACGAAGATCGAAAGGCCGTCTCCCGCATGTTCCGAGCCACTCTGTTGTCCAGCGCCGCTTTGGTGTCGCTCGTCCCCGTCGCCGCGCATGCGGCGCCCGATACCGCAACCCCCGCCGCCGTCTCCACCGTCGGCGACGACCAGGCCGCGTCCGACTCGGCCAAGAGCGGCCCCGACATCGTCGTCACCGGCCGGCTCGACGAGGCGCGCGCCTCGATCCAGCCGAGCCTCGGCGCGACCACTTACTCGATCACCAATGCGACGATCCAGGCTTTGCCCGGCGGGGACAATCAGCAGCTCAACCAGATCCTGCTGCAACTGCCGGGCGTGGTGCAGGATGGCGGCGGGCAATTCCATGTCCGCGACGACCACAACAATCTGCAATATCGCATCAACGGCACGATCCTGCCCGAAGGCGTCGCCGTGTTCGGCCAGACGCTCAGCCCGCGGCTGGTCGAGCGGTTCGACCTGCGCACCGGCGCGCTGCCCGCGCAATACGGCCTGCGCACCGCCGGCATCATCGACATTACCACCAAGAACGGTTTCAACAATGGCGGTGAAGTGTCGCTCTACGGCGGCACCAACGACACGTTTCAGCCGAGCTTCGACTATGGCGGCTCCACCGGCTCGACCAATTATTTCGTCACCGGCAGCTACAAGCACAGCAACATCGGGATCGAGGCGGTCGATGCCAGCCGCACCCCGCTGCACGACGAGACCAACCAGTATCAGGGCTTCGTCTATGTCGATCACACGCTCAACGAGAATAATCGCGTGTCGTTCATGGGCGGCTATTCCGACCAGAGCTTCCAGATCCCCAACCCGCGCGGGCTGACGCCGGACAGCGGCTATAACGTTGGCGGCGTCACCGACTTTCGCAGCGAGGATCTGAACGAGCGCCAGCGCGAGCGCACTGCGTTCGGGCTCGCCAGCCTGTTGCACGATGCCGGACCGGTGACGCTGCAAGCGTCGTTGTTCGCGCGTTATTCGGCGCTGCGCTACACCCCCGACGTGACCGGCGAATTGCTGTTCAACGGCATCGCGCAAAAGGCGTTCAAGCAGGATTTCACCGTCGGCGGGCAGCTCGAAGGCGTCTATCGCGTGTCGGATGCGCATACGCTGCGCGCCGGCGCGATCGTCTCGCGCGATCGCAGCAATTCCAAGACCACCAGCCAGGTGTTCCTGCTCGATGCCGATACCGGCGCGCAAGTCGGCCAGCCGATTTCGATCGTCGACAACAGCGCTACCACCGAAATGACCTACAGCGTCTATCTGCAGGACGAGTGGAAGATCGCCGAGCCGCTGATCGTCAATTTCGGCGGGCGGTTCGACCATTATGACGGCTTCCGCTCCGAATCGCAGTTCAGCCCGCGAATCAATGCGGTGCTGACGCCGTCCCGGGGGCTGACGCTCCACGCCGGCTATGCCCGCTATTTCTCGCCCGCGCCGTTCTCCAACGTCGCGACGACCAGCGTGCTCAAGTTCCGCGGCACCAGCGCGCAGGCGCCGGGCGACGACGGCGTGAACACGCCGCTCGCGACCGTCCCCTTTGCCGAGCGGCAGGATTATTTCGACATCGGGGCTCAGCAGAAGCTCGGCTCCTTCACGATCGGCATCGATGCCTATCACCGCCGCTCGAAGAATCTGATCGACGAGGGCCAGTTCGGCGCGCCGATCATCCTGACGCCGTTCAACTATGCGCGCGGGCGGATCGACGGGATCGAAGGCAATGTGTCGTATCAGCACGGGCCCTGGCTGGCCTATGCCAATTTCTCCTACGCCAAGGCCAAGGGGCTGGGGATCGCGTCGGGCGAGTTCAACTTCGACCCGGGCGATGTCGCGTACATCGCGCGCAACTACATCTATCTCGACCACGACCAGACCTATACCGGCTCGGCCGGTGCGTCGTACCGCGTCGATCAGGGCTTCCTGCAAGGCAGCAAGTTCGGCGGGAGCATGATTTACGGCTCGGGCCTGCGCAAGGATGGCGATGTGCCCAATGGCGGCAAGCTGACGCCCTATGCGGTGTTCAACCTGACGATGAGCCACGCGTTCAAGGGGCCGGGGATCGAAATCCGCGCCGACATCCTCAATGTCGCCGACCGAGTGTACGAAATTCGCGACGGCTCCGGTGTCGGCGTCGGCGCGCCGCAATTCGGCGCGCGGCGCGGCTTCCTGTTCGGCATCAGCAAAACGATTTGATCTTCTTCTCCCCCCTCCCGCAAGCGGGAGGGGAGAGCCTTAGCGCTCGCCCAATTTGCGTTCCCACGCCAGCGCATCGCGGACGATGCCGTCGAGGTCGGCGCGAAGCGGGGTCCAGTCGAGCGTCGCCAGGATCGCGCGATTGTCCGCCACCAGCTCGCCGGCATCGCCCGCGCGGCGCCCTTCGATCACGCGCTCCAGCTGCATGTTGGTCACGCGGTCGACCGCGTCGAGCACCTGGAGCACCGAGAAGCCCGTGCCATAGCCGGCATTGAGCGTGTGGCTGCAGGTCGGTTCGGCGACCAGCACGTTGAGCGCCGCGACATGCGCTGCCGCGAGATCGCTGACATGGATGTAATCGCGCACCCCCGTACCGTCGGGCGTGGCATAATCGGTGCCGTACACGCCGACACTGGCGCGCTTGCCCAAAGCCGCTTCGACCGCGATCTTGATGAGATGCGTCGCGCCGACGGTCGACTGGCCGCTGCGTCCGGCGGGATCGGCGCCGGCGACGTTGAAATAGCGCAACACGGCATAATTCATCGGATAGGCCGCCGCCACGTCGCGCAGCATCGCCTCGGTCATCAGCTTGGAGGTCCCGTAGGGGTTGATCGGCACGGTCGGGTCGGTTTCGGCCACCGGCACGCGCTCGGGCGTGCCGTAGGTCGCCGCGGTCGAGGAGAAGATGAAATGCTTCACGCCGCTCGTCACCGCGCTTTCGAGCAGGGCGCGGCTGGCGACGGTGTTGTTGCGATAATATTTGAGCGGATCGGTCACCGATTCAGGAACGATGATCGAGCCGGCGAAATGCATCACCGCGCGCACGGCGTGGTCGCGCATCGTGCTGCGCACGAGGGTGTCGTTTTCGATCTCGCCGCGGACCAGCGTGGCACGGGGATCGACCAGCCAGTCGAACCCGGTCGAGAGATTGTCGAATACCACGACCTTATGCCCGGCATCGAGCAAGGCCAGCACCGCATGGCTGCCGATATAGCCTGCCCCGCCCGTCACCATCACCGAACCGTCGAGCATCGTCATCTCCTGTCGCGCCCCGCGTCGTATCAGCGGAGATTGTCTCGCGCCACCGCGTTCCTATCTAGGGGCCAGCAGTAAAGGAGCCGAAAATGGCAAGCGAAGTCGCAACACTGGCAGGTGGATGTTTCTGGTGCACCGAGGCGGTGTTCAAGGACGTGATCGGCGTGAAGCAGGTCGAAAGCGGCTATATCGGCGGATCGGTGCCCAACCCGACCTACAAGCAGGTGTGCGGTGGCGATACCGGACATGCCGAGGCGATTCGCGTGACGTTCGACAAGGACCAGGTGTCGTATGGCGACATTCTCGACATGTTCTTCGCGACGCACGATCCGACGCAGCTCAACCGCCAGGGTAACGACGTAGGCACGCAATATCGCTCGGCGATCTTCCCTGCCGACCATGAGCAGCGCGACGAAGCGGTGGCGGCGATGGCGCGCGCGGCAGGCGACTGGCCTGCGCCGATCGTCACCACGATCGAGCCGATGAGCGAATGGTATCCGGCGGAGGAGTACCACCAGGATTATTGGGATACCGAAGGGCGCGGCAATCCGTATTGCCTCGCGGTGATCCCGCCCAAGCTGGCGAAGCTGCGCAAGAGCTTTGCGGCGCGGTCCAAGGCGGTGGTTGGGGCCTGACGCGCAACCCCGCCGTCATGCCGGGCTCGTCCCGGCATGCGCCGGGCCGCACGTCCTGCGGCCGACCGAATGTGGGGCACGGTGGACCCCGGGACGAGCCCGGGGTGACGATGGAAACTTCGATTTCGTCTCTCCGCGCGACCCCGATCTTCCTTCTTCCCGCAGAGGCGCGGAGAGTCAGCTTTCGCGGTGGGCGGCGCGCTTCAGGCGATCGTTGATCGCGGCGCCGATCCCGTGGTTCGGGATGGATGCGACGGCGATCCGCGCGCTGTCCGAGGCGTCAGCCCGGTGGAGCGTCTCGAACAGCTTGGCGGCGGCTTCGGTCAGGTCGCCAGTCGGCGAGAGCGTGTCGTCGCCCGCGATTGCGCCGAAGCCGATGAGATATTCGTGCGGTACGGCGTGGGTGGCGTCGATGCGCAGCGGTTTGCTTGGCGCGTAATGGCTTTCGAGTTGGCCCGGTGCGGTGATCTCCTCGCGCTTCCCCGGCGAAGGCCGGGGCCCAGGAGTGGCCGGATCGGCATTGAGCGGTGCGTTCGCTTTCTCGGCCATCGCGACTGGGCCCCGGCCTTCGCCGGGGAGGCGAAACGGAGAGAGGTCTTCTGCGGTGATCGGGCCGGGTCGAAGGATGTGCACGCCGCCGGCCGTCGCGACGATCGTCGACTCAAGCCCCGCCGCGGTCGCCCCGTCATCGACCACCAGCGCGACCCTGCCTCCCAGGCTCGCCACGACATGCGCCGCGCGCGTCGGACTGATGCCGCCGCTGGCATTGGCCGAGGGCGCCGCGAGCGGCGTGCCGCTTGCCGCGATCAGTGCGCGCATCGCGCGGTGCGAGGGCACGCGCAGCGCGATCGTGTCGAGCCCGGCTGTCACCAGCGCGGCGATCCCGGCATCGGCGCGCAGCGGCAGCACCAGCGTCAGCGGCCCCGGCCAGAACGCCTCGGCCAATGCGCGCGCGACGGGATCGAACAGCGCGATCCGCTCGGCGGCTGCCAGATCGAGCACATGTACGATCAGCGGGTTGAAGCTCGGCCGGCCCTTGGCTTCATAGATTCGCGCGACGGCGGCCGAATCGGTCGCGTCGGCGGCAAGGCCGTAGACCGTCTCGCTCGGGATCGCGACTGGCTGGCCGGCGCGGATCAGCGCGGCGGCCGCGGCGATCGCGGCCTCGCCGTAGGGTAAGGTGCGGGTCGTGAGGGGCGGGTTTGGCGTGGTCATTGCGCGCGGCTATAGCCCGGCGCAGCATCCCCGATAAGGGGCGAGTACGAAGAGGATCTGTCATGTTCACCCCGGCCACCACCGACCAGCGTTTCGTGCTCGACCATATCGCCGGGATCGCCGATCTGGCGGCGACCGAACGCTTCGCTGCGGCGAGCGACGACGTGGTCGATGCCGTGCTCGAAGGCGTCGGGCAGTTGGCGTCCGGCGAATGGGCGCCGCTGCTGCGCGCGGGCGACACGGTCGGCGCGAAATGGACGCCCGAAGGCGTGGTGATGCCCGATGGCTTCGTACAGGCGTATCACGATTATGTCGAAGGCGGCTGGGGTACGATCGGCGTGCCCGAGGCGTTCGGCGGGCAGGGGCTGCCGTTCGTGATCCAGACCGCGGTGCTCGACACGCTCGGCACCGCGAACATGGGCTTCGCGCTGGCACCCACGCTGACGGTCGGCGCGATCGAGGCGCTGGTGCATCACGGGTCCTCTGAGCAGCAGGCGCTCTATCTGCCGCACCTCGCCACCGGCGAATGGACCGGCACGATGAATCTGACCGAGCCGCAGGCCGGCTCCGACGTCGGCGCGCTGCGCTCGACCGCGACGCCGCTCGGTGACGGCAAATGGAGCATCAAGGGCACCAAGATCTACATTTCGTTCGGCGACCACGACATGGCGCCCAACATCGTCCACCTCGTGCTCGCGCGCACGCCGGGTGCGCCGGCTGGGACCAAGGGCATTTCGCTGTTCCTCGTGCCGAAGTACCGGCTGAATGCGGACGGTACGCCAGGCGATTTCAACGACGTCCGCGTCGTTTCGATCGAACACAAGATGGGGCTGCACGCCTCGCCCACGTGCGTGCTGTCGTTCGGCGACACCGACGATTGCATCGGCGAGCTGATCGGCGGCGAATATGGCGGGATCCGCGCGATGTTCACGATGATGAACAACGCGCGGCTCAACGTCGGCCTGCAGGGCGTGCAAGTCGCCGAGGCCGCGACGCAGGCCGCGGTCGGATATGCGCTCGAGCGCGTCCAGTCTGCGCGCGCCGGCTCGGCCAGCAAGGAGTCGGTGCGGATCGTCGAGCATCCCGACGTGCGCCGCATGCTGCTGCGGATGAAGGCGCAGACCCAGGCGGCGCGGGCGTTGGTCTATTATGCGGCGGCACAAGTCGATCGCGCCGCTTTGGGCGAAACGGGCGCGCAGGACCGGCTCGAAATCCTCACCCCGCTCGCCAAGGCGCATGGCACCGATCTGGGCAACGAAGTCGCCAGCCTCGGCATCCAGGTGCATGGCGGGATGGGCTATATCGAGGAGACCGGCGCGGCGCAGTTCTTCCGCGATGCGCGGATCACGCCGATCTACGAGGGCACCAACGGCATCCAGGCGGCCGATCTGGTGGGCAGGAAGCTCGGCATGGCGAATGGCGGCGTGTTCGCACAGCTCATCGCCGACCTGCGCGGCGAGGCGCAGGATGCCGGGCTCGTCGCATTGATCGACGCGTGCGACGAGATCGGCCGCGGCATGGCCGGGCTCGATGCCGACGACAAGCTGGCGGCGAGCTATCCGTTCCTGACGATGCTCTCGGTCGCGACCTGCGGCTGGCTGATGGAGCGGTCGGGGCGCCTCGCGATGGGCGACGACGCGTTCGCGCAGATGAAGCGCGCGGCCTGCGCCTTCTATGTCGCGCAGATCGTTCCCGAGGCGCTGGGGCTGAAGGCCGCGGCGACGGCAAAGGCGGACGTGCTGTATTCGGTACCGGCGGAGGCGTTTGCGGCGTAACGGGAGCGGCCGGCGCCGCGCCCGACGGGAAAGCCGTCGCGCGGTCGGCCGATACGAATTTTTCGGGGTGGTCGGCTTCCCGCGCCTGACTTAGGTCCGGTGGGATGACCATGCCGACACACGAAGGTTTATCGGCGCTTACCGAGAAGGAGAAGCAGACCCTTCGCCTCATCGTGCGCGGCCACGACGCCAAATCGAGCGCCCGCAGTCTCGGCCTTTCGGTCCATACGATCAACGAACGGCTGCGCGATGCGCGGCGCAAGATCGGAGTCTCGAGCAGCCGCGAGGCAGCCCGGATGCTCCTCGAAGCTGAACGTGGCGCCGATGCGCTGGGCCCCGAATTGTTTGGGGACGCGGAAATCGGGGAAGACGCGACCCGCCGGCCGATGGATCAGCAAGCCGCGCCGGTCATCGGCGTAGGGCGGGCATATCGCCATCCCTGGCGCATCATTGGAGTATCCCTCATGACGCTTGCATTGGGTATCATGGCGCTCGTCGCGCTGCCGCAAGTCGCCTCGTCCCCGCCAGCCTCGCCGACCATTGCCGCCGAGGCGCCGGACGCGGAGGTCGTGGACACCGCGCGTCGCTGGCTGGCGCTGCTCGATCAATCCCGCTGGGACGAGAGCTATCGCGGGACCACGGCATCCTTCCACCAGCTGAACACGTCGCACGTCTGGGCGGCGGCGTCGCAGCGCGTGCGTGTCCCGCTGGGTGCGATGGAGTCGCGCACCTTCGTCAGCCAGGAAGAGGTGCCCACGCCACCGCACGGCTATCAGATGGTGAAGTTCCGCACCCGCTTCGCCAACAAGGCCGATGCGATCGAGACCGTCACGCTGGACCGCGAGGACGGCCTCTGGCGTGTGGCGGGCGTGACGGTCGGGTAAGCAGACCGGATCGGCATGATCGCGATCCTTCCGCCAGGGGAGGATCGCGGGATGTCGAGCGCAAGCCCCGGCGCTTACGCTTTCTCGCGCTCCAGCAGATCCGCGGCATCCAGCCCCAGCAACTCGATATGCGCCGCGATCCGCGGCCAGCTCGTCTCGAGGAAATGCGCGCGTTCGGCGGCGCGGAGCTTTTCCGCGGCGCCCGGCAGCACGAACATGCCGACGCCGCGGCGGACCTCGACATAGCCGTCGTCCTGGAAGCTTTGATACGCCTTGGCCACCGTCAGCGGATTGGCGCCATGTTCGGCGGCGAGCGCGCGGACCGAGGGGAGCTGGTCGCCGGCGCGGAATTCGCCACGCAGGATCGCGGCGGAGATTGTCCCGCGCAACTTGATATAGACCGGGCTGTCTTCACTGTTCAGGGCTGTCATGCTGCTATACTACAGCAAAGGGCGCTAATGTCCAGTCGATCAGCCATGCCAATTTGAAACAATCATACTCAGATCCGGGCGCGGGCGCTCGTCTAATTGCTTGGCTGGCTTTCCGAGGAAGAAAAACCCGGCGATCCGTTCCGGCGCCGCGCCGAACGCATCGCGCACCGCGTCCGATGTGCTCGGCCAGCCGGTCAGCCAGCCGCCGGCAAAGCCCAGTGCATGCGTCGCGTGCAACAGGTTCATGCTGGCCGCGCCGACCGAAAGTTCCTGCTCCCACAAGGGGATATGGCTGGCGGTGCGCGGCGAGAACAGCACCACCACCAGGTTTGGCGCCTGGCGTGCGAACTGGTCGAGCGAGTCGATTTCGCTGCGGCCGGCCTGCGGGCGCTCGGCGCGATAGGCGTCGACGATCAGCGTGGCGAGCGCGTCGCGCTGTTCGGGCGCGACGATGACGAAGCGCCACGGCGCGATCTTGCCGTGATCGGGCACGCGCGCGGCGATCTCGAGGATCGTGGCGAGCTGCGCGGCATCGGGGCCGGGCGCGACGAGATCGCGCGGCTTGCCCGAGCGGCGCGTGGCGAGGAGCGAGAGTGGGGTGGTGGCGTCGTTGAGCATGCGCGCCATGTAGGCGGTGCGCTCGCGTATTTACACCTCCGCCGCAGCCTGTAGTCTCAACTGCAACCAAGCGGCGCCGGATCAATGCGCGCCGCCATGCTTTTCAGGGAATACACATGGTAGAGACGCCGACCGCGAACAGTCCGGTAGAGCCGGATATCAGCCATATCGATCCGACGGCGCGCAAGACCTGGCTCGGCCACCCGCACCAGCTGATGCGGCTGTTCACGATCGAGATGTGGGAGCGGTTCGGCTTTTACGGCATGCGCGCGGTGCTGGTGATCTATCTCACCAAGCATTTCCTGATGGCCGATCACCAAGCGAACGGCATCGTCGGCGGCTATCTCAGCCTGGTCTATCTAACCCCGGTGGTCGGCGGGCTGCTGGCGGACCGCTATCTCGGATCGAAGCGCGCGGTGAAGTTCGGCGCGCTGGTGATGGCGGTCGGCTATCTGCTGCTGTGTTTCGGCGGACCGCAGGGTGTGCCGTATGCGACGATCGAGGGCACGCGCTATGCGGTGACGCAAGCGCCCGCGACGACGGTGATGGGGACGAGCGACGCGCCGCAGACGGTGGTGGTGGCCGGCAAGACGCTCACCATTCACGGTTTGTCGGACGGATCGGTCGAACTGCTCGACGGCAAGAGCATCGTGCGCACGCTCCCCGCCGCTTCGTTCAGCGCCGGCGCGGACCGCCCGCCTTTCTATACCGGGCTGCTGCTGCTCGCGCTCAGCCTGATCGTGATCGGCAACGGCTTCTTCAAACCCAATATCGCGACGATCGTCGGCGCGCTCTACGCCAAGGACGACCGACGTCGCGATGCGGGCTTCACGATCTTCTATGCCGGGATCAACATCGGCTCGATCCTCGGGCAGATCTTCTGTCCGTTGCTGGTCGATCTGTTCGGCTGGTGGGCGGGGTTCCTGATCGTCTCCGCGGTGCAGGTGATCGGCTGGGCGATGACGCAGTTCGATGGCGGGCGGCTCGCCGGCTATGGCGAGCCACCGGTCCAGCCGGGGCGCGACCGCGCGCCGCTCATCTACGTCCTCGCGCTCGCCTCGGTGGCGGTGTTCTGGCTGGTGTTCCACAACGTCATGACCGCTGAGGTCGCCGCGGCGGGCAGCGGGCTCGCCGGCTATGTCGCGGCGACTCCGTTCCTCGGCAAGGTGCTGTTCGTCGTGTTCTTCGCCGCGGTGATCGGCATTCCGCTGTGGGCGGCGAAGGTCGGGAACCGGCAGGAGTTCCAGATGATGCTGGCGGCGATCATCCTTGTGGTGTTCAACGTCACCTTCTGGACGCTGTTCGAGCAGGCGGCGTCGTCGCTGACCCTGTTCGCCGACCGCAACACCGATCTGTCGATCTTCGGCATCTCGATGTCGGCGGCGACGACGCAGCAGTTCAACCCGCTCTTCGTCGTCGGCTTCGCGCCGGTGCTGAGCTGGCTGTGGCTGTCGCTCGCGAAGAAGGGCTGGGAGCCGTCGATCCAGGTCAAGTTCGGGCTGGCGCTGCTGCTGGTGGGCCTGGGCTTCGTCGTGCTGGCGCTGAGCGGATCGAGCGCCGACGTCGCGTTCCGCGTGTCGCTGTGGTGGCTGGTGCTGACCTATTTCCTGCATTCGATCGCGGAATTGTGCATCTCGCCGGTCGGCATGTCGATGATCACCAAATTGTCGATCGGGCGGATCGTCGGCATGATGATGGGGGTGTGGTATCTGTCGATCTCGGTCGGCGAATATCTTGCCGGGGCGGCGGCGCAGGCGGCGTCGGTGCAGACCGTGGGGGGCCAGGTGACCAACCCCGAGCTGGCGCTCAACACCTATCTGGCGACCTTCCTGACCGGGGGCGAATTGACGATCGGCGCGGGCGTAGTGTTGCTGGTGATCTCGCCGTGGCTGAAGAGGCTGATGCACGGGGTGGATTGAGGCGATACGCTCCTCGGCTTGATCCGGGGAGAATGGTGCACGGCCGACCAGTACGCGCTTCCCCAGCGAAGGCCGGGGCCGAGGCGTGGAACGGCGGTTGCCTGGACTCGTTTCGCGGCGGCTGAACCACTCCCCGTTGCCCCTGAGCCTGACTTCTCCGTGCACACACGGCCCGTTCGCGGAGGAGCCCTCCGACAGACTCAGGGCCAACGGTGGGTAGCTTGATCGCGCTTAACCGAAAACAACCCTAAGCGGTGCGCTATGCCCGTCGCCCGTCCGCCTGGGCCCCGGCCTTCGCCGGGGAAGCAGCAGGAGGGAGCGCGCTCAGGGTTTCGTGGGTGGCGGGGCTTGCACGGGCAAGGTGTGCGTTGGCGCAACCTGGGTCACGCATTGCGACGGCTGGTCGGGCACGAGCAGCCCCGCCAGCGCCGCCGACATCAGATTGGCGAGGCTCCCCGCCGCCAGCGCGCGCAAGCCGAGCCGTGCGATCGTCGGGCGCTGGTTGGGGGCGAGGCCGCCGGTGACCGCCATCTGGATCGCGATCGACGAGAAATTGGCAAAGCCGCAGAGCGCAAAGGTCACCACCGCGATCGTGTGCGGCGACAGCGTGCACTTCATGTCCTTCAGATAGCCGAAGGCAACGAATTCGTTGACCACCACCTTGGTGCCGAACAGCCCGCCGGCCGTGCCGGCTTCGTCCCACGGAATGTTGAGCAGATACATCACCGGCTGGAACAGACGGCCGAGGATCGCCTGGAAGGTGAGCTCGGGATGGCCGAACCAGCCGCCAACACCGCCGAGAATCCCATTGGCGAGCGCCACCAACGCGACGAACGCCAGCACCATAGCGCCGACCGCGACGGCGAGCTTGACCCCGGTCTGTGCGCCTTCGGCGGCGGCCATGATAATGTTGGCCGGGCGCTCCTCGCCGAACGGGATGTCGCCTTCCAGGATGGGTTCTTTGCCGTAATCGGCCGGATCGTCGGGCATGATGATCTTGGCCATCAGGATGCCGGCCGGTGCCGACATGAAGCTGGCGGCGAGCAGATAGGGCAGCAGGTCGGTGCCGAGCATCGACGCGTAGGCCGCGAGGATCGTGCCCGCGACGCCGGCCATGCCGACCGTCATCACGCAAAACAATTGCGACGGGGTCAGCGCGGCGAGATACGGGCGGATCACCAGCGGCGCTTCGCTCTGGCCGACGAAGATGTTGGCGGCGGCGCCCAAGGATTCGACCTTGGAAATGCCGGTGACGTACTGGATCGCGCCGCCGATCCACTTCACCACGAACTGCATGATGCGCAGGTAATAGAGGATCGAGATCACGCTGGCGAAGAAGATGATCACCGGGAGTGCGGCCAGCGCGAAACTGTGTCCGCCCATCGAGGCGCTCGCCAGCGGACCGAAGATGAAGTCGATCCCCGCTTGCGCATAACCGAGGAGATTGGAGACGCCGCGCGCCATCCCCTCGATGATGATCTTGCCCGCCGGGACGTACAGCACGAGGAACGCGATCCCCGCCTGCAGCGCGAAGGCCGGGCCGACCACACGCAAGCGGATCGCGCGCTTGTTGCTCGACAGCGCGAAGGCGATCAGGAGGATGACCGCAATGCCTGCGATGCCGATGAGGATGCGATTCATGTGGGTCGTTACTCGCGTTCGAACGGGCACGCGGCCCCCCGCGCAAACGTCGCACCATACAGCGCGGGCGGCGTGGGGCTAGTGTCGGTTTGACCTGCCGCCGAAACCGGCTAGCGTCGCTGCGATGAACACACCTGCTTCGCCCGCGGTCGGCGGCATCCCGCGCTCCCTCTTCGCTTTCTCGATCCTGTATGGCGGCATGGTCTGCATGGCCGGGGTGCTCGGCGTGAAGCAAGTCGCGCTCGGCCCGCTCGCGGTCGAGGCGGGGATTTTCGGGTTCCTGCTGCTCGTCGTGCTGTCGAGCGCGGTCGCCGAACTGCACGGCCAGAAGAGCGCGACGGCCTTGGTGCGCTTCGGCTTCGTGCCGCTGATCGTTTCCGCGCTGCTGATCCAGGTGGTGCTCGCGCTGCCCAACGACCCGGGCATGTATCCGCCTGCCGTCGCGGCCTTCCCGATCGTGGTGGGGCAGGGGCTGCGGATGATGGCGGCGGGGTTCATTTCCTACGGCACATCGCAGACGCTCAACGTCTTCATCTTCGACAGGTTGAAGGGCCGCGAGGGGCGCGGCCGGCTGGTCTGGTTCCGCGGCATGGTGGCGAGCGTGGTCAGCCAGATCGTCGACACCGTGCTGTTCATCACCATCTCTTTCTATGGCGAGCGGCCGATCGTCGAGCTGATGGCGGGTCAGATGCTGACCAAGGTCGTGCTGTCGATCGTGCTGGTGCCGTTCCTGATCACCGGGTTCGTCGCGCTCGGCAAGCGGCTCGATCGCGTTTAACCGTCGCCCCGGCAAAGGCCGGGGCCGCTGGGTCGGGCGCGGTGCCGGATAACCGGGCGGCCCCGGCCTGCGCCGGGGCGACGAGACTTTCGTATGACGGCCATCCGCGATAAGGCCGCGCGCATGACCGATCATTCCCCCTCGCCCGCCCTTCTCGCCAAGGCCGAAACGCTGGTCGAGGCGCTGCCCTATATGCAGCGCTACGCCGGCAAGACCTTCGTCGTGAAATATGGCGGGCATGCGATGGGCGACCCCGAGCTCGCGCGCGATTTCGCCGAGGACGTCGTGCTGATGAAGGCGGTCGGGATCAATCCGGTCGTGGTCCATGGCGGCGGCCCGCAGATCGGCGCGATGCTCAAGCGGCTGGGGGTCGAATCGCGCTTCGTCGATGGGCTGCGGGTGACCGATGCCGAGACCGCGCAGATCGCCGAAATGGTGCTGGCAGGGTCGATCAACAAGGAAATCGTCGGCTGGATCGGCCAGGCCGGCGGCCGCGCGGTCGGCATTTCGGGCAAGGATGCGGGCTTCGTCACCGCCGCCAAGGTCGGCCGCGATACGCCCGACAAATTGCAGGGGATCGACCGGCATGTCGATTTGGGCTTTGTCGGCGAGCCGGTCGGGGTCGATCGCCGCATCATCGACACGCTGTCGCAGGCCGGGATCATCCCGGTGATCGCGCCGATCGCGATCGGCGCGGACGGGCACACCTATAACATCAACGCGGACACGATGGCCGGCTCGATCGCGGCGGCGCTTGGGGCGGAGCGCCTGTTCATGCTGACCGACGTGGTCGGCGTGCTCGACAAGGCCGGCGAACTGGTGACCGATCTCGATCCGGCGGGCGTCGCCGCCTTGCGCGCCGACGGCACGATCAGCGGCGGCATGATCCCCAAGCTCGAGACCTGCGTCCATGCGGTCGAGGGCGGGGTCGATGCCGCGGTCATCCTCGACGGCCGCGTGCCGCATGCGATGCTGCTGGAAATCTTCACGCGGCGCGGGGCGGGGACGCTGGTGCGGCGGTAGTTTCCAAGCCCCTCCCCTTCAGGGACGGGGCTTATCGCGCGCGCCAGGGGTGTTCGCCCCATCCGTCCCGCGCTAGAACCGAAACGACCCTTTCCGGAGACGAGCGTTGATCACGATTATCCAGATCCTGCAGGTGCTGATCGACGCGGTGACGCTGATCGTCATCATCCAGGTGATCCTGTCGCTGCTCGTGTCGTTCAACGTCATCAACACCTATACCCACGTCGTCCGTCAGGTGTACACCGGGCTCAACCGCGGGACCGAGCCGCTCTATCGCCCGTTCCGCCGCATCCTGCCCGATTTCGGGTCGATCGATCTCGCGCCGTTCGCGGTGTTGCTGACGCTCAGGATCCTCAGCATCATCCTCAACAACGTCGCCGCGCATATCATCAGCGGCACCCCGCTCTGACGCGAAAGGCGCGACCATGACTGCAGCCATCATCGACGGAAAGGCCTTCGCCGCCGGTCTGCGCGGACGCGTCGCTGAGCGCGCCGCCGCCTTCGCCGCGCAGGCGGGCCGCGCGCCGGGGCTGGCGGTGGTGCTGGTCGGCGACGATCCGGCGTCGGCGGTCTATGTCCGCTCGAAGGGCAAGGCGACCAAGGAGGCCGGCATGGTCGGGATCGAGCATCGCCTCCCCGCCGACGTGCCGCAAGAGGCCCTGCTCGACCTGGTCGATGCGCTCAACGCCGATCCGACGATCGACGGCATCCTCGTTCAATTGCCGCTGCCCAAGCATATCGACGAACAGGCGGTGACGATTCGGATCGACCCCGACAAGGATGTCGACGGCTTCCACCCGGTCAATGCCGGGCGCTTGGCGACGGGCCTGCCCGGATTCGTGCCGTGCACGCCGCTCGGCTGCCTGATGCTGCTCAAGGATCAGCTCGGCGATCTCGCCGGGCTCGACGCGGTGGTGATCGGCCGCTCGAACATCGTCGGCAAGCCGATGGCGCAATTGCTGATCGCCGAGAGCTGCACCGTGACCGTCGCACATTCGCGCACGCGCGATCTCTCGAGCGTGGTCAAGCGCGCCGACATCGTCGTGGCGGCCGTCGGGCGGCCGCACATGGTCAAGGGCGAATGGCTGAAACCGGGCGCGACCGTGATCGACGTCGGCATCAACCGCACGCCCGACGGCCTGGTCGGCGATGTCGATTTCGCCGGCGCGCTGAGCGTCGCCGGCTCGGTGACGCCGGTGCCCGGCGGCGTCGGCCCGATGACGATCGCCGTCCTGCTGCGCAACACGCTGATTTCGGCCGAGCGTCGCGTCGGCGTGACCAGTGAGGGCACGCTTTGATCGAACTCTATATTTCGTCGCTCATCACCTTCTTCGTGGTGATCGATCCGCCCGGCTGTGCGCCGATCTATGCCGGCCTGACCTCGGGCGCGACCGCGGCGAACGCGCGCGCGATGGCGATTCGCGCGGTGTTCGTGGCGACGCTGATCCTGTTCGCCTTTGCCGGCTTCGGCGAAGCGCTGTTGAAGGCGCTCGGCATCAGCCTCGATTCGTTCCGCATCGCGGGCGGGATCATGCTGTTCCTGATCGCGCTCGAAATGGTGTTCGAGAAGCGCACCGAGCGCCGCGAGGACCGCGCCGCCAAGGTCGCCGCGACGCCCGATGTCGAGGACGTGTCGATCTTCCCGATGGCGATGCCGATGATCGCCGGGCCGGGGTCGATCGCCTCGGTGATGCTGCTGATGAGCCGCAACCACGGGATCGAGCGGATTTCGGTCGTGCTCGCGCTGGCGACGATCCTGCTGCTGTGCCTGCTGGCGCTGCTCGCGGCGCGGCCGATCATGCGCGTGCTCGGCGCCAAGATCGAAGCGGTGATCACGCGGTTGCTCGGCGTGCTGCTGGCAGCGCTGGCGGTGCAGTTCGTGATCGACGGGGTGAAGGCGAGTTTGGGGTGACGCTGATCCGTTTGGATTAAGGGGAGACATGTTGACTCCCCTCCCTGGAAGGGAGGGGGCGGGGGTGGGTCGGTATGGGCCGAGTGCGACCCTCCCCCACACCGACCCACCCCCAGCCCCTCCCTTTCAGGGAGGGGAGGCAAGGCGCTACGGGTGAATTCGCCACAATCTGAGCGGCGACTTCGCCGGCAGCGGCAACTCCTCCAGCCAGTCGAACCGCTTGCGATGCGCGAGCTGGTCATAGAATCCACCCGGCGCCCGCGCGCGATAGATCGTCGATTCCGCCATGTTGGGACAGACCAGGAGCAAGGTCGCGCCGTGCCGCCTGGCGATCGCGCGGAAATTCTCCGCGCTGCCCGAAAACGCATGCTGCACGTCGAGGATCGCGTCGCCGTTGCGGTGATAGGGCCCGGCCACCGCATCGTGATGCGTGATGGTGATGATCCGCGGCCCGAGATCGACGAAGCTGAACACCGTCTGCGCGGGATAACGATCGAGCGGGCGCAACGCCGTCATCGTCGGGCACAGCCCGCTCGCGCGATCGACGATCTGGATGCGCTTGCTCGGCCGATCGATCGGCAGATAGCGCAAGGCGAGCCCGGCGAACAGGCCCGAGCCGATCACCAGGATCGCCGCGACCGTGCCGAACACGCGGATCAGCGCCGAGCGATTGGCCTGCAGCCGCGGGATCAGCAGCCAGCCGAGCGCGACCGCGCCCGGCACCGCCAGCATCTGCGCGGCCGGCCCGGCGCGCGCCTGCCACAGCAGCAGCAAGGCGGCGCCGGTGACGAACAGCAACACCGTCGCCCATGCGCCGCCGAGCGCGGTGCCGCGCGCGCGCCATGTGGCGAGCGCCGCGCCGATCACGCCGACGATCGGCATCACCGCGACCGGGAAGGCGACGCGGAACGGATGGCTGTAGATCGGCTTGGCCTCGCGGATCATGTTGAGCCAGTTCTTCTGCAATTCGGGCGAGGCCTGTTCGGGCCGGCCGAGGCATTGCGGGAAGACCAGGGCGAAGCCGATGACGATCACCGCGCCCGCCGCGAGGGCGAGCCCGAGCCGCACCCAGCGGTTGTCCGGATTGGCCCAGCCGAGCGCGAACAGCAATGCGCCGGCCATCACCATCACGCTCAGCCACACCGGCGTCAGCGCGTCGCAGCGCAGCACGGCGTCCGCGTAAGACGCGAACAGCGCATAGCCGATCCCGCTGCCGGCGCCGAGGCACAAGGCATAGATCGCCAGCCGCGGCGCTTCGCGGCGATCCCAGATCCAGCGCAAGGTCAGGATCGAGCCGGCCAGCGCGGCATAAGGCAGCATTTCGAGCCCGATCGTCAGCGACACCGAGCTCGCCACGCCGACGATCGCGCCGCCGCGTGCGCCCTTGGGGTCGGACAGGCCGGCGACCGCGAGGCTCAGCATCGCGAGCTGCCAGCCGTGATGATCGATCCGCTCGGGCATATACATCAGCAAGGTCGCCGAGCAGCACAGCAACAGCACGATCGCGAGCGGCCAGGCATAGACGCTGACGAGGCGCCGCACGGTGACGCCGATGCCGAGGAAAGTGATGCTCAACGGGAGCAAAGGCGCGATGCCGCACGCCAGCATCTCCGCCTCGCGCGCGCCGACGAACGGGCGCAACGCCAGGATCAGCCCGGCGATCGGCAAATCGACCAGCCGGCTCCAGTGCATGTCGAACCCGACCGGCGGGTTGAGCCGGTACTGGCGCAGATCGTACCAGCCTTGCCCGCCCAGCCAGGCGCGGACCTGCATCAGCCGCATATTGTCGTCGGTATCGCCGAGCTGGAGAAAGTGGATGCCGGTCCAGCGCTGCGCCACGAAATAGACCGCGATGCCGGCCCAGGCGATCAGGCTGAGGCGCACCCAGTCCGTGTCGAGTGTCCGCGCCAGTCTGCCGTCAACCATGTAAAACGCTTTCCTCAGGTCGCTTCGCGCTCTAGTGGCGCTAGCGCAAAGGGCAAGCCAACGTGACAGCCATCCAACGACAGATCGACAGCGCGCGCGCCAGCGGCGTGCTCGGCCAGTTGATCCGCTTCGGCATTGCCGGCGTGATTTCGAGCCTGATCTATTCGGCGGTATACCTCCCGCTCGCGCTCTATGTCGTCGGCGCGAAATTGTCGGTGCTCGCAGTGCCACCCGCTTTCGTCGTCGCCGCCACCTGCGGCTTCTTCCTCCACAGCAAATGGAGCTTCAAGGGGCACGGCACGCGTGACAATAGCGGGCGACAGCATGCCAAATTCTTCGCGGTGCAGGGCTTCGGCATGGCGCTCAACCTGCTGTTCACGTGGATCATCACGGGTCCGCTGTTCCATGGCGCGGCATGGATGCCGTTGGTCCCGTCGATCCTGCTGACCCCGCTCGCGACCTTCTCCCTCAACCGGCAATTGGTGTTCAAATAGATGGATCGCATCGTCTACGATCGCATGGCGGCGCATGATTCGACGCATTGGTGGTATCGCGCGCGGCGCGACATTCTGGCCGGTTATCTCGCGCGCGAGGGACATTTGCCCGCCGACGCGCGGATCCTCGAGATCGGCTGCGGCACCGGGCACAATCTGCCGATGCTGGCGCAGTTCGGGTCGGTCGAAGCGATCGAGATCGACCCCGCCGCGCGCGCCATCGCCAGCGCGCGGCTCGGCGCGCCGGTCAGCGATGCGCGCTTGCCCGAACTGCCCGGGATCGAGCGCGGTGCCTATGACCTGATCGCGGTGCTCGACGTGGTCGAGCATATCGAGGACGATGTCGCGGCGCTGAAGGCAATGGCAGACTGCCTCAAGCCCGGCGGCAAGATCCTGATCGCGGTGCCGGCGCACCAGTGGATGTGGAGCGCGCACGACGTGGTCAACCACCACCACCGGCGTTATTCGAAGCGCACGCTCGCCGCGGCGATCGGCAAGGCCGGCCTGAAGCATAACGGCTTGCGCTGGTTCAATTCGCTGCTTTTCCCGCTGGCTGCCGCGTCGCGCATCGCGGGGCGCCTGCGCGGCAAGGACGACAGCGACGATTCGCCGCCGCCGCCGCTGCTCAACGCGCTGTTCGAGAAGATCTTCCGTTTCGAGCGGCATCTGGTCGGCCGCGTGCCGCTGTCGCCGGGCGTGTCGATCGTGACGCTGGCGAGCGTGAAGTAAGGCGAAACTACCCGTCCGTTAGTGCTGAGCCTGTCGAAGCACTGGTCTCCACGAGGAGTGGCGTCCCCGCGGAGGGGTGCCCTTCGACAGGCTCAGGGCGAACGGAAGCGGGGTCCTGCGCGTCCGCCAGATACCCCAGGCTCGCGGCGGCCTGGATCGGCCCGACCACGTCGGCGACGAGATAGAGCGGCCGCCGTTTCGATTCTACATACAACCGGCCGAGATATTCGCCGATCATCCCCAGCACGAACATCTGGAACGCGCCGAGCAGCACGACCACCAGCATCGTCGAGGTCCAGCCCGCCACCGCGCTGCCGCTGAAGAAGCCGACCGCGATGTAGAGGAACAGCAGCAGCGACGCGGCGGTCAGCGCCAGCCCCAAATGGCTGGCGAAGCGCAGCGGCGCGGTGGAGAAGCCGGTGACGGCGTCGAGCGCGAGGCCGATCATCTTGCCGAGCGGGTAATTGGTCTCGCCGGCATGGCGCTCGGCGCGGTCATATGGAAACGGCACTTGCTTGAAGCCGACCCACGCCACCATCCCGCGGATGAAGCGCGCTTGCTCGGGCATCGCCAGGAAGGCGTCGAGCGCGCGCCGGCTCATCAGCCGGAAATCGCCGGTGTCGAGCGGGATCGCGGTGTCGGTGACTCGATCGAGCAGCCGATAGAAGATCGCCGCGGTCAGCTTCTTGAACGCGGTCTCGCCCTCGCGCGTGCGGCGCACGGCATAGACGACGTCGGCGCCGGCCGCCGCCATCGCCGCGCGCATGTCGCTCAGCAATTCGGGCGGATCCTGCAGATCGGCATCGATGATCAGGATCTGCGCGCCCGAGCACAGATCGAGTCCCGCGGTCAGCGCCAATTGGTGGCCGTGGTTGCGCGACAGATTGATCACCACCAGCCGCGGGTCGCTCGCGGCGAGGCGTTGCATCACCGCCCAGCTCTCGTCGCGCGACCCGTCGTTGACCAGCACGATCTCGTGGGCGTCGCCGACCGCGGCGCGCGCGGCGGCCGAAACGCGCGCGTGCAACAGCTCGAGACAGGCCGCCTCGTTATAGCAGGGGATGACGATCGAGAGCGCGGGACGGATCATGATGCCGGTGTAGCGCCGCTTTGCGCGCCCGTCACGCCTGTCGCTGCGCGCGCGCTTGCTCCTCGGCCAGCCGTTCGAGGATCACCAGCGGCACCGCGCCATTGCGCAGCACTTCGTGGAATTGCTTGAGGTCGAAGCGGTCGCCGAGGATCGCCTTGGCCTTGGCGCGCGCGCGCAGCCAGCTGACATGGCCGATCTTGTAGCTGCACGCCTGGCCCGGCATCGTGCAATAGCGGTTGATCTCGCTGGTCGCGCGCGGGCGCGGGAAACCGGTGATGTCGACCATATAGGCGATCGCCTTCTCGCGGCTCCAGCGTTTGGCGTGCAGGCCGGTATCGACCACCAGCCGGCAGGCGCGGAACAGCAGCGACTGATAATAGCCGATCCGGCCGAGCGGATCCTGGTCGTAGATTCCCGTCTCGTCGGCGAGCTGCTCGGCATAGAGCGCCCAGCCTTCGGTATAGGCGTTGAAGAAGCTGGTCTTGCGGATCAGCGGCCCCGCCGCGGCCTGCGCGATGCTGATCTGGAGGTGGTGTCCCGGCACGCCCTCGTGATGCGTCAGCGTCGGCAGGCCGTATTTCGGCCAGTCGGTGATATGCTTGAGGTTGATCCAGTAGATCGCCGGGCGCGATCCATCGAGCGCGGCGCGATAATAATAGCCGTTGGGCGCGCCGTCCTGGATCTCGACCGGCACGCTGCGGATCTCGAGCGGGGCGTCGGGCGGGTTGATGAACGAGGCGGGGAGCCGCGCCTGCATCGCGCGGACTTGTCCGTTGAGGCTGGCGAGCAAGGCGGCGCGGCCCGCGGCCGTGTCGGGATAGAGCTGCGCGGGCGTGGTGTTGAGCTGGTCGAGCCGCGCGCTGACGCTGCCGTTCGCGAGCCCCTGCGCCTTGAGCAGCGAATCGAGCTTGGCGGTGATCTCGGCGACCTGGTCGAGGCCCATCTGGTGGACTTGATCGGGGGTGAAATCGGTGGTCGTCGCGCTGGCGAGCGCAGCGGCGTACAGCGCCGCGCCGTTCGGCACCGCCCACAGCCCGACATCGGCACGCGCGGTCCGGCGCAAGCGAGTGACCAGCGCGATCTGGCGGTCGAGCGCGGGATAGACCAAATCGGCGACGATCCTGGTGGTGCGCGCGCCATAATCGGCGGTGAGGCTGGCCGCCTTGGCACGGCGCGCCAGCGAGGTGACCAGCGACGCGTCGCCCGGCGCCGGCTTGCGCAGCGCCGCCATCTGCCCGAGCGCCAGGTCGAGCGCGAAGGCCGGGGCGAGGAGGCCGCGTTTTGCGGCATCTTCCTGCACCGCATTTTCGGCATCGAGCACGCGCGCGAAATCGGCGAGGCGGTCGAGATACGCCTCGGCGTCGTCGGCGCTCTTTACGACATGCGTCGAATTGAGGAAGTCGGGCACGCTGAAATAGGCGCCCTGCTGCTGCGTGATCGGGTAGGGGCGCTGTGCCGTCCCAACGCCGAAACGCGCCGGCCCGACCTCGCGCTGGTGCAGCGAATAGAGCACGACTTCGCGGTCGAGCTTGCTCGCCGGCGACAAAGTGGCGGGGTCGATCGCGCCGAGCGCGGTGATCGCGCGGCGGGTGCGGGCGAGGCCGCGCGCGCGGTTGGCGAGCGACGGGTCGTCCAGTTCGCGTTTCAGCGCGGCGTTGGCGCCCTTGTCGAGCCCGAGCTGCGTCGCGCTTTCCGGGCTGTCCTGGAGGCCTTCGGCGAAGATCTGGTCGAACAGCAGGTTCAGCGCGGCATCGCCCGTGCCGGTCGCCGCCGCTGCGCGCGCAGCGGCGGCGGGCAGCATCGCGAGCAGGCCAAGCGTCGTCGTCGAGCTCAGAAAATCACGCCGGTCCATCACTATCCCCCGAATGCCGCGCGCAACCTACCGCGGCTCGGGGACGGCGCAAGCCTAAACCCGGACCACCGTGTTGACCGCATCGGCCGCGCGCAACGCGGCGATGACGTGCATCAGATGCTGTACGTCATGCACTTCGACGTCGATCGTATTGGTGTGGAAACCGGTGTCGCGATTGTCGAGCCGGAGGTTGACGATATTGGCCTTCTGCGCGCCGATGATCGTGGCGATCGTGCCGAGCGCGCCGGGTTCGTTCTTGACCTCGACCGAGATGCGGCCGGTGGCGCCCTCGGTCTTGTCGCCCCACGACAGATCGACCCAATCGGCATCGTCGGCGACCGCGAGGATCGGGCAATCGATCGTATGGACTTCGATCCCCGCATCGGGACGCCGCAGCCCCACGATGCGGTCGCCCGGCACCGGATGGCAGCATTCGGCGAGGTCGAAGGCGACGCCGGCGGTCAACCCGCGGATCGAGATCGCGCTCGATTGCGGCGGCAGATCGCGCAGTGCGTCGACCCCGGCCGAGCCCGGCATCAGCGCCTCCATCACCGCGGCGTCGGGGATGCGGCGGCGCGCGATCGCCTCCAGCAGCGCCGCTTCGTCGGACACTTTCAGGCGCTGCATCGCCATCGCCTGAGCGTTGCCGGCGAGCGGGGCGGGCAGCCGCGAGACGAGCTCGTCATACATCTTGCGGCCGAGCGCCTGCGTCTCGACTCGCTCCTTGTGGCGCAGATGCCGGCGGATCGCGGCGCGCGCCTTGCCGGTGATCGCGAAATTGAGCCAGCTCGCTTGTGGCTCCTGCGCCTTGGACCGCAGGATCTGCACTTGGTCGCCATTCTCGATCACCGTGCGCAGCGGCACCACGCGCCCGTTGATCTTGGCACCGACCGCCTGGTCGCCGAGATCGGTGTGAACGGCGTAGGCGAAGTCGATCGGCGACCCGCCCTTGGGGAGCTGGTGCAGCTCGCCTTTGGGGGTGAAGGCGAAGATGCGATCCTGGTACATCGCCATCTTGGTATGTTCGAGCAGCT
>CAXTEO010000048.1:0-29299 GCA_964243205.1 uncultured Sphingomonas sp.
GCTGTTCGCGCTCGCCCGCACCGTCGGCTGGGTCGCGCAGTGGAACGAGATGATCTCGGATCCGGAGCAGAAGATCGGCCGTCCGCGCCAGCTCTACACCGGCCCGACGCAGCGCGACTACGTCGCCCTCGACGCGCGCAAGTGAGCGTGGTCAAGGCGCTCGCTCTGGTAGCGGGCGCCTTGCTGCTGGCGTTCGGCTTGCTGTTTGCGGGGCAAGGTGCCGGGCTGATCCTGTGGCCGGCATCGAGCTTTATGCTGAAGCAGGGCAGCTGGGTGCTGTATGGCGGCGGCGTCGCTTTGGTCGGCGCCGCGCTGATCTGGTGGTCGCGGCGCTGAGGCGCAGCGGAAAGTCACACGAAAGTCACACCATCGCGGCGGCATTTACGTGGCCACGCGCTTCGTACCACATCCTTGGTAAACCCTTTGCGGCGCCGCGATTCCCGATCTGCCGCCGTCGAACCGGCCACGCAGTATAATGGCCCGCGAGCGTGTAGGACAGCCCGTCGCTAGTACCGCGCCGGCAGCGAGAACACGAACCGCGCCCCCTGCCCCGGCGCCGGATCGACCGTGACATCCCCGCCCATCGCCCGCGCCAGCCGTCGCGCGATGTAGAGGCCAAGCCCGCTGCCACCTGCTTCGCGCTGGTCGACGCGCTCGAATTTCTCGAAGATCCGCGCCTGGTCCTCCGGCGCGATGCCCTTGCCCTGATCGGCGACGATGATCGCCGCGACCGCGCCTTCGCGCTCGGCGCGGACCCACACCATGCCGTCGGCGGGCGAATAGCGCACGGCGTTGCCGATCAGGTTGACCAGCACCTGCAGCGCGCGGCGGAATTCTCCGGTCGCGGCGAGCGTCTCGCCGAGCGCCGGCCGGTCGATCCGCACCCTTGCCTCGACCGCGCGCACCTGGAGCAGACCCGCGGCGCGGCGCGCGACATCGGCCAGATCGAGCGCTTCGCGCGCCACCACGAAATCGGGCCGCTCGATCGCCTGGAGATCGACGAGATCGTCGACCAGCCCCATCAGATGCCGCCCGGCGCTCGCGATGTCGGCGGCATAATCGGCATAATCCTGCCGCAGCGGCCCTTCCGACTGGGCGTGGATGCTGTCGGCATTGGCGATGATCCGATCGAGCGGGGACCGGAGCGCCTGGTCGAGCCGCGCGGCGAACACGCCGGTGGTCGCGTCTGTGGCGGTCGGGATGGGCGCCGCACGGCTCGCTCCGTCGTCCAGCACTTGCGCCGACCCGATGAAGCCGGAAAAGGCTCCGCTCGCATCAGTTCGCGGGTTGGCAGAAAGACGCACCCGGTGCCCGGTGTCGCGGATCGTTGCCGATTGATCGTCGAAGCGCTGCTGCAGCGCGATCCCGCCGAGGATCGGAAAGGCGCCATCGCGCTCGCCCAGCACGAACAGGCGCGTCAGCGGCTGGCCGAGCATCGCGGCCGGATCGAAGCCATACCGCAAGCCCGCGCCGTTCGTGAGGAAGGTGAGTCGCAGCGCGCTGTCGGTTTCCCACAGCCAATCGGCCGCGCTGCGCAGGAAATCGGTCGCGCGGTCCTCGGCGGCGCCGCTCGGATACCATGGCGCGCGACTCCGCCAGCTAGTGATGGTGAGACGAATGCCGCCCGGCGCCCGGCTTGCGGACGCGGACTCGGGCTGTGCCCGCACCCACAATTCGAGATCCTCGTCGCCATCGGCGGCCACGACGCCGCGCGATACGAGAATGCCGAGCCGCTGCGCGAGATGCGCCAGCGTGGCGATCTGCGGCACTGCGATCGGCTGACCAATTCCGCCGCCGGCACGCGCGTTGAGATCGTGCAGTCTTTGCTCGGCCTCGACCAGCCGGCCGTCGCGATCGACCAGGCCACGCACCGGCGGCAGCATCGGATCGGTGGCGTTCATCGCCCGCGTCCCAGCGCAAGCACCGCCGCGCGATAATCGCGGTGCAGCAGCAGCGGCGCCAGCGCTTGCCGCGCAGTCTCGGGTGCGATCGCGACGATCTCGTCCAGCGCAGCGGCGAGCCGGTCGATGTCGCGCGCCGGATCGGCCTCGCTCAGCGCCAGGCCGATCCGCGCGACCGATTCCCGGTCGAGCTCGAGCGCGCGCAGCAGCAGCCACAGCCGCTCGGCACCGGGATCGAGCACGATTTCGCGCGCATCGGCATAATCGAGGCCGAGCGCATGCGCGAGCAATGCGATGAACAAGGAGAGCCGGCGGTCGGCGAGCGATTCGACCAGCAGGCCGGCAAATTCATCGACTTGCGGGTCGAGCGCGGCGGCGAGGCGCAGCGCGACCGCCTCGAGCCGTTCGCCTTCGTCGTGCGCGGCGATGCTGCGCAACGCTGCCTCGGCCAAGGCGCGATCGAGTTCGGCGAGCGAAGCGCCCGCATCATCGGCGAAGCGTTCGCGCAACCCCGCCGCCGCCCACCAAATCAACCGGTGATGCAGTTCGGCGGGCAGATCGGTCACGACCGGCTGGCCGGGCGCGGACGGCATGCGACGACGGCTCTCGGCGCCGAGCAACGCCATTGCGCCGACCGCGACGACACCGTCGCTCGCGCCGGCCAGCCGCGGAAGCAGGCTGGCGCGATCCGGGTCTTCGGGCGAATCGCTGGGCAGCGCATCGGCCAACAGATCCTGGCGGACTCGGCCGAACAGTTCGCGCATCAGGTCTGGATCGCGCGTCAGCCCCGAACCGATCAGCCGCGACAGGATGGAGGGCTCGGCCGCGTTGAGTGTGTCGGCGAGCGACGCAGCCCCGCGCGCGGCGAGCAACCGCGCGGCGTGCCGGCGCAGCGCCGCCTCGACGCCCGCTGCCAGATCGCCGAGCAAAGTGGCCGTGGCGACTCGCGAGCGGTCGTCGAGGCGGGCGTGTTCGGGGAGACAGAAGTCTTCGATCGCGACGCGCAGCCGTTCCGCGGCGCGCACGTCGGCGTCCGCTGCCCGGGCGAGCAGCGCCGTTGCACCCGGTCGGGCGTCATCATCCCTGTCGCGACGGTTGATCGACATACGTCACCGTCTACGGGCTTGTCGTTAAAGCCAAGCTAAGGCTTTTCACGAAAGCCCTCAATGGCGGCCGCCAGCGTGGCGACGGCATAGAGCGCCGCCGCGCCGAGCGCGACGAGCGGCATTCCCGCGATCAGCAGGACCAGCAGGATGACCGGATAGGCCGCCGGACTCGCCCACCAGCGCCGCTGCAGCGCAGGCGCGGCGGCGCGTTCGAGCAGCACCGCGGCGACGATCAGGGCGACCGCAAGAATCGACCCAGCCGGCCGGTCCGCGCGATATCCGACCAGCAGAGCGGCGAGCGCGGCGATCGCCGGACCGAGCCGATCGGCGATCCGCGCGAGCAGCGCGTCGTCGCGCACCCAGGCGAGCGCCGCGCCGACACTGGCGGCGACGATCGCCACGCACGCGAGCGCCATGCCGATCGCACCGTGCCCGACGAACAGCGTGATCCACCCGGCCACTGCAAGCGCCACGCTCGCGGCCAGCACGCCGACCGTCGGCACGCCCCGCGCCATCAACGGCGGCAGCGCCCGCCGCACCAACGGCGCGACCAGGAAACGCTCGGCCCACCGCAGCGGACGCGCGACCAGCGCCGCGACCGTGCCATTGCCGCGCCGCGCCAGCGCCTGCGAATCGCGCTCGATGCTGTGCGCCGGCGCCATGTGCGGATCGAGATGGACCCGGTCGGCGCCCGCCTGGGCGGCGACGCGCAGCAAGGTCGACTGGAAATCATAATCGCGCGGCATCGCGGCGACCTCGGCGATGCGCTTGCCGTCGAGCAAGGCGAGGCCCGCCCAGGCGGTATCGGCGCCGACGCGTTCGTAATGCGGATCGCCCTGGTCGGTGACCAGCAAGGTGTCGTGCGGCGTCGCCGCGATCGCCTGGACGACATCGCCGGTCGTCACCACGCCGTCCGCCACGACCAGCACGCGCGCGAGCGGGTGGAGCTTATCGAGCGTCTCGACTGCGGTGCGCACCGCGTCGACCGTGACGCCGCGCCGCCCGATCCGGCTGATCGCGCCGAGCAATTCGGGCGTCATGCGCGCTACCACGAGTATGATCTGCGTCGCGCCGGCGGCGGCGAGCAGGCGCGCCTGGAACTCGATCAGCGTCAGGCCGCCGAACGGCAGCGTCGCCGCGAGCACCCCCGCACGATCGTCGGCGTCCTCGGTCGCAAAAATCAATCCAGCCAGCATCGCCAGGCTGTTAGGGGCTAAGCGCGGCTAACGCAAAGCCCGCGCGCGTGTTACAGCCGCCCCACCGCGCGCCGCAGCCGCCGCAGCAGGTCCGGATCATGCGCTTGCGCCTCGGCCGCCTCGGCCGCGATCGCCATCAGGCGGACCGCGCCGAAGCTGGCGGCGAGCCCGCGCAAGCGGAACGCCGCGGCGCGCCAGGCATCGTCGCCGCGCGCCGTCTCGAGCACGACGAGGCCGCGCTTGACGCTTTCGAGAAAGGCTTCGCGCAGCTCGGCGATCAGCGCGGGCTCGTCGCCCACGGCTGCCGCCAACGTCGCATCGATTGCACCGGGATCATAAGCCATGGCGACTTTCATAGCGAACAAAGCGTTAAGGCAAGGTTTCGCTATTCGCTTTGCTTGCGGGTCAATCGTGGTAAACGGGATGTCATGAACGGGGGTTCGCGTATCATAGACTTGCGGCCGCACGGCGCCGCGCCCGCCAGCGACACCCTGGACAGCGATCTTGCGCGCGCGCCGATCGATGCCGTTTACGAGGAACCGATCGAGCTGACCGAAATCGTCGAGGAGCCGCCCGTGCGCGGTGCGCGGCCCTGGCTCGTGGCGCTGGGCGCGCTGGTGTCGCTCGGCTGGATCGGCGCGATGCTGTGGCTGTCGCGCGACAGCGTGGCGTGGCTCACGCCCCCCGCGCTTGCCGGCTTCGTCGCCAGCCTGTGCGTCCCGCCGGCGCTGATCGGCGTGCTGTTGCTGCTCGCGCTGCGGACCAGCCGCGCCGAGGCGAAGCGTTTCGGCCAGACCGCGCAAGCGATGCGCGCCGAGGCGGCGAGTCTCGAACGGACCGTCGCGGTGCTCGCGCGCAGCATCGAGACCAACCGCGTCAATCTCGCCGAACAGACCAATGCGCTGATGGCGCTGGGTGACGGCGCGGTGCTGCGGCTGGCGACGGTCGGATCGGGTCTGGCCGAGCAGGTCGCCGCCGCCGACGCGCATGCGGCCACGCTCGCGACCGCGGCCGACCAGGCGCATACGCGGCTCGACGTGCTGCTCGCCTTGCTGCCGCGCGCACATACCGAGACCGATTCGCTCGCCGCCTTGCTCAAGCAGACCGGCATCACCGCCAGCGAACATGCCGCCGCGCTCGATGCGCAACTGACCGCGCTCGGCGAGCGCGGGCGCGAGGCCGATGCGGTCGCCAATGGCGCGGCGCAGAAGCTCGCAGCGCACATCACGCGGATGGAAGCGACCAGTGAGACCGCCGGCGCGCGGCTCGAACAAGTCACTGGCGACATGTCGCACGCGGTCGACGGGCTGCTCGGCCGTACCGCCGACGCGGTCGACGAAGCGCGCAAGGGCATTGCCGCGCAAGGCGACGCGATGCTGGCGATGCTCGGCACCAACCAGGCCGCGCTCGACCGGACCGCGCGCGACAGCGCCGAGGGGCTGGCGGCGCGGATCTCCGACATCGAGACGCTGATCGACCGAGTCGCCGCGCGGCTCGGCGAGCAACGCGACCTCAGCGCGGGGCTGGTCGACGAGATCGATCAGGGCGTCGCGCGCGCCTCGAACAATTTCGATCTGCTCCATGCGCAAGGCGTGCAGCGCGCGCAGGCGCTCGCCGCGTCGATCAGCGCGCTCGGCGGCTCGGCCGATGCGATGACCGAAGCGCTGCAGACCGGCGACGCGATGGCGACGCGCGCGATCGCCACGACCGAGCATTTGCTGCTCGCGCTCGATGCGGCGGCGCGCGAGATCGACGAAACGCTGCCCGACGCGCTCGAGCGGCTCGACGCGCGCATGGCCGAGAGCCGCCGCGTGGTCGGCAGCGCCAAGCCCGAATTGCTCGCGCTCGTCACCGCCGCCGAAAGCACGCACGATGCGATCGAGGCGATCGCGCATGTCATCGCCAATCAGCGCGACACGGTCGACCAGCTCGCCGGGACGTTGCTCGACACGCTCAACGACGGCAAGCTCAAGGCCGATGCGCTCGGGCAGATGGTCGACGACACGATCGGGCGCACGCATCGCTTCGCCGAGGAGGCCGCCCCGCGGCTGGTCGAGGCGCTGTTGCGCGTGCGCGACACCGCCAGCGCCGCCGCCGACCGCGCGCGCGAGACGCTGGCGAGCGTCATCCCCGAGGCCGCGTTCGCGCTCGAGCAGGAAAGCGCCGCCGCGATGGAACGCGCGACCAGCGTGGCGGTCGAGCGCCAGATCGCCAGCATCGCGCAAGCGGCCGAGGACGCCGCCGACGCCGCGGCGCGCGCGTCCGAACGCCTGACGCGCCAGATGCTGGCCATCGCCGATTCGACGGCGATGGTCGAAAGCCGGCTCCAGGAAGCGCGCGAAGAGCGCGAAAACGCCGATCAGGATACGCTCACCCGCCGCGTGTCGCTGCTGATCGAGTCGCTCAATTCCGCGTCGATCGACATTGCCAAGACATTCTCGACCGACGTCTCGGACAGTGCCTGGTCGGCCTATCTGAAGGGCGACCGCGGCGTGTTCACGCGGCGTGCGGTGCGGCTGATCGACGCCGGCGAAGCGCGCGAGATCGCGCGGCTGCACGACGAGGACCCGGCGTTCCGCGAACAGGTCAATCGCTACATCCACGATTTCGAGGCGATGCTGCGTGCGATCCTGTCGCAGCGCGATGGCTCGCCGCTTGGCGTGACCTTGCTGTCGTCGGATATGGGGAAGTTGTACGTGGCGCTGGCGCAGGCGATCGAGCGGTTGCGGTAAGACATCATCGTTCCGTGGTCGTCGTTAACCCGCGGTCCACCGTGCCGCACGCCCAGCGGCGTCAGAATACAAACCGCGGTGGAGCCCGGCGTGACGGAGTGAGAGCGTTTGGGCTTACCCGGCCCGCCGTCCGAACACCGGACGCCGCTCGACCAGCGGGTTCGACTCGCGCTCCAGCACCGCCAGCGTGGCGTCGAACAAGGGACGCAGCTTGACGATGTCGCTCAGCGCCTGTTCGGGCGTGTCGCGATTCTCGACGCAATCGCGCGCGATGACCTCAATCTTCTCGGCCAGCGCGCCGAGCGGCTCGGCCCCGAACTGCAGCGATTCGCCCTTCAGCGTATGCGCCGGGATCACCATCCCCGCGGCATTCTGTGCGCGCATCGCCGCTTCGATCGCGGCGACGGACTTCACCCCGTCCTCGCGAAAATAGCCGAGGATGCGCACGAAACCCGCGCCGAGTTCGGCACGCGACCGCGCAAACACGGTCCAGTCGATCAGATCGGTCTCGTCGAGCGACACTGTCATCTCCTACTCAAACACCACGTTTAAGCCTGCAACCGGCCTAGGCCGCTTCAAGTAAACGAGTGGTTGACGCAAACGACAAAATCGCTCGCGCGAAGAACTAAAAGGTCAAACGCGCAGCAGAGTACATATAATGTGCATCTAAGCTCTAGCGATCGAACGGGTTCTTCGGGGCGCGCAGCGTAAGACGCACCGGCACGGCGCCGAAGCCGAGGTCGCGGCGGATGCCGTTGATCAGGTAGCGCTGATAGCTCATCGGCAATTGATCGACGCGCGTGCCGAACAGCACGAAACCCGGCGGGCGCGTCTTGGCCTGCGTCATGTAGCGCAGCTTGATGCGCTTGCCGCCCGGCGCGGGCGGCGGGTTGGCGGCAACCGCTTTTTCGAACCAGCGGTTGAGCTCGCCGGTGCCGACGCGATGCGACCAGGTGTCGCGCGTTTCGAACGCCACCTTGAGCAAGGTGTCGATCCCCTTGCCGGTTGCGCCCGAGACGGTCAGCACCGGCATGCCCTTGATCTGGCTGAGTCCTTCTTCGAGCGCGGCGCGAATGCCGTTGAACAGGCTCGAGCCGTTTTCGGCGATATCCCATTTGTTGATCGCGACGATCAGCGCGCGGCCTTCCTGCAGCGCCGCATCGGCGATGCGCAGATCCTGCGATTCGAGCCCGCGCGTCGCGTCGAGCAGCAAGACCACGACCTCGGCGAAATCGATCGCATGCAGCGCGTCGGCGACCGACAGTTTCTCCAGTTTGTCCTGCACGTTGGCGCGCTTGCGCATGCCGGCCGTGTCGATGAGGCGAACCTTGCGCGCATCCTCGCCATGCTCGCGCTCGGGATCGTGCCAGATCCAGTCGACCGCAATCGAATCGCGCGTGATGCCCGCCTCGGGGCCCGTGATCAGGCGCTGTTCGCCGAGGATCTGGTTGATCAGCGTCGATTTGCCGGCATTGGGGCGGCCGATGATCGCCAGCTTGAGCGGCGCGTCGGGGGCATATTCCTCCTCGTCGTCGAGGCCATGCGGAATGTCCTCGCCGCGCTCGTCCTTGTCGGGCTCGATGAACGGCAGCAACGCGTCGAACAGTTCGACCAGGCCTTCGCCATGCTCGGCCGAAAGTTCGACCGGATCGCCGAAGCCGAGCGACAGCGATTCGAGGATGCCGTCGGCGCCGGCTTTCCCTTCGGCCTTGTTGGCGACGAGGATCACCGGCGTGGTCGAGCCGCGCAGCCAGCGGGCGATCTCTTCGTCGAGCGGCACCAGGCCGACGCGCGAATCGAACATGAACAGCGCCACGTCGGCTTGCGCCACCGCCGCCTCGGTCTGCTGGCGCATCCGGCCGGGCAAGGACGCGGCGTCCTCGTCCTCGTAACCGGCTGTGTCGATGATGCGGAAATTGAGCCCGACGAGCGTGGCATCGCCCTCGCGGCGATCGCGCGTCACGCCGGGGCGATCGTCGACCAGCGCGAGTTTCTTGCCGACGAGGCGATTGAACAGAGTCGATTTGCCGACGTTCGGCCGGCCGATGATGGCGACCACAGGGATTTTGGACATGCGCGTCCCTTACGGCACGCGCACGCGTTCGTCACCCCTGTGCCGCACCCCTCACTTCCAGGCGGCGACGCGGCCCTTCTGGTCGAGCACGTACAGCGTGTTGTTGGCCACCACCGGCGGCAGCGTGAACGGCGCCTTGTTCTCGATGACGGTGCCGACCTTGCCGCTATCGACCGAGGCCGAGACGATCTCGCCCAGCGAATTGGTCAGCACCAGGCGGCCACCCGCCAGCACGGGGCCGAACCAGGTGACCGGATTGGCCTTCTTGCTGTCCTTGATCGTGCCGTCCTTCTTGACCTTCTCGGACTTGAAGTGGCGCAGCTGGCTGATCCAGCGCACCTTGCCGGTCGCGCGGGCGAGGCAGACGAGGCGCGCGTCGTCGGTCACGATGAACACCCATTCGCCCGACACCCATGGCGTCGAGATGCCGGCGAAATTCTGCTCCCACAGCCGCTGGCCCGAATCGATCTCGATCGCGACCATGCGACCGCCCTGCCCGACCGCATAGACGATGCCGCGATCGATCACCGGATCGGCATCGACATCGGCGAGCGAGGAAACCGAGGTCGAGATGGTCGAGCGCGACAAAGCGTCCTGCCACAAGGTGCGGCCGTTTTCGTAGCGATAGGCGTTGAGCTCGCCCGAGGAGAAGCCGGCGACGACCGTGCCCTGGCTGACCGCGGGCGCCGCGACGCCGAACACGCCCTGCGTCTCGATCGAGCCCGACTGGTTCCACACCACCGTGCCGTCGGCCTGCGACAGCGCGAACAGCTGATTGTCCTGGCTCAGCACGTAGATCTGGCCGTTGGCGACGGTCGGCGCGCCGCGCAGCGGTGCACCCGGCTTGGCGCGCCACAGGATCTTGCCGGTCGCGGCTTCGAGCGCGACAACGTCGCCGAGCCCGTCGGTCGCGAACACCTTGCCGTCGTCGAAGCTCACGCCGCCGCCGAAGCGCGCGCCGCGCGTCTTCTTGTCGGTCTTGGCTTTTTCGGTCTTGGCGATATCGGTCTTCCACACCGGCGCGCCGGTGGTGGCGGAGAAGGCATGGATCGTCGCGTCGACGTCGATCGCATAGAGCCGTCCGTCGGCAACGACCGGCGCCGCGCCGAGCCGCTGGCGGTTGCTGCCGCCGTCGATCGAGGCGGTCCACGCCCGTGCGAGGCTGGTGCCGAGCGGCACCTGGCCGAGCGCCTTGGACGCGCTGCCGCCGGGCTGTGCCCAGCTGTCATTCGGCGTGGCGGGCGGGACGAGCACTTCGACGCCGGCAATGGTCTTGTCGGCGACGACGTCGTTCTCGCCCGCGAGGATCGCGATGCGCTGGCCGAGCACGGGCGTCTTCTTCTTGCCCTTCAGATGGGTACAGCCGCTCAGCGCCACGGCGGTGACGGCGATCACGAGGAAACGGTTGTTCATCTTCATTGCGACTTCTGTTCCTTAGCCTCGGAGACGGCATCGACACCCAATATACCCGCCATCTGAACCGCACGTTGCCGCATCGTTTCGGTCATGTCGGGGTCTTTCGCAATCTGTCCGTAGAGCGTGCCCGCAAGATCGCGCCGGCCCATCCGCAGATAGGCGATCGCGACGAGTTCGCCCGCGCTGCCGAACCACGGATTGCCCTTGGTCGCGATGCCGCGCAGCCGCGCCACGACGATTTCGGGCTTGACCGTGTCGAACTCGGCGGTGGTCTGGCGGACCAGCGCCAGATCGCGGAACGGCTGGCCGATCGACGTGTCGGCGGCGACCGCGCCGAACTTGGCGGCGGCGCCGCGCAGATCCTTCTTCTGCAGCAGCGCGTCGCCCTGGCTCATCAGCGCGAGCGCGCGATAGCCCTCGGCATGCGACTGGGCGAGATCGGCGAGCGTCGGCTGCGCCGTATCGGGATGCGCACTAGCCAGATCGTCATAGGCCTTCGACAGCGCGACGCCCTGGTCGGCGGCGACGGTCTGCTCGTGCGACTGCCACAGCAGCCAGCCGCCGAAACCGAGCAAGGCGAGCACGACCACCGCAATCGCGGCGACGCCATAACGCCGCGCGGCCGTGGCCATCTGATCGCGGCGCAATTCCTCATCGACTTCGCGCAGGAATGCGGCATCGGTATTCGGCGGCACGGCCAAGGGGGAACTCCATCGGAACAGGGCAGGAAGGCGCGGACCTTAGCCGCGCCGCCGCGCAAACAAAAGCGTTCAAAAAAGCGGCCGCACCTCAGTCCTTCGGCGCGTAGATCTGCTCGGGCCCCGGAAAGCTGCGCGACCGCACGTCGGCGGCATAGTGCGCGACCGCGGCGGAAATGCGGCCCGACAGATCGTCGAACTTCTTCACGAAGCGCGCGGTGCGCTCGAACATGCCGAGCATGTCCTCCGCCACCAGCACTTGCCCGTCGCACTGCGCCGACGCGCCGATGCCGATCGTCGGGCACGCGACGGCGCGCGTGATGTCGATCGCGATCGGCTCGACCACGCCCTCGATCACGATCGCGAACGCACCGGCGTCGGCGATCGCTTCGGCATCGGCGACGATCTTGGCGGCCTCCGCCGCGCTGCGCCCGCGTGCGCCATAGCCGCCGAGCGCGTTGACCGCCTGCGGGGTGAGTCCGACATGCCCCATCACCGGAATGCCGCGGTCGGACAGGAAGCGCACCGTCGGCGCCATCGCCACCCCGCCCTCGAGCTTCACCGCGGCGGCACCGGTCTGCTTGAGCAGGAAGGCGGCGCTTTCGAACGCCTTTTCCGGGCTCGCCTCATAGCTGCCGAACGGCATGTCGATGATCACCACCGCATGATAGCTGCCGCGCACCACCGCGGCACCATGCGCCGCCATCATGTCGAGCGTCACCGGTACGGTCGACGGTAGCCCGTAAATCACTTGCCCCAGACTGTCGCCGACCAGCAGCATGTCGCAATGCGGATCGAGCAATTGCGCGTTGCGCACGGTGTAGGCGGTCAGCATCACCAGCGGCTCGCCGCCCTTGCGCTTGCGGATCGCGGGCACGGTGAGACGCTTCATCGGCGCCGGCGTGGGGTTGGCGCGACTGGTCGCGGTGTCGATCGTGAAGGTCGTGGACATGGCGCCAGAGGTAGCCGGTCGCGCGGGCCGGCGCCAGTATCGCAGCCTCAAAAGGCGATTTCGTTTGACTCGATGTTTGATATATTTGACATTACGTCAACTTCGATGAACATGGAGTCGGATATGCCGTTCAGGGAAAAAATCGCGTGGATCTCGGTGGCGACCACCATCGTGATATGGGGCGGCTTTTTCGGATTCATGGCCGTCACGCGCGGGCAGTATGCGGGGCCGGTCTATCTCGTCGGCTTCGTCGGCGCGGTGATCGTCCAGGCGATTCTGGTCACGGTCGCCAGCATCGTCACCGCCCTGCTCGCGCCACGCGACGCCAGCGCCGGGAGCGACGAGCGCGACCGGACGATCGCGCGCCGGTCCTATGCGATCGCCTATCCGGTGCTGCTCACGTTGGTGGTGTGCGTCGTTGCCAGCCTGCATCTCGGCGCGAGCAAGATCGACATGGCCTATGGCATCATGGGCGCGATCGTCATCGCCGAGATCGTCCATTACGGCGCGCAGATCGCCGGATATCGCCGTGGCTGGCATGGCTGAGCAGCGCATCGCCAACCAGATCCGGCTGCTGCGCTTCATGGCGGGCGAGATGACGCAAGCCGAGCTCGGCGCGCGGATCGGCCTCACCCGCCAGACGATCGCGGCGATCGAGGCGGGAAAATATTCCCCGACGCTCGAGGCCGCGTTCCGCATCGCGCACGTGTTCGGCAAGCCGCTCGACGCGGTGTTTCAATGGGAGGGGTAGAGTCGCGTTCCTCGAAGGTGAATCAACGCTCAGTCCGAACGGCTGGGTGTGATCCGACTTGAAGACAGCGGCTCGAAAGCCTCAGGCGACCGTGACGCCCTTCCAGAAGGCGAAGCAGTCCTTGATCTCGGCAGCCTTGGGCTTGGGGTCGGGATAGAACCACGCCGCATCGGGGTTGCGCTTGCCGTCGACGACGAGCGTCTTGTAGCTCGCGTCGCCCTTCCACGGGCAATGCGAATGCGTCGGGCTCGACTCGAACAGATCGGCGACGATGCTGTCGGCCGGGAAATAGTGGTTGCCCTCGACCACGACGGTATCGTCGGACTGGGCGATGACGGCGCCGTTCCAGGTTGCGGTCGGCATGACGGTCTCTCCTAACGGTTGAAGGCAGACAGATAGGTATCCGGCTTGAACCCCGCCAGCAGGACCGGCCCCGATTCGAGCACCGGCCGCTTGATCACCGAAGGGTGCGCGAGCATCAGCGCGATCGCCGTGTCGGCATCGAGCCCGGTCCTGTCGCTTTCGGGCAGCTTGCGAAAGGTCGTGCCGGCGCGGTTGAGCAACACCTCCCACCCCAGCCGATCGACCCAGCCGCGCAACGCCGCCTCGGGCACGCCGGCCTTCTTATAGTCGTGGAAGGCGTAGGCGACGTCATGCTCGGCGAGCCACGTCCGCGCCTTCTTGACGGTGTCGCAATTGGGGATGCCATACAGGAAGACGGTCATCGCATTCCCTTTCATTCTGGTTGCCGCGAGCGCGCTTCCTATCGGGGCAGGCGGGCGGTGGAAAGTGAACTGGCCGGAATCGACTTTTTGCGGACATACGCCTCCCCTCCCTGGAAGGGAGGGGCTGGGGGTGGGTTGCTCTCCGTATCGCATGGCCGCAGACTTGCCCGATGCCGCGCATGGCCCCACAAATAACGGTCAATGCACGCGCTCCGCCACGGGGCGCCACCGCCGAGGAAAGCGCGCTGTGGCTACGGTTGCGCGCGACACGCCCTCGCTTCGTTCGGCAGCTTCCAGTCGGAAAATACGTCCTCGACCTCACTTGCCGGACGGCGTGGCGAGGCGATCTTGGCTGCTCTCGCCCTTCGCCTCGGGCCGACCCACCCCCAGCCCCTCCCTTTCAGGGAGGGGAGTCGATGACCGCTCACCACCCATGTTCAGACACGCGAACGCAACGTGCGCTATTTCCGCATGCAAGCGCGACACCATGGTCGCAATCGGATGCCATAGAGGACGGTCACCCAGAAACGCCATCACCGAGAAAACGGCCGAGCACGACGACGTCCTGCCGCGCAAAGCCGAGCGTTTCGTAAAAGCCGAGCGCAGCCGCATTGTCGCCGCGCACCATCAATTGCAGCTTGGGCGCCCCGCGCTCGCGCAGCCAGCGCTCCGCTGCCGCCATCAGCGCGCGGCCGTGCCCCGCGCCGCGCCGATCGGGCGCGACCGCGAGATAATAGACCCAGCCGCGATGCCCGTCGAAGCCGACCATCACACTGCCGCACACCGCGCCCGCGTCCCGGATCAGCAGGATCGCGGCGCCCTCCCCTCCGCTCGCGAGCGCGAAATCGGCGGCGGGATCGTTCCACGGGCGCGTCAGGCCGCACGCCTGCCACAAGGCTATCACCCGTTCCGCGTCCGGCGGCCCCGCAATTTCGGTCTCTGCGCGCATCTTTTCCATCGTCGCGGCGTCTTTGCGCGCAATAAGATATTTCGCAACCCGTCAGCAGGCGTATAGCGACCCCGTTCGCTTCGTATCTCAGGACTTCGCTCATGCCGCATTATCGTTCGCGTACCAGCACTCACGGCCGCAACATGGCCGGCGCGCGCGGCCTGTGGCGCGCGACCGGCATGACCGATGAGGATTTCGGCAAGCCGATCATCGCGGTGGTCAACAGCTTCACCCAGTTCGTGCCCGGCCATGTCCATCTGAAGGACCTCGGCCAATTGGTCGCGCGCGAGATCGAGGCGGCCGGCGGCGTCGCCAAGGAGTTCAACACGATCGCGGTCGATGATGGCATCGCGATGGGGCATGACGGCATGCTCTATTCGCTGCCGAGCCGCGACCTGATCGCCGACAGCGTCGAATATATGGCGAACGCGCATTGCGCCGACGCCTTGGTGTGCATCTCGAATTGCGACAAGATCACGCCGGGGATGCTGATGGCGGCGATGCGGCTCAACATTCCCGCGATCTTCGTCTCGGGCGGGCCGATGGAAGCGGGCAAGGCGGATATCCGCGGCGAGACGATCGCGCTCGACCTGGTCGACGCGATGGTGGTCGCGGTCGACGACAAGTACACCGACGAGGAAGTCGCGGTGATCGAGCGCGCGGCGTGCCCAACGTGCGGATCGTGCTCCGGCATGTTCACCGCCAACAGCATGAACTGCCTGACCGAGGCGCTCGGTTTGTCGCTGCCGGGCAACGGCTCGGTGCTCGCGACGCATTCGGACCGCGAGCGGCTGTTCAAGGAAGCCGGCCACACGATCGTCGACCTCGCCAAGCGCTGGTACGAGCAGGACGACGCCAGCGCCCTCCCCCGCAACATCGCCAGCTTCGCCGCGTTCGAGAATGCGATGAGTCTCGACATCGCGATGGGCGGATCGACCAATACCGTGCTCCATCTGCTCGCCGCCGCGCATGAAGGCGAAGTGCCCTTCACCATGGCCGATATCGACCGGCTTTCCAGGCGGGTTCCGTGCCTGTGCAAGGTCGCGCCGGCCAAGGCCGACGTGCACATGGAGGACGTCCACCGCGCCGGCGGGATCATGGCGATCCTCGGCCAGCTCGACCGCGCCGGCCTCCTCGACACCAGCCTGCCGACCGTCCACGCCGCCACGCTCGGCGATGCGATCGACCGGTGGGACGTCAGCCGCTCGAACAGCGACAGCGTGCGCGAATTCTACAAGGCGGCGCCGGGCGGCGTGCGCACGACGGTCGCGTTCAGCACCAGCAACCGCTGGAAGGAGCTCGACCTCGACCGCGCGAACGGCGTGATCCGCAGCGCCGAGCATCCGTTCTCGAAGGATGGCGGGCTCGCCGTGCTGTTCGGCAACCTCGCGCCCGAGGGCTGCATCGTGAAGACCGCGGGGGTCGACGAATCGATCCTCACCTTCACCGGCACGGCGCGCGTCTATGAAAGCCAGGATGCGGCGGTGGTCGGCATCCTTGGCAAGCAAGTCACCGAAGGCGACGTGGTGGTGATCCGCTATGAGGGGCCGAAGGGCGGCCCGGGCATGCAGGAAATGCTCTATCCGACCAGCTACCTCAAATCGAAGGGGCTCGGAAAGGCGTGTGCGCTGATCACCGACGGGCGCTTCTCGGGCGGCACGTCGGGGCTGTCGATCGGCCATGTCTCGCCCGAAGCGGCCGAGGGCGGGCTGATCGCGCTGGTCGTCACCGGCGACCGGATCGTGATCGACATTCCCAATCGCGGCATCCACCTCGATGTGGACGACGCGGTGCTGGCCGAGCGCCACGCCGAAATGGTCGCGCGCGGCAAGAAAGCGTGGAAGCCGTTCGGCCGCAAGCGCACCGTGTCGCCGGCGCTGCGTGCCTATGCCGCGCTCACCACCAACGCCGCGCGCGGCGCGGTGCGCGACGTGAGCCAGGTCGAGCACGACTGAGGATGGGCTGACCGGGTCGATCGCCAGCTTTCGAGGAGCTGGCTCGGGCGGCAGGATGCCGCATGGTCGCTCAGTTGAGGAAGGCGGCGATCAGCAGGTCGGCGGTGCTCTGCGCGGTTTGCTCGACCGACAGGCGGGGGCGCGACAAGGTGCGGTGGCCGAGGCCGAACATGATCGCGAGCAGCACCTCCTCCGCGCCGTCGAGTTTGGCCTCTGACAGCGTCGGGTTGGCGGCGCAGGTGAATTCGCGCAGCACCGCGCGATAGCGCGTGCACAAATCGGCGATCGCCCGGGCGACGTCGGGATTGCGGTGGGCCTCGGCAAGGATTTCGAACGACAGCGCCTCGTCGCCTTTCTTCAGCGATTGCTCGGCCAGTTCGAGGAAGGACGCGCGCAAGTCGATCGCGCCGCTTCTCAACCGTTCGCCGAGCGCGCTGATCTCGGCGATGCGCGCGGTGGCATCCTCCTCGACGATCGCGCGAATCACGTCGCTCTTGCCGGCGAACAACCGGTAGATCTGCCCGACGCTGACGCCTGCCGCGGTGGCAAGTTCGGACATTGCGGTCTGATGGAACCCCTTCGTCGAAAAGAGCATTCGTGCCGCCGAAAGAATGCCGGACCGGCTATTTTTTTTATGCTGCACTGCAAACATTTTCGCCGATCCCTCCCCCTTTCGCTTGACCTGACGGTCGCACGGCCATAGCGGAAGCGCAAGCGGAATGAACGTTCATTCCGCCCAGAATTGCTGGAAAGTCTCTTATGCACCGGTTCAAACTCGCGACTTCCGGGTCGATCGTCGCGCTTACGCTGCTCGCCGGCTGCAGCAAGCCCGCGCCCGCTCCGCCGCCACCGCCGACGGTCGGCGTGGTGACGCTGAAGACCGAGCCGGTGACGCTGTCGGCCGAGTTTCCGGGGCGCATCGCCGCGGTGGAAACGTCCGAGGTTCGCCCGCAGATCGCCGGTGTGATCCGCGCGCGCTTGTTCACCGAAGGGTCGGCGGTCAGGGCCGGACAAGTGCTGTACGAGGTCGAGGACGCGCCGTATCGCGCCGCGCTCGGCACCGCGCAAGGACAGTTGGCGGCCGCGCAGGCCACGATCAACGCGACCAGATTGCAGGCGCAGCGCTACAGCCAGCTCGTCGCGATCAACGCCGTCAGCAAGCAGGAGGCCGACAATGCGGTCGGCTCGGCGCAGCAGGCGCAAGCCAATGTTGCAGCGCAGCAATCGGCGGTGCAGGCGGCACGCGTCAATTTGAACTTCACGCATATCCGCGCGCCGATTTCGGGGCGGATCGGGCGTTCCGCCTTCACCGTCGGCGCGCTGGTGCAGACCGGCCAGACCGACGCGCTGGCGACGATCCAGCGGACCGATTCGGTCTATGTAGACGTGACGCAATCGGCCGCGCAGCTGATCGACCTGAAGCAGGCGCTGCAATCGGGCGGGCTGGTCCGCGGCGACGGCAGTGCGCGCGTCCAGTTGCTCCTGCCCAACGGCACGACCTATCCGATCGAGGGCACGCTGCAATTTTCCGAAGTGACGGTCGACCCCGCGACCGGCGCGGTGACGCTGCGCGCGCGCTTCGCCAACCCGACCGGGCTGCTGCTGCCGGGCCTGTACGTGCGGGCGAAGCTGGTCGAGGGTACGCGCCAGCAAGCGCTGCTCGCGCCGCAACAGGGCATTTCGCGCGATCCGCGTGGCCGTGCGACCGCGATGGTGGTCGACGCGCAAGGCAAGGCGCAGGCGCGGATCGTCACCACCGACCGGATCGTCGGCGACAAGTGGATCGTCACCGGCGGGCTGAAGGCCGGTGACAGACTGATCGTCGAGGGGCTGCTCAACCTGCGGCCGGGCACCGCGGTCAAGGCAGGGCCACCGCAGCAAGTCACCGCGCCGGTGGCCGGCGCAGCGCAGGGCGGTCAATAAGCCGATGTCACGCTATTTCATCGACCGGCCCATCTTCGCATGGGTCATCGCCATCATCCTGATGCTCGCGGGCCTGCTGGCGATCCGCTCGCTGCCGATCGCGCAGTTCCCGCAGATCGCCGCGCCCGCGGTGACGGTCGCGACGCTCTATCCGGGCGCCGACGCACAGACGCTCGAGAACACCACGACGCAGATCATCGAGCAGCAGATGAAGGGGATCGACAACCTTCGCTATTTCTCCTCGACCAGCGACAGCGCCGGCAATCTCGCGATCACGCTGACGTTCGAGCAGGGCACCGATCCCGACATCGCGCAGGTGCAGGTGCAGAACAAGTTGCAGCAGGCGACGCCGCTGCTGCCGCAGGAAGTCCAGCAAGCGGGTTTGCGCGTCACCAAGGCGACCGCGAATTTCCTGGCGGTCGTCGCGGTCTATTCCGACGACGGCAGTCACGACCAGACCGATCTCGGCGATCTGATCGCGTCCAAGATCCAGGATCCGGTTAGCCGGCTCAAGGGTGTCGGCGACACGCAGGTGTTCGGCGCGCAATATGCGATGCGGATCTGGATCGACCCGTTCAAGATGTCGACGCTCGGGATCACCGTGCCCGATATCACGGCGGCGATCACGGCGCAGAACGCACAGGTCTCGGCCGGCCAGATCGGCAGCTTGCCGACCGTCGGCGGCCAGGCGATCAACGCCACCGTCACCGCGCAATCGCGGTTGCGCACGCCCGAGCAGTTCAAGCAGATCATCCTGCGCTCCGCCACCGGCGGTGCGACCGTGCGGCTGGCGGATGTCGCGCGCGTCGAGCTCGGCTCGGAAAACTACAGCTTCCAGGCGCGCTTCAACGGCAAGCAGGCGGCGGGCTTCGGCGTCAAACTCGCGCCGGGCGCCAATGCGCTGGACACGGTCACGCTCGTCAAGGGAGAGATCGAGAAGATCGCCAAGCAATTCCCGCCCGACGTCAAGGTCGCCTTCCCGGTCGACAATTCCACCTTCGTGCGGTTGTCGGTCGAGCAGGTGCTGCATACGCTGGTCGAGGCGATCGTGCTCGTCTTCCTGGTGATGTTCCTGTTCCTGCAGAACTTCCGCGCGACGTTGATCCCGACGATCGCGGTGCCGGTCGTGTTGCTCGGCGCGCTCGCCGTGTTGCAGCTTGCCGGCTTCACCATCAACACGCTGACCTTGTTCGGCATGGTGCTGGCGATCGGCCTGCTGGTCGACGACGCGATCGTCGTCGTCGAGAATGTCGAGCGACTGATCCAGGAGGAAGGGCTCAGCCCCAAGGAAGCCGCCCGCAAATCGATGGACGAGATCAGCGGCGCGCTCGTCGGCATCGCGCTCGTGCTGTCGGCGGTATTCCTGCCGATGGCCTTCTTCGGCGGCTCGACCGGCGTGATCTTCCGCCAGTTCTCGATCACGATCGTCTCGTCGATGGTGCTGTCGGTGCTGGTCGCGCTGATCCTCACGCCGGCACTCTGCGCCACGATCCTGAAACCCGCCGACCAGGAACACAAGCACAAGAAGGGCTTCTTCGGCTGGTTCAACCGGACCTTCGACAAGGGTGTCGGCAGATATGGCAACGGCCTGAAGCGAGTCGAAAAGGGCTGGGTGCGGACGATGCTGGTCTATGCGCTGATCGTGATCGGCATGGCGTTCATCTTCGTGCGCCTGCCCTCGGGTTTCCTGCCGGAGGAGGATCAGGGCCTGATGTTTGCCCAGGTCGCGATGCCGACCGGCACGACGATGGAAGAGACCGCGCGGACGATGGACCGCCTGCGCGACCACTTCCTGAAGGACGAGAAAGCCGATGTGGAATCGGTGTTCAGCATCAGCGGCTTCGGCTTTGTCGGCCAGGGCCAGAATGTCGGCCTGGCCTTCATCAAACTGAAGCCGTGGGATCAGCGTCACGGGAAGGACCATACGGTCGCCGCGATCGCGCAGCGCTCGTTCGGCGCACTCGGCGCGATCCATGCCGGCATGGCGATCGCCTTCGTGCCGCCGGCCGTGCTCGAACTCGGCAATGCCACCGGCTTCGACATGGAGCTGAAGGATGTTGGCGGGGTCGGACATGAGAAACTGCTCGAGGCGCGCAACATGCTGCTCGGCATGGCGAGCCAGGACAAGCGCCTGATGCAGGTCCGCCCGAACGGCCTCGAGGATACGCCACAGCTCAAGCTCGACATCGACCAGGCGGCCGCCGGAGCGCTGGGGATCAGCCAGGCCGATATCAATTCGACCGTCGCGACGGCGTTCGGTGGGTCGTACATCAACGACTTCATCGACCGCGACCGCGTGAAGAAGGTGTACGTCCAGGCCGACGCGCAATTCCGCACGACGCCCGAGCAGCTCGGCAATTTCCACGTCCGTGGCTCGAGCGGCGCGATGACCCCTTTCTCGTCCTTCGCGACGACCGAGTGGAACACCGGGCCGGCGCGACTGGAGCGCTATAACGGCGTTTCCTCGTTCGAAATCCAGGGCTCGCCCGCGCCCGGCATCAGCAGCGGCACCGCGATCAAGGCAATGGAGGAACTGGCGAAGAAGCTGCCCCCGGGCATCGGCTTCGAATGGACCGGCATTTCATACGAAGAGCAATTGTCCGGCGGCCAGGCGCCTGCACTCTATGCGCTGTCGCTGTTCATCGTCTTCCTGTGCCTCGCCGCGCTGTACGAGAGCTGGTCGATCCCGATCGCGGTGTTGCTGGTCGTGCCGCTCGGCGTGCTCGGCGCGGTGCTGGCCGCGACCCTGGCCGGCTTGAACAACGACATCTATCTGCAGGTCGGCCTGATCACCACGATCGGCGTGGCGGCGAAGAACGCGATCCTGATCGTCGAATTCGCCGAGGAGAAGATGCGCGAGGGCATGGGCGCCGCCGAGGCCGCGGTCGAGGCCGCCAAGCTGCGCCTTCGCCCGATCCTGATGACGTCGTTCGCCTTCATCCTCGGCGTGTTGCCGCTCGCTTTGTCGAGTGGTGCCGGTGCCGGCGGGCAGAATGCGATCGGCTGGGCCGTGGTCGGCGGCATGTTGTCGGCGACGGTGCTGGCGATCTTCTTCGTGCCGCTGTTCTTCCTGCTGGTGAAGCGCCTGTTCAAGCAGGACCAGCCCGTGAAACATGATTCGGATCGCGAGGCCGACGATCGGTCGCCCGACGCGCCCCGGCCGCAGGAGGCCTGAAGATGACCAAGCGCAAGATGATGATCGCGCTCGCCGCCGGGCTGACGCTCGCCGGTTGCAACCTCGCGCCGCACTATGTCCGGCCGGGCCTGCCGGTGCCGCCGATGTCGCCGGTCGGCCCGGCCTATGCCACCGCGGACGCGGCTGCGGCGATCGTGCCGGCCGACACCGCATGGCGGGACTTCTTCACCGACGACCGGCTGCGCAGCGTGATCCACACCGCGCTCGAGAACAATCGCGACCTGCGCATCGCGGTCAGCAATGTCGAACAGGCGCGCGCGCAATATCGCGTGACTCGCGCCGATCTGTTCCCGACGATCGGGGCGACCGGCAGTGCGACCTATGCCAAGTCGCCGTTCAGCACGACGGCCGGCACGGGAACGGGCGCCGGTACTACCGCGGCGGGTAGCGGGCGGACCGACATCTATTCCGCCAATGTGGGGATTTCGGCGTGGGAGATCGATCTGTTCGGTCGCCTGCGCAACCTGACCAAGGCGCAGCAGGAAGCGTATTTCGCCTCGGAGGAAAACCGCAACGCCGCGCAGACTGCATTGATCGCCGAAGTCGCCACGGCGTGGCTGACGATGGCAGCCGACCAGGACCGGCTCAAGATCGCGCAGGACACGGCGAAGGCGTTCGGCGAGACGGTCAAGCTGACGCAGGCGCGCTTCCGCGGCGGCATCGCGTCCGAGCTCGAAGTGCGCCAGGCGGGCACGACCTACGACCAGGCGCGCTCGGACATCGCCGACGCGACCACGGCGATCGCGCAGGACCAGAACGCGCTGAACCTGCTGGCGGGCACGACATTGTCTGCCGAGATGCTGCCCGCGCAACTGCCCGAGACGAGCCCGACGCTCGCCAATCTGCCGGCGAACCTGTCCTCGCAAGTGCTGCTGCGCCGCCCCGACATCGCGGCGTCGGAGCATCAGCTGATCGCCGCCAACGCCAATATCGGCGCGGCGCGGGCTGCGTTCTTCCCGAACATCTCGCTGACGGCGGCGTTCGGCACGCTGAGCCTCGGCCTGGGTAATCTGTTCGGCAGCGGCAGCCAGTCCTGGTCGGTTGCGCCGAGCGTGACCCAGCCGATCTTCGATTTCGGCCGCAACGCCGGCAATCTGCAATATGCCAAGGCGTCGCGCGACGTGATGGTCTCGACCTATGAAAAGACGATCCAGTCGGCATTCCGCGAAGTCGCCGATGCGCTCGCGCGGCGCGGCACGATCACCGCGCAGATCGCCGCACAGACATCGTTGCGCGACAATGCCGCCGGGGCGTTCAAACTCTCCGAAGCGCGCTTCCGCGCCGGGATCGACCCGTTCCTCACGACGCTCGACTCGCAGCGCTCGCTCTATACCGCGCAGCAGAGCCTGCTCGCGACGCGACTGACGCGCGATACCAATGCGGTCGAGCTGTATCGCTCGCTCGGCGGTGGCCTGCGATAAGACTGGCGGCGGCGGTGAGCCGCCGCGGCGTGAGACGACGCGTCAATACGGTCGAGATCGGCCAATCAACGCCTTGCACAATATGGTCGAGCGCTGCCTCGACACGCTCGAGCATGCCGGACGCCTCGCCACCCGAAGTGACCAAACCGCCGATGGCAATCTCGGCGTCATGCACCCCGCCTTCCTCGATCCGGGAGCGGGCTCGCATTACGCGGAATCCGCGCGAGCGCATCCTGCGCAGTGACGGCCATCTCTTCATGCTCTGTCCCCAGGGGGCCTTGCGATCGACGCGGCGTGACGACCAGACGGTTTCGACGCGCCGCCGACATTCCGGCGCGCGCCCGCCCGCATACTTCGGAACGTGCGTAAGCAGCACGGGAAATGCCGATCGCTGAGATCAGCGCGCATGTCATGTCTCCTCCCGACGCCTTGACGCGGGCAACGCCGTCTCCGAACAGGCTTGAATGACCATCGAAAAAAATCGGCACCCCGGATCGATAGCGGTGGCAATCGGCTTGATCCGGGCACTCGGGCCAGATCACAAGCCGAGGCTGTTTGTCCTGGCGGGCTTCATGCTGGTTAGCGCCGTTGCGGAACTGGCGACCATTGCGGCTGTCGCACTGTTGCTGACCGTTCTGACCCGTGGCGCGGGCGGCCCCGAGCCTTTGCGCGACAGCATCGTGTTCAGGGCAATGGCGAGCGGAACTCCCGAGGAGACGGCGGTGCGGGCGGCCGTATTGCTGATCCTGATCGGTGTGGCATCCGCCGGCATCCGACTGATTCTGCTGCGGCTCACGTTCAGGTTCGTGCTCACGGCCGGGCACGAGATTGCCACCGGAATTTTCCACCGCGTCTTTCGTCAGCCCTACAGCCGGTTCATTTCACAAAACTCGGCCGAGGTAATCGCCAGCTTTGAAAAGCTCCAGGTGGTGACGAACGCCGTTCTGATGCCATTGGTTCAAGGCACGGTCGCGGCGGCACTTGCGGCGGCTATCCTCATCCTGTTCGTTTTTGTCGAACCAAAAGCCTTGTTTCTGTTGATCCCCATCGCCCTTTTCTATCTCGGAGCGCTGCGCGCCCTGCGCGCTCGCCTTTCCGCGGGCTCTACCGAGACCTCGCACTTCGCGGGCGCCAGAATGCGGACGGTTCTGGAAGCAGCAGGAAGCATCCGCGACATCGTCATGCACGACACACCGGTATTCGAGGACACCTTCCGGCGCATCGATCACCGCATCCGTTACCTGCAATCGGAGGCGGCGTTCGCGGCGGCGGCGCCCCGCCTCATCCTGGAGGGCGCGGGCATCGCCCTGATGGGCCTGATTACGGTAACGCTGAGCGTTCGCCCCGGCGGTCTGGCGCAAGCCATTCCCGTGCTCGGCGCGCTTGCGGTGGCCGCGCAACGCCTGCTCCCGCTCCTTCAACAAATGTATCAGGGCTCGGCGCTGCTGGTGGCGAATGCCGCGCTCGTCCGAGACATGCTCGTTCTCCTCAACCTCCCGGTGCGTCCGACACCAGCGCTCCCGCAGCCCCCGCTAGCATTCCAGCGCGACATCATCTTCGAGGGCGTGACCTTTTCCTTCGACGGCCGCCCCGAACCCGCCATTCAAAACCTGTCGCTGCGCATCCCGAAAGGGGCGCGTCTCGGGATAACCGGTCCCACGGGAAGCGGAAAAAGCACGGTCCTGGACCTGCTGATGGGCCTGCTCGAGCCACAGCATGGCAGCCTTTCCGTCGATGGGATTCCGATCGGCGACGATAACCGTGCCGCGTGGCAACACCGCGTCGCCCATGTGCCGCAATCGATCTACCTGCTCGACAGCAGCATCGCGGCGAACATTGCCTTTGGCCGGTCGGAGGCCGACATCATCCCGGATCGCGTTCGGGCAGCCGCGGAGCGCGCCCAGATCCATCAGTTCATTTCATCGCTCCCCGCAGGGTACGACACGCGCGTAGGCGAACGGGGTATAGGGTTATCAGGGGGCCAGCGGCAGCGTATCGCAATCGCCCGAGCCCTCTATCGCGACGCCTCTCTGCTCATCCTCGATGAAGCTACGTCGGCGCTGGACGATGCGGTCGAAAAGGAAGTGATGCGGCAAATTGCAGATAACAACCCGGACCTCACCATCGTTATCGCCGCGCACCGGGCGGGCGCGCTGGCCTGGTGCGATACGCTCGTGTCGCTGGAGCGCGGACGGGTGGTCCGGAAATAGCCGAGCGTTCCAGGCTTCGGCACGCGATCCCACCAGTCGGTCAGCCCGACCCGAGAAATGCCGCATATTCTGCCATCATGCGGCTCTCGTCGAATTTGCCGATCACGCTCGGCCGCGCGCGCGCCGCCAGCAGGCGTCGGCGCTCGGGATCGGCCAGCGCCCTGAGGATCCGGGTAAGGTCGCGCAGGTCGCCCGGCGTGAACAGTTCCCCGTTGATCCCGCGATCGATGATTTCGGTCGCCCCGCCGCGATCGGGCAACACGACGGGCACCGCGCAAGCGAGGGCCTCGATGGCCGCAAGCGGCATCGTTTCGCTGTCGCTCGCAAGCGCCATTACATCCATTGCCGCAAGATATGGCTGAACGATCCGCTGCTCCCCCACGATCATCACGTCCTGCGCGATGCCCAGGTCGCGGGCGCGGGTCTCCACGTCCGGACGGGTCGGGCCGTCGCCCACCATCAACAGCCGGATCGGGATGCCTTCCGATCGGAGCGCGGCGCAGGCATCGACGAGCAGCGTATGGCGCTTGATCGGCCGAAAGCCCCCCACCAGACCTACCACATAGTCGTCATCGGACAGGCCGAGATTGCGGCGAGTGTTGCAGCGTATCCGAGCGGGCTGCGGCGTGAACGACTGCAGGTTTATTCCGTTCAGGATGACCGTGTCGGAGCGAAAATGCGTGCCTTGCCGTTGCCAATGTTCGCGCTGGTTGGCGCTGACATAAACGACGCCCTCGGCAACCTTGGCCAGCAGCTTGAAGATTCCGCGGCGCGAGCGAGTGGCGATCTCGAACGTGTGCAGGAAACAGAATAATGGCGCGTCATACGGACGAAGCAGCTTGGCAAGGGCGCAGACGCTGAATGCCGCTTCGTTTATTCCCACCACCAACCTGGGATTGGTCGATCTGATGGCTTGGCCTGCCGCAAGCCAACCGCGAAGGTCGGTGGTCATGGAGCCCCGGTTGAGCCAAATCGTCCGACGCGGGAGATCATCGTCAGTGATGCTCGGCGAGCGCACCTGGGAAATAACCACCAGGCAGACGGCCACGCCGGAGCGCTCGAGATGCTTGATCAGTCGAAGAGTGTGAACTTCCGCTCCTCCTAATCCCAGTCCATCGACGACGAAGGTCACGGTAGCGGGCAACGCCTTGCTCCTTGCTGAGGCTGATGGGTCATCGCGCAGGAGCCAACCCAGGGAGCGCAGGTGATTTGGTGCTGTCCATCTTCCCACCGGAAGTGCAACCCCTTCCGCTGAAAAATGGAAGCGGTGGAGCCGAGCACTTGCCGCTTTTGCTGCGCCTGTTCAGGGTATTGCGGGCTTGACCTCGCCTGCGCGGGTCGCCCACCCGTGACGCGCCGCGACCAGCCCAAGGGGGGACTGCCGCTGGCGCGCAAATCGGGAACGACAATGCAGACCGTCATGTATGTTTCGGGGGGCTTGGGTGGAGGGGGCGCAGAACGGCGTTCGCTTCAGCTCATCCAGGCCGTGAAGCAGCAATACCCTGCTACACGGGTTGTCGTCTGCGATGTGTCCGGCGAGCGCGGCATTCTGGCGGATGCTTTCGCAAACGCCGGTATACCGCTGGTCAGGATTGGGCTGAATGCGGCAGGGCTCGCTGCTTTCCGAGCGACGATCCGGGCCTACAAGCCGCATGTCGTTCACGCCAATGTCGGGATAATCAGTGGATACTTCATGCTCGCGGCATGGCTGAGCTGCGTGCCGATCCGGATCAGCCACTTCAGGACACCGGAGCAGGATCCGAGATTTACCGTCTGGGCCAGGTTGCGGAGTGCGGTTGGCGCGATACTCACCAGGGTTTTCAGCACGGACATCGTCGGAGTGTCGCTGGCCGTTCGCGCATTCGCGCGCGTACCCGACCGAAAGTGGCGCGTGCTCTATAACGGGATACCGCTCCCTCCCCACTTGGGAGATATGGAAAGGCACGCGACCGCGCCGGTCGAAATCCTCCTTCTCGGACGAATCCACCCGGTCAAGAACTTCGAACTGGCAATAGATATGATCGAGGCGTTGCTGGAAACCGGCACCAACGCCCGGCTCCATATAGTAGGAACTGGCAGTGCCGCCGAGCTCGACCGGTTGGCTGTCAAAGTGGCTGGATCAGGCGCACGCCAGCATATCGTCGTGCACGGCTATACCGCCACCCCCGAAAAGTATCTGGAATTTGCGGACCTGCTGATCCTGCCATCCGCGTATGAGGGCTTACCGGGCTCGGTCCTGGAGGCACTTTCATATGGCGTTCCGGTAGTGGCCTCCGATCTGCCGGGGTTGCGGGAAATCGCTGCGCGCACCGCAGGCGTTGCCCTGGTCGCTTTATCCTCTCCGGCCGAAGTCTGGGCGGACGAGATCTCGAGGCATTTCCGACTCGCGCAGCGTTCAAGCATCGCGACGGCGTTTTCGAAGAGCCCGTTTGTTCTGGATCAGCAGGTCGCGGCGATCGCCCAATTGTGGAAGTTGGCACGATGACAGCGCCGGCAATGAGGCGTTGTCGTTCTGTCTGCTGCGTTTCTTACGGGAACGTTGCCCGGGCGCCGAGATACGGACGATCGACCGGACGTCGTCACTGACGCGAACCGTGTCCTTCGCCACTGCCAATCGACTACGTCACCGGCCCGAGCGCGCGCGCCGGATTCTCGCACGGGTGGTGCGCATCGGTGCTCATGTGAGCGGTGTTTCGCTGATCGGTGTCGGATGGCGCCTGAACGCCGCGCGTCAATCCCAATCAATCTTGCAGAGATGCTGGACATTGTCTGTCCGACATGTGCATCGCGATGACGAATGACCCTATCATCGACCGAGTTAGCTGGACCAGTCGCAGTCATAAGAGCTTTGAGGCGTAACACCTTGATCTCGCCGACCTTCTGCGCCGTCGACGATCGCCGGTGAGGACGCCGAAACTGAGCGTCGTCATGCCCGTCCACAACGAACGGCGCTATATCGACGAAAGCGTAGAAAGCATTCTCCAGCAGAGCTACGGGGATTTCGAATTTGTCATCGGCGACAACGGTTCCACCGACGGTACACGCGAGCGCCTTGTCGCGTGGAGCCAGGCCGACTTGCGTATCCGGTTGGTCACGCATCCCACACCGCTTGGGCCAACCTGTTCCTCCAATTGGGTAGTCGGCGAGGCGCGCGGCGCGCTGATCGCTCGGATGGACGCGGACGACATCGCACATCCGGAGCGGCTCGCACAGCAAATGGCGGCGCTCGAGCGACAGCCGGACGCTGATATGATTGGCACCCTCTTCGATACGGTCGATGAGCAGAGGCGGCCCGTCCGGCCGCCGCGCCTCGATCTCCTGGGGACAGTCGGCGGAACCCCGCCCTTCTGCCATCCCACGATCCTGTTCAAGCGAAGCGCATTCGATCGCATCGGCGGCTATCGGCACGAGGCGGATTATTGGGAGGATGCGGATTTCTTCTTGCGGATGGCGGAACGGGGCACCGTCTACGTGCTGCCGCAGGTCCTGATGACCGTGCGCCACAAGATCCCTCGTCATCGCTCGATCCAGCAGCAAGAGGTTCTCGAGGACGCACTTGAGGCGTCCTACCGCGCGATTGCCGAATATCGCGGGTCGGACGCGAACAAGATCGTCCGGAGCGCGCCCCGGTCCGACGGGAAATTGCCTCCGCAGGTGTTCGCCTCGCGCGCGGCCAGCGCCATTTGGGCGGGGCGCCGGCCGCGCATGCTGAAGCGAATGCTGCGCCGAGCGGCCCTCTCCCTGGATCGTCCGTCGGCGGTGTCGCTTGCCTATGTCCTTTGGGGAACGCTGGCGCCGCTGAGTTTGCGCACCTTCCTCGTGTGGCGAATCCAGCGCATGAATCGCGTTGCGGCGCCACAAGATGGTGCGTTGGTGTGCTGGCGGCCGGAGCGCTACGCCCCATGACCACAGCCCCTGCTCCCTGACGCACCGAAGTCTCCAAAATGCCGGTCAGCGCGCCTCCCAATCGACTGAAATGCGCCCCTGAACGAAGCGCCGCTTATGCGGTTCGAGCCCTTCGGAGCGGCCATTCCGGTATCCTGAAGAGTTTCGGGCGCCGGCAGGCGTACGAAAGTCCGGGATGCCCGAACCCG
>CAXTEO010000049.1:0-28973 GCA_964243205.1 uncultured Sphingomonas sp.
TGGACGAAGCGATCGTCTCCTACGTCCGCCGCAACCACAATCTGCTGATCGGCGACGCCACGGCAGAGCGGATCAAGCAGGAAGTCGGCGTCGCCAAGCCGCCCGCGGACGGCATCGGTCTCACGATCCACGTCAAGGGTCGCGACCTGGTCAATGGCGTGCCCAAGGAAATTCAGATCAACCAGGGCCAGATCGCCGAAGCCTTGAGCGAACCGGTCGGCCAGATCGTCGAGGGCGTCCGCATCGCGCTCGAGAATACCGCGCCGGAACTCGCGGCGGACATCGTCGACCAGGGCATCGTCCTCACCGGCGGCGGCGCGTTGCTCAAGGGCATCGACGAGGTGCTGCGCGACGAGACCGGCCTGCCCGTGACGATCGCCGACGACCCGCTCACCTGCGTCGCGCTCGGCACCGGGCGCGCGCTCGAAGACCCGATGTTCCGCGGTGTGCTGCACAGCGCCTGACGCGCCGAAACGAGCCCTCGCGCAGCCCGAAATTGCAGCGTGCCTCTACTCAGGTCGTACGACATCGCGTAGAGCACGACAGATTGTCATAGGCGGCCCTCGGGCTTTTGGATGGGGGTAACATGGCGCCGCCTCGTAACCGGCGTCCGGGTTTTTCGCGGCGGGCGCAGTACAGTCTCTTTGCGGGATATGTCATCGCCGTAGCGGGCTCGCTCGTCGGTGCGGTACTGCTCGCGCTGTCGACGCTCGACCCGGTCGCATTCGCCGCCTTGCGCGCCAGCGTCGGCGAAGTCAGCACGCCGCTATCCTCGGGCATATCCGGGGTCGGCCGCTGGTTCGGCGGCATCCCCGGCGAGATCGGCCGCTACATCGCCGTCCATGACGAGAATGCCGCGTTGCGCAAGCAGCTCACAGCCCAGCATGCTTTGTTCATGCGCGCACGCACGCTTTCCTACGACAATCGGCGCCTGATGACATTGCTCAAGCTGCGCGAGGCAATCGCCACCCCGGTCGTGACCGCGCGGCTGGTCAGTTCGTCGGCGTCGAGCACACGACGCTTTGCGGTGCTCAACGCCGGATCCTGGCAAGGCGTGGCGAGCGGCCAGCCGGTGCAAGGCCCCGAAGGGTTGATCGGCCGCGTGCTCGAAACCGGCCCGAACAGCGCGCGCGTCCTGTTGCTGACCGACGCCGAGAGCATCGTTCCGGTTCGGCGCACGCGCGACGGCATGCCCGCGCTCGCGACCGGCCGCGGCGACGGACTGCTCGACATCAAGTCGGTCGCGCTCGCCACCACCGATTTCGCGCCGGGCGATGTCTTCGTGACGTCGGGTATCGGCGGCATCTATCCGCCCAACATTCCCGTCGCGCGGGTCGTGCGACGGGGCCGCGATGCGGCGATCTCGCGCAGCTTCGCGCAGCCCGACACGGTCGATTATGCGATCGTGCAGCGCGCCTTCATGCCCGAGCCGCCGCCGATCCCGGTGCCGATCCCGGCAGCCAAGCCCGCGACCAAACCGACCGCGGCCAAGAAGAAGAAATGAGACAGGTCCGCGGCCCGTTCGACGAAGCGCCCGATCGCAGCTTCCGGCGCTTCGTGCCCGCGCTTTCGGTCGTGCTGGCATCGTCGCTGACGCTCTGGCCGATCATCGCCAGCCTGCCGCTGCTCCCGCCGTTCGGACTGTTGATGCTGCTCGGCTGGCGGCTGATCAGGCCGGATTCGTTGCGCATCTGGGCGCCGCTCCCGCTCGGCCTGTTCGACGATCTCGTCAGCGGCCAGCCGCTCGGCAGCGCGATGCTGTTCTGGACCTTGTGCTTCTTCATGATCGACTTGATCGACCAGCGCGTCGTGTTCCGCGACTTCTGGCAGGATTGGCTGATTGCGGCGGGCGCGGTCGGTTTCTGCCTGATCCTTGGTCGCCTGGTCGCATCGCCACTCAGCGCGCATGTCGATACCGTGATGCTCGTCCAGATCGCGGTGTCGGTGCTCCTCTTCCCGCTCGTCGCGCGGCTCTGCGCGATGCTCGACCGCGAGGACGAGGAGGTATGAGCGGTTCCTCCTTCGGGCAGAGCTCGCGGGCCGTGACCGAGGCGTCGCAGAGCTACAGCTTCTCGCGGCGCACCGTGATGCTCGGCGCGGCGCAGGGCGTATTCGGTGTCGCGCTGGCCGGGCGGATGGCGTGGCTCGCCGTGGTCGAGAACGAGCAATATACGCTCAAATCGGAGAGCAACCGAGTCAACATGACGTTGGTGCCGCCGCGGCGCGGCTGGATCATCGATCGGCACGGCGCGCCGATCGCCAACAACCGCACCGACTTCCGCGTCGACATCATTCCCGACCGGCTCGAGGACAAGGATCGCGTGCTCGCTTTGCTGCGCGACATCCTGAAACTGCCGCCCGAGGAAATGGACCGCCTGGTCGCCGATCTCGACCATGCTGCCGGGTTCCAGCCGGTGCAGGTCGCGGAAAATCTCGACTGGGAGCGCTTCGCCGCGATCAGCGTGCGCTTGCCCGAGCTCCCCGGCGTGGCCCCGACGCGCGGCTTCTCGCGCAGTTACCCCGCAGGAGCCGCAGTGGCGCACCTGACCGGCTATGTCGGCGCCGCCTCGGCCGAACAGTTCAAGCAGACCCACGACCCGCTGATGGTCACGCCTGGCTTCAAGCTCGGCAAGGATGGGCTTGAGAAGACGCTCGAGAAGCAATTGCGCGGCGTTGCCGGGCAGAAGCGCGTCGAAGTCACCGCGCGCGGCAAGCTCGTCGCCGAGCTCGCCACCAAGCCCGACGAACCCGGTGCCAATGCGCGCCTGACGATCGACGCCGGCTTGCAGGACTATGCCGCGCGGCGGCTCGGCACGCAGTCGGGGTCGGCCGTGGTGATCGACGTCCTGACCGGCGAGATGCTGGCGATGGTGTCGATGCCGGCCTACGATCCCAACAATTTTTCCGACGGGATCAGCCATCTCGAATGGAAGATGCTGTCCGAAAACGACCACGTGCCGTTGATGAACAAGGTGCTGCAAGGCCTGTATCCGCCGGGATCGACCGTCAAGCCGATGAACGGCCTGGCGCTGCTCGGTGCGGGCGTTTCCGCCTCCGATCGGGTGGTTTGCAGCGGCGCGCTGCGCGTCGGCACCGGCGTGTTCCATTGCCACAAGAAAAGCGGCCATGGCGCGCTCGATCTCAAGAACGCGATCATGCAGAGTTGCGACATTTACTTTTACGAGATGATCCGCCGGCTCGGCTACGATCACGTCGCGCCAGTCGCGCGCTCGCTCGGGCTCGGACAGAAGTTCGACTTGCCCTTTCACAGCCAGCGCTACGGCACCGTCCCCGACACTGCGTGGAAGCTGCGTCGCTACAAACAGGCCTGGACCGTCGCCGATTCGCTCAATGCCTCGATCGGCCAGGGCTATGTGCTGACCAACCCGCTCCAGCTCGCGGTGATGGCGTCGCGGCTTGCGTCGGGCCGTGCGCTTCGGCCCAGCATCCTCGCCGGTCATGCCCATACCGACGCCCCCGCTCTGCCGATCCAGCCCGATCACCTCCAGACGATCCACGAGGCGATGTGGGGCGTCGTCAATGGCGGCGGCACGGGCGGCGCGGCGCGGATGCTGACTCCGGGCGTCGCACTGGCCGGCAAGACCGGCACCGCGCAGGTCCGTCGCATCACCATGGCCGAGCGCGCCGGCGGCGTGCTCAAGAACGGCTCGCTCCCCTTCAAGATGCGCGACCACGCATTGTTCCAGGGCTTCGCGCCGCACGACAACCCGCGCTATGCGATCGCCGTGGTGCTCGAACATGGCGGCCATACCGTGCGCAACCTCGACACGCCGGCGATCGCGCGCGACATCATGACCTATCTCTTCGACCGCGACCGCGCGATGGCTTCGCTGATTGAGGGCGAGGCGACGTGGGGCGGCGATATCCGCACGCGCATGGCCGCCGAGACCGCCGCGTATCGCGCCGCCGCCAACGCGCCGCCGCTCGCGGTCGGTGCGCAGACCGAATTCGACGCGACCGCGCCGACCGACGCCCCCGCCGTTCGCGCCGCCGCAGCCGCCGACGTCGCGACGGCAGAAGCGCTCGCCAACACCGCAGCGCCCGGCAACACCGTTGCGCAGGACGGCACGACCGAGCCCGACGCGCCATGAGCGGGCTGAATTTCGTCCCTGCCCCGCTCGCGGCTTTGCCGTGGAAGATCCTGCTGGTCGTGCTGGCGATCGGCTGTTTCGACACGTTGGTGCTGTATTCGGCGGCGGGTGGCAGCGTGCGGCCCTGGGCGTTGACGCAGGGTATCCGCTTCTTCGTCTTTCTCGGCGGCGCGATGGTCCTGTCGCGCATTCCCGAACGGGTGTGGAGCAGCATGGCATTGCCCGCTTACGGCGTGCTGTGCGTGCTGTTGGTGATGGTCGAACTGGTCGGCGCGATCCGCGGCGGCGGGCAGCGCTGGATCGATCTCGGCTTCGGCTTCCGCTTGCAGCCGTCCGAATTGATGAAGCCGTGCATCGTGCTGACCTGCGCCAAATTCTACGACATGCTCCCGCCGAACGAGACGCGGCGCTTCGGCGCGATCTGGCCGGCGGCCTTGCTGATCCTGGTGCCGGCGGCGCTGGTGATGAAACAACCCGATCTCGGCACCGCTTTGATGATCGTGATCGGCGGCGTGACGGTGATGTTCCTGGCAGGCGTACCGCTCCGATTGTTCATCGGCGGCGCATTGGCGCTCGGCGCGGCGGTGCCGCTCGCGGTCAATTTCGTGCTGCACGGCTATCAGCGCAACCGCATCCTGGTGTTCCTCAACCCCGAGAGCGACCCGCTCGGCATCGGCTATCACATCAGCCAGTCGAAGATCGCGATCGGATCGGGCGGCATCTTCGGCAAGGGCTTCCTCAACGGCACGCAAAGCCATCTCGATTACCTGCCCGAGGGGCATACCGACTTCGCGCTGGCGACGATGATGGAGGAATGGGGTCTGGTCGGCGGCGTGCTGCTGATCGTCGCGTTCCTGGTGATCGTGCAATGGGGCCTGAGCGCCGCGCTGCACGCCCAATCGCGCTTCGCCAAGCTGGCGGCGGCGGGGCTGGCGGCGACGATCTTCTATTATGTGTCGATCAACATGGCGATGGTGATGGGCATGGCGCCGGTGGTCGGCGTGCCGCTGCCGCTGATCAGCAATGGCGGATCGAGCCAGATGACCTTCATGCTGTGTCTCGGCATTCTGATGTCGATCGACCGCACCAACCGCCAATCCCCCGTGCGCTGGTAGATTTTTGCCGCGTGGCTGCAAAAAGGGTTTGCAACCTGCGACCACGCTGCTATCCGACCGCCTCCCGCAGCGATCGCGCCACCAAGCGCCTTGCAGATCACGCGGATTCGGACGCATAGCTCAGTTGGTAGAGCAGCTGACTCTTAATCAGCGGGTCCTTGGTTCGAGCCCAAGTGCGTCCACCATTTTTCGCTTCTATTTCAGTGGCTTACGTGTGAGCTCCTGAGTTTTTGGCCGTTTGGGGCCCGAAATTAGGCTCCGTATAGGCTCCGGCGACGCGCCGATCTGCGGCACACATATTCGGCCGGCCACAAACGGCCTCGGAACGCCGGAGCCTATGCGGAGCCTAATCCCGTCCCCCACGGCGGCGGTCCTGGATGTACGCGCGTAAGGCATCCATCGGGATCACGGTCGATCGACCGATCTTGATGGTTTCCAGTTGCCCCTTGTTGATGAGCTCGTAGACGGACGACCGGCCAATCCCAAGAAGTTGAGCAGCCTGTGGAATGCGGACCGCGAGGCAGTCCTCCAATGGGGCTAGGCCGCGTCTTTCCTGAGCAGGCGTCACGGCTAGTCTCGAGCGGTGGTTCGCGCTGCGCGCGCGCGCTGAAATGCTCGATCGCTGTCCAGGAAGCTGGCTAACATGGCCGGGATAAGCTCGGCCACCACTTCTTTCGAGCCGTATGCGGCGGCATAGACGATCGCGTAATCAGTTAGCGCAGCGTGAAGATCAGGCGAAACCGTCAGGTTCAGTTTGACCGGCGTACGGTCGGGCAAACGAGCCAATTTGAGATCGGGCATCATGCTCTCCTATTTCTGGTAGGGGGCCAGGACGAGGTCACGGTGAACAATGAGGCGTACAGGCGCACCGGGCCGAATGGTAACCGTCGGCTGAATTTGCAGATTTCTGGAAGTGAGCTGATCGCCAGCACGCGATACGTTCTGCTGAGTGGATTCGCGGATCGCCTGCACCAAGTCGCTCTCGCCGGTGAAGGTCAAGCTGGTACCGACGCCGAGCAGGGTCGAGATGGCCACGCCTTTGAGCAGGGTCCAAGTGTGAAAGTCGACCTTGTCGGCAAGACCGGCGTATCCCGATGGATCGGTCGCCGGCACGTTATCGAGCTGAAGCGAGCTTCCATCGGGCATGATAATGCGTTGCCAGACGACCAAGGCACGTCGCTGGCCGAACGCCACAACGCTGTCATAGCTGCCAATCAACCGGGCGCCTTGCGGGATGAGCAGCAGCCGCCCGGTCGCGCTGTCGTAGACGCGCTCGGTAACCTGCGCGGTCACAAGACCGGGCAGATCCGAACGCAGGCCCGTGATGAGGCTCGCTGCAATCACGCTTCCGGCCGACAGCGTGTACGGCGACCGAGCGGCGGTGAGCGCATGCGGATTGAGATCTCCGCCCTTGTCGGCCGCACCGACGAAGTCGGCCTTCCGCTGATGGGCGTTGGGATCGTGCTCAGGGTCAAGGCCAATCTTTGCGGTTCCCGCTTGCGGTGGCGCGACGGCGGGAGGCGATGGCGCTTCGGTCGTCGCGGCAATTCCGCTGCCACTCGACTGCACCAGCACACCCGATTCTCGGGCCGCCTTCAGTTCCGAGGCGCGGCGATCGCGCTCCGCCATTGCCGCTTGCTGGCCCCGATCGACCGACCCGGTTCCGGTATCCACCGCCAGCCTGCGTTGATTGTCGAGGATCGGTCGTCCCAGGTCGCCCGGCAACGGCGGCCCGAGCTTCGGCACCTGGTCATAGGTCGACGGTCCGCTACCCAGTGCATCCGACGGCGGCTTCGCAGCCATGCTGCGGTCATCGCCCTGGACGACGAGATGCCCAACGGTCGGACGGAACGCCACCCAAGCGGTTGCGACCAAGGTCAGCGAAGCGACCGCGGCACCGCCTATGATAACGCCGCGACGGAAGCGAATGGCCCGGATTGGCTTGGCGCGCAGGACCATCGTTTCCGGGTCCACCTTAGGCGGTCCGGCTTGTACTGGGTCCTGCTCAACCCGGGGTTCCGGGGGCGCCGCGATTTCCTCGGTCATGACGCCCTCCGGCCATGGCCCGCGGCCGTCGCTGCCTGAGCGGCCCGCGACACCCGAACGACCTGCTGGTGTTTGGTGCCGAGCCGCAGTTCGGCGACATCGAACAGCCGGTCCACCACATAGAAGCGGCCGTGCAGACGGTAGTTCACCAGTTGCGCTTCGCCTTTGGCGTCGACAAGGAAAAGCGGCGGCGCCTCGCCGACCGCGAGCGACTCCGGAAATTCGATAAAGGTCTGGCGCCCGTCATCGAACGCGCGCAGCGGCCGCCAGGTCGGCCGATCCCCCGATATGTCGTAATTGAAGTGCAATTGCTCGATCTCGAGGCCGGTCGCGACCGGTGCCGCGGCCTGAGCTTCTGCCTCGGTCCGCTTCAGCGCGATCAGGGCATCTTGCGGATAACTCCAGGACAACGCCGCCATGCCGGTGCCGACGACGCTCGAGAGCGCGAGATGATAGGTTCTGCGATCGGTCGTGATGACGAGGTTCGTTGCGAGGCCGGCGCTGAACGGCTTCACCAGAATATGCGTCCGCTTCTCGGTGCCGGCCCCGCTGCTGGTATCTCCGATCGCCCAGCGCACTGTGTCGCCACTGGCAACAGCGCCGAGCGTTTCGCCGGACTGGAGCGCTATGTCCGTCACTCGCCCAGGCGCCGTATAGACCTGGAAGAGGGCGCCATCGGCGAACGGATAGACCTGCACGGCATCGATGAATCCGTGCAGCGCCGGTTCGAGCGTGGCCGCGCGATTGGCGGTGGCGACGGCGGACAAAGCCAGAGAGACTTTCCGTGGGCGCCTCCGGACCGCCTTGATTACGCGTGTCGTCCCGGCGCGAGCGTGCGTGATGGCGCTCGCGATGGGCGCGCGGGCGGAGCTTGGCGGTGTCGCGGTGGCGGCTGGGGGCGACGTGGCCGCTCCCAGCAGGATGGCGAGCGCCGACAGCGTCGGTGCTCCGAGAACATGCGTCATGGCTGAACCTCCGAGGTCAGGGTGGGCGGAGAAGCGGGGACTTGTCCGGGCGGGCCTGCCGCGGCATCCGGCACTGCGGCGGACGGCGGGACATGTTGCGGCGTCGGGGGCTCGAGCTCTCGGCTCCAGTCGATCGCATCGACATAGATGCCGAGCGGATTCTTCCGGAGCACGTCGGCGCTCGACGGCGGGCGCGTCAAGATCGTGAGGATGGCCGTCCAATGCGAGACGCCGGACTGCGCGCCCCGGTCATAGGCCATCTCGGTCCATTTGACCTGGAACGAGCGGTCCGAGGCGCGCACGACGCTGGTGACCTGTACCGACACGGTCTTCTCGCCCACCTTGCCAAACGGATTGGCGCTGCGCGCATAGTCGCCGAGGAAAACGGCGCCGCGCTGGGTGACGAACTCGTACGCACCGAGCCAGTCACGCCGCATCAGCACCGGATCGAGCGAAACCGAGCGGACGTTCTCGATGAATCGAGACAGATGCCAGGCGATTTGCGGGTCCGTGGGCTGATAGCCCGCCTCCGCAGGCGTCACCGCCCGCGCCTCCCCCAATCGATCGACCTCGACGACATAAGGGGTGACGCGGCTTTGCAGCGCCTGCCAGATCAGGGCCGCCGACACCGCACTCGTCAGTCCCAGTCCGCCGAACGCCATCAGGCGCCAGTTGCGCGCCTGGATACGCGCGGAGCCAATGCGTTCGTCCCAGAGCTGCCCAGCGCGCTGATACGGAGTCTCGGGTTCGGGGGTGCGCCCATAGCGCTGGACGCTTCGCTTGAAGACCATGAGATCAATCCTCCTTTTCCTTGATGTCTGGCGTGGCGGACGCGCCACCGCGATCGCCCTCACGCAGCGTTTGCGCCGCGACGTGGCGGTGGTGGCGCGCGGACTGTTCCTGTCGCATTGTTCGAGCCCAGCCCGGGACGCCCTGGCCGGCCTCGCCAGACGCGGCACGCGCGCCGCTACCGCTGCCGCCGTTGAGCGCGGACCAAGCGGCGTTGCGCCCGGTTTCGCGCGCTGCCGCGAGACCAAGCGCATTGCTCGCGCGCTGTTGAAGAGCGCCGCCGGCGGCGCGTGCGACGCCGCCAAGCCCCGCACCAACGCTTGTCGAGCCCGCAGCTTGCTGCCCGAGACCATATGCGGCCGATGCGGCAGATCCCATTGCCGTGCCGGCACGAACCGCGCCGAGCGCGGCCGCCCCTGCCGCACCGACACCACCAATAGCGGCTTCAGCACCGAGGGCGGTGATCCCGGCTGCGCCGATGGCGGTACCGACAGCGGCTCCGGCGCCGAGCTGCGGCGCGCCGGCGACCAAACCTGATGCGATGCTAGGACCGAAAATGCCGAGCCCGAACAGGCTGAGCGATCCCAGCACGAGGCTCATTGCCTGTCCGATGTCTGGCTCGTGGCCGGCAAGCGCGGTCGTGAACTGGGCAAAGAAGCCCGAGCCGATCCCGACGATTACGGCCAGCACCATCACCTTGACGCCCGAACTGACGACGTTGCCCAGCACGCGCTCGGCGAGAAAGCCGGTGCGGTTCCAGAGCGCGAAGGGCACCAGCACGAAGCCAGCGAGTGTCGTCAGCTTGAACTCGATGATCGTCACGAACATCTGGACCGCGAGGATGAAGAAGGCGCAGATCACCATCACCCAGGCGAACAGCAGCACGACGATTGTCAGGAAATTGTCGAAGAAAGTCGTGAACCCGCTCAGCTGGCGCACCTGGTCGAGCAGCGGCCAGGCGGCAGTGAAGCCAGTTGCGGCGAGCTTGCCCGGCAGCAACAGATCGGCCGCCGACATCGAGCCGCCGCCAGCCGTGATGCCGGCGGCGGCAAACGACCGGAAGATGATGTCGGCCAGCGTGCCGAAACGGTTCAGAATGAAGGCGAACGTGCCGACATAGAGGATCTTGCGGATCAGGCGGCCGAGCACATCCTGCTCACCGCCCATCGCCCAGAACAGTCCGGCAAGGGTAATATCGATGGCGATAAGCGTGCTCGTCAGGAACGCGACATCGCCGCCGAGCAGCCCGAACCCGCTATCGATATAGCGGATGAAGGTGGCCATGAACTGGTCGATGACGTTCAGGTCGTTCACGGGGCAAAGCCTTTCGCAATCGCTGAAGGGGTGCCGCGGAGCGCGCGTGGGGAGCCCGCGCGCTCCGCGGCGACGACAGTGGGAGGGAGACCGCCTGCCGCCCGTCCGGCGGCGCTACCTGGGGGTGTAGGCCGAGCCGGAACCTAGAAACTTGGTTGTGGCAGCGCCGCTGTCGGCCTGCGACTGGACCCGGCGGGCCTGATCGAGCGCTTCCGCGCGCCCTTGCGAGACCATCAGGTTCTGGAGTTGGAACTGTTGCTTGGCGATCAGCGCGAGCAGCTGATTGGTGGCTTGTGCCGCCTCCAACGCGCCTTCCGCGCTCTGGCTCTTGGCGGTCAGCGCCGATAGCGTGCCGGCGTCCGCCGTCACATTGGCGACGATTTGCGCCTGCACCCCCATCGTCTCCTGATAGGCCGACATCGACGCATCCAGCCGCGCTTTGGCGGCTGCGACGTGATCGTTTGAGGTGAGCGCCGCATTGAAGCTGGTCGGAAACATCTGCCGGAATTCGGTATCGACATGGTCGACCCGGTATTCGATCGCTTTGGCCTGGCCCATCAGCGTGTCGATCTGCTGCAGCGTCGCGCGCAGTGCCTGCAGTTCGGGGAAATCGATGCGGCTGAGATTGCGCGCCATGTTGGTCAGCATCGTCGCCTGGTTCTGCAACGACTGGATCTGGTTATTGATCTGCTGCAGCGAGCGTGCCGCGGTGAGCAGATTCTGCGAATAATTGGTCGGATCGAACACGGTCCACTGCGCCAGCGCCGGCTGTACTGGGATCGACAGGGTCAAGCCGCCTGCGATCGTGAGCGCCAGCGTGGACGAAGCAAGGCGATGGAGCAGGCTCCGAGAGAGACGAGCACGCGGTGTCATGGCATCATTTCCTTTCCAACGGCGTCAGGGGGTTCGATCGAAAATCGCGTCAGTGTGTCGGCCGCCCAGTCGAGGCCGGCATCGTCGAGCAGGCGGCCGACCAGCGCGGCAGCGCCGTCCTGCTTGAACAATGCGTCGATCTGCTGCTGGGTCGCCGGGTCGGAGGCGGCGCATAGCGCCATCGCGACCGGTCCCAGGCCGAGTTCGAACAGCCGATTGCCGCGGGCGGATTGCAGGTAGTAGTGCCGCTTGGGCGTCGCGCGTGCGATCAGCTCGATCTGGCGCTCGTTGAGCCCGAAGCGCTCGTAGATCGCGCGCGACTGCGGTTCGATCGCACGATCGTTCGGCAGCAGGATGCGCTGCGGGCAACTCTCGATGATCGCGGGCGCAATGCTGCTGTCGGCGATATCCGCCAGGCTCTGCGTCGCAAACAGCACCGCCACGTTCTTCTTGCGGAGGGTCTTGAGCCATTCGCGAATGCGCGCGGCGAACAGGGGATGGTCGAGAAAGATCCAGGCTTCGTCGAGGATCAGGAGCGTCGGTCGCCCGTCGAACCGTTCCTCGAGCCGATGGAAAAGATAGGTCAGCACCGGTGCGACCACGCCCGCCTGCCCCATCAGCGCCTCGGTCTCGAAGCATTGCACGTCCGAGAACGCCAGCCCGCTTTCGGCGGCGTCAAGCAGCCGACCGTATGGGCCTTCCAGCGTGTAGGCGCTTAGCGCCGCTCGCAGGGCGTTCGATTGGAGCAGCAACGACAGACCGATAAGCGTGCGTTCCTCGACCGGTGCGCTGGCGAGACTGGCGAGCGCCGACCAGACGCTTTCCTTGGTCTCGGGGGTGACGAGGACTTTCTCGTGCGCAAGCAGCGCGGTGATCCATTCGGCGGCCCAGGCACGTTCGGCGGGAACATCGATGTCGCGCAGCGGCTGAAAGGCGATGCCGCCGTCCCCGTCGCTTTCAGAGCCGAGCCCGAGCGCGTGATGCGACCCGCCCATTGCCAGCACTGCCGCGCGCGCCGAAAAGCCCTTGTCGAAGATATAGATCTGGGCGTGCTGATAGCGCCGGAACTGCAAGGCGATCAGCGCAAGCAGCACCGACTTGCCGGCACCGGTCGGTCCTGCGACCAGCATGTGCCCGACATCACCGACATGGGTAGAGAGCCGAAACGGCGTCGAGCCCGCGGTCTGGGCGACAAGCAGGGGTGGTCCGCCAAGATGGGCATTCTCTGCCGGGCCAGCCCATACCGAAGACAGCGGCATCAGATGCGCGAGGTTGAGCGTGTGGACGAGCGGCTGCCGTACATTGGCGTAAGCCTGCCCCGGCAGGGACGACAACCACGCCTCGACCGCATTCACACCTTCGCGAATGCACGTGAAGCCAAGACCGTTGACGATCCGCTCGATGCTGCGAACCTTGTCGTCGGCGCGGGCGCGGACGGTGTCCGCGACCGTGATGGTGGTCGTCAGATAGCCAAACGCAACATGATCGCCCCCGAGCGCCTGCAGCGCGAGATCGGCATCGAGCACTTTATTGTCGGCGTCGCTGTCGAGCAGTTGCGCCGGCTGGTTGTACATCACTTCGCGCAGCATCGCGGTGATAGACTTGCGCTTGTTGAACCATTGCCGCCGAATGCGGGTCAGCGCCTTGGTCGCCTCGGTCTTGTCGAGCGCGATGAAGCGCGTGACCCAGCGATAGGCAAAGTCCTGGTGGTTGAGCGCGTCGAGGATGCCCGGGCGGCTCATATTGGGGAAACCCAGTACGGTCAGCGTGCGCAGGTGGCGGTCGCCGAGCTTCGGCTCGAGTCCGCCGGTCAGGGACGTGTCGGCGAGCAGTCCGTCGAGGTAGATCGGCGTTTCCGGCACGGCGAGTTCTTGGTGCTCGCTCGATATGGTGCCGTGCAGATAGGTCAGCGTTGCCGCCGAACTGAGACTACGCACCTCGGGCATGAAACCGGAGAGCAGGTCGAGCACGCGGTCGGTCTCGGCGACAAACCCGGCGAGGCTGGACCGCCAGTCGCGCCCCTTCGCCTCGTCCGGGCGCTCGACAAGCGAGCGGCCGGCGGCATCACCGCGATCTGCTCCCGGCAACCACAACAGGGTGGCGTGGAAGCGGCTCTCGAAATGCACGCCATCAGCCTCGAAACCGGCACGACGTTCCTCGTCGACCAGCAGCGACGCCGGGTCCGGGAAGCGGGCCGGCGGATAGTCGGGCGCCGCGCGGCGCTCGGCTTCGAAGAACAGCGCCCACCCAGATCCGAATCGCTTGAGCACATTGTTGGCGCGCGCGCAGGTCGAGACCAGTTCCGCTTCGGTCGCGCTCTCGAGATCGGGGCCGCGGAAGGCGAGCGTTCGCTGGAAGCTGCCGTCCTTGTTGAGGATCACCCCTGGCGCCACCAGGGCGGCCCAAGGAAGATGATCGGCCAGCCGGTCGGCCCGCTGGCGATATTCGCGCAGGTTCAGCATGCGAAATACCCCTTCTGACGCAGGTGCCGCAACAGCACCGGGGCAAAGTCGGGATCGCGCCGTGCGGCGAATACGGCGAGGCTGTGCCCCGCGACCCAAAGCAGAAGCCCGACCAGCCATTCCTGCAGACCCAGGCCGACCGCGGCGGCGATCGTGCCGTTGACGATCGCCAGACCGCGTGGCGCGCCGCCGAGCAGGATCGGGGATCCGAGCGCGCCGTGGATCGGCACCCCGAAGCCCATGATATGCTGGCCCGTCCCGGTCATGCGATCAGCGCTCCACCGCCAAAGCTGAAAAAGCTCAGGAAGAAGGAGGAGGCAGCGAAGGCGATCGAGAGGCCGAACACGATCTGGATAAGCCGCCGAAAGCCACCCGCGGTCTCGCCAAAGGCGAGCGTCAGGCCAGTAGTGATGATGACCATCACCGCGACGATCTTGGCGACCGGCCCCTGGACCGATTCCAGTACCTGCTGGAGCGGCTGCTCCCACGGCATGCCGGAGCCGGCGGCGATCGCCGAATTGGCGATCGTCAGCCCCAAGGCGGTGGCTGCGACGAGAACCAAGTTCGGACGGCGGGACAGGCGTAGGATGCGCATGATCAATCTCCATGGTTTGCGCTGGGGAAGTCGGGGGAAAGAGCGAGCACGGCGTAGCCGCCGTCCGGATCGAGACCGGCGACGCGCGCAAGCGTCTCGACGCGGCGCCCGGTACCGCGACCGGCGATGAACACGATCATGTCGATGGCATCCGCGATCAGCCGGCGCGGCACGGTAACGACCGCTTCCTGCACCAGCTGCTCGATCCGGTAGAGTGCCGAAAGCGCGCTGTTGGCGTGAACGGTGGCGATGCCCCCGGGGTGGCCGGTGTTCCATGCCTTGAGCATGTCGAGCGCCTCGGCACCGCGCACCTCGCCCACGATGATCCGATCGGGCCGCAGGCGCAGCGTCGAGCGGACGAGGTCGGCCATGCTGACAAGGCCCGGGCGCGTCCGCAGCGCGACGCTATCGGCCGCCGGGCACTGCAGTTCACGCGTATCCTCGATCAGGATCACGCGCTCGTCGAGATGCGCCATCTCCGCCAGCAGCGCGTTGGCGAGCGTCGTCTTGCCCGAACTGGTGCCGCCGACGACAAGGATATTGAGGCGGGTCACGACCGCCAGCGACAACCTGCGCGCGACATCCGGGGTCATGATGCCGTCGGTGACGTAGTCCATCAGCGTGTAGATGCGGCGCGCCGGCTTTCGGATCGAGAAACACGGCGCAAGCGACACTGGCGGAAGCAGCCCCTCGAAACGCTCCCCTGCCCCATCCCCGTGCGGCGGCAACTCTGCCGAGACGATCGGTGCCGCGCCGTGCGCCTCGGTGCGCGAATGACTGGCAACCAGCCGGATGATCCGCTCGACCTGCTCGGGCGCGTAGCGCACCCGACTGTCGCTGCGGCCTTCGCCGAGCCGATCGAAGCGCAATGCGCCGTCGGGATTGATCATGATTTCGAGCACGAGCGGGTCGGCCAAAGCGTCCGCGATCGCCGGTCCCATCGCGGTCCGCAGCATCGCTCGGCGACGGTCGTTGGCGAGGGCTTCGGTCATGGCTGGCCACCCGCGTCGTCGGAAGCCTTGAGCGTGCGCCTGCCGCTCGCGATCTGGCGGCCCACCTGACCGACAAAGCGCTCGAACCGGTCGCGGCCGACGGCGAGCGCCGCACTATCGGACTCTGGCAGGGGTGCGGTGACGGTGAGCTGATGGCGAACGAACAGCGAGAGGCTTTCCATCACAACCTCGAGGTCGCGCCGGGTGTGTGCGATCTCTCGGGATATGCGGTCGAGCCGGCCCTTGAGGAGATCGTCGATCTCCTTGGTGCCGCGGCGCGCCAACCACGCAGCGACGGCGTCGTTGACCAGCCGCGATTTGTTGGCGTGCGGGCCGGATGCGATCGCCTCGAGCGCGTTGCTCAATTCGCGGTCGATATAGATGTTCTGGCGGACTTTGCGGGCCATCACAGCACCGGCATCAGATCGTGGTCACTGCCTTCGCTGAGGCCGTATCCACGGGTGACGACGCTGCGCGCCTGCGCCTGCTCGATCGCGTGCTTGTCGCGTGCCGGATCATCCGCTTCCTCGAGCTCGGTGGCTTGCGCGTTCTCCGGTTCGACAGGCTTGCGGACCTCCTCCTCCCGCACGCCGGGTTGGCGTTGCTGTTCGAGTCCTCCCTCTACAGTCGCGACCTCCGCCTCATCGGCAATCCGCTCGAGCCGGCTGTCGGGTCGCCGTGCGAGCCTACCCCACGAATTCGATCGGGGCTTGGGTCGATCGAGATAGGGGTTTTGGCCAAGCGCGGGCGCCGATTCGACACGGCCGGCAAAGTTGTCGTCCTCGAAATAGCGAAGCTTCCTCGCCCGGATCGGCGGCATGCCGGAGACCAAAACGAGTTCGTCGGTCGATGGGAGCTGCATGACCTCCCCGGGGGTCAGGAGCGCGCGCGCGGTTTCCTGGCGACTGACCATGACATGGGCCAGCCAGGGCGCGAGCCGGTGCCCCGCATAGTTGCGCATCGCGCGCTGCTCGGTGGCGGTTCCGAGCGTGTCGGATATCCGCTTGGCGGTCCGCTCGTCATTGGTCGCGAACGCGATGCGGACGTGGCAGTTGTCGAGGATCGCATTATGCTCGCCGTAAGCCTTCTCGATCTGGTTGAGGCTCTGCGCGATCAGAAAGGCGCGGACGCCGTAACCGGCCATGAAGGCGAGCGAGGTCTCGAAGAAATCGAGCCGGCCGAGTGCCGGAAACTCGTCCAGCATCATCAGCAGCTGGTGCCTGCGCCCGCCCTTCCCCTGGTCGAGCCGCTCGGTCAGGCGGCGGCCGATCTGGTTGAGGACCAGACGCACCAGAGGCTTGGTGCGCGAAATGTCCGAGGGCGGTATTACCAGATAAAGCGAGGCTGGGCGCTCGGCCTCGACCAGATCGGCGATGCGCCAGTCACAGTCCGATGTAACCTGTGCCACGGTGGGATCGCGATACAGGCCGAGGAACGACATGGCGGTCGACAGCACGCCGGAGCGCTCGTTTTCGCTTTTGTTGAGCAACTCACGGGCCGCCGAAGCAACGACCGGATGGACGCACGGCAATTCCTGATCGCCGAGGTGGTTGGTCGTCATCATGCAGCGCAGTGTCGTGGCGAAGCTGCGTTCAGGATCGGACAGGAAGGTCGCGACGCGGGCCAGCGTCTTCTCTTCCTCTGCGTAGAGCACATGAAGGATCGCGCCGACGAGGAGGGAGTGGCTGGTTTTCTCCCAGTGATTTCGGCGTTCGAGCGCGCCTTCGGGGTCGACCAGGATGTCGGCGATGTTCTGAACGTCGCGAACTTCCTCGGCGCCGCGGCGGACCTCGAGGAGCGGGTTGTAGCGCGCCGAATGGGGATCGGTCGGGTTGAACAGCAAGCAATGCGAGAAGCGCGAGCGCCAGCCCGCGGTCAACGACCAGTTTTCACCCTTGATGTCGTGAATGACTGTCGAGCCCGTCCACGACAACAAGGTCGGAACCACCAGGCCGACGCCCTTGCCCGAGCGCGTCGGCGCAAATGCCAGAACATGCTCTGGACCGTCGTGACGGAGATAGCGTCCGCGCAGAATTCCGAGGAAAATGCCGGAGGCGCGGTGGAGCCCCGCACGCTCGACTTCGTGCCGATCTGCCCAACGGGCGGAACCGTAGGTCGTGACGTTCCCGGCTTGGCGGGCACGCCAAAGCGAACCGGCAACCGCCGCCGCACAGCCCAGGAAGCCGCTTGCGCCAGCAAGTATGCCGGCCCGATTGAACACCGACCGTGCATAGGCGTCGTAATGATACCACCAGTTGAACAGCGCCCAAGGACGATAGACCGGTGTACGACCGACATGCAGCCAAGGCGTGCCTAGTTCCGGCTGATAGGCGAGCATTGCTGCGGCCCATTGCGTGGCGGCCCAAACGCCCGTCACCATAATGGCGAAGACAAGAAGGATTTGCCCGATTAGCAGCTTGGTGGGCGTCATCTGCGCTGGCTCCGACCGAGCCCTCAATTAGGGCTTCGGGATGCCTCGAGAATCCCTCTAAGTGCTTCTAAAGGAAACCGTCCAACGTCGCCCAAGAGCGACCAAGTCCGACCACGGAGGACTCCCCTTTCGCGAATTTTCTACGGATTGGGGTTCCGGGCCGGCTCTAGTGACGAATCGAGGAGGCACGCTGTGTCGGGGCTGGAGAGCGCTCCGAGCGCTTCTGGGCGAGAAGACCGGACGCACCGCAGCTCATAGCACGGCAACGTCTGCCCGTTAGGAAAGACGGAGGTTCTGGCAGACGCCAGGGAATTACCGTTGCTCAGCGGGCCCATGTGATCCGGCCGGTGCCGACCCAGGCCGTGTAAAAACGCGACGCTTAGGATGCTCTGCCCTTCTCCGGGCGCGAGTGACCTGACTCGAGCACGCGCGGTCAGGTGGCGATCGCGGCCATCAGCTTCCGGATTCCAACGATGTTGAGGACGCGGGTCAGGTTATAAGCGAGAACGTGGAGCGCCATCTCAGTTGAGACACGCGGCATGGTCTTTGTGAGGAAGTGCGTGGCGCCCATCCGCGCCTTCAGGGTGCCGAACGGATGTTCGACCGTCTGTCGCCGCAAGCGCATGGCACCCGGGTTCGCATCGAGCCGGCGCTGCATGGCGTCCAAGATATGCTCGTGTTCCCACCGCGTGACCCGGCGCTCCGGCGCAGGCGTACAACTCGGCTTGAGCGGGCATTTGGGACAAGCGCTCGTCCAGTAGCGGCTTACGCTCAACCCTGCTTCCACCGTGGTGTAGCGATAGATCGGCGTCTCGCCGGCGGGGCAGCGATAAATATCCTGCTCTGATTTGTAGACGAAGTCCTGCTTGCCGAACCGCCCTGCGGCCTTGGCTGTAGAGGTCATCGGCTTGGGCAAGGTGACCGTGACGCCGGCCTGTTCGCTGGCGAGGATCTGTTCGCCGGAGAAGTACCCGCGATCGGCCACCACCGCGAGCCGTTCGGTATCGAGCACGGCCTTGGCCGTAATGGCCATGCCACTGAGCTGGGCACGGTCGGTCCCGACGTTGGTCACCTCATGGGTGACGATGAGATGGTGGTCGGTGTCGACCGCCACCTGGACATTGTAGCCGACGACGCCCGTGCCGCGTCCGCTTGAAGACATCGAACGCGCGTCGGGATCGGTCAGCGAGATCTGCTGGTCGGGCGAGGACAGCATCTGCGCCTCCAAGGCGTCGAGGCGTTGCCTGGCGATCTTCTCCTTGAGTCGGTCCGTCTTGGTCGCCATCGCCTCGCTTGGCTCCTGCCGGTCGGCCGTATCGAGCTGCGAGAGATACCGGGCAACGCTCTCCTCGACCTGCTGGCGGCGACGCTCCAGCTTGGCCTTGGTGAAGTTGCGATCGCGGTTGTTGACCGCCTTGAATTTGCTGCCGTCGATCGCAACGCTGCTCCCGGCGAGCAGGCCCATCGACCGGCACAGCAGGACGAAGCGCCCGCAGACCTGGCGGATCGCAGCACCGTTATCGCGTCGGAAGTCGGCGATCGTCTTGTGGTCGGGGGCAAGCCGACCGACCAGCCACATCAGCTCGACGTTGCGATTGGCCTCGCGTTCCAGCCGACGGCTCGACTGCACCCGGTTCAGATAGCCGTAGATGTAGAGCTTGAGCAGAACCGAGGGATGATAGGATGGCCGCCCGGTCGAAGCCGGTTCGACACCAAAGCCGACCTCCCCAAGATCCAGCGCATCGACGAAGGCGTCGACCGCACGAACCGGATTTTCCTCGTCGATCCAGTCATCCACGCATGGCGGGAATAATGTCGTTTGCGTTCTATCCGCTCCTGAGATGAAGCGACCCATTTGATCCTCCAAAACGTTGGAGCATCCTATCACAGCTGGGCGTTTTTACACAGTCTGGACCAGATCTTGCCGTCCCTCCATCGCGGCGCCAACGTCCGGAAATGACAGAAGCCGTCGACCGAGCATTTCCGCCGAAGGAACGTTATGAGGTGGCTATGATGCGCAAGCTAAAGCTCAAGGTCACCACATTGGTCGGCCGTCATCATCTCGCGGAGGCCTTTTCTGTCGAAAAATAATCGCCGGTTCGACCTGTCCGACCGCTTGATCCACTTTTTCCGCGATCTTGACCTCGAACAGTCAGACGCGCCGCCCACACCGGAAGATTGGGGCTATGCGAGCATCGCTGAGGATACGAAAATGCCGGCCTTCTTCCTCTTGCGCCACGCAGTTCGGCAGGGTCGGCTCTGGGCGACCTGGTCAGTGCGCAGCGGCCGGCGCGGCGTGTACGGTCCGCGACCGGCCGTCTGCTTCACCGAGATGCCGATCGCAGCCTATATTGAAGCCAGCGAAATCCGCGCCGCTGCCGGCGAGAAGATGGGCACTTGCGCGCTCGTGCTGCCCAAGTCAGCCGCATTCGCCGCAGGGGCTAGGCCGGTCATCTACGCGCTGAGCAGCGACGCTTGGGCGAGCGGCACCGGCGGAGAGCGCTCGTTCGCGCCGAGCGTGCTGCCGCATCACGAGCAATATCGCTACGTCGCCTACGACCCGACCAGGTCGATGCTCGACTGGACGCATGAGCGCGAGTGGCGCTGGCCGCTCGATACCGATTTTTACCAAGAGGACAAAGACGGCCTTCCACCAACCAGCTGCGATGAAATTCCTGGCCTCGATCTCGATCACCAGTCAATGTACGGGTTGGGATTGATCGTCGGTAATCAGAGGCAAGCCAACAAGATCATCCACGACATCCTAACCAAGGTCGACCGCAACGATATCGGGGAAAGCCACTACAGCTTTATCATCGTGCGCGAGAATATATCCGACTGGAAAGCATTGCGCGGCAATGCCGAGATGGAAGAGGCGGTCTATGAGAATCTCATCGATCTTGAGCAGTTCTTCTCGGTCAAGAAGGCTGCGGCCCAGAAGCAGCGCGATGCGCTACACGGCTTGGCCGCCGCGATAGAAGAACAGACCCCGCCACCCGGTGCCGAGCATTTCAACGAGCGGGGCGGATGCTGGCTCTGGCTGAAGCAGAACCGCCACTCGCTTGTCAGGGCGCTCGTCCGCCTCGATGCCCTCACTATCAACCAGGATGGCCGCTATCTCGTCGAGCTGCCCGAGTTCGACCAGGATCGACCGCTCCGGCAGCGGGAAGAGATGGTCAAGGCGCTCGCAAAGCAGCTGAAGACAAAGCTCGGGATTTCGGCGAGCTATTTTTCCGTTCTGGGGAGCCACGATCCTGACGATATCCCGACCTATTCCGACGATCTCGTCGCCGATCCGCTCTTCTACAATTTCAATTGGGAAGACGACGAGGACGATGAGGATGCTGAGGGCGTCGCCGCGTGACGCTCGTCGGTGGTGTCAGCGTCGGCGGCATGCCCGCATTCATCGGCGACCTGCTCATCTCGTGGCGGGTCCCCACTGCCGTTGATCTTCCCACTCGAGCCGAACCGGGCGTTACGCCAGGCCTGAATGACCACTTCGCGTCATCACTCGCGCAGAAACTTGTCCTCATCCGCCCCTATTTTCTGCTCGCCTGGGCCGGCAGTAGCGCCAACGCCAACCGGATCATCCAAGGCCTCGACGCCATCCTTCCCGAGAAAGCCGAGCTCGCCGACGCGCACGTCGCGCTCCAATTGCTCGACACCTGCGACGAGGATAGCGAACTGCTTGCCATCGTCATCAGCGACGGCACGGTCCAGCCAAATTGCGCGCGGACCCGGGGCTTCGAACTGGACGGTCAACGCATCTACCTGATGGGGTCAGGCCGTGGCGACTTTTTCGACTATCTCCAAGCTCATCCCGAGCTCATCGCCGGACAGGAGACTGCTGACGGCATTCTCGCGCGTGCGATCGCGCTGCGTTTTGGATCGCGCGCCATGGCGCTGCAATGGGTGGTCGGCACCGGCCTCGAACAGAGCTGGGGCGGCGGATTCGAAGTCGCCTATCCGGAGCCTGACGGCTTTCGCAAATGTGATCGCTTGCTGTTCCGGGCTTGGAAGATTGAGGCCGATGGCAGCTACGTCAATTCCGGCCGATCTTTCTTCAACCGCTACTACGGACGCGATCTTTACCTCAGCTGCTTCAACCCGGAAGAGAAGACCTATGTCATTCGGTCGCTGGTCGGAGAAACCGTCACGCCGCCCGCTTTCGAACGATGCACGCCGTCGTGGACGGTCGATCTTCTCGTTCATGAGCCGACCGGCATGTTCATCGAGGGGGTCCGCTTTCACCCCGACCACCGTCCTGTCGCTGACTTCGTCGAGTTCGTAGATGGCGCGCTCACCGGATGGAGCATGGACCAGGCCTATGTCGATCAACTGGTCGCCAACGCGATGGCGCGCATCGACCAGGGCAATCGCTTCACCTTGAGCAGATACTGATCACAGCAATGACGATTGTTGGGCGGCGCACCCGCTATTTCAAATTGGCGCGATTGCCTCTCTGCGGACTATTTCGCCAAGCGTAGTACGTTGGTTCGAAGGGGGCGGCTAACGTGCGTTGCGGCAGGTCGCTTGAGGCGTATGATCGCCAGACAGGTTGATGAATCTTGAAGTTAGAGGGCAGGAGCGCCCTTCGCCCATAGCTAAATGCGAACGCCAAAGCGGCAAAGGTCTCTGATGAAGCGCGAGCCAGTTCAGGTTCTTGAGATTGACCGCATCGCGGCGGCCGAGTTTATTAAAGACACCTTGGATGCGAACTTTGACAAAGCCAGAGATCGGACGCCGTTAGAGAAGGAGGTCGCCGTTGAGGCAGAGTCCCTTGCGAGCTACTTGATCGAGGCCGACACCCGGACTTGCTGCATTCTCGCTGTTTCGTTTTTAGAGGACACTCTCAAGAAGAATTTTATCGAAAAATGGACAATCGAAAAACGTAAGGCTTACGATAATTACTTCGGCAGCAACGGCCCTATTAGCACTCTATCTCAGCGAACTGTCGTAGCGCAGGCTCTCAATTGGCTCCCCGAGGGGATGATAAAAGAGGTCGATCTCCTCCGAAAGATTCGGAATGAATTCGCACACAACCATCGGGTTCATAGTCTGATTGATGAACCATTGCAGAGCTATGCTGCCCAGTTAGAAGCTCGAGAACGAACATGGGACAAGGACGACGCCGCGCTCTACCAAGCTGCATATCGGGAAGCGCCAACAGAGATCCGGCTACGAATGCGTCTCTACTGCTGCGTGCTCTTCGCAGTCAGCCAGATGCTCGCTCGATCCAAACTGATTAGCCTAGACGTCCCTCCCAATTATCGAGAAGAGGGCTTCTTCGGTTTGACGAAAATCGAACAAGACTTGATCGATACGATGGTGGGATACTGTCTTCGAAGCCTTAAGATAGACAGAACGGGATTGTAGGCGGCGCGCTCACGAGAGCTGTGCTGGCACTTCTTAATCCAGCAGCTCGCGCGTGAGCCCGTCCTCGCTAGGCAATGCCGTGCGTGCGAGGCAGGCCGACAGGCTCAGGACAAGGAGGTCCCATGCATCGACCCAGTCGCGATGGTCGAGCTTGCCGCCGCTGCCATGCGCCGCTCGCGAACGGCGCCCATAGCTACGCTTCGCCTCCTCATAGGTTTTGAGGCGATCGCTCCGCACAGGCGCGCAAAGCTGGCTTACCAGCAGCCCCAGACGGAACGACACCTCAGTCGAGACATTGGGGAATAATGCTTCGATCCCCTGCCAGACGTGAAGCAGCGACGAGGAGAGGTCAGGTATCGTCGGCGCCGTCTGCAAGGCAAGCCTCGCGGCCTTGAGCGGCTGATGCGCCGATTCCAGCATCGCCCACCGATCCGCTGCGTCGACTGCTTTGGTGAATGCCTCCGCTGAGATCGTCCGCTCCGCTCCCACTGTGATCGACTGGAAAGTCGGCTCGTGCAGCCAGCCCTCGATCGTGCCGTCCGCCGACACAAACCCCGTCTGTAGCTCGATCGGCAGCTTTGCTCGCAACGACGCGGAATCGCGATGGTTGAGCCCGCTATAGTCGCGTAGCGTATGCGTCATGCCAACCGGCATGATGAACGGAGACACCCACTGCAGGTAAAGCATCACCTGGAGGATGCGAACGCGGTCCTGCGCCTGTGCAAAGTCCGGCGCATCCCTGATCTCGATTTCGAGATGGCAGGCGTTGAGAAACACGTCGAGCAGATGCCAGGAGAATTGCAGCTTGTGCGAAGCGCCAAGCGTCGCGAAGTCGAAGGTGGTGGTTTCCCATTGGCGGCGACGCAGAACTGCGTACGCGGTCTCCACCATCGGCGGTAGATCGCCGGGCGCGAGCGCCAGGCAGGGGAAGAAATAGCTCGGCATCAGCTGCGATCACTTGCGGTGCTACCGGCCAGCGACACGCCGGCTGCGCGCTCGTCCAGTTCTGCGCCGCTCGGCACCCGGCCGAGTTCCACGCATTTGCGGAGCAGGGTGAGCAACACTTCGCCCGCGAGCGCAGAACCTTGTTGCAGCATCTCGGGTTTCGCGCTGCTGCCGTGGACGACGCGCGAGCGCACATCATAACCTTTCTTGACGCGCTCAAAATAGAGCGCCTTCTCCGCCGGGGTGCCGTCGAGCAGGATAGCCGCGTGCAGCGCGATGCGGCGCCGCAACTCAGAATCTACATCGAGCAATCCCTCGATGCCCGCCCAGAGCAGCATGATCTTGGCATCGTCGTCGAATAGATAATGGGCGTTGCCATAGCAACGGACCGCGTTCTGGAATCGGTTCTCGCCGAGCAGGGCATGAAACGTATCGAAATGTGCGGTGGCCCAGTCAAGGTTGGCGTCGCTGGCCGGTGCGAGGCTCGGCAGGCGATGGATGACGAGGTTTCGATTGGCGAGTGTGAACCGCGTCCCATGATTGGCTGCGCAATAGAGTGGTATCACCGGACGCCGGCATGCCAATGCAAGCAGATGGAAGATCCAGAGCGCGTTCCACGTTTTCGCCGCCAGCGCATGGCCACTCTGGTCCTCGGTGATGTGGAGCGAAAAATTGGCCAGAGGCTCCATCGCCATCACATTGAGCGTCTCGCGCAATTCGCCGACCGTCCGGCTGCCAAACGAGCTGTCATTGGTCGGTGCCTGACCCGACAGGATTATCCCAGGCGCGATCTCGCGTTCGACCGCGATGGTTATGCCGTGCCCGACCAAGTGTACGAAGTTTGAAGTACCGACGTTTATCCTCACCTCGCGACGTTACGGCGCGCGTGACGAAGCAGCAACCGAACAGTCGCCGTCGGTACGATCAAATTCGGAATGTCTGGTTCTGACGAAACCCGTCGCTGGCGGAGGTCATTAGGAGTGACGGGAATGTCCCAGCGTTCGCCATTCACTGAACCTGACGGCATTCCCATAGAACACCAGCTTTCGATATGAACATTTGGCCCGCGATGGTCGACCGTATTGGTGTGGATTGAGCAGAAATTTTGCGGCTCTGGTGCCAACCTGCGTCGGATGACCCCAGCTCGGTCCCAAAAGCACTCGCCCTAGAGATCGGTTCAAGCCCGGAAATGCCGACGCAATCGTCAGGAGATCATCGGGCCGCCACGATCACGACCGATCGCCCAGCTGATCCCGTCGCCACGCACGATCCCCGAGACATTTTTCCCGATGTTTCGTTCGAGTACGGGGCGCCACGGCACGAGCGTGAAGTCGCGCGCCTGCTCGATGACCGCGAAGCGACCGCCGGCCGTGTCAATCGAACGCCGATAGGTCCCGTCGATCTGCGCACCCGACGTGCTCTCCACGAACGGCAGATGCAGTTCGGTCGAAAGCTGCGCGGCCACACGCAGCAATTCGCGACGTTGCAGCGCACGCAGCATGCCCGCCGGGTACACGATGTCGTCGCCGTCCCGCTCGGCAAAGCCTTGCGCGACAAGCCACTGCCGGCGCCGCGCCTGCGCATCGCGCACTTCGTGCCCGAAGCCGCTGTCGCGCAGCAGCTCGGGCGTGGGCGACGCCAATTCCCGGTCGAGCCAAGTGGCGGCATCGGCGCGCTCGAGGCGCGCGAGCGGCTGCGGCGACAGGATCTCGACGGTGACCGGACGGTCCCTGAGCCGGGCGGCTTCATAATCGGCGACGCGATCGAGATGATCGGCCGCAATGCTCCAGCGACCCGAGGCTTCGCGCACAACCGCGCCGGTTGCGCGTCGAAAGGCTTCGAGCCGCCGAACATGCGCCTCGGCGAACGCGCGCGACGCAGTAGGATCGTGACGCAGATGCGCCTCCACATCGTACCGCCCGTCATTGGTGGCCGCGACCGCCGCGATCGTCCGGTCGGCCTGGCGTACGGTCGCGCGCATCGGCTCGATCCGAACGATCGCGCCGTCTGCGACGGGCTCAAGCGAGTCGCCCCGGCCGATTGCGACATAATGGCTGCGGCCATCGATTCCGTCGACGACGAGGTAATGGCGATCGGCGAGTTCGTCGGCGAGACCGCGGGCGATCACACGGCCGATCAGGGCGCGGGTGTCGGGCCCGCCGGGATCGTAGATCGCCTGCTCGGCAAGCGGTCGCTCCAGCGCGCTTTGCGTGAACGCGCGCTGCATCGTGCGGATGATGTCGCCGCGCTCGCCCATCTGTCGCAGCGTGTCCTCGAGCCCGACAGCGAGCCGGTAGCGCGCCGGCCCGATCGGTTCGGCGAGGCCAAGCCGCGCGAGTTTGACGAGCCGACCGGCGCGAACGCTCTGGTCGAACGCGTTGCGACCTCCGATCGCCAACTCCTTATCGCTGTCGATGTCGCGCAGCAGCGCGCGGTCGATCGAGGTCAGCCGCTCGTGCTCGACCTCGCTCTGCAACCGCGCCGCGATTTCGTGGTCGGTGCGCGGTCCCAGGTCGAGGTCGATCAGCTCGGCGGCCCGCTCGCGCAAGCCGTGTGTGAGATAGTCGCTGGCGACGATCAGATCCTTGCCGAGATAGTCCTTGCCGCGGACGAGGATGTGGGTGTGGGGGTGACCGGTGTTGAAGTGATCGACGGCGACCCAGTCCAGGGTCGTACCGAGGTCCTGCTCCATGCGCGTCATCAACCGACGGGTGAGCGATCTGAGATCGTCATACTCCGCCCCGTCCTCGGGCGAGACGATGAAACGGAACTGATGACGATCGCCGGCTCCCCGGGCCTGGAAGTCGGGACCATCGACCAGGTCGCTGTCCGGCCCATAGAGATGCCCCGGCTGGCCATCGCGGGTGGTGCCGTCGCGCTGCAGATAGCGCAGGTGCGCGATCGCCGCTGCGGCCCCCTTGCCGGCGAGCTTGACGATGCGCGTCTTGAAGATGACGCGGCGCTGCCGGAAAGCGGCGTGCCGGTCGCGCGTTGAAAGCAGTGATCCGATGCCGGCGCCGCGACCGGTCCGGCTGCCGCCGGTGCGACGACCGATCGCTACCGTGCGCGCGCCGCCCCGGGCAAGATTGGTCGCGGCGAGCACGCGCTGCAGATAGCTGCGGGGGCGCTTGCCGCCTTGGTTGCGCATGCGCCCGAGGTGCGGCTCGAACGCGTCATCCTCCGCCATGGACCATGCTCCGGCATGAAAACCACGCCATCATGAGCCCGGGCTCGATCGCTGAAAACCGGTGCCGCAAAAATGCACGCAATTCCGCCATTTTCGGGAAATGCGGCACCAGCCCGCCGCAGGCAGTGCCAAAAAACTTGCCGAAAAACGATGTGCAGACAAGCACTTATGGCACGCACAGTGCCATCGCTTTATCTTGCCTTCTTAATTGGGCTCTTCCTGGTCGCCTTCTGTACCATCGTCGTTCTCCTACCATAATTGCAAAGCGCCACACAGCCGTGGCCGCTGCGGGTCCCTGTCGGCATTCGAGGTCTGGTACGCGGTGCATTCTTCCGTGCTCATCGGCGGCTATTTTGGGCTGCTCGCAAGCAGCTTTCAGACCGTCGCGGCACATGTCGCTATCGGACTCACGGGGCATCATCACAGGCATTACGGCGTGGTCCGACCCGTCCGCTAAGCGGGCCAGCCACAGGCAAGATATCGTGCTTTCCGTCTTCCTCGTCTGTACCATTCCTCATCCGCTGACGCGGACCTCCTCAGCGCTTTTTACCGTGGATCCGGCTGCGCAAACACGATTGATGGTTACGTCCGGGCATAGCTCAGACGCTTAGCTTTGGCGGCGATCCAGAGGGCGGTTTCGGCCTCGGTCACCTGCGGATCTCCGATATAGAACGTGCCGTCGCGCCACATCGCATGCATCACCACCGCGAGCTTGCGCGCGACTGCGACGCGAGCCTTGGCGTGGCATTTGGTCTTCGCCAGCTTGAGGCCCCACGCCTTGATCGTATCGTTTCCCTTGAAGCGCGTGAGCATCGCCGAGGCAGCCTCATAGAGCGCTCGCCGGACATCCGGGTCGCCCGCCTTGCTGATGCGGCCCTTCACATCGATCGACGTTCCCGACTGCCATCGTTTCGAGGTCAGGCCGAAGTAGGCCGCGACGTCGCGCGATCGTTTGAAGCGGGTCGGATCGTCGATAGCGGCGCTGAAGCTCAACGCCGTGACCGGACCGACGCCCGGAATCGCCATGAAGCGGCGGCATAAATCGTCCTGCATCGCGAGCTGCACCACCAGCTTGTTGAGCACCAGATACTCCGCCCACAATGCACCGCGCGCGCGCAACATGCATTCCATCAAGCCGACCGTCATCGCATCGCCGGCAACGGCATCGCGCACGGCCTGCTCGAATCCCGCTCGGCCGACCTTGCCGAGCCGGATGCCAAACGCCTTCAACGAGTGGCGGATAGTGTTCTCAAGGTCGATGAACATGCGTTTCAGGTTGCGGCGCTGGACCAGTAACAGCCGTATCCGATAGCAGGCTTCAGTCTTGATATGCGCCTGGCGGAACCACCCGGTACGCATGATATGGGCCAGCCCGAGCGCGTCCTTCGCATCGGTTTTGTTGCGCTGCGCACTCATCGCGGCACGGACGTGGCGGGTTTCGAGGCATACCGCGGGAACGCCAACCGCCAACAGCTCGGGGTGCAACCAGGGCGACAAAGCGCCCGCTTCGTGGCCCGCCCTACGCAGTCGCCCTGCGTAAGGTTTGAGCGCGGTGGCGATCGCGGCCGGGTCGGTCGCGACCGACGTTTCCAGCACCGTTTCGCCCTTGTCGGTGACCACGCAGATCGCGGTCTCGTCGATCGACACATCCAATCCGGCAAAATACTCCATCGCTTTTCTCCTGCGCTTGACCGCAGGCGACTTCGTTCGCCGTTCGGTCTCCGCACATGATACCGCCACAGCGGTCGCCTGCCCAATTACAGCGGCATTC
>CAXTEO010000050.1:0-28832 GCA_964243205.1 uncultured Sphingomonas sp.
TGCGCGCCTCGGCATCGAGCGTAACGCTGATGCGCGGCTGGCCATCGTCGCCGAGCAACGCTGCATTGCTGAGCCCCTCGTAGCGCAATTTCTCACACGCATCGGCGGCATTGGAGATCAGTTCGCGCAGGAAGACGTCCTTGTCCGAATAGACCGAGTGCACCATCAGATGCAGCAGCTTGGCGACATCGGCTTCGAACGAACGCGGGGTGGCTTCGGTGGTCGTCGTCATGGTGGTGTCCAGGTCCTCCGTTTAATACAGCTTTGAAATGGACGTTGGGTTCAAGGGATTCAAGCATGTCCAACCCACGCGCTGACTTGGCTGAAGGCCAAAAGCGCACCGACCGAATTCGATATTCTAGGGGCGACGTCACGTTGGGCGAAGGGCCTCAGCCAGTCGAACCGAAAGATTAACGGATGACCGCAGTTGAGGCCGCAGAATCGCCCGCGAGCGTCCGGAGCTGGGTCTTCAAGCCGCCCAAGGATCGTAGTTTCCGAAGCTCCAGACGTTCCCCTCGGGATCGTGTGCCGTGTAGCCGCGGCCGCCGTAGCTTTGGTCGGCTGGCCCCAGGATGATCGCCGCACCCGCGGCGCGAGCGCGACCGGCGTGCGCGTCGACATCGTCAACGATGAGGTAGAGGGAGACGGTGGACCCGCCCGCCTCGGCGGCGGTCTTCATCCTGGCGACTTTCGCGAAGTCGCCGTCGTTGACGCTGGACAGCATTACCATCTGATCGGCCCATACAAGCTGTGCGTGCTGGACGACCGCCGGGTCCTGCTCGTCGAGGTAAATTGCCTTGCGCTCGAAGCCGAACGCCTCGCACAGGAACTCGATCGCATGCGGCGCGTCGGCGTAGCGCAGGTTGGGGATGATTTGATGTCGCATTTCGGTCCTCCGTTCTGCCGCGTGAATGACATCAAACGGGACGGTGGGATTGGATGAAACGAACCTCAAGCCTCGACCAGCCCGCCGCCCTCCGGGAGCGAACGGGCCAGATACAGGCTTGGAGTAAGCCCGCTGAACTCACGAAATTCGCGAATCATGTGTGACTGGTCGCAGTAACCGGCATCGATGGCCAGTGCCGCCCAGTCCGGTCGCCCCGCCGGCGCCTCGATCAGGCCGGTGAGAGTCTGAAAGCGGAGCAGCCTGCGGAATGAGCGGGGGCCCACACCCACGGCATCGCGGACGCGGGTCGCCAGATGCTTGCGGCTCCAACCGACATCGTCGGCGATCCGCGCGATGTCGCGGTCGGATCTCGCGCGCAGAGTTGCCAGCGCGTGCGTCAGCCGTTTGTCGAGGGGCATGGCGCGGGCAAGAGCCATCGCCAAGACCTGGTCGAGGATGTCCGCACGCGCGTTCGCGTCGCTGGCGTCATAAAGTGCGTCGCCAATGTCCTTCGCGCTCCGGCCCAGCAGCGCATCCAGCGGCACGACGCGGTCGACCAGCTCGTCCATCGGCACGCCGAGCAGCCGGCGCAAGGTAGCGAGCGGAAGGAAGACATGGATGCCCGCCTGAGTGCCAGTCGAGCGCGATAGCGCGGAGCGCATATGGATACCCGCTACGAACGCCTCGCCCGCGCGCAATCGGATCGCGCATCCGTCGCCACCCGTGATCTCGATCGGATCGGCCAGGTTGACGATCAGCACGCCTTCGGCATGGGGAAGCTCGCGCCGCACGGTGAAGCCCCCGGTCCGCTCCCAATAGTCGGCATAGCCGTGAACCTCGCCTTCAAGGTGCGCGGATGACGTCATGCGCGTGGTGCGCCACGCGTTCACCTCGTCGGAGTGAGATAACTCTACGGATCGACGTTGCAAAACCATCACGGATGTTGTCCCGCGGCGTCAGCTTCGATGCAAGCGTGTCAGTGCATGTGGCCACCTGCCAAGCAGCCTGAGCCCCTTCGCGGATGACATGAACGGATGGCAGGATCCGAGAAGCCTTGGATTGGCGCTGAACGTCCACAACTGGGTCAAAGCTGCGTGTGGGTCAACCAAAGTTACCTCGCTCCATCGGTTGGAGGATATATGCCGGCCACCGCCAGTGCTAGCACTTACGGTGCGAAGGCCGAGTTCGCGGGCGCCCTTCGGTACGGCGAAAGCCAATTATGGTTGCTCGGCCACTTGGTATGATATTTCCGATTTTGCGGCCCGGTCGGCAACGAATCCTGGACCCGGATCGTCCACATCGCCAACTCCGCCATCAGGAGGTTCTGTCGGGCCAGTGCAGCGGTCGCGCCAAACACGTTCCTGAGTTCATGCGGATCGCGCTCCAGATCATAGAGTTGGCCATACCCGAAGCCATCGTAGATCAACTTCCATGATCCCATGCGCACCATCTTCTGATTGCCGCTTTGGGTCACCTTGTTGAGCGTATCGCCGCCCAACCCATCGTCGGCGCTGGCGGCGCTTCCAGCCTTCGGCTTCGCCGGCGGCGCGTCGCCTTCGTCGTAATAGAGGCCGCCAACGCCGACGCCGGAATAGATGCTGCGGAACTCTTCGGCCGGATACGCTTCGCCGCGCAGGATCGGCCAGATGCTGCGACCCTGCACGCCGATCGGAATGGGCTGGCCCATGGCTTCGCACAGCGTCGGCATGATGTCGGCGTTCGAGAGAAAGATGTCGTCGAGCTTCGACAGCGGCTTCACGCCGCCACCGGCGAACACCAGCGGAATGCGCGTGAGCGGCTCGCACAGGCCAACGCCTTTGCGGCCAAGACCATAGTCCATGACATAATCGCCGTGATCGGCGGTATAGACGATGATCGTGTTGTCGGTCAGGCCGCGCTGATCGAGATGCGCAAGCAAGCGCGTCAGCTGATCGTCGACCATGCGCAGCGCGCCGAGATAGTTCGACACGTAGCGACGCCAGTTCGCCCCGTCGGGGTGCTCCGCGCGCTGCTCGAGGTCGAACAGCCAGCGCGCGCGGAAGCCGAGACCGGCGAGCGCCTCCGGGCCGGCTGCGCGCGGCGGGACCGCGTCGGGCGGGAACATGTCCCAATAGGGTTTTGGTATCTGTTGCGGGGCGTGCGGTTCGGGAAAACTGACCTGCAGCAGGAAGGGCCGATGCTCCGCATCGTCGATGAAGTCGATCGCGTCGGAAACGATCCGATAGGGATATTGTATCTCGAGCGGGAAGGGCGTCGGCTCGAGCGAGACCGCGCCGCCGCCCAATGCGTGCATCCAGGCGTCGAACGCGGCATATTCGGGCGGTGCGTTGGGCGGCCGATAGCCATCGACATGCTCATATTCGCGCCAGAAATCGAGCGAGGTCGAGGTCCGATAGGTGTGGTTCTTGCCGGCAAGGCCCGTGCGATAGCCGGCCGTCTTTGCAACGTCGTACAAATCCTGACCGTATACGGCGTCCTTCGCGGCGAGGTTCATCCGCACCCGGTGAGCGTCGGGCCAGCGGCCTGTCAGCATGCTGATGCGGCTCGGAACGCAAAGCGGGGCGGTTGCATAACTGTTCGCGAAACTGGCGCCGCTCCGCACAAGGCGGTCGAAGCGCGGGCTAGTGTCGAACGGGTAACCGGCGGCCTTGCTCAGGCCAGCGCGATGCTGGTCGGATACGATCAGGATGATGTTCGGCCGTGCCGATGCGGTGGCCATCGCTGCGCGCACGGGCAGCGGCGCGGCGACGCCAGTCACGACCAGCGCGGCCGATCCCAGGAGCGTGTGCAGGGCGTCACGCCGGCGAATGCCGGTTTCGAGCTCGCGCTCGGCATCGCGCATGGACAAATTCTCCCGCTACTCGCCACCGGGTACCGCAGTGCAGGCGACGCGTCGCCGCGCATACGCAGTGTCGGACGGATCGGCGCCCGGAATTCGGCTTGGCCGCGCGATAGATTAACTTGATGTCTATTCCCACCAGTTCGGAGGATGATCGCGCCGACGTGCCAGGCGCAAGCCGGATGAGCGCGACACGGGATGGATGAAATCCAACGGGTGCGAATGAAGAACGCGGTATCGACGCAGGCCAGCCGGCTTGCGCTTTTTCCGGCAATGCTGTCGCTCGCGACAGCGGCGCACGCTCAGACGGAGAACGCTGCCCCCGCAGCGCCGGTCGCATCGCAACCGCAACCCGACGAAACCAAGGATATCGTCGTCACCGGAATTCGCGGGTCGCTCGAGCGAGCTGCGCGGATCAAGCAGAACGCCGTCCAGATCGTCGATTCGATCGTCGCGCAAGATATCGGCAAGCTGCCCGATCCGACCACTGCCGCCGCGCTGCAGCGCGTGCCGGGCGTACAGGTGTCGGTCAATCGCAACAACGAACTCGGCGACGTGCGCGTCCGCGGCCTGCCCGACGTGCTGACCACCGTGAACGGGCGCGAGATCTTCACCACGACCGCGCGCAAGCTCGATCTGCAGGATGTACCGGCCGAAGCGCTCGCGCGCGTCGACGTCTACAAATCGCAGACACCCGACCTGATCGAGGGTGGCCTTGCCGGGGCGATTGATCTGCAGCTCAACAAGCCGTTCACTTTCAAGAAGCCGACCGTCGTGGTGTCGGCACGTGGCAATTACGGCGTGCGCGCCGACAAGGGCGATCCGCAACTCGGCGCGCTCGTCACGCGCCGCTGGGACACACCGATCGGGGAGATCGGGGTGTTGCTCGACGGCACCTGGTCGCGCTCGAGCTATGAGCGCGACGAGACGATCCTGAGCGGGCTGCGCAGTTCCGCGGCCACGCCGCTCAGCACGCCGGGCTATCTGGTGCCCAACATTCTCCAGAATTTTCCCGAACAGGGCACGCTCTGGCGTACCCAGGGCAATGCCGCGATCCAGTGGCAGGCGTCGCCCTCGCTCGAAGTCTATATCGATGGCCTCTACACCCGCTCGCACGACCGGGGCGCGCATTACGGTGCCAATATCCAGCCGTTCACGACCAACGTGACGCTGAGCAACGTGCATGCCAGCCAGAACTGCTTCCAGACACGCGCCACCGCCGCCGGGCAGAATCCGACGATCCAGACCGACGCCAGCGGCAACAAGACGCTGCAGGCCTATACCGTCCAGAAGCTCTGCTATCTCGACAGCGCGACGTTCAACAACGTCGTGTCGAACCAGACCACGCAGGCGCGCGACAACATTCAGCAGCACAAGTCGATTGCGGGCGGCTTCAAGTTCGACCGGGCAGGCTGGAAGGGCGATCTCGACGTCTCGTACCAGACGTCGCAAGCCGATAACGAGGTGATCATCGCCGATGTCGGTCAGCGCCTAGCGAGCTTGACGCTGACGACCAATGTCGACGGCATCCCGTCGTTCACCGTTCCCGGAACGGCCCTGCTCAGCCCGGACAATCTGTATATCCGCAACAGCTTCCAGCAGCAGTTCACCACCAACAAGGGCAGCCTGTTCGCGGTCAAGGCGGACGCGTCGCGCGACCTTGGCGGCATCCTGTCGAACCTCAAGGTCGGCGCGCGTTATGCGGCGCGGGCGGCAGATACCTATTCGGTGGTACTGAACACCGCGATACCGGCCGGCAATATCGGCACGGCGACCGAGGCGAGCGCGGTCAGGGTCTCGGCGACCGGACTGCCGTCCGATTTCCTGTCGCTTGGATCGCCGGCGCCCGACATCAACGGCGGTACGGCCTTCTATGCGCCCAATCCCGATTTCCTGCTGTCGGATGCCGGACAGGATGCGCTGCGGCGCTATGTCGGGCTGGCGGCCGGGCGGCCGGCCTTCCAAAAGAACCGCCAGTTCGACGGGCGGGAGAAAACCTATTCAGGTTATGCGCAGCTGGCGTACGCGGTACCGGTTGGAGGCGCGGCGATCGACGGCGTGGTCGGTGGCCGCTACGTCCGCACCGAGCGGACGGTGACGACGTTCGTCACGTCGGGCACGACCTTCACGCCGGTCGTGGCCGAGACCACGGACAATGATTTCCTGCCGACCGCCACCGCGCGGCTGAAGTTCGACAACGGCCTGCAGGCGCGCCTCGGCTATAGCCGCTCGATCCGGCGGCCGGATTTTTCGGATCTCAATCCGGCGGTGACGCTGTCGCTGTCGAACAACCCGTTCGTGCAGAGTGGCGGCAGCGCCGGCAACCCGAACCTGCGCGAGCAGAAATCCGACAATTACGACGCGACGCTCGAATATTATTTCCGCGGCGGCTACATCGCGGTCGCCGGCTATTATCGCAAGATCAAGGATCGCGTGATCAGCGGCGCGGCGACCGAGACGTATAACGGCGTCGACTACAGCGTGACCCGGCCGCGCAACCTCGGCGAAGCGAGCCTGAAGGGGCTCGAGGTCAGCAGCCAGTATTTCTTCGACTTCCTGCCGGGCGCGTTGTCCGGGCTCGGCGTGCAAGGCACGTTCACGCGGGCGGATTCGAAGATCGAGGGCAGCGATCCGCTCGCCGGCAATCCGCTGCAGGGGGTGTCGAAATACAATTACACGGCCGGGCTGCTGTACGAGAAATTCGGCATCAGTGGCCGGCTGGTCTATACGTATCGCTCGAAATATTTCGACAGCGACCAGACCGGTTCGATCTCGGTGCGGCCGATCGCGACCGACCGGATCACATCCGTCACCGTGCCGACCTTGCTGAGCTATGTGCGTCCGGCGGGTCGGCTCGATTTCAACCTGGGATATGATATCACGCCTGCCGTTCGCGTGGATATCGGCGGCACCAACATCCTTCGCAACAAGACCAGCGACTATCTCGGCAACACTTTCGAGAGTTTCGAAGGCTTTTATGACGAAACCACCTATTCGGTGGGCGTGCGGTTCCGGCTCTAGGAAGATGACGATGAAGCGATTTCCCGTCCTGTCGCGCGTCCGTCGCGGACTGTTGCTCACCGCCTGCGCGCTCGCTGCCGTCATACCCGGCGTTTCGCTGGCTGTCGCCGGGCAGGTCGCGCCCGCGCCTGCACCCGCGCCGCAGCCCGCGGCGGCGCATCGGCCCAACATCCTGTTCGTGCTGATCGACGACATGGGGTTCGCCGACCTGTCGATCATGGGCGACCGCAAGATCGCGACCCCCAACCTCGACCGGCTGGCGCAGCAGGGCGTGCTGCTCACCCAGTTCTACGATGCCGCGCCGATCTGTTCACCGTCGCGCGCCGGCTTCTTCACCGGGCGCTTTCCCGCCGAATCGGGCTTCGTCACCTTCATCAACGATCACCAGGCCAATGCCGAATTCGGCCAGGTCGATTGGCTCGATCCGAGGGCGCCCAATATCGCGCGTAAGCTGCACGATGCAGGCTATGCGACCGGCCATTTCGGCAAATGGCATATGGGCGGCGGTCGCGACGTCGGCGGTGCGCCGTGGCCGACCGCCTATGGCTTCGACGAGAGCTTCACGACCTTCGAGGGGCTCGGGCCGCGGGTGCTCGTGTCCGACGAGGAGCGCAACCTCGCCGACCAGTCGGCGGCGCTGGGGCAGGGGCCGTTCTTCTACGAGAAGAAGACCAACCTCACCCAACTCTACGCCGACAAGACGCTCGATTTCGTCTCGCGCCATCGCGGCCAGCCCTGGTACGTCCAGCTCTGGCTCAACGATGTCCACGACCCATGGGCGCCCGACGACAATTCGCTCCACGAGGTACAGGGCAAGGGCCGCACGATCGACGACGATCGCTATCTCGCGACGGTGGTCAAGATGGACCGCACGCTCGGCAATCTGTTCGAGCGGCTCAAGGACATGGGGCAGGCCGACAACACGCTGATCGTCGTGACCTCCGACAACGGCCCGTCGGCGCTGCAGCGCTATTACAAGAATGGCGCTACCCCGCCCGGCAGCGTGCTGTCGCTGCGCGGGCGCAAGGGCAGCCTGTACGAGGGCGGCATCCGCCAACCGCTGATCGTGTCGTGGCCCGGCCACATGAAGGCCGGCATCCGCGACGAGACGACGATCGCGCAAGGCGTGGACCTTGCGCCGACCTTCGCGCGCGCGGCCGGTGTCGACTATGGCGCGGCGGGCGAAGGAATAGATCTGTCGCCGGTATTCGGCGGCGCCACGCTGCCCAGGCGGCCACTGCTGTTCTGGGCGTTCGGCATGCCCGGCGCGCAACGCCAGCCGCGCGGGCCGTTCGATCCGCACGACGTCGCGCCGGGGCTCGCGGTGCGCGACGGCAAGTGGAAACTGCTCGCCCAATCCGACGGGAGCAATGTGCAGCTTTACGATCTGTCACAGGATCCGACCGAAAGCGTCAATCTCGCCGCCGGGCAAAGGCGGGTGCGCGACCGGCTGCTCGCGCGGTTGCGGGCATGGAGCGCGACGCTTGGCAAAAAATGAGCAGCGTCTGGTGCGTCGTCTGAAATGGCGTTTGCTTGGCGCGGCGGGCGTGCTGGCGTGCCTCGCGTCCGGCGCGCCCGCGAAGCTTCCGGGTTCGGCGCCGGTCGCACCCCGCACCGACGCGCGCCCGAATCTGCTCGTCATCATGGCGGACGATGTCGGCTATTCGGACCTGGGCGCGTTCGGCGGCGAGATCGATACGCCCAATCTCGACGCGCTTGCCGCGCACGCGCTGCGCTTCTCGAACTTCCAGAACATGTCGCGCTGCTGCCCTTCGCGGGCGAGCTTGCTGACCGGCCGATACCCGCACAAGGTCGGCATGGCCGGGAACGGCACGAGCCTGTCACGCAATGTGCCGACCGTCGCCGAGACGCTGCGCGCCGCGGGTTATGCGACGTCGATGGTCGGCAAATGGCACCTGACCGCCGCCACGCCGCTCGCCGACCCGGCCGAGCAGCTCAAATGGCTCAACCATCAGGCGTATCGAAGCCGCGATTTCGGCGACACCAGCACCTATCCGACCGCGCGCGGGTTCGATCGCTTCTGGGGAATCGTCTGGGGCGTGGCGGATTATTACGATCCCTTCTCGCTGGTCGACGGCACGACGCCCGTGCCGTCGGTGCCCAGGGGCTTCTACCTTACCGATGCGATCAGCGATCATGCCGCGGCCGAAGTGGCTCGGCTCGGAACCGGAAAACAGCCATATTTGCTCTACCTTGCCTATACCGCGGCACATTGGCCGTTGATGGCGCTCGACGCAGTGATCCGGAAATATCTCCCACGCTATCGCGCGGGTTGGGAGACGATCCGGGCGGCCCGCTATGCGCGGCAGGTCAAGGGCGGGCTGATCGACCCGCGCACCGCACCCTTGCCGGCACTCGATACCGGATATGCCAACAATGCGTCGATCGCCTGGGACAGGCTGACGCCGGCGCAGCGCGACATCCAGGTCCGCAAGATGGCGACTCATGCCGCGATGGTCGATATCATGGATCAGGGCATCGGTCGCGTCATCACGGCGCTGAAGGCAAGCCGCCAATATGACAATACCGTCGTGCTGTTCCTGAACGACAACGGCGCCTCGCCCGAGATCATGGTGCAACCGGGCTATGACCGGCCAAGCGAAACGCGCGACGGACGGCCGATCGCCTATGGTGAATATCCCGTGGGTATTGGTGGCGAGCAGACGATGGCGGGGATCGGCGATCTATGGGCCGGGGCGGCTAACACGCCATGGCGCTACTGGAAGGCCGAAAGCTATCAGGGTGGCACCCATACCCCGTTCCTGCTGAGCTGGCCGGGGCATCTCGGTGCGCGCGAAGGCACGGTGGTGGCCGATGCGGCACACGTCATCGACGTGACGCCGACCTTGCTCGAGCTTGCGCATGTCGCGGCGGATCGCACGACCGACGTGCCGATCGACGGCATCTCGCTGCTGCCGGCACTGCAGGGGCGTCCCGTCGGGCGGGGCCGCCTGCTTTATACCGAACATTACGGCGCGCGCGCGGTGAGCGATGGGCGTTGGAAGCTGGTGTCGCTCGCGCCAGGCGGACGGCGGGCGGATTTGCCCTGGTCGCTTTATGACCTTTCGGTCGATCGCACCGAGACCAGGAACATCGCGCGGGCGCACCCCGATATTGTCGCGCGGCTCGACACGGCATGGGCTGCGTGGGCGAAGCGGGTTGGCGTACCGCTCCGGGCGCCGCAGACCCAGGCCGCGCCAAGCGCGACGCCACGAGCGATTGATTGATGCGATCGCGCGTGATCAAGGGGATTGCATGAGCGAGACAGTCCGCAGCCCCGTGATCGTGCCCGACACAACCGACATGCGCTGGATTCCGGGCGGCGGTTTCACGATGGGGTCCGAGCATTTCTATCCCGAAGAACGTCCGACCCGTCGCGTGAAGGTCGACGGCTTCTGGATCGACGAAACGCCCGTTACCAACGCGCAGTTCGCGCGGTTCGTGGCTGAGACCGGCTATCGCACCGTCGCCGAGAACGCGCCCGATCCCGCAGATTATCCGGGCCTGACACCCGACATGGCGCAGCCTGGATCGATGCTGTTCCAGCGCACGCCGGCCCCGGTCGCGCTCGACGACCACACCCAATGGTGGACGTTCAGCTTTGGCGCCGACTGGTGCCACCCGACCGGTCCCGCCAGTGACGTCGGCGCGCTTGCCAATCACCCCGTGGTTCATGTCGCGTTCGCGGATGCCGAGGCCTATGCGCGTTGGGCGGGGAAAGCACTGCCCACCGAAGCCGAGTGGGAATATGCAGCGCGTGGCGGCGTAGACGGCGCCGAATATGCCTGGGGCAACGCACTGGCTCCGGGTGGCGCAATTCTCGCCAATTATTGGCGGGGCCTATTCCCGTTCGCCAATCTGCGGGCGCATGGCGAATTCCGCACCACCGCAGTCGGCAGCTTCCCGCCTAACGGCTATGGTCTGTCCGACATGATCGGCAATGTCTGGGAGTGGACGCGCGACTGGTATGCAGCGCCGGCTGTCCTGTCGAAGCAAACGAAATCTTGCTGCACGATCTCCAACCCGCGCGGTGGAACGCTGCGCGACAGCTTCGACCCGACCGAACCCGCGCGCTTTGGGCGCAAGGTGCTCAAGGGCGGCTCGCATTTATGTGCTGCAAACTACTGTCAGCGCTACCGCCCGGCGGCGCGCCATGCGCAAACGATCGACAGCTCGACCAGTCATATTGGATTTAGATGTATCACACGGTCGGCGTAGAATGTGAGTGACTCAGAGGTAATGAGCGGTCGGCCGGTGAGCTGTGCCGACGACCAATTACTCGCAACGCGTCGTTCCACGACAGATGCCGAAATCAAAACGGGTGCAGGCTTTTAACCTGAGCGCATGTCTGAAGTTGGGATGCGCAGCGGGGCTGGCGAGCGGCGGAAAGTGGGTCCTTTCGACCGCGAGGCTGCAAGCTACTCACGGCTGACTGCGGTCATCCCCGGTGCTTTTCAGAATGCCTTGAATACTGCATGTTTTGACGTCAGCGGGGCGGGGAAGACAGCGACGTGGGACCAATCATCTTGATGCTCGCGGCGGGCGCGGCGCCGGTCTGCACTGGGGTGCGGGAGCCAATCGTCGACGTGCATCTCCATAGCTATGAACACGATCCCCGCTTCAAGGCACGCGTGCTGAACCCGGGCACCGGTGGACCGATGATTGTCGCCGATGGCAAGGAACAGGCGAGCGCCACGGTAGCGGCTCTCCGCGCCGCCGGCATCGTCCGCGGGGTCGTAGGCGGGGAAAGCCGCAACACTGACGACAGGATGATTGCGCTCGATCCCGATCGTCTGCGCGCTGGCTTCGAGATCGATAGGATACCGGCCGCGGCGGACCTCGCGGAGATTCGCGCGCGGCACGCCGCAGGCAAGCTCGCTATGATCGGCGAGGTCGACTATCAATATAACGGCATCCGACACGACGATCCGCAACTGGAGCCGCTCTGGGCGCTGGCCGAGGAACTTCAGATACCGATCGCCGTGCACTCCGGAGCCGGTCCAGCCGGCGTTGTCTACATGGGCTCGCCACTGCACCGGGAGCGGTTCGGTGACCCGACATTGCTCGAGGAGGCGCTCGTCCGCCATCCGAAGATGAAGCTGATCATCATGCACGCCGGCTGGCCGTTTCTGGACAGCACCATTGCGCTACTTCATGCCTACCCGCAGGTCTATGTCGATCTCGGGGCAATCGACTGGGCCGAGCCTGCGCCGGGCTTCGACCATTATCTCGAAACCCTTATGACCTACGGCTTCGGAAAGCGGATCCTGTTTGGCTCGGACCAGATGGTCTGGCCCGACGCGACCGATCAGGCGATCGCCCGTTTCCGCGCCGCAACCTACCTCTCGTCCGAGCAGCGCCGCGATATCTTTTTCAACAATGCCGTGCGCCTTTTCGGCTGGAACGACCTCTCCTCCTGCCGCAGCCACCCGTGACCAACCAAATGTCCGAATAGGTTTATCCGCAGTGGAAGGTCGCTAATCGCAAACCACTGCTTAGTGCCTGTCTGCGGGGAATTGCTGCTGAAGAAGCGTTATCCCGCGCCTACCATGGTTCCCGTCGATCTGAATAAACGTCTGAAGTTGGCAGACGGAAAAGCAGGCGGGAGCGGCGACGTTTGGGTCAGCGCCGCCGCGATGGCGGAGGCGGCTCTCGACCAACTCACGCCGTTTACCGGCATGGGTGTGAACAGCGGCTTCTACCAAAACCTGCCGCCTGCCGCCTGCCGCCTGCCGCACGCGAGTCCGCCGGACGGCTTCGCGTCCAGCTTCCGCCGTTTCGCAGCGAGAATTTCGCTCCTTGAAACCGCACTATTTCAGATCCGGCGTGCGGGCCGCCTTGACGGACAGACATCGGGCCTTTCCGGTCGGGCGTCTACTGTGTCTTATCTATTCGATAGGGGGCAGTGTACTCTTTCCCACACGCGAAAAGGCACTGTTGTCGTGGGCGCCAAAGGCGATCCTACGGACAGGCATGGATTGGAGTTTGCGTTTCACGGTGGTCGAGATACGCTCAATCATTTCCTGGCGTAGCACACAAAACCATCGGCCGACGGAGTAGGGAGTATGCGATTTCTACCCAGCTGGCCGGTCGCCATCGGTGTCTACGCCATCTATAACGCTCTTATCTTTGCGACCTGGGGAGCGGTTAGTGCGGACTATCAGGACCTGGTCTCGCAAAAGGTCGCGTTTAAGAGTCTCGTCTTGCCCTTGGCTCTCGGTGCGATATTTGTCGTTACCGCTGTCACCTGGCTCGGATGGTGCGCCCGGTCCGGTCGGAAATTGTACGGGGTGGCCCGCGATGGGCACTGTGGGTCGTACTGTTCGGCACGATCACCTTTGTCGCGCTCAATCTGTCTGCCGTGAAATGGGCGGCATTCGTGCCGCCCCATCTCATCATGCTTGCCGCTGCTGGTGTCCTTGTGGGGTTCAACGAAGAAGCGGTCGCACGGGGCCTTATCGTCACCGGCGTGCGAGGGTCGACGTCGCGCGAAATCTGGGTCTGGCTCTGGGCTTCCTTCTTGTTCGGGACGATGCACGTGCCCAATGCGCTGTTCGGAATACCTTTATTCGCCGGACTTCTTCAGGGGCTGCTCGCTTTCCTGATGGGCGGGGCGTTCTATGTCCTGCGCCGGGTGAGCGGGACAATCGTCCTGCCGATGGTAATCCACGGCGCCTGGGATTTCAGCTCGTTCAGCCTGCGCGCCTCCGGCGGGACTTCACCCAATGCAATACTGCCGCAGTTTGGGACCTATCTTCTGGCCACGATCGCCGTGATCGCGGTGCTGATACACGAGCGCCGGCGCATTGTGCCTGCTGCAAATTCGGCAGTTATCGTCGACTAAAACCTGCGCTCTTCGCGGCCGATCTCATCGCAGCGACCTTGAAACCCATAGCTGGAAAAGCCCTGAACCTGGATGCGACCGCTGCGCCGATCGATCGTGACGCGCGGCTTGTTCAACCCATTCAATCGGTAGGCGGCACTGATCGTATCGCGGCCGACGGACACGTCATAGAGGTCCCACCAGCCGTCGTTCCCGCGCGAGTTCAGCGGGGGAACGAGTGATTTGGGAAGCCGGATGCGACCGCCGCCATTCCAGAGCTGAACGGTCAGCGTGGCGTCGAACTGCTCGCGCGTCGATTCATTGTAGCTGTCACGCTCATAGCGGTCCCGATCCCTGTTCCACGTCCAACGCGTGCCGCTGGCAACGCCATCGCGTGAGCCGTCGCCGAAGCACACCAATCCGAGATCGATCGGTCTGCCGCCTATTACCGCATCTCCGTCACCAGGTAGGACACTGGGACGGCCCCGGTCGGAAGGATAAGGCGGCCGACCTTCGGGTCGCGGTGCATAGCTATCGACCGGGCGGGGACGCGAAGAAGCAGGCTGGCGGCAATCGGGCGGTGTCGTCGGCGTGATCGAATCGTATCGACCATTCATCGTTGCGATCGTCACACACTGACGGCGATCGGCATTCCACCAGTAGGCGTAGCTACGATCATCGCCCTTCTCCCCGCGGATGAAGCGATAGCCACGGGCCTGGATCCCCGCCTCGGCCTGTCCGGCGCGAGCCCCGACCATGTCATCGAGGCCGGTCGATTGCGCTGCTGCGATCGTCGGGATGGAGGCGGCCAAGATTGGCGTCACGAAAATGGCGGCAGCATACTTGCGAAGACACATTTGGTCCCTCCCTTCGGATTTTCGTGCGTATCCAACGCCGGTGTAACGCAGTCGCCAGTTCCGGGCCAGATTGTACTGGCTCGTACGTCAACGATCAGTGGAATAGCAGTCCCAATCCTATCGTGATGGCAACGCTTGCCAAAACGCCGATCGACGCATCGAGAAGAGAGCGAAGAATCGATTGATTCAACTCGCGGTGGAACCAACGAACCTCGACGATCGAGTAAACAGCAGTGCAGCGACGATCGCAATACCGCCGGCAAGTTCCACGCCCGAGTTGGGCTGGGCCACCGCGGTAACTCCGCCGCTTAACAGCAAAGCAAAAGGCGCAATCGCATAGCATTGCGCGTAGAATGGCGGCTTCAGCGTATCCCGGTCCAGATCGACGTCGCTCCGATGAACTTTCCGCGTCGCCAAAACCAGGGCAAAGGCGCCGAACAGCGCCAGCCGCAGAAAAAGAAGCGATGTGTCATCGTTGACCAAGCCGGCCAGACCATGGCGGCTTGCGACGATCGGATTGGCGCCTTGAACTGCAAGATCGACGCACTCGATAACGGCAATGGTCAGAATAAGCATGACGGGTGGGCTGAGGGTGCCGCGATACTGAGTGTCCTGCTCCAGCTTCAGCTGGTCCTCCGCATAGCGCATCATCGCGAGCGGATGCCGCAACAACCGCCACAGCGTGATGGGAAAAAAGACAAACCAACTCATCAGCTCATAAAGGAGCTCGTCGAGCGATTTCAGCATTTGGACGAAAGGCATCGACTTCCCCCCGGGCATCGGCCGCACTGCACTCTGACCGAAACCAAATGCCGCGATCATGCCGCAGTATATGCGATTCCCTGCAACGGCTACCGCGCTTTGTCCATTCGGCACACTAAGCCATCGCGTCGACTAGCGCGGAAGCTGCCAAGCACCTCCCGGTCAATAATCTCCGTTCTAAGCCGTCGTTCGGGCGCAACTTGGACGTCCGGATTCGGTTGACAGTTGCCGTTCCCTAGATTCGCTCCAAAGGACGGCTTTTGTCCCAGTTTTCGCCATTCCATCGGGCCTTCAGGATCATCGCACCCCAATGAATGAATGTCGGGAGTTGGGAAGGCGATGAGGCATCGCGAATGGCGGGGTTTGGGTCATTTCGACCTATAAGTCCGAACTGGGCGCTCTAATGTAAGCCCGCCGAAAGCGCGCGTAATAGGCGATCGATGATACGATGGGCGGCACCGAGTTGCTAATTCCATGTGCCGCCCATCTGTCGAGCAACTCAAAGATTAAAAAAGCGATCCCACATGAAGGGCGCGACATCAATCGGAGCGTGGTTCATATTCAATGGGTCCGGATACCGCGGGTACGGGATGTGCCCAACGTTCACGAGCGTAACCAGCGCTGTGTGGACCCCTCCCGCACAAGAACGATACTCTTCGAGCCTCGAATCCTCCGGAAGCTGCTCGCGGTAAAGATCGTCACTGCACCGGTTGATGACCTTCCACGCGGCAAAGCTCGCGCGCGCGCTCTCGACCGCGTGGAACCCGATCAGATCGCCCACCACCGGCACTGCAGGTGCGCCGTTCGTGCCGTCATAGGGAATGTTGGTATCCGCCGTGCCCGCAAACTCGGCGATCTGGATCGGACGCGACGGATGGCATTGGTCGGTATTGAGCGGAAAGGATACTGACGTGGCGGCCCGCACGACATCCGCTGCCTCGCACGCGATCCGTTGCGCCAGGGCGCCGCCGTTCGAGATACCGGTGACGAAGACGCGATCGGCATCGATCGCTGCGCGGACCTTCACGGCGCCGATGACCGCGCGAACGAACCCGACATCGTCGAGCCCGACCATATTCGGAACGAGGCAGCAGCCATTGCCGTTCCAGGTCCCGCCGATCCCGTCAGGCCAGACCGCGACGAATCCGCGCCGGTCCGATTCCTGCAATTGCCCCGAGGTCTGCCGTTCGATGAGTGCGGTATTCGCGCCACCATGCAGGTCGATCAGCAGCGGCACGTTACGCTGGCCGGTATAGCTGGCCGGAACGTGGATAAGATAAGTCCGCGGCAGGCCCTGATACACGATTGCACCCGCATAGTCGCCCGGCGCTAGGCAATTCTGCGCGCAAGGTGCCGCGCTGGCGGGGGCGGTCGCACTGCATAGGGTCAACGCCGCCAACAGCATGACCGTCAGCCAACGGAAAAAGGTCGCAAATACTTTCATCACATCGCTCCTTATTGTGGCGCCGCGTTCAGCGGTCTGTCGTTCTGTCGGGCGGGGGGCGGCGGCAACGGCAAGAGGCCACCGTCGTTTCCGAGTTCGGCGGGAAGCGGGGGGTCGAAAAAGTCTTGCGGGTCGGAAGCAGCCCAAGGGGCGGCGGAGCGGGGATGGCAGTGGCGGAGAGACTGACGGGGTCGACGCGCCGAACGACGCTGTTTCCATCCTTCGGAACGACCTCGCGTGCGGCCGGAGCCACTGCCGACGGCTTCGCGACCTCCGCGATCGTCGCGGCGGAGACGACCGCCACGCCCGCCTTGTGGTCCGACGCGACCTCGCGCGCGTCGCAGCCGGCCGCCAGGATCGCCAGTGCGACGGCGAGCGCTTGGCGGTGCTGAGCGCGCACCAAGGCTGTCAGGGATCCTGCGGCCATCAGCTTGCGAATCTGCGCTCTGCCAGGTCGCGGAGAATTGCCGCGTGGCGGTGGCGAGACAGCGTGTAGCCAAGCAGGATCAGCGGCGCGAGCAGCGTGATCGACGCCGGCAAAGGCCCGGAAGCGAGGCCAAGGTTGCGGATCACGTCGGGGGCGAGCGCGACGCTGCCGCCCTTGGCCGCCTGTGCGGTGGGGAAATGGATGACGTCGAGCGCCACGCCGGCGATGAATCCGCCCAGCCCGCTCGCCGCCTTCACCGCGAGCGTGAGGCCTGAGAAGTACAGCGCCTCGCGTCGCACGCCGAAGCGGTGTTCGTGTTCGTCCGTCGCATCGGCCATCATCGATTGCGCACCGATCGCGACCCCGACCAAGGCTGCGCCCGAGCAAAGCGCGTTGATCAGCAGAACCGGCATGACCGGCGCGTTCGGGCCGGTCAGAAACCCCGCCATATGCGCGAGCGGCGGCCACGCCTGCGCCAGGATGAACGCGATGAAATTGACGATGGTCAGCGTCTTCTTTTCGAAAAAGCGCGCCAGAAACGCGGTAAGTGGCGCACCCACGAAGGGCCCGAGCGTTGCTCCGATCAGCACGATCTGCACGGCGCTGCTGGAGAGATTCCAGAAATAGCGGTTGAGATAGAGGGCGAGCGCGCCGGCCGCCCCCTGCGCCACGAAAAACACCGTGACCGCGCCGAACAGCACGACGAAGGATCGGTTGCGGAACACCTCTCCAAGCTCGCGCAGGAACCGGCGGACGATCGGCCCGTCGCTCGGTGCGACGGCGTGCAGGCGCGGCAGCACGCGCTTCGTCGCAAACGCCGCGGTCATCCCCGCCAGCACGATGATCGCCGCGCACGTCCAGCCGAAAGATACGTAACCCGCGCGGTGAAGGAGCCCGTCCGGCCCCGCCATGAACACGCCCAACCCAAGTCCGATCGCCAGGAAGGTGCCGATCATATTGAAGCAGATGCGCCACGTGACGATGCTGGACCGCGCGACATAATCATCGGTCACCTCTGCGCCGACAGCGACATACGGCAGCAGGAACACCGAGATGGTGATCCGCAGCGCCATCGCCATTGCTCCTGCATAAACGAGCAAGAGAGTGCCGCTGAACCCGCCGGGGATCGAGAACAGCATGCCGAACAGCAACGCCAGCGGAATGGTGCTGTAGAACATATAGGGAAAGCGCCTTCCGTTGCTGGAACGCGTATTGTCGCTGAGCAATCCGACCAAAGGATCGGCGACGGCATCGATCAATAGCCCAACGAGCAAGGCAGTTCCGGCCAGCGTGCCCGAAAGACCGCACACCGTGGTCAGATAGAAGAGCAGGAAGTAGGTGAGCGATGCCGTGGTGATGCCGTCTATCACCCCGCCGCTGCCATAGCGCAGCTTGAACCCGATGCCGACCGGCGCCTGGCGCGCCAGGCGGGATGGGTCGGTCTGAGGGGTCACAGGTCCATTCCGCCCGCAACGAGCAACACTTGCCCGCTGACATAATCGCTCTCGGGGATGCACATCAGGTAGATGCTGCCGGCGGCTTCCTCGGGCGTTCCCTCGCGTCCGAGCGGAACGGCCGACCGAAAGCGTTCGAGCGCGTGAGCGGGCAGCCCGGCCTGCATCGGCTGCCCTTCGATCTCGACGATGGCACCTGGTTGCGTCAGCCGCGTGCCGATCAGGCCGAACGCGACGCAGTTCACGCAGACCTTGTAGCGGCCCCATTCCTTGCTGAGCGTCTTCGTCATGCCGACCAGCGCCGCTTTGGCCGATGCATAATTGACTTGGCCCGCATTGCCATTGAGGCCTGAGATGGAGGAAATGTTCACCACCTTGCGGATGCGTTCCACACCCTCGGCGGCTTCGTTCTGCGCCATGCGGCGGATCGGATCGGCGGCAGCGCGCAGGATGCGGAACGGCGACAGGACATGGACGTCGAGCATCGCCTGGAACTGCTCGTCGCTCTGCTTGTGGATCACGCCATCGCGCGTGTAGCCGGCATTGTTGACGATGATGTCGAGCCCGCCGAATGCGTCGAGCGCGGTACCGACGAAACGCTCGCCGAAATCCCTGGCGGTCACGTTGCCGATGCACGAAACGGCGCGACCGCCGGCGGCCTCGATCGCCGCGATGGTTTCCATCGCTGGGGCCTCGTCCAGATCGTTGACGACCACGGCCGCGCCTTCGGACGCAAGCTTGAGCGCCGTCGCTCGGCCGATCCCGCGCCCGCTGCCCGAGACGATCGCGACCTTGCCGACAAGTTTGCTCATGCCGCGCGCCCAAAGAGGGTGACGACACAGGCTCCGCCAAGCCCGATATTGTGCTGCAGCCCGAACCGCGCACCCTCGACTTGGCGCTTGTCCGCCGTGCCACGCAATTGGTGGGTCAGCTCATAGCATTGCGCGAGCCCCGTCGCGCCGAGCGGGTGGCCCTTGGACAGCAGACCGCCCGACGGATTGTTGACGTGCTTGCCGCCATAGGTGTTCTGCCCGTCACGGATGTAGCGCTCGGCCGTACCCTCGGGCGTGAGGCCGAGCGCTTCGTACGAGATCAATTCGTTGGGTGTGAAGCAATCGTGCAGCTCGACCGCCTGGATATCGTCGGGGCCGATCCCGGCCGCCTCATAGACCTGCCGCGCGGCTTCCTTTGCCATATCATAGCCGACGACGCTCATCATGCCCCGGCCCGCTGGCCCGCCTTCGAACGTGCCGGGCATGTCGGTGGTCAGCGCTTGTGCGACGATTTCGACTGAAGCCGTGAGGCCGTGCTTTGCCGCGAAAGCGGGAGAAACCAGCACCGCCGCTGCTGCTCCGCAGGTCGGCGGGCATGCCTGGAACCGTGTGATCGGGCCGTAGAGATGCTTCGACGCCATCACGTCCTCGAGCGTAATGTGAGAACGGAACACCGCCATCGGGTTGTTCGCGGCATGGCGGCGCGCCTTCACGCTGATAAGTCCGAACGCCTCGGTGCTGGTGCCGTGGCGCGCCTGATGATCGAGCCCCGCGCCGCCGAATTGCTGCGCGGCAAATGGCGAATGATCGTCCTTCGCCTGCAGCTCGTCCTGCCGCAGCAGTGCCAGGTCGAGGGTGCGCTTGCGGTCGTTGAAGACCATCCCCAGCGCGCCCGGCAGCATCTGTTCGAACCCGACCGCGAGCACGCAATCCGCGACGCCGGCCTCGACCATCTGCCGCGCGAGGTACAGCGCGGTCGATCCGGTGGAGCAATTGTTGTTGACGTTGACGATCGGTATCCCGGTAACGCCGACGCGGTACAGCGCCGACTGTCCGGCGGTGGAGTCGCCATACACGAACCCGGCATAGGCCTGCTGGATCTGGTCGTAGCTTACGCCCGCATCGTTCAACGCGAGACGGATCGCCTTCTCGGCCATAACGTCCCAGTCCTCGCTCTGCCCCGGTTTGGTGAAGGGGATCATGCCGACACCGGCCACGCGCACCTTGGTCATCGGTTGCTCCGGACGAGGATCATGGAAGGAAGGGCGCGGCCGGCATCACCGGCTCGTGCGAGGCGCTGCCGCTGGTCAGCGAATAGACGTGCCGAGTGGCCGCATCATATTCCGGCCAAGGCAGCGATCCGTCGGTCGCGAAGCGCACCCACAAAGCGTGGATCGTGTCGGCGAGCGCCTGTGGCGGATTTTCGCCGACGAGCCCGCGCGGTCCGCTCGCCGCCGCCAGGGTATCGAAGACGAACGGCAGCTCGACCGCATGCGCCGCACCGAGCCGCCCCTCGATCGCGGGGGATTTCCATTCGAATTCATAGACGTGCGAGCGGCCCTTGTGCAGTTCCGCCGTTCGCCTGGTCATCCAGCGGAACATCAGGTCGGTCATCGCGCGGGTAAGCACCTCGCCGGGCTTCGCGCCTTTCTCGTCGAGGCCGTAAGCGCGCAAGGCGGCGCGGGCGCGGGGCAGGGCGCGTTTGATGAACAGGACGACCATCCAGCGCTTCAGCTTGGCAATCGTGTCGCCGGGCACGAAGAACAGCCGCGCCTCCTCGCTGGTCGTGCCGATCAGCAGCTGGATCTCCGCGCCGGCGCCGTCCGCGAGCGCCTGTATCGTGCTGACCGGCAGCACGTCGTCGCCGTGCACGGGCAGGAAGCGGGTGATCCCGAAGGATGGGTCGCGGCCCTGCGCGTCGCGCATGCTGAACCACAGGCTCGGCTTCATCACCCATTCCTGCGCGGGCAACAATTGCTGCGGCGTTTTGCCGAGCAGGCCGTCCCGGCTCGGTGCGACGTTCGCGCGCTTCGCGATGCGCCGGACGAGGCGCCGAACTATCGACGGGTCGCGGCTGAGATAGACATGCCCGCTCTGGCAGATCGCGCGGTGAAACAGGCCCTTGGCGAGCGGCGACGTCATCAGCGCGGCGATGCACCAGGCGCCGCCGGACTCCCCGAACATCGTGACGTTGTCCGGGTCGCCGCCAAAACCTGCGATAGTGTCGCGCACCCAGCCGAGGCCTGCGATCATGTCGCGCAAGCCGATATTGGTCGCCACGCCATCGGCCGGCAGGAACCCCTCGATGCCGAGCCGATAGTTGATGACGACGCACACCACGCCGTCCCGCGCGAAGGCAGTGCCGTCATAGATATCCGCGTCCTTGCTCCCCGCGACGAAGCTGCCGCCATGGACGAAGACCATGACGGGGCATTTTTCGGGGCGACCGTCCGGCGCGAAGACGTTTAGCGTCAAATAATCGGGTCCGCTGGCGACGGCCGTTCCCATCAGCGCGTCGGTTTCGATCTCCATTGCCGGGCGGACGCTCTGCGGTGCGCACGGCCCGGCGATCGTCGCGTCCCGTACACCCTGCCATGGCTCGACCGGTTGCGGCGCGCGGAAGCGGCGTGCGTCGGTGACGGGCGCCGCATAGGGCACGCTCAGAAAACGCCGGACCCCGCTCGCTACAACGCCTTCGATGACGCCATCGGCCAGCGTAATTTGCACCTTGCTCATCGCGTCCTGCTCCCGTGTGATCGATCGGTCACCAGCATGTGTAGCCGCCATCGGCGAGCACGATGCTGCCGGTCATGAGACTGGCGGCATCGGACGCGAGAAAATGGACGATCGATGCAACCTCTTCGGGCTCACCAAGCCGGCCCTGCGGCGTGCCGTCGATCCAGCGGCGGTACATTTCGCCTTGCTTGTCGGCGAAGGCATTCAGCGGGGTAGCAATGTAGGTCGGCGCGACCGCGTTGACGCGCACACCACGCGCCGCCCATTCCGCCGCCAGCGATTTGGTGAGCTGATGCACTGCAGCCTTTGACGCATTGTAATAGCTTTGCGGCTGGGGACGGTTGACGATTACGCCACTCATCGACCCGACATTGACGATGCTGCCCGATCCTTGCGCGAGCATATGCCGTCCGAAAGCGCGCGCGCACCAGAAACTGCCGTTCAAATTGACGTCGAGCACGTTCAGCCAATGCTCGTCGGTGACATCCTCAGCCGGCGTGTCGCTACGCGCGATGCCGGCATTGTTGACGAGAATGTCGATCCGTCCCGCGCGTGCCGCCACTGCGTCGGCGACACGCGTGACCGCTGCGGGATCGGTCACGTCGAGCGTTTCGCCTGCAACGGCATAGTCTTTGCCCTCCAATCGATCGATCGCCCGATCGATGGCATCGGCGTCACGATCGCCGATCGTGACGCTGGCGCCGGCTTCAGCGAGCGCCTCGGCACAGCAATAGCCAATGCCCTGCGCACCGCCCGTCACGAAGGCGATGCGACCGGCGAGGCTCAAGCGGTCGGCGTATTGCGCCATGACGATCAGTAACGCGCGCGCAATGTAAGACCGATGGTGCGCGGCCGTACCCGATATGCCGCGTCGGTCAGGCCGATCACGTCGGCGTTTGGAACGGCGTTCACGATGCCTCGGCTGTTGAACAGATTGTCCGCGAAACCGACGATCTCGAATTTGTCGAGCTTGTAGCCGAGCCTCAGGTTGACGAGGTTGTAGTCACCAATCTGCAGCGACCCGGCCTTCATGAAGTCGGTGTAGGACGGCCCGACATAGACGTCGTCGAGGCGAATGTAGGCGTCGCCGGATCCGACATTCTCGATGGTATATTGCACACCGCCAGAGGCGGACACTTCCTGCGAACCCGGCAAGCGGTCGCCAGCGAACACGCCGACGATCTTCGGACCCCGAGCGGATGCGGCTCGCCGCTGGATGCCCGGATTGTCCTTCGACAATTCGGCTCTCCCGACGGATAGCGAAGCGTTGAGCTCGAAGGCATGGGTCGGCCGGAAGGACAGTTCGCTCTCGAGCCCGTAGGAGCGAGCGTCACCAGCGTTGGTGATGTACCCCTGCCCATTCGGGTTGATGAAGGTCAGCTGGATATCCGACCAGGCGACATAATAACCCGAAGTGTTGAGCGTGACGCGGCCATCCCACATCGTTGCCTTCAGGCCCAGTTCGTAGTTCCACAGCGAGTCCGATTTATACGCCAGTGGAATGCCGGTGCTCGAGGCCGCATTGAAATTGGTCAGGCCGAAGCGATACCCCTTGGACGCGGTCGCATAGATGTTGACGTTGCGAACCGGCTTGTACGACAGCGAAAACCTCGGCGTCGTTGATGTCTGGTTGTTGTTGGTGTCGGTCAGGTTGCTGACCAATGGGGCCGCGGGATTGTTGAGCAGTCCGCTGACGTCGCTGGTGAAGTGATAGGTGTTGCGAAAGACGCGCAGTCCAGCGGTGAATTCGAAGCGAGGGGCGAACGCCCAGGTGCCTTCGCCGAACGCGGCATATTCGCTGGCGCGCTGGTTGGCCGAAACCTGATAGATGCGTGACGTCCCGAAGATCGGAATCAGCGCGGGCTGGTAGGCATTCTGTTGGAACTCGCGAAACCGCGAATTGTAATAAGCGCCGAGGACGAACCGAAGCGGCTTTGTCGCATCCGACGTGTATCGCGCCTCGACGATCTTGGTGTTCGAATTGCTGGGCTGGATCAAGCTGGTCGGTACGGCCGCTCCGAAGATCGCGGCGAAGGGCGTCGCGTTCAGGCTGTTGCGAGATTTGTTCTCGCCATAAGTGCCCGTCAGCGTGAGATTGCCATTTCCGAGTTCCTGATTGGCCGAGATCGAGGCGATCAGCAGATCGCTGCGGGTGATGTTGGGGGCACCGGCGTTGAACTGATTGATCGTTCTCGTCGCGGTGGGGAAATAATAGGTCGCCGTCTGGTCGTCCTGTTCGTCGCGCTGGTAGGTGAAGGACGCCAGCAGATCGAGGCTTTCGGTCGGCGCGGCGCGGAGATAAAAACGGCCGCCATAGGTCCGGCGATCATCGACATTGGTCTGGCCGCGCACCGGATTATCGACATAGCCTGAATCGCGTCTTGCATAGCCGACCGCGCGGATGGCGACCTTGTCGGTCGAAAGCGGCACATTGACCATCGCATCGACATCGTAATTCGGTCGGCCGGTGCCGTCGGTGGTCGATAACGTGCCTTCGAACTTGGCGCCGATCGACGTCAGGTTCGGTTTGGCGGTGATGATGCGGATCGAACCCGACAGGGACGTCGCACCGTACAGCGTGCCCTGCGGACCACGCAGCACCTCGATCCGCTCAACGTCGAAGACGCGTACGTCGGGCGAACTGAAGCGGAACCAGGTGTCGTAGAGCGGATAATCATCGACATAGATGCCGGCGGTCGCCGACGTCGTGTCGGCAGTGGAGGTGGATTGGATACCGCGGATGCTAAACGACGATTGCGTGCCGTCGCGCGACAGATGCACCCCGGCCGACCGTGCCGCATAATCTTCGAAGGTCTTGATGCCTTGGCGCTCGATGCTTTCGCTGGTGTAGGCAGTGATGCTGAGCGGCACGTCCTGCAGGCGCTCGGACCGCTTCTGCGCGGTGACGATGATGTCCGTGCCGGGCGAGGCTTCGGGCGCAGCGGGAGCGGGCTGCGGTCCGGTGCTGGGCGGTCCGGCGGATTGGGCCAAAGCCGCGCCGGTCTGGTCGAGCGTCCCGATCGCGACGCCGCAGACAAGAGCTTTCCAGAGTGCCTTGTTCATTCGTCATCCCCTCTCAAGGTAATTCAACGATCGTTGAGCATATGCCGGATCCGGATGCCTTCAGGCTTCGTGACCCACCGACTCAAACGCCGCTGACCGTTATTTCACGCAGAAATGCTGCCGGTTCGGACGGGTGTCAATCTATTTCTACAGGTGATGAATAATTGACAGGCGGGCGTGGCGCGCATACGATTGCCGCAGAAAAGACGTTGAAGAGGGACGAGGGCTTGGAAAAATCTCCGGCAAAGTCGCGCGTGCGCCGCGCCGCCGCCACACCGAACCTCGCGCGTCCCGCCGGACGCGGACGACCTCGCCAGCATGACGAGAATATCGATCGTCGCGACGTGATCCTCGACGCGGCGGAGGCGCTGTTCTGCGTGCACGGCTTTCACGGCGTGACGGTTCGGCAGGTGGCGACGGAAGCAGGCGTCGATCCTGCGCTCCTGAATTACTATTTCGTCTCGAAACGGGGCCTGTTCGACGCGGTGTTCAATCGTCGGGCCGAGGTGGTTAACGTCCAGCGCCTGAGTTCGATGAACCGCTATGAAGCCTCGACCGCCGCAATGACCGCAGAGGGCTGCTTGCAGGCTTTCTTCGAGCCCGTCCTGCAATGGTGGGAAACGGGTGGCGATGGCTGGCGCAACTATCTCCGGCTCGTCGCACTCGTAAACAACACGCCGAGTTGGGGCGGCAATGCGATGACGCAATTCTTCGATCCCGTCATCCAGAAGCTGATCTCGCTTCTGCGCGAATGCTTGCCGGACGCCAATCCCGAGGACATTTACTGGTGCTACCACTTCATTTCCGGCGCCCTGTCGCTCTCGTTCGCAGATACGGGCCGCATCGATAATCTGTCGGGCGGGCTGTGCCATTCGAGCGACGTGGCGGCGGTTCGCAAGCGGCTCGCGTCGTTCTCCGCGGCGGGCCTGACCGATCTCTGCCGGCGCCTCGCCCGACCTAAGGACTGACGGTGTACGCCAACGCGCACGACCCCCACCGCTGGTCGCTTCCTGCCGTTCTTGAGGAACAGGCGCGCGATCGCGGGAAGCAGGTCTTCGTCACGATGGTCGGCGGCGAAAGCCTCACCTTTGCGGAAACGTGCGATCAGGCGGCGCAGGTCGCCGCGATGCTCGCCAACTGCGGCATCGGCGCGGGAGACAGGGTCGCGGTGATGCTGCCCAACAGCCTCGATTTCGTGCGGGCCTGGGCAGCGATCGGGCGGCTGGGCGCTGTTGCGGTGCTGCTCAACACCGAACTGTCCGGCGCATTCCTGGAACACCCGTTGCGCGATGCGGCGCCTGCCGCGCTGATCATCCATGCGAGCTATCTCGCGCGTCTGTCGACGCTCGCCGGGCGGCCGCATATCGAGCATGTCATCGTCGCTGGAGCCATGGCTGCGGAAGCGCGCGATCATCGCGACTTCGCCGACTGGCACGCGGAATCGATCGGCGCCGCAACTGTGCCCGCACCGTCCGATCTCGCCTGCATCATGTACACCTCGGGCACGACCGGCGCACCGAAGGGCGTGCTCATGCCGCATGCGCACTGTTATCTTTTCGGGCTGGGCGTGATCGACAATCTTGGGGTCGATGAAACCGACCGCTATTACATCTGCTTGCCGCTCTACCATGCCAACGGACTGTTGATGCAACTTGCCGCGGTCTTGATTGCAGGGGGAACGGCGGTGGTGCGCGATCGCTTCTCGGCCTCTGCTTGGCTCGACGATATCCGCCGGAGCAAGGCCACGCTCACGCACAGCCTCGGAGCGATTAGCGCCTTCGTCCTGGCGCAACCGCCGCGACCGGACGATCGCGATCATCGGCTGCGGCTGATCCTTTCCGCGCCAAATCACCCCGATCACGACCGTGCATGGCGCGACCGGTTCGGCATCGTCGACGCGCTGGGCGCCTACGGCATGACCGAGGTCAACATCCCGCTTTACGGCGAGCGCGGCGTATCACGGCCGGGCACCTGCGGTCGGCCATACGCGCGGTATTTCGAGGTCGAAATCCGCGATACCGTGACGGATATGCCTCTCGAAGTCGGCGAGGTCGGCGAGATCATGATCCGGCCGCGCATCCCCGGCGGGTTCATGGCGGGCTATCACGGCCAGCCGGAAAAGACCGTCGAAGCGACCCGCAACTTCTGGTTCCACACAGGTGACGCCGGCCGCATGGATGTCGACGGCTACATCACTTTTGTCGATCGCATCAAAGATTGCATTCGGCGGCGCGGGGAAAATATCTCGGCCGCGGACATCGAGGCGAGCTTCCTGCGCGTCGAGGGTATTGCAGAGATCGCCGCATACGCTGTGCCGTCCAGCATCGATGGAGGAGAGGATGAGATCATGCTCGCAATCGTCTTGCACGCGAACAAGACCCTGTCTGCCGCGGACATCGCTCGCCACGCGCACGAGCAGATGCCTCGCTTCGCGCAACCTCGTTACATCCGCTTCATAGAGTCATTGCCTAAAACAAGTTCCGAAAAGGTCCGTAAAGTCGATCTGCGTCAGACCGGGGTCACGCCTCAGACGATAGACCTCGAGCATGGCTCGGCGCCAAAGGTGTAGCTTGCGGCACAAGCGAGTGCAATGAAACCAGAGAAGGGGAATACCGAAACCCTTGTTTTTCCGATGAAGTTGGCCCTGCGAATTTCTGAACAAATGTCCGAAGTCGGGAGTTAGAAACGAACTTCGAGTGGCAGCTATTGCGTCAAACGACATCTGAGGATCGGGCTCCCTCCAGGGCAGCATCCGTGCCGATGACCCCTCGATCGATCAGGTCCAAGAAAAGGCTTTTTGCGGCCTCAACGTTTCCGCTGGCACTCAGCTTAGCGTGCGCACGTGTAAACGCGATACTCCAAGTCGCTGCAATCATCCCCGCCGCGAGATGTGCATCGGGATCATCAGCGGGCCGCTCAAGCGCGTCTGCCAGGACCATGGCCAAGGCGCGGACGAAATCATCGCGCATCTGTCGCGCCCGCGCTTTCAACGCCTCGCTCGCCTGCGCCGTTTCGACGAACGTCCTGGTGTCTGCGAACAACGGAAAAGCATCCGAGCGCTGCTCGACCATCTGGTGCGCGAGCCTTCCCAGCGCTTGGATAGGCGATATCCCGGCTGCGCGCGATCGAACGGCCTCGAACGCCAGATCGTGCACCTCCTGCTCGCGGTCGAAGAACATGTCCTCCTTGCGCGGGAAATGGTTGAACACCGTCATCCGCCCGACGTCGGCCGCTCCGGCGATTTCGTCGATCGTCACCCGGTCGAAGCCGCGCTCCATGAACAGACGGGTGGCCACGTCGGAAATCGCCTGGCGGGTCGCCAGGCGCTTTCGCGTCCTCCTGTCCAGACTGCGATCCTCGATGGCTTGCATAGTTATATGGACTCAGTACATATTTGGTGCGCATCCAGTTTGGTCCGGCAGCAGACGCCACTGCGCACCCGATCGCGCCATCCACATCATGCCTTCAAAGTACCGACGGTTGTCGCCCGCAGGACGACATCCGCGACCATGTTCGGGTGGAAGCAACGGTCCGATCAGCGCCCACTCTTCGTCCGAAACCCCGACACGCTCGCCCAACGCCGCCTCCAAAAGGCAGCCTTGAATCAACCTGCGAGTCTCAGGTCAAGCTTTGTCCACGATGCCTAGGCCGTCTGCCCGCCATCGATGTCGAGGATCGCGGCGGTGATGTGCCGCGCTGCTGGACTTGTGAGAAACGCCACCGCAG
>CAXTEO010000051.1:0-28695 GCA_964243205.1 uncultured Sphingomonas sp.
TGATCATCTTCGGCGGGCTGGTCTTCGCCTCGATGCTCGACGGCGGCGTGCGCCTGCTTGGGCGCATCTTGCCGATCGGGCGGCCGTGGCGCCTGGCGATCGTCGTGATCCTCACCGTGATCTTCATCGCAGGGGTGTTCTACCTCACCGGCGCGGGCATTTCCGAACAGATCGGGCAATTGCGCGCCACGCTGACCGCGCAGGCAACCAAATTGATGGCCTGGGCGACCAGCCAGGGCATCATGCCGGGCAAGGCCGATCTCAACGGCATCATGCAGCAGGCGCTGGGCTCGTTCGGCAAGCTCACGTCCTATCTCGGCATCGCTTTCGGTGCGGTCGCCAGCCTGATCATGGTGCTGGTGATCGGCCTGTTCATCGCGATGGAGCCGCGGCTGTACGAAGGCGGGCTGCAATGGATGGTGCCGAGCGACCAGCGCCAGCGCTTCGCCGGCACGATCGAACAGATGGCGACGACGCTGCGCCGCCTGCTCGCCGGGCGCCTGTTCGGCATGGCGCTGGAGGGCGTGATGACCGGCATCGCGCTGGCGATCTTCGGCGTGCCGATGGCGCTGGTGCTCGGCATCATCACCGGCATCCTCGCCTTCGTGCCCAATATCGGCGCGATCACCAGCGGCATCCTGATGGTCGCGGTCGGCTTCAGCGCCGGCACGCATACCGGCTTCGCCGCGATCGGCATCTATCTCTTCGTCCAGACGCTCGACGGCTATGTCGTCATCCCGATGGTCGCCAAGCGCACGGTCGATCTGCCACCGGCGCTGACGCTGTCGATGCAGATCCTGGCCGGCACCTTGTTCGGCATCCTCGGCCTGACGCTCGCCGACCCGATGACCGCGATGATCAAGGTCGCGCTCGAGCGCAGCTCGGAGGCGGAGGGGGACGCCGAGGCATGATCCTTTACGATTACTGGCGCTCCTCGGCCGCGTATCGCGTGCGGATCGCGCTCAATCTGAAGCAGATCCCGTATCGCAGCGTCGCGGTCGACATCTCGCAAGGCGCCCAGCGCGCGCCCGATTTCCTGGCGCGCAACCCGCAGGGGCTGGTGCCGGCGCTCGACATCGGCGCGGCCGTATTGACGCAAAGCCTCGCGATCATCGACTATCTCGAGGCGGCACATCCGGCAGTGGCGTTGCTCCCGCGCGACCCGGTCGCGCGGGCGAATGTGCTCGCGCAGGCGTTGGTGATCGTCGCCGATATCCACCCGATCGACAATCTGCGCGTGTTGAACCGGCTGAGCGCGCAATTCAACGCCGACCAGGCCGCGCGCGAAGACTGGTATCGGCACTGGGTGGCGGAAGGGCTGACCGCGCTCGAGGCGATGGCCGCCGATTTGCCGGGCCCGTTCCTCGGCGGTGCTGCCCCCAACCTCGCCGACGTCTGCCTCGTCCCGCAAATGTACAATGCGCGCCGCTTCGCGGTACCGCTCGACGCCTTGCCGCGCCTCGTCGCCGCCGATGCGGCGGCGTGCGCGCTGCCGGAAGTGGCTGCGGCGCACCGCGACCGAGTCCGCGACGGCGGGTGAAACTTCGCGCGTTCGCGCTGGTGGGGCGCGGCGGTTCAGGGAAATTTGGGCCAAGAACGTCGCCCCGGCGCAGGCCGGGGCCGGTCAGTTCGTGTCACGCACCGCGCCCAGCAGGCCAGCGGCCCCGGCCTGCGCCGGGGCGACGACGCAGGTTATCGCAGCTTTGCACCTCTCACGCCGTCACGAACCGCCGTTCGAGCACGACCTGATCGAACAGATCGAGATACGCCGCGGCGGCATCCTCGCCGGGTTGCGGCACCGGGCGCGGGCGCTGGCGGTCCGGGGCGAGCCAATATTCGAGCGCGCCGACCAATGCCGCATCGGCGCCCGGCGCCACGATGCTGCCGAGCGTCCGATCGGTCACGATCTCGCGCACCGCGACGCTCGATTCGGTCGTCACCACCGGCGTGCCGACCGCCAGCGCCTCGCGCAACACGCCGGGCACGCCCTCGAAATCCGACACCAGGGCCAGTGCCGTCGCGCGTGCGATGATCGGCGTGGGATCGGCGACATGCCCCGGTAGCGACACGCGGTGGCCCAGCCCGAGCGCGGCGATCTGCGCTTCGAGCGCGCCGCGCTCGCTGCCCTCTCCGACGATCATCAGCGCCACGTCGCGCTCGGCGATGCGGCCGAACGCATCGATCAGCCGGTCCCACCGCTTTTGCGGCGCGAGTCGCCCTACGCCGAGCAGGAAGCGACCGGTCGGCATCGCCGGCAATATGGCGCCCGGTACGGCGCGCACCGGCGGGTTGGGGATTACGCTGAGCATCGCGCGACTCGCGCCCATCTCGATTCGCGCCTCTTCGGCCATCGCCGGGCTCATCGCCACCAACCGGTCGACGAAGCTCGGATGCCAGCGCAGCCAGCGGCGATAGGCGAGCGCGAGCGCCGCGCCCTGGTCGCGCCGCACCAGCGCATTGGAGATTTTGGCGACGATCGGCGGACAACGCCGCCCGAGCCGCAATCTGGTCCAGGCAGCGAGCGCGGAATAGTGATTTCCCGGGCAAAACAATATGTCGGGCGCGATTTCGTGGGTGAGCGCAGGCAGCGCGCCCATGCCCAGCATCGACGAGCGCCCGATCAGCCGCGTCTCCACACCCGACGGCAGATCACGCGCAAGCGGCCCGTCGGCATCGCCGATCACCAAAGTGACGCGACGGCCGAGATCGCTCCACCCCTGCACCAGGCGCAGCAGCGCCTTCTCCACCCCGCCGCCGTTAAGCGTCTGGGCGAAAGCAAGAATATGCGCCGCGGGCGGTCTGGGACTGAGCATAATGGGATGCTGTAACGTGGCTTTGTCGCAAAAGTTTCGCAAGCAGTGAGGAAACGCTGTATTTCCAAATCGTTGCGCGATGGGCGCGGACGACCATGCCACAACCCATTTGCCGCGCCACACTTTGGCCGCTAAGCGCCGCCATTGGACCGCCACGACCGGCTTGAACTAGCGGACAAACGCGCCACGTGACAAAATTGACGACCGGGCCCGGGATCGGCGCCGCGACACCCGTGTCGAGGACGCTGCTTCCTTTGCCGCCGCTGCCCGGCCTGTCCGGCGCGCCCACCCTCGCCGGCCCCGACCTTGCTGGTCTCGAGCCGATGAAGCCGCTCAAGCGACGCTGGCCGTCCTATCTCGGCGCGGCGGCGACGGTGGTGATGATCCTCTGGCTCGGCCTCAAGCTGCGCGCGCTCGGCGTCGACAGCCTGATGTCGGCGATGCCGACCAACCCGCTGTTCTACGTCTTCTTCGCGCTTCTCTACATCGCGCCGGTGACGGGCGATTTCATCATCTTCCGCGGGCTATGGGGCATTCCCGCCGCCGGCTTCGTCGCGCTGATCAAGAAGCGCATCGCCAACGACATCCTCAATTATTCGGGCGAGGCCTATTTCTACGCCTGGGCGCGGCAGCGCTCGACGATGGTCGCGGCGCCGTTCGGCGCGGTGAAGGACGTCAGCATCCTGTCGGCGATCGCCGGCAACATGGTGACGCTCGCCATGATCGCGGTGGCGATGCCGCTCGGCATCGGGCTGCTCACGCCGCATGGGCTGCACAATGCGATCTGGTCGGTGATCGCGGTGTTCGCGATGTCGCTGCCGTTCCTCGTCTTCTCCAAGCGCATCTTCTCGCTCCCGCGCGCGACCTTGTGGTGGATCTTCGGGGTGCATTGCCTGCGCCTGGTCGCCGGCTGCGTGCTGATCGCCTTCACGTGGCATTTCGGGCTGCCGACGGTGACGGTCGGCATGTGGCTGCTGCTGTCGGCGGCGCGGATGATCGTCGGGCGCCTGCCGCTCGTGCCGAACAAGGACCTTCTTTTCGCCACCTTCGCCACCCTATTGATCGGGCAAGACGCGGAATTGTCGGTGCTGATCGCCGTCACCGCGGCCCTGCCGCTGCTGGTCCATGTCGTGCTGGTCGCGATCTTCGGGCTGGTCGGCCTGGTGAGAAAGAGTTGATGATGCGCAAGATTATGGCGGTGGCCGTGGCGATGCTCGCGGCGACTTCGTTTCCCGCGGGCGTGCAGGCGGCGCAGGTGCTCGGCAGCGACGCGGCGGCCTGTTCGACCGGCGGCCCGGCGATCCGAGTCAATGTCGAAGGCCTCAAGGATCGCACCGGCGAATTGAAACTCGAACTGTTCCCGGCGAACGACGCCGATTTCCTCAAAGACGACCGCGACCTGATCAAGGAAGGCAAGTTCTTCCGCCGCGTGCGCTTGCCGACGCCGCAGACCGGGCCGATCTCGCTGTGCATCCGCGTGCCGACGCCAGGCCCCTATGCCTTGCTGTTCACGCACAATCGCGACGGCAAGAACAAGTTCAATTTCTGGAGCGACGGCGCGGGCTTTGCCAGCAACGTCAAGCTCGGCCGCACGCGCCCCAAGCTTGCCATGGCGCGGATCGTGGTGCCCGAAGGGGTTGTGACGGCCAATATTCGGGCGCAGTATCTCCGCGGGTTGGGTGGCTTCGCTCCGCTGGAGAACTGACCGCGATGCGTATCGTCGACGTCAACGAATTCTATTCGCCGACCGGCGGCGGCGTGCGCACCTATATCGACCGCAAGATGGGGATCATGTCCGATCTCGGGCATGAGCTGATCGTACTAGCGCCCGGGCGCGAGAATGCGATCGAGGAGCGGCCCGGCGGCGGCAAGGTGATCTGGATCCAGACCGGGCATTTGCCGCTCGACCAGAATTACGGATTGTTCTGGGACGCCGTGCCGATCGTGCGCTGGCTCGACCTGCTCCAGCCCGACGTCGTCGAGACCTCGTCGCCATGGCGGCTGCCGTGGGTGATCGGCAAGTGGCAGCCCCAATATGACGGCGGCGCGGTCAAGGCGTTCTTCATGCACAACGACAATATGGCGGCCTATGCGCTGCGCTGGTTCGAAGGCATGGCCCCGCAGGCGCGGCTCGAACAGGCGTTCGATTGGTACAGCCGCTACATGTCGCGCTTCCTCAAACATTTCGACGCGGTCGTCACCAACGGCCCGGCGCTCGAAAAGCGGCTGAAGGGGCGCGGCGTCCATATCGACGCGGCGATGCCGCTGGGGATCGAGCGCGGGCATTTCTCGCCCGATCTGCGCGACGAGCGGTTGCGCGCGGCGTTGCTGGCGCAGTGCGACTTGCCACCGAGCGGGCATTTGCTGCTCGGGCTGGGGCGGCATCATCCCGAGAAACGCTGGCGACTGGTGATCGACGCGGTCGAGCGTGCGGGGTCGGATCTTCCGGTCGGCCTGATCCTGCTCGGCACCGGCGTCGAAAGCCGCCAGATCGAAGCGCGCATCGCCGGCAGCCCGCATATCCGCATGTTCCGCCCGGTCTATGACCGCGAGCGGCTGGCGCGGATCGTCGCAAGTTGCGACGCGCTGATCCACGGATCGGAGGCCGAGCCGTTCGGGCTGGTCGCGTCGGAAGCGATGGCGGGCGGCTTGCCGCTGATCGTGCCCGATACCGGTGGTTGCGCCGAAGTGGCGGACCCGCATGCGTCCGAATTCTACACCGCGCGCGATGCCGAAAGTGCGGCGCAGGCGATCCACCGGCTGTTCGCGCGCGACCAGCGCGTGCTGCGCCGCGCGGCGCTCGTGGCGGCGACCAAGGTGCGCAGCGACCGCGACCATGCGATCGACCTAATGGCCTATTATCAGGGCCTGGTCGACGCCAAGCGCGCGCTGCCGGTTCAGCGCCGGGCGTAGACCACGACGCGGCCCTTGCCGAGCGGCAGGTCGGCGCGCTGGCGATAGTCGCGCGCGACGAGGCGCGTGAACAGCGTGCGCAAATCCTTGCGTTCGTCGAGATAGGTCGGGCCCGCCACGACGATCTCGGGGCGCAATGCCAGGATCCGTTCGATCTCGGCTTGCTGATCGACCCCGATCGCGCCTTGTTCGCGCTTCGCCACGAGGTGGCTCGAGAAGAGATAGCGCGTCGGCACGCAGCGATCCGCATAGCCATAATACATTGACGAGCCGGAGAAGACGTAGAGGCACCCCGGGCCCTGCCCGATCACCTGCGTGATCGCGCGGAATTGCGCGGGCGTGCCGCGATTGTGCTGCTTGGCCAGCAGGATGATCTGCGATGCCAGCAGCACCACCGCAAGGATCGGCACGGTCACGCGTGCGGCACGGCGATCCTTGGCGAAGAACCCCGCGGCGCAAGCGCAGAACGGCACCAGGAGAGGCAGGCCGTAATGATCGAAATAGGCGCCGAACACGATCACGCCGAGCGCGGCGACGATCGCCCAGCTCGCCAACCAGCGCCGCATCCGCGCCTCGACACCGTGCGCGCCGGGCAGGCGCGCAGCGAGCGTCGCCATCACGATCAGCGGCGACAGGATCAGCAACAGCACTGCGAAATTGCCGATCTGGCGGTGCAGCGGATCGCCGCCGCGCGCGCCGATCGACTGGAAATTGGCGAAGACGAATGCGTCGTTAAACCCGTGCGCAGCGAACCAGCCCCATGCCGCGAGCGTCGGCAACGCGGCGAGCACCGCCAGTGGCAGCGCGAGCGCCAGCACGTGCCGGCGCGGCCGGCCGAGTCTGCGCTCGCGCCACATCCACCACAAGCCGAAGAACAATCCTTCGAACACCACGGTATATTTGATCTGGAGCGACAGGCCGACCAACGCCATTGCCGCACAACCGTGGCCGAAGCGGCGCCCGGGCTGCGCCGCATCGTCGCCGCGCGGTGCGAGCAAGGCCGCTGCGCCGACCATCAACAGGTTGTAGAAGACCGGGGTCTGCCCTCCCTCGCCTTCCAGCAGATTGAGCCACAACAGATAGGCGAGCGCCGCCGGCAGCGCGCCCTTGGCCCAGCCGGCACGATCGGCCAGCCGGGCAATCAACAGCGCGGTGAGCGTGACGCTCGCCAGCGCCATCGCCTGATACGCCCAGATGCCGAGCGGCACGCCGAGCGCGGCGGCGGGCCAATAGAGCAGGAACAGCCCGACCGGCTTGCGGTCCCACACATCGACATAGGGCACCGCGCCATGGACCATCGCGCGCGCGGCGGCGAAATAGAATTCCTCGTCGACATGCAGGATCGGATTGCCGAAGGTCAGTGCGCGCACCAGCAGCGCGGTCGCCAGCAGGATCGTCCAGCGCGGCATGATCTGCACGGCGCGGCGGACGGTCGATCGAAACGGGAGAGCTACGGGATCGGTCACGCTCACGCCGCCTAGGGCATTTCCCGGGCGAGACAAGCGCCAACGCCGCTGCAGCCGCGGTCAGCGCGGCCCGACAAACAGGCGGAAACGCGCGCTCGCGAGCGGAACGCGACGATAGCCCCGGTCACGCGCCCAACCTTCGAGCACCGCGTCCAGCGCGGGATCGCCACTGGTCCACGCGCCCTCCCCACCGACCAGCACCGCCGCGGGCGGGGCGCGATCGAGCGTGTCGAGCCGATCCCCCGAGACGAGGTGCAGCCGCGCTTCCTCGGTCGCGGGGACGATCGCGTGGCTGCGAAAATAGAACGGGCCGGTGGCAAAGCGCGGATCGGACACGCGCCCGGTCGCCGCCAGGAATTGCGGCGACAGCGTCGCGACCGCGCCGCTGACCGCCGCTGCATCGAGCCCGGCGCGGATCGCCGCGCCCTCGCGGATCGCCGCCGGCATCCCCGTCGCGCCGAAGCCCTGCACTGTGGTGAGAAGCGTCGGGGCGAGGCCAGCACACAGCGTCACGACCGCGACGACGCGCCCGCGCGGCCCCGGCGGTCGCCGATCCCATTCCAGCGCGAGCAGCACGAACAAAGGCGGCAGCGCCGGCAGCAGATATTGCCGCCAGGTCGGCATCGGCAGCAGCGCCGAAACCAACCCCGCGAGCGCCAGCCACTCGACCGCGCCGAGACGCGCCAGGCGCTTCCCCAACATCACCAGCGCGAACACGGCCGGGCCGAGCGCGAGGAACTTCACCACGTCGATCGCCTTGGCGAAGAGCGAAAGCTTCCACGTCCGATCGCCGTAGAATTCGGCCGGAGCGAGTGCCGGGAAGCGCAAGGTGCCGAACACGAAGGCATCGGGCGCGAGCGCCCAGCTCCACGCGCCGAGGCACAGCATCGGCACGGCGCCGAGCAGCACGATCAGCGGGCGATGCCGGCGGTCGAGCAGCGCATGGCCGCCATATGCGACCGCGGGCAGCGCGTACGAAATCTTCGCCGCCGCCGCGCCTGCCAGCAACATCCCCACCAGCAACGCGGCGCCGGTACTCGCCCGCTCGCGCCCGACGCGCACGATCGGGACCAGCGCAGTGGCGAGCAAGGCGGCGGGCAGCGCATCGTTGCGCGCGGTGGCGATGCTGAACAGCAGGATGTCGCATCCGGCGAGCAGCCCGGCGGCGATCAGCGCCGCGCGCGGCGTCGCCCCGGCATCGCGCGCAGCCCGCCACACGCAGGCCAGGATCCACACGCCGAGTACCGCATTGACCAGCCGCAATGCCGGCCACGCCAGCACCCCCGCGCCCCATGCGACCGGCGCGAACAGCAATGGCTGGAGCGGGGTCTGCAGATAGGCATAGTCGCGATACGGCAGCAGCCCGTGCGCGCCGAGCACCGCCGCCGCGACATATTGGCTCTCGTCATGGTCGATCGGATGGAGCAGCGCGAACAGCGCGAACACCACCAGCGCGGCAAGCGCGCAGCGCCGTGGCGTCGCGATCATGGTCATGGAGCCCCCCATTGGCGCCGCCATAACCGGCGTTGTCGCGACTGTCACGAACGCGCCATATCGCGGGTGCAGGGGAGCCCCAACCGCAGGAGACCGCTCATGACCATCCGTATCGATCGCCGCTCCTTCCTGTTGACCGGTTCGCTGGGGCTCGGCGCCTTCGCCGTGCCCGGCTTCTCCGCCGAGCCGTCGGTCGCCGCGGCGCGCGGCTTCACCCATTCGGTCGCCAGCGGCGAGCCGGCGAGCGATTCGATGCTGTTGTGGACGCGCTACGTGCCCGCCACGGGCGACACCGCCGAAGTGCGTGTCGAACTGTCCGAGACGCCCGATTTCGCGCGCGTCGCGGCGGGAGGATCGCAGATCACGGGCGTATGGCGCGATTTCACCGCCAAGATCACGGTCGACGGCCTCAAGCCGGGCCAGCGCTATCACTTCCGCTTCGTCGCGCCCGATGGCAGCTTTTCGCCCGTCGGCACGACCAGGACGCTGCCGGTCGGCCGAGTCGATCGCTTCCGCACCGCGACCTTCTCCTGCTCGAACATGCCCTATGGCTATTTCAACGCTTATGCCCATGCCGCGGCGCGCGACGATATCGACCTCGCCATCCATCTCGGCGACTATTTCTACGAATATGAAACCGGCGACTATCCCGCGGTGAGCGAGCAGGTCACCGGGCGCGTGCCGCTGCCCGCCAACGAATTGCTGCATCTGGCCGACTACCGCATCCGCTATGCGAGCTATCGCAGCGACCCCGATCTGCAGGCACTCCACGCCAAGGTGCCGATGATCGTGCAATGGGACGACCATGAATCGGCGAACGACAGCTGGGAGGGCGGCGCGCAGAACCACCAGCCGAACGAAGGCGACTGGATCGCGCGCAAGGCCGCCTCGGTCCAGGCGTATCGCGAATGGATGCCGGTCTCCGACGAGCCGTGGAAGGCCTATGACATCGGCACGCTGGCGACCTTGTTCCGCACCGAGACGCGGCTGCTCGCGCGCACCAAGCAGCCCGATGTCGCGAGCCTGTTCAAGGCAGCCGATCCGACCGCGGCGCTGAAGGCGTTTCGCGACGGCGCGTGGATGGATCCGGCCGTGACGATGATGGGGTCGCAGCAGGAAAACTGGCTCTCCCACGCAATGGCGCAATCGGTGCGCCAGGGGCAACGCTGGCAAGTGGTCGGCTTCGGCACGATCCTGGGCAAGACGCTGATGCCGCAGGATGCGCTGGGCTGGGTCGCGCCCGATGCGCCGGCGCGCGCCAAGAACTACATTCTCGCCGGCGTGGCGGCCGCCAAGGTCGGGCTGCCGTTCAACTACGACAATTGGGGCGGCTACCCCGCGGCCCGCGCGCGTTTCCTGAAGGGGGCGCAAAGCCTCGGCGCGAACCTGATCGTGCTGTCGGGCGACAGCCACAATGCCTGGGCGTTCGATCTCGGCCAGGACGGCAAGCCGGTCGGCGTCGAGTTCGCCGGCCATGCGGTGACCTCGCCCGGCTATGAAGCCGCGACGCGCGCCGACCCGAAGCTCGTCGCCGCCACTCTGGTCCGCGCCAATCCCGAGCTCAAATGGTGCGACACGTCGCGCCGCGGCTATATGGCGATGACGCTGACTCCGACCAGCGCGAGCAACGACTGGATCATGCTCGACACGATCAAGGCGCACACCCCGGCGGCGAGCGTCGGCCACACCGCCACCGTCCAGCGCGGCCGCAACCTGATGGCGTGATCGCGGCGTCGATGGGTGTTGCCGCCCCGCTCCCGCTGCGCCACACAGGCAGCGGGAACAGGGAGCCGGCGGTTGCGCGCAACGATCAAGGACGTGTCGCGAGTCTCGGGGATGTCGATCAAGACCGTGTCGCGCGTGCTCAACAAGGAGCGCTATGTCGGCAGCGCGACTCGCGCCAAGGTCGAGGCCGCCGTCGCCGAACTGAACTTCCGCCCGAGCATGGCGGCGCGCTCGCTCGCGGGCAAGCGCAGCTTCCAGATCGCGCTGATCTGCGACAATCCCAGCCCGTATTACGTCTATGAAATGCAGTCGGGAATCCGCGATCGCTGCGCGCTCGACGGGGTGCGGATGATCGCGCAGCCGTATGACCGCCGTTCCGACACATTGCTCGACGATATCGAGAATCTGGTCGACGCGACGCATGTCGACGGGCTGATCCTGACGCCGCCAGTGGCGGACTATCCGCAGGTGCTCGATCTGCTCGCGCGGCGCGGGGTGCGCTTCGTGCGCGTGTCGCCGGGCAGCGCGGTCGACCTGGCGAGCTCGACCTTCATCGACAATGAAGGCGCGGCGGCGGTCATGACGACGCATCTGCTCGCGCTCGGCCACACGCGGATCGGCTTCATCGCCGGGCATCCGAGCTATGCGACCAGCGGGCAGCGGATGCGCGGCTATGCCACCGCCCTGGGCAAACAGGGCATCGCGCTCGACCCCGTACTGGTGCGCGAAGGGAGCTACGACTTCGCGTCGGGCGCGGTGGCGGCGGAGGCATTGCTGGCGCTCGACCGACCGCCGACCGCGATCTTCGCGTCGAGCGACGATATGGCAGCCGGCGCACTGACCGTGGCGCATCGCCGCGGGCTGGCGGTGCCGGGGCAATTGTCGGTCGCGGGTTTCGACGATACCGCGCTGGCGGGCTTCGTCTGGCCACCGCTCACCACGATCCGCCAGCCGACGCGCGAAATGGCCTATGCCGCGGCCGATCTGCTGCTTGGCCCAGCCGATGCGCCGGTCGAGCGGCGCGAAGTGGCGTTCGAGCTGATCGTGCGCGAATCGACCGGGCCGGTACCCGCATAAGGGCTGGAAAGTCCGGCTACCCGATCAGCAGCAACGCTGCCGCCAGCGCCAGCGCCAGCGCGACCAGGGTCGCGATCAGGATCACCAGCAGCGGCTTCGGCCCGGCCTCGAGCAATTGCGACAAAGGCGAGCGGATCGCGGTCGCGGTGACCGCCGCGGCCAGCATCGCGCCCGCAATCTTCTCCGCGCAGCTCGCGGCAAACGGTGGGATCACCCCGAATGAATTGATCCCCGCCAGCACGAAGAAGCCCACGACGAACCACGGCACCCCCGGCCCCCTCGCCCCGCGCTCACCCCTGGGGAGGCACATCGCCACCACCGCGAGCACCGGCGCGAGCAAGGCGACGCGCGTCAGTTTCACGATCGCGGCGATCCCGCCCGCGCCGTCGGAATAGGAATAGCCCGCGCCCAGCGCCTGCGCGACGTCGTGGATCGCCGCGCCGAGCAGGAAGCCGGCCTTGAGGTCGCTCATGTGGAAGGCGTGCGCCACCAGCGGATAGAGCATCATCGCGCTCGCGCTCATCGCGGAGATGCCGACCAGCACCAGCGTGAGCTGCGCCTGGGTGGTGCGCTTTTCGCCGAGCGTGGTGGCGAGCGCCATCGCCGCGCTCGCCCCGCAAATCGCCACCGCGCCGCCGGCCAGCACGCCGAACGCGGTATCGAAGCCGAAGCGCCGCGCCGCGAGGATCCCCGCCCCCATCGTCAGCGCGACGATCGCCACCACGCACAGCAACGCGACGGGGCCGAGCGCGACGATCTGCCCGAAGGTGATGCGCACGCCGACCAATACGATCCCCCAGCGCAGCAGCGAGCGCGACGCGAAGGCGAGGCCGGGGGTGAGGCGGGGGTCGGCGCTGAGAAAGTTGAGGGCGAGGCCGATCAGCAACGCCATCAGCGTGAGCGGGACGCCATAATGGTCCGACAGGAACCCGGCGGCGAGCGTTCCCATCGCGACCACTGCGAGACCGGGAAAATAGCCGCGCCAGTCGCTCTTGGGCGAGGCCTCGATATCGCCATACAGGTCGCCATAGAGGTCGGCGGCCATCGGCAGCGGACGGGTGTGTCGAATCGCCATGTCCCTCGCCGCCCTTTCCGTCACCCCGGGCTTGTCCGGGGGCCCACCGTGCCGCACACCAGCCGCGTCGTTCTTGCGGCGCAGTGGACCCCGGGACAAGCCCGGGGAGACGGTATGCGATCGGGTCTAGCCGAAAGCTCCGACTTCTGACACCGCTGTCTCAAGAAAAGTACGGAGAGGATGCGGATGGCGATCAGGGGCGGCGCGGCGCGCTGGATTATCGTGGCGATGGTGTTCGTCGCGGTGATGCTCAATTATGTCGACCGGCAGATCCTCGCGCTGCTGAAGCCGACGCTCGAGGCGCAATTCCGCTGGTCCGACCAGGATTACGCCAATATGGGCACCGCGTTCCAGATCGCGACGGCGTTCGCCTTCCTCGGCACCGGCTGGTTCCTCGATCGCATCGGCCTGCGGCTGGGCTTCGCGCTCGGCGTCCTGGTGTGGAGTCTCGCCGGCATGGCGCATGCCTTCGCCACTTCGGTCCCGGCGTTCTTCGCGGCGCGGATCCTGCTGGGCGTCGCCGAATCAGTCGGCACGCCGGCGGCGGTCAAATCGGCGGCGACCTATTTCAACCATAAGGACCGCCAGATCGCCTTGGGCATCGGCAATACCGCGCCCAATATCGGCGCGATCGTCACGCCGCTGTTCATTCCGGCGGTGGCGGTGGCGTTCGGCTGGCAAGCGGCGTTCCTGCTCGCGGGCGGACTCGGCGTCGTCTGGGTCGTGGTGTGGTTCGCGATCCGCATCAAACCGGTCGCGCTCGATGCGGTGGCGCCCGTGCGCGTGCCGTGGCTGAGCGTCGTGCGCAGCCGCGAGACGGCGGCGATCGCGATCGCCAAGATCCTTTCGGACCAGGTGTGGTTCTTCATGCTGCTGTGGCTGCCCGACCTGTTCCACCGCTTGTTCGGGCTGCCCCAGGGCAAGCTCGGGCTGCCGGTGGCCTTGGTCTATGTGCTGGCGGCGTGCGGCGCGCTGACCGGCGGCTTCGTGCCGGCGCGGCTGATGCGTGCCGGGTGGAGCGTCAATCGTGCGCGCAAGACCGCGATGCTGGGCTATGCCGTGCTCGTGCTGCCGGTGGTTTTCGTCCAGTCGGTATCGAGCCCGTGGGAAGCCGCGCTGCTGCTCGGCCTCGTGCTGTTCGCGCACCAGGGCTTCTCGACCAACGTGTTCGGCGTGACGACCGACATCACCCCGGCGCGCTCGGTCGGGTCGCGGATCGGGATCGCGGCATTCTGCGGCAATCTGTGCTCGATCGGGATGATCCAGTTCCAGGCCTTCGCGCTGGCGCACGGCTGGGGCTATGCGCCGGCGCTGGCGATCTGCGCCGGGTCGTATCTCGTCGCGCTGCTGGCGATCCACCTGCTGATCCCGGTGATCGTGCCGGTGGAGGAGACGCCCTAAAATCCTCCCCGCAAGCGGGGAGGATCACATCAGAAGCCGACCCGGCCCGTCACCCCGAAATAGCGGTCGGCATCGCGCGTGATCTGGTAGAGATAGGCGTTGTCCGGACCGCCATTGGCGATGGCGGCGGCGAACGCCTTGTCGAACAGGTTGCGCACCTGGAAGGTCAGGCGATAGCGCTCGTCCTTGCTGACCAGGCCGACCGAAAGGTTGACCAGCGCATAGGCGCCGACCGTCCCCAACTGGCGCTGCACCGCATTCGCGGCGAACAGCGACAATTGCTCGCTCTGGTACGAGGCCTGCGCGCCGAAGAACGGATCGACGCTGCCGCCGGTGCGCACGCGATAGTCGGCGCTCAGATTGCCTTTCCATCGCGGGGCGTTGCCGAGCGGGGTGCCGTTCGGGACCACCGTACCGGGCGTACCGCCGACCGGAAGGTAGAATTGGTCGACTCGGGCATCGGTATAGGCGACGCCGCCCGCGATATTGAGGTCGCGCACTGGGCGGTAGCTCAAGTCGAGCTGGCCACCGCGCGTCGAAACCTTGCCCGCATTGGTGAAGCGCGTGACGACCACGCCCGCCACCAGATCCGGATTGTTCGCCTGGAAATTGTTATATTTGGCGTAGAACGCGGCCAAATTGAGCGTCAGCTTTCCGCCGAACAAGGTGTTCTTGAGACCGACCTCGAACGCGTTCGACGTCTCGGGCGCGATCACGTTGGTGCCGGTCGCGGTGAGATTGAAGAACACGTTGTAGGCCGGCCCCTTATAGCCGCGCGAATAGGTGCCGTAGAGCGTCGATGTGCGGCTCAGGTCGAACTGCGCGCCGGCCTTGCCCGACAGGTTGTTGTTGTTGGTGTGGGTGCGGAACGCCACGCCGTTCGACGCGGCGAGTGACTGCGTCAGCGCGGTCGTCGGCGAGATGCCCGCGGCGACTTCGCGCGTATATTCGTCGAACACGCCTTGGTCGAAATTCGCGGCGATCCCGGCGCCAGCAAGCGTCGTGCGGCGCACGTCGAACACGCTCAGTTTGTCGATCGAATAGCGCGCGCCACCGATCAAGCGGAAGCGCGGGGTGAGGTTGAGCGTGCCCTGGCCGAAGAAAGCGAGGTTGTTGAACACCGACCCGAAATCGCCGGTGCCGGTCGGGAAGGTCGAGGCGTTGGCGAGCGGGCTCGAGCACGGCGTCAGCGTCGTCGGCGTCGCGCCGACCGCGGTGCAGCTCTGATCGGTGCGCGTGAAGACGCGCTCGCTTTCGGCGCGCGAGTAATATGCGCCGAGCACATAATCGACCAGTTGATGGCCAGGCGAAGTCAGGCGCAGTTCCTGCGTCACGGTGTTGCCAGTCTGCGGCCCGGTATCCTGGATCTGGGTATAGCCGATATAGGCTTGCGGCAGCCAGTCGCCGTCGCGGATCTCGGTATTCTTGTAGTTGCGATACGAGGTGATCGAGGTCAGCGACACGCCGCCGAGATCGAGATCGCCCTGCAGCGAGAAGCCGTAGCCGGTCTCTTTGGTGCTCGTGACGAAATTCTGCGCGACTTCGCGGGTGTTCACCCCCTTGGGCGTCGGCAGCACCGAGCTGGAGAGGCCGGTGGTCAGCTGGCCAGTGGTCGCGTTGATCGGCGCGGTCGCGACGATCACTGCGCAGCAATCGTCATTGTTGTGGTGATAATCGGCGATGAAACTGAGCTTGAGGGTCGAGGTCGGATCGGCATCGACTTGCAACCGCCCGCCATAATGTTCGAAGCCGTTGACCAGCGACTTGGTCGTGACGTTGCGGATGTTGCCGTCATAAGTGTCGTAGAAACCGGTCAGCCGCGTGCGCACATCCGGGCTGAGCGGCACGTTGATCACGCCGCGCAGGCGATATTCGCTGTCGGAGAAATAGCCCGCCTCGCCATAGCCGCCGAAACTCTGGGTCGGCTTTTTCGAGACGACGTTGATCACGCCGGCCGAGGCGTTCTTGCCGAACAACGTGCCTTGCGGCCCCGGCAGCACTTCCAGCCGATCGATGTCGATCAGGTCGCCGAACGCTTCGCCGGGGCGCGCATAGACGACGCCGTCGATTACGGTCGAAACCGAGGGCTCGCCCGCGATCGAGAAAGTCGAGGTGCCGACACCGCGCAGGAAGATCGACTGGTTGAGCGTCGTGCCCGATTTGACGAAGGTAAGCGTGGGGACGAGATATTGCGCGCCCTCGATGCTGGTCTTGCCGAGCGCGCCGATCGAATCGCCCGACACGACCGTCACCGCGAGCGGCACGTCCTGCAGGCGCTCGGAGCGCTTCTGCGCGGTGACGATGATGTCGCCCGGCTGCGCCTCATCCGTGCTGGCGGCTTCGGCCGCTGGCGCGGCAGGCGCGGTCTGCGCGAACGTCGGAGTGGCCGCGAACAGCGCAAGCATGGCTGCGCTCGTCAGATATGAAGCCTTCATCATCGTCCCCTTTGAAATCCCTTCTTTTCGATGGATATTATCGTCTCGGTAGTTCTGACAGCGTGATCATACTTGGGCGCGGTAAAGCTGGGCTTTGCGTCACACCCCCAATTCGGCCATTTCCACCACCCGCTTCTCGCGGGCGCTGATCTCGGCGGCGGTGCCGATCGCGACCGCCATCATGCCGTCGCGCGCAGTGACTTCGACTGGCCCCGCCCCGCGCACCGCCGCGTTGAAGCGCTGATGCTCGTAAAAGGTCGAGCCGTGATGACTGCCGGCGTTGAGCGCGGTCTCGTCGGTATGGACAATTCGGCGCGTGACCTGCTTGTCGCCCCGGAAGCCGACGCGCGGGCTGTGCACCAGCGCGCCCTCGGGGATCAGCACGTCGAGCCGCGCGTCGCTGCCGACCGCGGTGATCTCTTCCTGATTTTCCGCGCCATCGGCGAACATCGACAAATCGAGCATCGCGCGCACGCCATTGGCGAAATCGACCGTGGTGTAGCTATTGTCGATGATGTCGGGACGCTCGCCATTATAGGCTTCGTCGAGATGGTTCACGTCCATCGCGCCCGAGCAATAGACGCGCACCGCTTCGGCCCCGACGATCAGCCGCATCAGGTCGAAGAAATGGCAGCATTTCTCAACCATCGTTCCGCCGGTGTTGCGGTTGAAGCGGTTCCAGTCGGCGACCTTGACCAGGAAGGGAAAGCGATGCTCGCGGATCGACAGCATCTGCAATTTGCCGATCTTGCCGGCATGGATGTCGGCGATGAACTCCGCGGCGGGCGGCATGTAGCGATATTCCATCGCGGTCCAGAACGCCTTGTCGGTCTGCGCGGCGCGCTGGACGATCCAGCGGCAGTCGTCGATCGTCGTGGCGAGCGGCTTTTCGCACAGGATATGGAGCCCTGCGTCGAACAGCGGCTCGAGCACCGCACGGTGCGTGAAATTCGGGCTGGCGACGATCACCGCGTCGCATAGCCCGCTCTTCGCCAGCGCTTCGACCGAGTCGAACGCGCTCGCCGAATCAGCCTTGTCGCCGAGCGCGGTCCTGGCCCAGCCAAGCGAGCCCTCGGCGGGATCCGCCAGCGCGGTCACCACCGCGCCAGGCGTGATGGCGAGGTTGGTGATATGCTCGACACCCATCATACCGGTGCCGACCAGGCCATATCGCACTTGCTCAACCACGGGATTCGCCTCATATGACAACGATGTCTGAAATCACACTATCGCCTGAATTGCGTCCGCTCGGCAAGAGCGGAATCCAGGTCTCGCCGATCGCCTGGGGGATGTGGCGCTTCGCCGGCGTTACACCGACCGAAGGGCGCGCGCTGATCGATGCGGCCTTCGCCGCGGGCGTCACATTGTTCGATACCGCCGATATCTATGGCTTCGACGGCGCGGGCGGGTTCGGCGATGCCGAGGCATTGCTCGGGCAGATCCTGGCGGCGACGCCGGGAATGCGCGACCGGATGGTGCTCGCGACCAAGGGCGGCATCACCCCACCGGTGCCGTACGACCAGAGCCGCGACTATCTTATGAGCGCGCTGGACGCCTCGCTCGAGCGGCTGCAGGTCGAGCAAGTCGATCTCTACCAGATCCACCGCCCCGACATCCTGACGCATCCGCAGGAAATCGCGCGCACGCTGGAGGACATGGTCACCAGCGGCAAGGTGCGCGCGGTCGGCGTGTCGAACTTCACGCTGGCGCAGACCCGGGCGCTGTCGGCGTTGCTGGCGATCCCGCTGGCGAGCGTGCAGCCCGAATTCTCGCCGCTCGAACTCGCGCCGATCACTGGCGGCCTGCTCGACCTGGCGATGGAGCGCGACATTGCCGTGCTCGCCTGGTCGCCGCGCGGCGGTGGCCGGCTCGGTGCGCCGCAGGACGAACGCGCAAAGGCGGTCGCGGTGGCGCTCGACGTCGTGGCGCATGCCGCCGGCGTGTCGCGCGCGGCGGCCGCTTATGCCTGGATCATGGCGCATCCGGCGCGGGTGATCCCGATCGTCGGCACGCAGAACGTCCAGCGCATCGGCGAGATCGCCGAAGTCTACAAGGTCGGGTTCACGCGTTCCACCTGGTACGACGTGCTCGTCGCCGCTCGGGGAGAACAATTGCCGTGACCGTTTCGACGTCCGCTTTGCCGTCCATTTTGCCACCTTGCGAAATCAGCTGGTTTTCAGCGCTGTGCGACGATGATTACGAGTTCCTCGGCGTGCCCGACGCCAAGCTGAAGTCGAGCTGGGAGCATTGCCGCGACATCGTGCTGCAGGCCGAGAGCGGCGGGTTCGACAATATCCTGCTGCCGTCGGGCTATCAGCTCGGCATCGACACCACGGCGTTCGCCGCGGCGATCGCGCCGATGCTCAAGCGCATGGCGCTGCTGATGGCGGTGCGCGTCGGCGAGACCTGGCCGCCGCAGCTCGCGCGCCAGATCGCGACGATCGACCGGCTGCTCGGCGGGCGGTTGCGCGTCAACATCATCTCGTCCGACATGCCGGGCGAGACGCTCGCCTCGGCGGCGCGCTATGCGCGCACGGTCGAGGCGATGCACATCCTCAAGACGCTGCTCGACGGCCAGCCGCTCGACCATGACGGCGAATTCTGGAAATTGAAGATCGATCCGCCGCGCATCGGCACCGTCTCGGGCAAGGCGCCGCTGCTCTATTTCGGCGGCCTCTCGCCCGATGCGCGCGAAGCCGCCGCCAAGGGCTGCGACGTGTTCCTGATGTGGCCCGACCGGCAGGAGGTCGTCGCCGGCATCATCGCCGACATGACCGCGCGCGCCGCGGCGCACGGCCGCACGCTGAAATTCGGCTATCGCGCGCATGTCATCGTGCGCGACAGCGAAGCCGAAGCGCGCACCGCCGCCGACCGCTTGCTATCCAAGCTCGACGCTGCCGAGGGCGCGGCGATCCGTGCGAAATCGCTCGATTCGGCGTCGGTCGGCGTGGCGGCGCAGGCCGCGTTGCGCGAAGGCGCGGCGGACGACGGCTATGCCGAGGCCAATCTGTGGACCGGCGTCGGCCGGGCGCGCTCGGGCTGCGGCGCCGCGATCGTCGGCGATCCCGACCAGGTGCTCGCCAAGCTCAATGCCTATCGCGACATGGGGATCGAGGCGTTCATCCTGTCGGGCTATCCGCATGCTGCCGAAGCGGATCTGTTCGCGCGGCATGTCCTGCCCAATATCGAACATGCGGCGCTGGCGCGTTAGGCGCTGCCGCTGCTTCCATATTCTTTCGGGAGACGGAAGAAGAACTCGCGCTCAGTCCAGGTGGATCCGCTGCCCTTCCGCAGCGCTCCGCCGGGCCAGCGCGATCAGCTCCATCACCGCCAGCGCTTCGCGCGCGGTGACCGGCGGCGGCGTGCCGTCGGTGATCGCCGCCGCGATGCCGGCGTAATAAAGCCGCCAGTCACCGCGCTCGCTCGGCACAGGCCGGGTCGTGCCATCGGCGGCGGTCAGCGTGCCATAGGCCTCGGGTGCATCCTCGCCGAAGCCGGGCGTGGTCGGCGGATGCCCCGCGCGCAGCACCGCTTCCTGCGGATCCACGCCATATTTGACGAAACTCCCGCCAGCCCCATGCAGCGCGAAACGCGGCCGCACGGCAGCCACCAGCGTGGCCGCCGACACGATCACGCGCGTCGCGCCATAGTGCAGCGTCAGTTCGAAATAATCCTCGGTCGTCGCCGCCGCGCGCTGCGTCGCGATGTCGGCGGTCAGCGCAGCGGGGGGCCCGAACAGCTGCACCGCCTGGTCGAGCAGATGCGGGCCGAGGTCGTTGAGCAGCCCGGCCCCTTGCGTCTCCCGCCAGCCGGGCTTGATGGCGGGGCGGAAGCGGTCCCAGCGCAATTCGGCGAGCGCGATCTCGCCGAGCGTGCCGGCATCGAGCTGTGCGCGCACCGTCAGGAAATCCGCATCCCAGCGGCGATTGTGGAACGCCGAGAGCACCAGCCCGCCCGCCTCAGCAAGCGCGATCAGCGCCGCGCCATCGGCCGGATCGGTGACGAACGGCTTGTCGATCACGACATGCTTGCCCGCCGCCAGCGCCGCGCGCGCGAGCGGCGCGTGGAGATGGTCGGGCGTGGCGATCACCACCAGGTCGATCGCCGTGTTGCCCAGCAAGGCCTCCGCGGTCGGCACCACCGCCGCATCGGGCCACGCCTGCGCGACCGCGTCGGGACGCGACGAAACGACGCTGGCAAGGCGCAACCCCGCCACCGCGCCGATCAGCGGTGCATGGAACGAGGCTCCGGCAAGGCCGTAGCCGATCAGGCCGACGTTTATCATGCGAGCGTCCTAGCGTGTGACGCCACCGGATTGGAAGGCCCGACCCCGCGTAACGCTGGCATTACCCCAGCCCCTGCGTCTTCGCCCAGGCGAGGAAGAGCTCCGGCCATGCCTCTGCCGGCTTGCCCATCGCACGGCGCAAGCCGAAGCCATGCCCGCCGCTCGCGAACAGATGCGTCTCGACCGGCACCTTCGCCGCCTTGCATGCCGCGCGGAATTGCAGGCTGTTCTCGACCGCGACCGTGATGTCGTCCTCGGCATGGACGAGGAAGCAGGGCGGAGTCGCCTGAGCGACATTCTGCGCGGTCGAATGCGCCGCCGCCAGCGCCGCATTCGCCCCCGGCCCGATCAACAAGTCGCGCGAGCCGGGATGCGCGAGCCCGGGCTGCATCGATTGGACGGCGTAGATCAACGCCGCCGCGTCGGGCCGCGCCGCGAGCCGATCGGCCGCATCGACCGGGCGATAGACCGGCGTGGCGAACCGCGTCGCAAGATCGCCGCAGACGTGGCCGCCCGCCGAAAAGCCCATCGCCGCGACGCGCTCGGGCAGCACGCCATAATCGCGCGCGCGCGACCGGATCAGCCGCATCGCGCGCTGCGCATCGGCGAGTGCGACATCGGGCGCCGACGCCCAGCCCTCGCCCGGCAACCGATAGAACAGCACGAATACGGTGAAGCCGCGCGCGGCGAGCCAGCGCGCGATCTCATACCCCTCTTTGTCGATCACGACCCAGCGATAGCCGCCGCCGGGCGCGACCAGCACCGCCGACCCGTTGGGGATGCGCGGCCGGAACACGACGAGCCGCGGGCGGCTGATGCCATATACCGCGCGATCGGTCAGCGCGGCGTCCTTGCTGCGCTCGTCGATCGTCTCGGTCAGCGGCTTGGCGGGCGAGCCGGGCGCGCCGTGCGGCCAGAGATCGATCGTCTCGTCGGGTTCGGCCAGTCCGGCGACCGAGACCATGCCGCCGAGACGCGGCGGGGCGGTTTGCGCGAACGCCGCCCCCGCCACGCCGCTCGCCAAGGTCCCGAGGATTGCGCTGCGACGATCGAGCATTGGACGGCTCCTGAAACAAAGACGGACGCCGCCAGGGATCGACGGCGCCCGCCAAGGGGAGGAAGGCTTGCGAGCTTACAGTTTCAGGCGCGCACCGACCAGGATGGTGCGGCCGAAATGGTTGTTCTCGTAATTGCGATCGGCGTCGACATCGACATAACGCTGGCGATACGTATCGGTCAGGTTGGTGCCCTCGATCGAGACTTCGAGCCACTTGGTGAAGCGATAGCGTACCGACGCGTCGATATTGGTGGTCGCATCATAGCCTTCGAACACGTTGCCGGTCGCGCTGTTCTGATCGACATACGGCCCGCGATAGCTGACCGAGCCGCGCGCGCTGAACTTGGCGTCCTCGTAATAAAGCGTGCCGTTGAACGCCTTTTTCGACAGGCCGAACAAGGTCGAGCTGCGCTGCACCGCCGCCGGCGCGACCAGCCGGCACGTGAAGGGCGTCGCGCACACCAGCGACGACGGCCCGACCACGCCGTAATTCGCATTGCTCTCGATGAAGGTCGCATTGGCGATGCCCCCGAAATTCTTGAGGAAGCCGGGCAGGAATTTGAACGGCGCCTGCACCGCGAGCTCGATCCCCTTGAGCGAGGCGCCGGTGCCGTTGACCGTGGTCGCGACGCTGTACAATTGGTTCGGATCGAAATTGATGAAGGCGGGCGAACTCGGCGGCAGCACCGCCTTGGTCAGGCCTGCCTCCCCCAACGTCTCGGTGATCGTGCTCGACACCGGGAAGCTGTCGATCGACTTCTTGAACAAAGCGACCGAGGCGATCGACTGCGGCGCGAAATACCATTCGATCGCCAGATCATAGGCGGTCGCGCGAAACGGATCGAGGAACGGGTTGCCATTGGTGATCTTGTAGTTGAACCCGTCGACCGATCCGCCCGGCGTGAGATTGCCGAGCGACGGGCGCGTCATCACCTTGGCCACGGCGCCGCGCACGATGATCGTCTCGGTCGGGTACAAGGCGACGTTGAGCGAGGGCAACCAGTCGTCATAATCGCGCTGCACGGTCGCCGCGACGCCGCTGACCAGGCCGGTCGAGCCCTGATGCGTGGCGACATAGCGCACGCCGGCGTTGAAGGCGTAGCGCAGGCCGAGCAATTCGCCCTTGGTGTCGAATTCGAGATAGGCGCCCTTCACCTCTTCCGACACGCTGCGGGTGTTGCCCGGATCGACGACGGGCGTCCGGCCATAGAGGTTGGTATAGGCCGCCGCTGCGGGGATATTGGCGACGAGATATTGCGACGTCGTCCCCGACGCCTGTCCGGCATTGCCGAGATTGACCAGTTCCGACAGCGCGGAGGTGACCGGGAAGCCATAGACCGACCCCGGCGCGATCGCCGAACTCGGCGAGCAATTGAGCGTGCCGAGCACGATATCCTTGCCGCCATTGCCGCACACCACGGTGTCGCGGGTGAAGCCGACCGTGTCGAAGGTGAATTTGCGATAGACGCCGCCGGCCTTGATCTGGAAGCCTTCGGCGACATCCCATTCGGTACGCAATTGCACGGTGCGGAACTTGTTGACCGTGTCCGACGGACGATCGCGGATTTCGGATAGCTGGAACGACGCCGGATCGGTCACGCTGGTGCCATAGCTCAGCGTCGGGCTGGCCATGTTGGTATAATCGTATTTATACCCCTGCGCCGCCTTGTTATCGAACAGCAAAGTGGTCTCGACCGGGATGCTCGCGTCCGATTTGGACAGGCCGCCGAGCAAGGTGAAGCGGAAGCTGTCGCCGACATCCTGGTCCCACGTGCCGCCGATCTGGTAGAATTCGGTGCTCGACTTGCGCAGATAATGTTCGGTGCGGTTGTACGCATCGTTGAGCGTCGCCGAGACGATGTTGTTGTGGCTGTCATAGACCGGGTTCACCAAGTCGATCGCGCGCTCGTTGCTGCGCATCAGCACCTCGAGCCACTTCTCCTCGCGCGTTTCCTTGAACTTGGAATAGAGGCCGTCGATCGAGATCTTGGTCTTTTCGGTCGGCGCGAACTGCACGCTGGCGGTCAGCCCGAGGCGCTCGCGGTCGTGCCGCACTACGCCGTAGCGCGGGATGCGCGGGTGGAAGGCTTGCGACGCCTTGTCGCAGGCGGCGCTCGAGCGATAGGTGCCCCCGGTGTTGCGCGCGGGCGTGGTGAAGGCCAGGTTGCCCGCCGCCGCGCTGCCGGTGGTGTTGTAATAACACGGCGTGCCGTCGACCGAGTCGAACTGCGCCTGCGCCCAGCGCGTGGTGTTGTTGCCGAGCTCGAGCGTGTTGGTCTTGGAATAAGCCGCCGATACCGACGCGCCGAACGTGCCGGAATCGTTGCGCCACGACAGCAGCCCCGCGGCGCGCGGGCCGAGCGTCTTGGACAGATCGTTGTACGAACCCTGCACCGACACTGCGCCGCTGAAGCCGGCACGCTTGGCGCCGAGCGGATTGCCGGTGTTGAGATCGACCACCGCGCCGAGCGAGCCCTCGTCGAGCGACGCCTCGGCGGTCTTGTGTACCACCAGCGAGCTGAACAGCTCGGAGGCGAAGACGTTGAAATCGAACGCGCGATCGCGGTTGGCGCTGGCGCCGTCGCTCGAGGTGGCGACCGTCTCGAGTCCGTTGACGCGGACGCGGGTGAATTGCGCGCCCAAGCCCCGCACCGTGATCGCCCGGCCCTCGCCGCCGTCGCGCTGGATCGTGATGCCGGGAATGCGCTGGAGCGATTCGGCGAGATTCTGGTCGGGGAATTTGGCGATATCCTCGGCGACGATCGAATCGACCGCGGCGACCGAATTCTTCTTCACGTTGAGCGCCGCCTGGAGCGACTGGCGAAAGCCGGTGACGACGATGTCCTGCCCGGTCTCGTCGCTTTGCGTGACGACCGGCTCGGCGGGGGATCCGGCGGCGGCCGGCTGCGCCGTCGCGTCCTGGGCGAAGGCGGTTGCCGGCAGCAGCAAGGCGGCGATGACGGCGCCGATCGAGACGCCATGCTGCAAGTTCAAACGTCCGGATAAAGTGCGCATATCTCATCCCCCCTTGCCCGTCGCGGCAGCGCGCGACGGTGATTGACACCGGTTGCCGGATCGGACCCGCATAATGGGGCCGGAACGGCGAGCGGAAGAGGGGAATATGCGCTTTTGCAGCGCATTTTTCCTCTCCAACCCGACGGTCGCTCTATGGCGATCTCGTCTCGGCGATATAAGTGTCGTCTTTGGTAACCGGTGTCAACGGGATATTTCGATCAGGTTCCGGGCTGGATATATGGGATCCGCGCGAACAATTCGCGCTGCCAGCGGCGCGGATCGTCGGCCGTGCGCGAGACGGTATCGAACAGCATCGTGCTGCGATGTGCCGGTGTGTAACGCGGCCAGGTCGGCAGGCCGGCATGATTGGGATCGCCGGTGTGCGCGAAGGCGACGAAGCTGTCTTGCATCGCCCGCGACGCCGCGCGCGCATCGGCGGCGGTGCCGGTCTGCGAGCCCCTGGCGCCGAGTGTGCCGAACACCAGCGGAATATCCATCGTGTGGAAGGCGCCGCGCCGCGGATCGGTGCGCGAGGAGAAATCGACTTGATAGACCCAGGCAGGCGCGCCGGCGGCAGCGCGCGCTTCGGCCTCGATCACCTGGCCACGCCAGCTCCGCCCGGCCGTGGTCGCGCCATAGAAGACATCGACGGGCGACCAGTCCGGGAAATGCGCGCGATATTGCGCGACGACCCATTCGGGCAGCGCGTCGATGCGCAGTTCGGGTGCCATCCGCGCCGCGACATTGTCCCAGGTGAGGCCCTTCACTTTGGGGCCGTCGATCGGGATGAAGGCGCGCGTCTCGTCGCGGACATTGCCCAGGATCATCGGGACCGCGAGCCCCTGCGGGTTGGCGTCGGGCCAGAACGGATGCCGCGTCAGCCATTTCATGTCGAGCACCGGCCCGAAATAGACGCCGCCGCCGAGGATCGGATCGACCGTGTCGAGCGCGGCGACGAGACGTTGCTGCGGCATCGCCAGCAGTGGTGACACGTCGCGCTCGTCGACCCCGAGCTTGGCGAGATAGGCGCGCGCGCGGGCGGTGGCGTTGAGGGGGCCCGAGGCGGTGACCTGTTGCCCGCTCATCGTCGCGGCGCGGTGGAACAGGCCCTTGGCGGCGGGCATGCCCAGCATCGTCGCGATCTTGGCGCCCCCGCCCGACTGCCCGAACACCATCACGCGGCGCGGATCGCCGCCGAACGCCGCGATATTGTCGCGCACCCATTGGAGCGCGAGGATGAGATCGAGCTGGCCGGCATTGCCGCTATCGGCGAAGCGCGAGTCGAACCGCGCGAGGTAGAGATAGCCGAGCGCATTGAGCCGGTGGTTGACCGTCACCACCACCACGTCGCCGCGGCCGGCAAGCGTCGCACCGTCGTTGAGGGGATCGGTGACGCTCCCGCCCGAATAGGCGCCGCCATGGATGTAGAGCATCACCGGCAGCTTGGCGGCGCGATCGGGTCGCCGTGTCCACACGTTGAGGTAGAGGCAGTCCTCCGATTGCGGGCCGTAAGTCGTGCCGGATTGCGGCGCGACCGGGCCGAAGCTTTCGGCGTGGTGCGGATCGCTGCCATAAGCGAAGGGCGTCGGCGCGCGGAAGCGCTCGGCGCGGCCGTAGCGGATGCCGCGATACGCGCGGACGCCGTTCGCATCGGTCGGGCCGGTGAAACGGCCGGCAGCGCATGCCACCGCTTGCGGCAGGGCGGCGCGCAAGGGCATGGCGGCGAACGCCAGCGCCACGCTCCCGCCGCTGATCAGCATGCGCCGAGTCGGGTCAGCGCCGGACATCGAGCCCCCCCGCCAGATAGGCATCGATATCGGCCTGGCGGAACAAGGACGCGTCGCCGGGTAGCGAGTGTTTCAGCGCGGCGAGTGCGAGGCCGGTACGCGCCGCCGCCGCACTGTCGCCGCCGCCACGCAAGGCGTGCAGCACGCCCGCGGCAAAGGCATCGCCACCGCCGATCCGGTCAACGATGCCGGCGAGCACGACTTCGTCGGTTTGCGCATGGCCCGCGCGCGTATCGATCCGCGCAGACAAGCGATGCAGGTCGACATGTTCGACATGGCGCGCGGTCGAGGCGATCGTCCGGAGCTTGGGGAAGGCGTCGAATGCCGCCTCGACCGCCTCGCGCCGGCGGTCCTCGCCGTCGCTGGTGAAATCGCGGTCGAGCAGCAAGGCAATGTCGCGATGGTTGCCGAACAGCAGATCGGCGTGGCGCACGAGCCGCGTCAGGATGCCGCGCGGGTCGCTGTCCCAGCGCTCCCACAATTTGCCGCGCCAATTGCCGTCGAACGAGATGGCGATGCCGCGCTCCGCCGCCGCTTCGGCTGCGGCGATGGCGCTCGCCGCGGGGACCGGCCCGAGCGCGGGGGTGATCCCCGACAGGTGCAGCCGGTCGACGCCGTCGAGCAGGCTATCCCAATCCCACGCTTCGCTCGGCGTCTCGGCGAACGCGGAATAAGCGCGGTCATAGATCACTTCGGTCGCGCGCAGGCCGGCACCCGAGGTGACGAAATACAGCCCCATCCGCTCGCCGCGCAGCAGGATGCGCTTGGTGTCGACGCCCGAGCCGCGCAGGCTGGTGAGCGCGGCACGGCCGAGGTCGTTGTCGGGCACCGCGCTCGCCACGGCGACGTCATGGCCGAGCCGCGCGAGCGCGCTGGCGACATTGGCTTCGGCGCCCGCGATCCACACGTCGAGCTTGGGGGTCTGCAGCAGCAGCTCGCGCCCCGGTGGCGAGAGACGGAGCATGAGTTCACCGAAAGCCAGAAACATACCCATTCCAATCCCCTCAACCTCAACCTCACCTCACCCTTCCGGCGCTTCGCGCCTCGCTCCCTCTCCCACCGGGAGAGGGAGGGGGCCCGCCCGGCGCAGCCGGGTGGTAAGGGTGAGGGTCAGTCCCTCTTTCTACCGTGCCAGCCAGCCGCCATCGACCGCAAGGATATGCCCCTGCACGTAATCCGCCGCGCGGCTGCACAGGAACACCGCCGCGCCACCGAGATCGCTCGCATCGCCCCATTTGCCGGCCGGGATACGCTCGAGGATCGAGCGGTTGCGGCTTTCATCCGCCTGCAATGCCGCCGTGTTGTTGGTCGCGATATAGCCCGGCGCGATCGCATTGACGTTGATGCCGTACTTGGCCCATTCATTGGCGAGCAGCTTGGTGAGTCCGCCGATCCCGCTCTTCGAAGCGGTGTAGCTCGGCACGCGGATGCCGCCCTGGAAGGTCAGCATCGACGCGATGTTGACCACTTTCCCTCCGCCATGCGCGATCATGTGGCGGCCCGCCGCCTGGCACAGGAAGAACACCGACTTGAGATTGGTGTCGATGACCGCGTCCCAATCTTCCTCGGTGAAATCGACCGCCTCGTTGCGGCGGATGATGCCGGCATTGTTGACGAGGATGTCGAGCCGCCCGAGTTTTTCCACCGTTTCGTCCACGATTCTTTGCACAGGCGCGATCGTCGAGAGATCGGCCGAGACGATCTCCGCGCGGCGGCCGAGCGCGCGGATTTGCGCGACGGTGTCCTCGGCCGGGGTACGCCCGACACAGGCGATATCGGCGCCGGCTTGCGCCAGGGCGAGCGCGATCGCCTGGCCGATGCCGGTATTGGCGCCAGTGACGATCGCGACTTTGCCGGTGAGATCGAAGGGGTTGGTCATGACGATGCTCCTCCCCTCCCTGGAAGGGAGGGGTCGGGGGTGGGTCGGTATGGGAATGCGGCCGGCCCGACCAACGGGCCGACCCATCCCCAGCCCCTCCCTTCCAGGGAGGGGAGCGACATTATGCCAGCTGGCAGATATCCAGCACGTTCATATCGGTATAATCCTGGTTTTCGCCCGCCATCGCCCAGATGAAGGCATAGGCCTTGGTGCCAGAACCCATATGGATCGACCAGGGCGGGCTGATCACCGCTTCCTCGTTGCCCATCACGA
>CAXTEO010000052.1:0-28251 GCA_964243205.1 uncultured Sphingomonas sp.
TTAAAATCCCTCGCCCCTAGGGTGTGCGGGTTCGAGTCCCGCCGTCCGCACCACCCTGAAATCCCTAGGTAAATCCCGTGCATTTCTGCGCCTCCAGCGCCTGAGTTCCGATTCATTCCGACGACCCGTTCCGACAAGATTGCCGATGCGCGCGTCATGCGGCGCGATTCGCGAGTAGAATTACGCGCAGCGCCGCCTCTACCCGCCAGATGGCGCGGCCTATGGCTTCGGGGATTTGCGGGATGACGGCGTCGCCGAACGCCTCGACGATGAGGCTGGCCGCAGACTGCCCTTTGCCATCGCCGATATCAACGCGGTGGCCAGCCAGCCGGGCGGATAGCCCATCATCCAACCGTAGGTGATCGGCAAGGTCTGCGAGGGACCAGTCAGCCCGGTGTCCGAAAGCAGCGCCGCGATCTGCCGCGCGTACGCCCACTTGTCCGGCGATCGATCCGTCATCGCCCCATCCAACACCGCGTCCATCGTCGGCGATTTCCGCTTGTCGTAGGCGGGACTCCACGCATCCATCCGCTTGTCCCGCTTGGTCGGCGTTGGAAGCGTCTCCCGGGTTCCCTCGGCTATCACGGCCCAGCCCTCGCACGACTTCCACTTCTGCATGCTCGGCGCCGCAAAGTTCGCCTTGGTGGTCGGCGTGTGGAGCATCCCCGCATGCTTGCTCGGATAGCCTTTCAGCTGGCTCAAAACGTCGCCGCGGAAACCCCGGTCCGCATCCGTCTTGCGGGGCGTCGCAAGGATTGGCCGGAACGGATGCGTCGAGCCTGCTCCGCCCCCATCGCCGTCCTTCATTCCATCGCTCGCCATCGGGGTCGGTAACTTGCGCAAGATCGCATCCGATGAGCCATGCCCGGGGGCGCTCATGGTTGGCGTCGATGTCGCCAGCACGTACCACGCACGGCCAGCAGGTGTAGCCGATTGCCTCCAGCGCAGCGACGACGGCGTCAGCTCCGCGAGTTCGGAGATTAGCGCTGTTCTCAAGAGCGAACCAACGAGGACGGCACTCTCCGATAATGCGGACGGCTTCGAAATAGAGCCCGCTGCGCTCGCCTTCGACGCCCCGCCCTTTGGTGTTGGCGCTGCTGATGTCCTGGCATGGGGGACTTCCAACAACGAAGGCCGGAAGTCGTCCAAGATCAGCGAGAAGTCGGTCTGCCGTAAGGGTGCGTACATCGTCATACATTCTCACATGCGGGTTGTTTTCGGAGTAGAGCGCGCGCCGCCAAGCCTCGACTTCGCACGCGGCAACGGTGGAATATCCAGCGCGGTGCATACCACGCGACCAGCCGCCTGCGGCCGCGCTGAAGAGGTCAAGGACTTCGACGGTCACTTCCGCCCCTCCACGCCCGCGCGCCGGCGCTCGCCGATTCGCCGCGCCTTCTTCTCGGTCACCTTGTTGTAGACGGTGGTCTGCGCGAGGGTCTTGTGACCGGAGATCGGCCGGATATCCTCGATCCCGACGTCGCCGAGTTCGGTGGCGCCGCCATGGCGGAAACCGGTGAACGACATGCCGTCGGGCAGCCCGGCCGCGACGCGGATCTTGCGGAACACGCGCGCCATCTCGTCGGAGGTGTAGCGCTTGCCGCTGGTCTCGTTGATGACGATGTGGCCCTCGCCCCTGCCCTGCCGCGTCAGTTCGTCCTCGAGCGAGGGATAGAGCAACCGGCCGAGTTCGCGGATCTCGTCGTCTTCATCGCCGGCCTCCGGGTCGCCGCGCAGCGGGATGACCTGGCTGATGCCGGTCTTGCGTTGCCGCATGGCGAACTGGACCCCGGGGCGATAATCCTCCCAGAAGAAGCCCTTTTCCTCGTCGCCCTTTTCGCGAAGGAAGCCGAACACGTCGGTCGTGCGACGAACCAGCTCAAACGCGATCGCTGCCGCCACGGCCATCGAGTGATAGCCCATCTCATGCGCCTTCGCGCGGAACAGGTCATATTCCTCCCGCGACGTGGCGCGATTACCGTGCTCGGCGATCATCTTGAGGCCCATTCGGGAGAACGGGTTGTTGCCTTTTAGTCGACGCTTCCATTGCTCCGACCGGTTGCCCTCGTTCCAGACGCGCCGGCAAATCTGCATGCAGTGCGCCGCGGCGCGCCGTCCGCGCTTCTTGGTCAAGTCTCGGTAGATGGCATCGACGTGGTCAGAGGTCAGTTCTGCCGCCTGGCGGTCGCCGAGAAGTGTTGTCTTGAGCGAGTATGCCTCGATGATCGGCATGTACTTAAGATAGTCGCCCTTGCTCATCGCGCCGAGCTCCTTGTAGCGATCGCGCCCGCGCTACCAGCAGAAGAGTGAGCGGATGGTGCCTTCAGCCGCGCGAGCGTCCGCACCGGCGCGCCACTCATCGAGGAACGCGTTGAGCATGTCGGCCTTGCCGATAGCCGCGGCGAGGTCAGCGCCGAGCGCTTCGGACGCAACCGGGCACAGTTTGCCCCAGCGTTCCGCCGGCGGACGGGCCCACGACGGCAATTCCCAGAAATAGCCGGTGGTGCCGTCGACACGCTGCTTCGCGCGGAGGTAACGGGGGAGACGGACTTTAGCCACCAATGCCCTCGAATTCATCGTCGATGTCGGTGGCGCCGGCGCCGAAAAGCTTCACGGTGACCGCGTCCAGCTGCTCGCGCAGGAAGATGCGCTCCCCATTGCGGCCGAGCGGGCGCGGCGTCAGCGCTCCGCTCTTCTCGAGTGCGCTGAACAGCTTGTCGCTGATCCCGGTATAGCCGAGCGCGGCGCGGCGGTTGAAGGTCAGCGGCGGGACCGCGAACACGACCTGTTGGGCTGCTGCCGCGCTCATTCTGCCAATCCAGCCATAAGATTTCCGCCAAGAGCACGGACGATCGCACCAGCTTCGCGCTGGTCGGTGGCGTCGAGCTTTTCGGCGTGGTTGTTGAGATAGCGTGCGAGGGAGACGTGCTCCTCGCGGCGCACTTGCGCGAAGGTGCGCCGGCGGCAGGTGCGCTTAGCCATTGGCGCACCTCGGCGGCGTTCCGCGTTCCTGCCGGGCGATATGATAGCGGCCTTCCGGGCCGCATGTGTCGAGCCCGAACCAACGCCATAAGCGCGTCCGTTCAAATTCGCAGGTCCTCGAAACCGATTGAGCGCCGTAGACGGGCGACCAACTGCCGGGGACTCCCCGCGCGCATTCCCAGCCGCCGCCATTCCATCTCCATGAATTGGCACACGTCGAGCATGTCGGCGGAAAGGAAGATCGGGGCATCAGCCGAACACCCGCGACAGAGCGCGGTCGATCAGCCCCGGCGCGCCATATCGCGGCGTGCGCGTCGGCTCTGCGACACGAACAGCGGAGAACGGCGCGCGGCGATCGGCCTCGATGTGGACGCGGCGATACTGCTCGGCGCGGGTTTCGGTGCGCATCAATGTCCTCCCAAGACAACGAAGGCGATGTGCGGAATGCACATCCCGATAGCGATGGTGGCGAGGAAGCCGGCGAGTACCGGGCGCGCGCAGCCGGGCGCCGGCGGCGTGGCCTCGGCCTGCAGTTCCTCGGCGACGAGGTGGCGCACTGGGCGCCTAAGGATAGGGTCCATCATTGTGCTTCCGTCCAATATCTGACGCCGTCCGGCGCGATGACGAGAACCCGGCTACGATCGCGCGACTGCGTGATCTTCGGGCAGCGGAGGTAGACTTTCGAGGGAACGCCCCACTCATCGAGCGGGTCGGGCACCCACAGCGGCACATCGTGCCACCACACTTTCTCGGGATCCTTGCCGAGCTTCTTGAGCGCGGCGAGCTGCTCCGCGGTCCAGCGCGAGCCGTCGACCGGCGTGCCCGCCCACGGATTGTGCGCCGACGGGCCGCCTCCCCACTTCGTGTGATTGATCAGAGCCACGCGGATGCGCGTCTGATCCTCGGTTTCGTTGTCCCAGGCGTTCATCCTGAGAATCCCGTATAGGCGAGCTCGGCCCCGCGAGCCGCGGCATCAGCGCGGACGGCGCTTCGGTAGGCAGCCTCGGCGCGATCGCGCTCGGCTTTGGCGGACAGCACCAGGTCGGCGCAGGCCTTCCGCTGAGTGATCAGCGCGACGGTCATCTGCTTGAGGCTGGGCTTGCGCTTCAGGCGCCGCTGCTCGGCCGCATCAAGCGACAGAATGGCGGTGAAGGCGTCGTAATCGAGCGCGATCCGGTCGGCGCGAAGGCTGATCTGCGACCCAAGCTCGCGCACATAGGTCTCGACGGCCGCGCGCCGGTTGAGGTTCTGCCGGACGTCGTCGCGATCGAGCTTCGCGCGCTCGGCCTTCATCGTCGCGAATATCGGGCGCAACTCGGCGATCGCGAGAGCAAGGTCCGGGTCCCGCGTCATCGGGGCGCGCCCTCAACATGCGCCCAGCGCGCGCGGTGCGGCGACTGGCGTGCATAGGCCTTGCCAGCTTCGAAATGGTCGACGCGATATTTCGCCTCCCATGTGTCGAGGCCGATGACGTCCTTTTCGCGATGGGCGCCCGAACAGAGTGGCACGCAGTGGAAATCGTACGCCTTGAGCGACATGCCCTTCGAGCCGTCGGCGTCGGAATGCGAAGCCTCCATGACACCGGAGCAGACGTGGCCCGCCTTGCCCTCGATCAGGCACGGCCGCTTGCGCAGCCACGCGAGATGCGTCGGAAAGCGACGGTCGGCGTCAGCCTTCCCGCTGTTGCGCTTGCGCGGGCGGACATCGACGCGGAGCATCAGCGCCGCGCCGCCTGGCGCGCGAGGACCGCACGGCACGCCTGATCGATCCGAGCCAGCCGGCGACGATCCTGGAAAGCCACGATGTGCGCAACCGGCGCGCCATCGAACAGGGCTTCGGATGCGGGGGCCATCACGCCGCTGACTCCAGCACGTCAGCGAACGCGACCTTCCAGCAATGCTCGGTGAACGCATCGTGGTCGGTGATGCGGTCGCTGCTGTTCAAGATGGCGCGCGGCGCCGTCGCCTTGCACCGGGACACCCAGGCCATGAACTGGACATTTGCGCCGGTCTGGCAGCCGAAGCGCTGGTCAGCTTCGGCGATACCCGCTTCGGTTGCCGGTATGCCGATAGAGCCGAGCCACGCGGCATAGCGAGGTTGGATCAAATCGCTGTTGGGATAGGCTCGCGCCACAGATCATCTCCATCGCCCGACACGGGCTGATGAACATATAATACCGCAACGGTATTTCCAGTCAAGTCGTAATATTCCCCTGTGGTATGTTCGTTATACCGCTGCGGCTCTCACTGAGAAGGAGCGTTCAAGCCATCCTCTCCCATAGAGGGGCGCAAAATGAGCAATTTAGAGCAGGTCACCGAGCAACCGAGCGTGCTGCCGGCCGTCTTGGAAACGTTCGATGTCGTTGAGTGTGGTCCCGACGGCGAACTTGCCCCCGCCCCCGATATCGACGAGCCCCAGCCTATCGCCGGCTTTGTCTGTATTATCGCGTACGAAGACCGCCATGGGGATGAGACCGAGCGTCTCATTACCTGCCGGCGATATGATGTGGTCGGGGACGTCGGCTATGTCGGTGCCATCTGCCAGGCCGCAGGCGGCTTCCGGCAATTCAGAGCTGACCGGATTCGATGCGTTTCCGATCCGCAGACCGGCGAGACACTGGGCGCAGGTGAGTTCTTTGTGAAATTTGACGCTGCCTCCGTCGCACCTGCTGCCGAGACCTGGGGTCTAAACAGAAGCCGCAAGGCGCACTTGATCGCGGGCCTGAATGTTCTGGCGTTTATGGCGCGCTGCGATGGACGCTGGCATCCGCTCGAGGAAGAGGCTGTCGAGAGCTTCACCTGTTCGCTGTGGATCCAGAAGGAGTGGGAGGGCGAGCCTCCAATGCGCGACGTCCTGGAACACGCGCGCCGCATCGCGCCAGACGGCGAGGTCTTTTACAAGAGCGTTCAGGCCTACGCCCGCAGCAGAACTTCAACGAAGGTGCTCAAGCGCGCCGTCGAAGCGCTTATTGCAGCGGACGGGGTGATCTGTGACGCGGAGCACAACTGGTCGTCCGCGATGCTTGAATATCTCGCAGACGCGCAACACGCGCCGCTTTACTCCGCTCGGTAGGAGCCCACCACAAGCGCGATCACGGAAACAGTGTCGATATCGGGATCGTCAACGCCAAGCCTGATCGGACTTTGAAAGGCCGGGTTCGACGATCGCGGCAGCAGCCACTGTATCCCATCCTTGTCGATGTAGAATTCTTTGACGGTGGTCTCCGATTCCTGCGAGATATTGCGCCGCTCGACCACCACGCGACGCCCGCTCTCAAGCGAGTCCGGTCCGTCGAGCAAAACGCACTCGACCACGCTGCCATGTGGGTAAAGTAGGTCCATACTGTCTCCGACAACGCGCAAGCCGAAGCGCTTTTCAGACGGCGCCCTGATATCCGCGCGTCCGGTGAACGTCTCCCACGTCGCGGGCTCCATCTCCCATGCGTCTTTCCAGACGCCGGCGGCAACCTCGCCCTTTACATACAACCGCGGACCCAAAGCCAAGATAGAAGACCCCTCAAATAACTCACCGGGCTCGACGCCCAACACTCCGGATAGGCGAATTAGCTGGCTGACATCTGGGGTGCGCGAGCCAGCCTCCCACCGTTGAATTGTCGGCTGCTCGACGCCCATAGCTTCAGCTAGGCTGGCCTGGGTGTAGCCCGCGCGCTTGCGCAGCTCCTTAAATTGCAACGAATACCGCATGGGCATATTATGCCCGAAACTTGGTTGAGGCGGGACGCCCCCAGCGGAATAATCGCTTGCATTGAAACATACCGCAGTGGTATGTCTCTTTTCATGAAGCTCGATGTCTACCTCAAGAAGCACGGGATCACTCAGCGGGCGTTCGCCGACCTGCTCGGCTGCGAACAGCCGACAGTTGCGCGCTTCGCGAGCGGTCAACGCGTCCCTTCCCCGGATTTGATGCGGCTTATCGCAGAGCACACAGCCGGGCAGGTCACGCCCAACGACTTCTTCGACATCGCCCCATCCGAAAGGGAAGCGGCATGACGCCGGACGTCATCGCCCGCGTCGAGGCGCGCTGCTCGCGTTCGGGCATTCCGATCACCTGCGCCGGTATCGAGGCGATCGCCGCATATCTCGACGAGGAGGGCGCGCGCTACTGCGATGCGGATGCGCTTGTCGGCGGTGGTGAGGCACGTCGTTTCCATACAACGGGAGATACCCTTTGACCTCCCCGCAAATCCACGGGCGCTATCGCACCATTCCCGCGTCGTTGATGCTTGAGACGCTGGGCAAAAGCCTGAGCGATATCAAGGCGCGAGACAGCGCGACCGATGGCGACCTCGGCGCCGTGCTCGGCAAGAGCGACGATCGCGCGGCCGCATACCGCGCCGGCGCGGCCGACATGGGCTTGGTCTCGTTCGTCCGCGGCTGCCGCGAGTGGGACGGGTGCTTCGCCAATGGCGTGCTCGGCTTGGTCGGCATGAAGCTGGTCCCGATCGAGGCCGAGGCCATCGACGATCAGGCGTCCATCACGACGATGCTGTCGATGGCGATGGCACTGTCGGCCGAGCTCGAAAAGGACGGCGACGTCAGCGACGACGATCTGGAGCGTCACCGCTTCGTGATCGAGCGCGCTGCCCACGTCATCGACGGTTACCGCGAACGCCTTCGCTCGAAGGCCATGAAACAATCGGGTTGAGGTTCAACGCCGGCGCGACCGGCCAGGAGTAAGCCAATGAAGACGCCAAACGGCGCGGCGGCAGCGAAGGCTGTTTCCGCGATCGATCAACTGCGCGCTGCGGAGAAGCCGTTCCGGCTTGTCCCGGTGCCGTGCAACGCCATCCCCGGGTGGAACCGCCTGATCAGCGATTGGGCTGTCGCGTGACTGTTCGCATCCTCATCGGCGATGTGCGCGAGCAGCTGGCGGCGATCCCGTCAAACTCGGTCGACTGCTGCGTCACGTCGCCGCCCTATTGGGGCCTGCGCGACTATGGCGTCGCTGGGCAGATCGGGCTTGAGCCGACCTTCGCCGAGCATCTGGCGGTGATGGTCGACGTGTTCCGCGAAGTGCGGCGCGTGCTGAAGGCGCAGGGCACCGCCTGGGTCAACTATGGCGACGTTCACGCGTCGACGCCGAACGGCAAGTCCGCCGAAGCCTATAAGGCCGACGGCAGCGACGATCGCACGTTCCGGGACAAGCCATTCTCTACGGTCGGGCCGATCGGCGATGGTCGGGGCGCCTTCAAGCCGAAGGATCTGTGCATGCTGCCGAATCGCTTGGCGATCGCGCTGCAAGACGACGGATGGTTCGTCCGGTCCGAGATCATCTGGAACAAGACGAACCCGAAGCCCGAGTCGATCAGCGACCGGCCGGCGGCGGTGCACGAGAAGATTTTCCTGCTCGCGAAGTCGGAGACCTATTTCTTCGATCCGCTGGCGCTACGCGAGCCGGTGACCGGTGGAGCGCATGCCCGGCGCAAGGATGGACAGTACCAGCCCGCCAAGGGCGCGACGCCGGGACAGAACCGCGCGGGCACGTGGGTCGAGACGTATGTGCCCGACACGCGCAACGGTCGGAACGTCTGGACCTTCAACATCGAGGGATGCCGCGAGGCGCATTTCGCGACGTTCCCGCGCGAGCTCGCGCGCCGGTGCATCGCAGCGGGCTGCCCGCCGACCGTGTGCGGATACTGCGGCGCGGCCGAGGACTGTGGCGCCATCTGCCAATCGTTCGCCCGTGCGCCTGCTGTCGTGCTCGACCCATTCGGCGGGTCTGGCACGGTCGGCTTGGTCGCCGAGCAACTGGGGATCGACTCGATCCTGATCGAACTCAACCCGGAATATGCCGCGATCGCCGAACGGCGCGTCGCCGGCGTGGTCCCTGCGCAGGAGGCGGCGTGATGGCACTTCGAGGCAATCCGGTATGCGACGAACAGATAGCGCGCCTCTGCGCGATGCTCGCTGACGCAAAGACGTTCAGCCAGATCGCAGCCGCGCTGGAAATCCCGCGGTCGGCTGTAAGCAAAAGAATTGAGCGCCTGCGCGCGACCAGCGACCCGCGCCTTCCGGCGAATCGGCCGACCTCGAAGCACGTCCCTCGCATCGTGCCGAAAGACTTCGGCCAGCATGCGGAGTTGCGCACTGAAGTCCTGATCGCGCGGTACACGGTCGGCAGGGCGACCATTGCTCGCTGGCGCAAAGAGGTCGGCAAGCCCGGCCGCACGACCTATACGGTCAGGGATCTGCCAGACGATTTCGCGGAGCTCGCCCCAACGCTGACCTTGGACGAGGCGCGCGCACGGTTCGGCGTCGCCAACGAACTTCTTCGGCGGTGGGAAGCCCGCACCGGTGTAAAATTGCGCCGGGTGCGCGCGCCTCTGCCCGCCGGGCGCCTCAAGATGGACCGCGACAATCGCCGGGACATGAGCCGCGCCGGCCTGGCCGCTGATTTCCTGCGCCGTCTCGGCCCCGTTTTTCGCTGCAAGCCAGACGGCACGCCCTCTGAGAAAGGCACCCACTGGCGCCGTGGTCGGTACGTCCTTTCCGCCGCGGAGGTCATCGACCGCGCCGAGCGCAACGGATGGCAGCCGGACGCCTGGCGCACCGTCGCATCCCCCACCACCCACGAAGGAGCAAGAGCATGATCGACCCAGAAAACCCACCTCGTGCCGTTGATGGAAACCGCCTTCAGGCGGCGGCCAACAGCTTCGGCGATTTCATCCGATTCCTCGAGGATGGCCAGCTTGATGCCGAGATGTCCGAGGTGCTGCGCAAGCTCTCGAGCGACATGGCGAACAACGCGATCGAGAGCGGCGGCAAGGCGCGCGGCAAACTGACGCTGACGCTCGACTTCGGCCTCGACGGTCGCGTGTTCACGATCAAGGCGAAGCACAAGGTCGACGTTCCCGAGGCCAAACGCCCGAACAGCGTCATGTGGTCGACCGAGGATGGCCGCTTCACGCCGAGCAATCCGCACCAGGGCAACCTGTTCGGCGTCCGTGAGGTCCGCAGCCCGGGCTTCCGCGACGTCGGCTGATCACCACACTACCACACGGAAGGACTGACCAATGAAAGATCCTGCACATATCGACGGCGACGGAATCGTCACCGAGGTTCGCGATCTCGTCGAATCGTACGTCAAGGCGGAGGTGATCGAGGTCACCGAGCCGGGCAGCGGCGTGAAGGCGCTTGCTGTGCGATCGGGCAACACGGTGACGCCGATGGCGTCGAGCATCTTCGACCAGTATCGCACCAACCCGCTGCGCCGCGCGGGCACGGCGACGATGCTGTCGCTCGACAGTCTGATCGAGCATATCAACCGGTTCGCGGACACTGACACGGTGGTTTTCGCGGATGATAACCGCGTGTCGCCGTCGCTGACGGCGGTGCTCGACTATCATCGCGCCGGGCCCGATGCGATGCCACGCTTCGGCAAGCACCGGTCTATCTATGCATTCCCGGTGTCGGACGAATGGAAGGCCTGGAGCAAGGCCAACGCCGAACCCATGGGTATGGTCGATTTCGCGGCCTTTCTCGAAGAGCGTATCATCGACGTCCTGTTCGTCGAGAACGACGAAGATCTGCCCGAAGACGTCCAGCGCATGCTCGACGCGCTCGGCGGCGGCGCCGTCGCCACGCCCAACAAGCTGATGGAGCTCGCTCGCGGCCTTCAGATCAACGAGTCGGCGGTGGTGCAGGAAGCAATCAACCTGCAGAGCGGCGAAGCGACAATCCGCTTCCAGGCCGAGCATACCGACCAGAACGGCGCTCCCTTGAAGGTGCCATCAATCTTCCTGATCGGTATCCCGGTCTTCAACAACGGCCCGCTGTACCGGCTCGCCGCGCGCCTGCGCTATCGCAAGAACGGCGGCAAGATCGTTTTCTGGTACGATCTGTGGCGCACCGATCGTACCTTCGATCACGCATTCGCCGAGGCGGTGGAGCGCGTGAAGATCGAGACACAGCTGCCGGTGCTGATCGGCAAGCCGGAAGCCGCATAATGCCTTGGTCGGCCTTCTTCGCCCGCTTGCGTCGCGAGCGCGAATTGCGCGTGCTCGATGCGCATCTCAAGCGCTCCTTGGCATCGAGGAAGGCCGACCGCCTTGCCCAGCGCGAGCGTGCGCTTCGCGGGCATGAGACGCGGCGGCGCAATGCGCGCGCCCGCGATCCCCTCTTCCACGAACGCGTGGAGTTCTAATTGAACGACCTGCTTGCCCGATTGATCGAAGCTGGAACGCCTGCTGCGCTGGTTGCGGAGGTGGCGATGCTCGCCGCGCGTGCCGAAACGGTCGGGCATTCGCTCGAGCAGCGTCGTGCCAAGGACCGCGCCCGTCAATCCTCCCGGCGTCACGCTATGTCACGTGACGTCACGTTAGATAGCGTGACAACCTGTGACATCGCGGACGAACCCGCCCCCTCTTCCCCTCCCCTTCTTTCTCCCCAGACCCCTCAAACAACCCCACCCCTACACCCCCACCCGGAAGAGATTACCACGCGCACCCGCAAGGCCTGGCCCTGCCCGGTTGGAGTGGAGGCGGCGCATTGGCGCGACCTGATGGCAAACCGTCGCGCGAAGCGGATGGCGCTCACGCCGAGCGCCCTCGAATACCAGCTCAAGGCGTTGGCCCGGTTCTCGGATGACGAATGGCCGCCCGGCAGGCTCGTTGAGCACGCAGCGACCCACGGTTGGGCCGCAATCCATGATCCCCGCGACGCGAGAAACCAAAATGGCAAACGAAATTACCACGACCGACCGAGCGCCTGGGGCGGAGGCCATCTCCCGCTTGGCGCGGTTGCCGCGGACCTGGACCAAGACTGAAGCGCTGAAACTCGCCGGTGACGATCCGCTGGCGACGCTCGCCGCTGCCAAGGCGTCGATCGTTGCGGGCATCACGGACCTGCCGCATGCGGGCAATCGCGAGCAGTGGGCGGCCGCCATGGCATCGCGCCTCGATCCGCTCGCGGCGAAGATTGCGCCGACGATGAGCGTCCAGCAAGGTCAGGCGTGGCGCAACGCGATGATCGACGCGCTGTCGAACCTGCCGGGCATGGTGTCGATCACGGCCGCCAAGCGCGCACTGCACCAGCCGATGCAGTTCATTTCGGAGGTGGAGGGCGCCATCCGCGCCGCGGCCGAACTGATCATCCTCGAGCGCAAGGACGCGATCGCGCGGATCCAGTGGCTGATCACGGACCTCGAAACGTGTCAGCGGCCACAGATCGCCGCGCCGAGCGAGGAGCCGCCAACGCCCGACGAGCTCGCTGCGATGATGGATGGCGTCAAGGACCCGGACTTGAAGGCGATGCTGCGGCGCGCGGCGATCAATTCCGGCTGGCAACCGCCTGCGTCCGACGAAGCGATCTCGGCATGACGGCGCGCCGTCAGCGCCTGCTCGACGCGCTCTTATGCGCCGCGTTCGGTGCGATCGCCGGATTCGGTGTCGCGGTCGGGCTCTATGCGCCGTCTGGCCCGTCGCCTGTCGATAGCGGGCGTGTCTGCACCTCCACGATGGTCAAGTGCTGATGCGTTTGTTCGACGTCTGTTCTAATGTTAAGGGGTGGGTTATGGGTAAGTCGACAGCCAAGCGCCGGATCAAGGCCGATCGCGGACCGCCCGTGGTGAAGCTTGAGCAGGATGCCACGCCCGAGCGCTTGCGCATGGTCGGCGCTGGCATCGTCGAGGCGCTGCGCAGCAAAGGCGAGCGCATGGCGAAGGTACGTCGCCTGGTGCCGCCGATCGACACGCTGCTTGCTGCTGGCAAGCTGACCGAGGACGAGCACCGCGCCCTCACCTATTACCGCGATCAGGCCGACACCGCGAACAAGTCGCCGATCCGCGACAGCTTGAACAAGACGGTAAGCGGAGGCGGAGAGCAGGGGCTATCTGCTGCCGTGGTGTCGGCTGTGCTGGCGACGTCACGCATCGAGCGCGACATGGGCCAGCTTTCCGATATTGCGCGCGCGGTCGCGGTCGAGGATGTGACGATCGCGCAATGGTGCATCCGCAAGCATGGCGGTCGTGAGCGCTACGACGGCAAGGGCCGGTTCGTCTGCGTTGTCCCTTTGCGCGAGGTCGAGGTCACCAAGATCGCCGTCATGGAATTGCGCATGGCGGCGCATCGCATCGTGCGATAGGTGTTGACCTCTCGCGGATAAGATGCCAACAGAACGTCACTTCTTAGAGCCGCGCCCGCAGGGGTTGCGGCTCTTGCTGTATCAGGGGTGAGCGATGGGCCAGCCTGCGCCGATCCACGTCGCGATGGAGCGCTTGGCCAGCGACATGCACACCCTGTCGTTCGACATGGCCGAGGCGTCGCGCAGCATCGCCCATTCGGAGCGCAAGACAGCCGAGGGTGAGCGCATCGCAGCCGCTGCGCACGCGATCGGCGACCAGGTGCGCAGGCTGTTTCGAGGAGGCTGATCGATGCCACGTCAATCATGCCCGTCCATGTGCCCCTGTGTCGTGTCGTGCCGCATCGACGACCCGATGCCGGACACGATCAGATGGCATAGCATTGGCTTGGTGAGACGCGCCCTGGCGTACGTTGTCCACCGCACCCCGCGCTGGCGCCTGCTCGACCGGTCGCAGGGCCTTCGCCGAGTAGGCTGACCGCGACCCTGCCGCGGTCCACGAAAACGCGCACGATTGTTGCGTGGAACAGTGGTTTTGATGCGTGGAACTAGTGGACCCTGCCACCTGCGCACGAATGTTGCGCGGCGACGCATGATCCGACCCCACCCACCCCACCCCTTTGGGTCCTTCCCGGCCCCTGACTGTATGCGGGGGGCAAAGGCCCGGGAAGGACCTAGCCACAGGATGCCGCCTAGTGCCGCCGCCTCCTATGCTAGAATGGCGGAAATCTGCCGTTTCTAAGTAACGGGAGGCGGCATTTTGAGTATAGAAACTGCCGCCCTCACTAGAGCCGACGTCGCCTGGCTGGTTGGCATGTCCGACAGTTGGGTTCGCGACCGGATGCAGGCCGGCGAGTTTCCCCGTCCCGGCACAACCGCCAACGAATACGTCGAGGCCTACCTCGAATATCGCATGCGGAAGACACCGGATGGCGATGGCGACGGCTTGAACCTCGAAGCGGAGCGCGCGCGCCTCGCGCATGCCCAGGCCGATGCCAAGGAAATGGACAACGCCGAGCGCCGCAAGGAATTGGCGTCGCTGCCCGATATGACGTCGGCGTTCAGTTCAGTGATCGAACTGGTGCTGGGCCGCGTGCACCGTGTTGGCGCTATCGTCGCGAAGGGGGATGTCGCGCTGCGGGGGCGCATCGACGCTGCGATCAGCGATGCGCTCGAAGAATTGAGCATGACGCGCGTCGTGGAACTCGCGGGCGAGGGCTTCGATGACGAAGAGCAGTCCGACGACCCTGACGACGACGATTGATGTTCGGACCCCCGAACTAGCCGCGGCGCTCCGTGGCGTTATCGCCGGTCTAAAGCCTCGCCCGAACCTCACTCTGTCCGAATGGTCGGATGAGCACGCCCGCCTCGACAACGGCAAACGATTCCGCGCCTTCCCGTTCCAGCGCGGCATCGCTGACGCGTTCACCGATCCGCGGACGCGGTATATCTCGGTCAAGAAGAGCAGCCGCATCGGCTACTCGCAGATCGTCCAGAATTATATCGGCTACACGATTGCGCACCGCCCCAAGCGGCTGCTGATCTACCAGCCGACGATCGACGACGCGGAGAAGTACAGCCGCGACGACCTTGAGCCTGTCCTGTCCTGGCCGGCGGTGCGCAAAGTCGCGACTTTCAAGCCGCGGCACCGCGATAACCAGATTCGCGCCAAGCGTTTCAAGGGCGGCTGGATCCAGATCAAGGGCACCAACAGCCCGAAGGAGTTTCGGCGCGTCACCTGTGACGACGTGCTGCTCGAAGAGCCCGACGGCTACCCGGAATCGTCCGGCCCCGAGGGTGACCCTGCCCGGCTCGCCTACAAGCGCAACCTGACGTCTGACGACCCGTTGAACGCGGCCGGATCAACCCCGATCCTCGCCGGGCTCAGCCGGATCGACGCGCTGTTCATGGAGGGCACGCAGGAATATCGGCATGTGCCCTGCCCCGAATGCGGGCAGATGCAAAAGCTGATCTGGGGGGATGGCACTGGCGCCGGCATCCGCTGGGAGCCGCGCGATAATCCCACCCGGGCGTGGTATCGGTGCGAAAATGGCTGCGATATCGATGAATCGCACAAGGCCGACATGGATGCGCAGGGCGAATGGATCGCCGCTGCGCCCGAGAACGGGCCACGACATCGGTCGTTTCATATTTGGGCGGCGTATAGCCAGCATGAAGGGGCTGCCTGGCTAGAGCTCGCCCGCGAATTTCGTGCCGTTTATAAGACCCCGAACCTGCTCAAGACTTTCGTCAATCAGGTGCTCGGCGAGGTCTGGCAGGAAGAGGGCGAGGCTCCCGAGTGGGAGCGCCTCTACCATCGGCGAGAGAAAGACATGCAGATCGGCAAGCCCCCAAGCTGGGCCGGATTGCTGGTCGGCGTTGTCGACACGCAGCGCGCCGGCGACGGCCGTCTCGAGTTGGACATCTGGGCGTTCGGGTCGAAGCGCCGGCGCGCGTTTGTGCAAACGATCGACGTACAAGGCACCACGGCGGACAAGGCGACCTGGGAAAAGCTCGACGCACAGGTGTCGAAGGAGTGGAAAACCGAGGACGGCCGGCGAATGAAGCTGGCCCGGGTCGGTATCGATTCCGGTGACGGCAAGGTCACCATGCAGGTCTATGCCTGGGCTCGGCGTCATCCCGGCTTCGTAATGGCGCTGAAGGGCCGGCACGAACTGGCTGCGATGCAGCCGGTGGCTGGGCCGACCTGGATGGATCTGACCATCGGCGGCCGGAAGCTCAAGAAGGGCGTGAAGCTCTGGACCGTCGGCACATCAATGCTGAAGCTGGAGCTCTACGGCGACCTGCAACTCGAGAAGCCAGTCGACGGTGAAGAATACCCGGAAGGCTACGTCTACCTGCCCGACGGAATGACCGACGAAGATATCAAGCAGCTCGTGTCGGAGCAGTTCGTCACGGTCCGGCATCGCAACCGCCGATCCACGTCCGAATGGCGCAAGATGCGCGATCGCAATGAGCGCCTCGACCTTGCGGTCTATGCCCGTGCGATCGCGCTGGCGATGGGGATCGACCGCTGGAGCGATGCGCAGTGGGCGCTGCTCAGTGCGAAGGCGCCCGAGAAGACCGTTACCCCGAAGCCCGCCGTGGCAGGCGCGGCGCCTAAGCCGAAGCCGCCCGCCAAGCCCACGCCGCCAGCGCGCGCGGCCCCGAAACCTGCCGCCAACTGGCTCAACCGGAGAGGACGCTGATGACCGATAATCGCGATCCTTTCATGGTAACTGACGCTGAGTTGCGGGTCGTTGGTCTCCTCGGCGAAGCGTGGAACGCGTTTCTTGCGATGCCGGTCGAGCATTCAGACCACCAAGACGAATTTCGCCATGCAATCCACGCCGCGCAGGACTTGGTCTTGAGCCGGGTTGGCGCGCGCCAAATCAATTGTCCGGGGGTGAGGGTCTGATGGCTTGGACCCAGACCGACCTCGACGCCCTGAGCGCAGCGATCACGAGCGGCATCAAGCGTGTCACCTACGCGGACGGTCGTCATGTCGAATATCAGACTACAGCGGACATGCTCGCGCTTCGTCGCGAGATGCGGCTGGAGGTGACATGGGCGGAGAGCAAGATCCAGCCCGGCCCGCGCACCACTATCGGCCGAGTCTTGCGCCGATGAACACGCTCGACCGCGCTATCGCGGCATTTTCCCCCGTGTGGGGAATGAAGCGCGCTGCCGCGCGCCGCGCGATCGGCCTGATCGACAAGAAGCCGGCGACGGCGAAGCGGTTCGTCGACGACTCCGGGAATTGGTCCCGGAACACCGGCAATGCCGACGACGCGCGGCCCGCACGATTCCTCGACCGCAAGCGCGTCAATGACCTGGTCGCGAATGACCCGTTTGCGCGCAAGGCGCTCTCCACGCTCGTCAACAACACCGTCGGCTGGGGAATAACGGGCGCGCCGAAGAAGGCGCCGGTCAATTTTCGCAAGATCTGGGCGGATTGGCTCAAAGTTTGCGACTGGTACGGCCGCCTGGGATTCTATGCCCTGCAGGAACTGTGGGCGCGGACGATGTTTCGCGAGGGCGAGGTGTTCATCGTCATGCGGACGATCTCGCTCGCCGAGGCATCGGGCGGCGTTCCGCTCCGCCTTCAGACGCTGGATTCGGGCATGCTGGCCGCCAGCGTTGCCAATTTCCAAGACAATTTCGTCTCGAACGGCATCGAATATGACCAAGACGGCCGCGTCGTCGCCTACCACTTCTACAAGGTCCGCCCGAACGCGATGTGGGCCTCATACGAGACGGTGCGCTTCCTCGCGGCCGACGTCATTCACCTGTTCGTCCAAGAGCATGTCGGGCAACGACACGGCGTCAGCGTGTTCCACAGCGTCGTCAAGCGTCTCGGCGACATTGACGAGAGCGTCGAGGCGGAGATCGTCCGCAAGAACATCGAGGCGTGCTTTGCGGCGTTCATCACGCAAGGTGTTGACGACGATGGTCGCCCGTTCGGCCAGTTGCTCGGCGACGCGGAGACCAGCCCGGTCGGTATCCAGTCAGAGGGCCTGACCCCGGGGATGGTCAGCCGCCTCGCGCCCGGTGAAAGCGTCAAGTTCGGCGACCCAAAGGCATCGGGGGGGCTGAACGAGATACTTCGCCTGGCGCTGATGTCGGCCGCGGCCGGGACCGGCATCACGTACGAGCATTTCGGCGACCTCTCGACCGTCAACTTCTCCAGCTTCAAGGCGGGCAACCTCGAGTTCCAGCGTTCGACCGGGCGGATCCAGTACAACACGTTCATCCCGATCTGCCTCGACCGGATCGCGAGCCGCTTCCAGCTCGACGCGTTCCTCGCCGGCCTGATGGCGAACCGGACGTACGAGATGAATTTTTCGCCACCCCCGTTCGAAAGCATCGACCGCCTCGGCGACGCGCAAGCCGATATTCTGGAGATGGCGGCCGGGCTGGAGAGCCGCCAGAATCTCGTCGTCGGCCGCGGGCATGATCCCGAGACGCTGCGGGCAGACATCGCAGCCGATCGCGATGCGAACAAAGCGGCGAACCTGGTCTTCGCCGGCGATGTCCCGCCCACTCAATACGCAGCGCCTCAGCAGCCCGCCCCGGCAGCATAGGAGACACCATGAAGACTATCGACGAAGGCGCGCGGGAGACCGCCGCGCCCAGCGCTGACGCACCGCGCGTTGTTCACGCCCCTCTGCCCCCGATCAGCGACCGTAAGAAGCTGGCGATGCTCGCCGGCGGCGCGCTCGGCGCGGCGGTGGCCGGCATGCTCACGCGCAACGATCCCGGGCAGCGTCCTCCCGCGGATCCGGAGGAGCGCCGTCAACCGCAGGCCGGTGGCCGCGGCACGCGCAGCCTCACGCTGTCGCCGGACAGCTACAGCGCCGACGATCACACCGTGGAGGCGATCCTCTCGGCCGGAAGCCCGGTCGCGCGCTACTATTTCACCGAAGAACTGGAAATTTCCGAGGAGGCGATCGACCTCAGCCGCGTCGCGGCGGGCGTCTGCCCGCTCCTCGACACGCACAACTCTTCGGAGCTCGCCGCGCAGATCGGTCGCGTGACCTCGGTGCGCGTCGAGAATGGCCAGCTGCTCGGTACGCTCCAGTTCGACCAGACCGACGCTGGCCAGTTGATCGAAGCGCGCGTCGCCCGCGGCGAAATCCGCGCCATCTCGATCGGCTACATCGTCACCACCTGGCAGATCGCTTCGACGCCAGGCTCGTCCGACACCGAGACGTGGCGCGCCATGTCCTGGCAGCTGCTCGAGGCGAGTTTCGTACCAGTTCCCGCCGACCCGAACGCCGTGGTTCGATCTGCAAATGGGCAATCTCACGGCATCTCCAATGAGGAAAACGACATGCGACGCAACCAACCTGCGGGCGCGGCTGCGCCTGCTGCCGCCCCTGCCCCCGCTCCTGCGGTCGAAGCTCCCCCGGCGGTCCGCGCCGAACCGGTCGCCGCACCGGCTCCCGCCCCCGCGCCCTCGCCGGCACCGGCCGAGCGCAGCACGGTAACCGCCACGCGCATTCTCGAAATGTGCGGTCGTTCGCCGGCGCTCGGCTCCGACTTCGCCGGCGAGCTCATCCGGGCGAACGAGGCGACGCCATTGACCGAGGCCGACCTCCTCGGCCGCGTGAACGAGCGCCTCATCAGCGGCAATCGCCAGAACGTCGATGCTCGCGCCGGCGCAACCGGCACCGAATCGGACGGCTATCGCAATGCGGTGGAGGATGCGCTCACGCTGCGCACCACGCCGGCTGCTGCGGCCGCGATGGATGCTCCGCGCATCGCCGCTGCCCGGGATTTCCGCGGCATGACGCTCATGGAGCTGTCGCGCGACTTCCTGCAGCGCACCGGCATCTCGACCAGCGGCATGGGCCGCCTCGACATCGCCGGTGCGGCGCTCGGCCTCCGCGGCGGCGCGCTGACGACCAGCGACTTCGCGTCGGCACTGGCCAACACGGCCGGCAAGCGTGTCCGCGCTGCCTTCGCGGCTGCGCCGCAGACGTTCCGGCCCATCGTGTCGACCGACTCGCTGCCCGACTTCAAGACGGTGTCGGTCGTCGGTCTCGGCGACGCGCCGGCGCTGCTGTACGTGCCCGAAAACGCCGAGTTCAAGAACGGCTACGTTTCGGACACCGGGATGACCTACAAGCTGGTGACCTACGGGCGTAAGATCACGATCTCGCGCCAGGCGATCATCAATGACGACCAAGGCTTGTTCGGCCGCATCCCGACCGCCTTCGGGCGCCAAGCCGCCAACCTCGAATCCGACGTCGTCTGGGGCGTGCTGCTCGCCAACCCGGTCATGCCGGACGGCCTGACGCTGTTCCACGCCAGCCACGGCAATCTCGCGGCGACCGGCGGCGCGATCAACGTCGCCAATCTCGGCACCGCACGGCAGGCGTTCCGCAGCCAGAAGTCGGCCGAGGGCAGCTATATCAGCATCGAGCCGCGCTACCTGGTCGTCGGCCCCGCCAAGGAGGTCGAAGCGCAGCAGGCCCTGACGGCAGTGCTCGCGGCGCAGACCAACAACGTGAACGTGTTCGCCGGATCGCTGATCCTGATCGTCGAGCCGCGCATCACGGACAACAGCTGGTATCTCGCTGCCGATCCGGCCGACTTCGACACCATCGTGCTCGCGCACCTTGCCGGCCAGGAAGAGCTCTTCCTGGACAGCCGGGTCGGGTTCGACATCGACGGTATCGAGACCAAGGCGCGCCTCGATGTCGGCGCCGCGGTGATCGACTATCGCGGCTTCTACAAGTCGCCCGCCTACTGATCAGACTAGCGCGGGCGGCTGAGGCCGCCCGTCGCCAACGGGAGATTCCCCATGAAGTTCGTAAAGCTGCATGCGCCGCGCGTCATCGCCGGCATCAATCGCCACCCCGCCGAAGGCCCTCTCCCGTTCGACGACGACACCGTCGACGCAATCGTGAAGGACAAGGCCGGGGTCGAGGTCGACGAAGAAGGCAACGAGATCGAACCTGAAGGCGATGACGCCGACGGTCTCGACGACCTCAAACTTCCCGACTTGACCGCGATCGTCACCAAGGAAGGCGTGCCGCTCAATGGCGCGACCAAGAAGGACGACCTGATCGCGGCCATCCGCGCCCACCGCAACCCGGCCGCGGCTGAATAAGCCCCGGCTGCAAGGAGTATTCCCCAATGAAGAATTATATCCAGATGGGCGTCAACGACAGCGACATGATCGCGCCGTACGCCCTCACGAGCGGCCAGGGCTTCCTGGACGGCACCGAGTTCGGCGTCGCGTCGAACGACACCGCGATCGGCGCGCAGGTTGTGGGCGTCACCGCCGGCATCTTCGATCTGCCGAAGGCCGCGGTCGCCATCGCGCGCAAGACCAAGGCCTATTGGGACAACGCTGCTCGCCTCGTCACCAACGTCTCGGCCGGCAACACGCAGATCGGCGTCTTCCAGACGGCGGCGCTCGCCGGCGACGCCACGGCGCGCGTCAAGCTGCGCTGGGTCGCCTGATCCCTGATCCGCTCGGCGGCGCGGCTTGCGCTGCGCCGCCCCAGCGCTGGAGTTCCTAGACATGGCCATGAAGAAAATCACGCTCTACCGCGCGTCGAGCAGCAACGGCGGCTCGTTCCTCGATTCCGGCACAACCGTCGATATCGGCGACGATGCCGATCAGATCAGCGCAGATCGCGCGCAAGACCTGGTCGACACCGGCGGCGGCGCTTCGGCGACTGCGGCAGCAGCAGCCGAGAACCAGGCGCCCGTCGAGCCGGTCACAGATCCTGCGCCGGTCGAAAACGGCGCGACCGGCTCGACAGGAAAATAATGTCCGACCCTTGGGCGGCCGCGGGCGCGGCGATCGACGCCGTGTTCGCGGATCCCGAGCCGATCATCTACACCGGTGCCGGGGTCGTTTCCGAGCCAATCAGCGCGATCCGCTCCGATGCCGCGGCTCCTCCCTTCCCCGGTCCAGGCGATACGCTGCGGCGTGTGAGCTATGAGGTCGCCAAGGCAGCCCTGCCCGGCACGCCGAGCAAGAAAAACACCTTCACGCACCGCGACACGCTCTGGCTTGTCCAGGAAATCACGTCACGTGATGAGATCGGCAAGTGGGAGCTTGTCGTGGTAGATGGAGGTCCCGCCTGATGAGCGACCCGACCGTCATCGACGGCATCACGAGCGCGATCGTCGCTGCCCTTGGGCCTGTCCTCAGCTACCCCGGCTCAATCGTTGAGCTTGAGCCGGTCGGAGACCCGGACGTGTTCCCTGCCCTTGCCGTGATGGTCGGGAACGGCGAGCCGATCGAGCGCGAGCAGGCCCTAATTCGCTGGGAAATGGTCGTCACCATCGAGGGCTATGCCGAACGCGGCGACGGTAAGGTCGCCTCGGCGGAGCGCGCTGCCCTGCACGCCGCCTCGATCGCCGCGCTGATGGCGGATGACCAGCTCGGCGGGCGTGTCGAGAATATCGACCCGGGCGGCTGGCGCTATTTTACGGCCGACCTCGCGAGCAAGCGCCGCCTCGGCTTCAGCCAAGACTTCGCCATCCAGTTCACTACGTCTCGCAGAAACCCCGCGCTGCCGGGCTGATTTAAAGGAGAAGACAATGACCGATCCGGTAATTCGGCCCGATAACGGGCTCTTCATGTTCCAGATCCAGGCTGGCGGCGAAGGCTCGCCTGCTACCCTCAACCCGGCCACGGACGTCGCGTTGCTGGATGTCGATTCGATGCAATATACCAGCCCGTACAAGTCGGAAGCGGTGAACGAGGCGACCGGTAGCTTTGCCGCATCGGCCCCGATGGTGATGGGGCAGCCGTTCTCGTTCACCTTCAAAGCACGCATCCGCGGCGCGGGTCCGGCAACCGTCTACACATCCACGGTAAAGCCGCCTCTGCATCCGTTGCTGTCGGCGTGCGGCCTGCTCGGCCAGTTCACGCCGGCGGTCGCTTCCGCAGCGCTGACGGCCGGAACGACCTCGACCGCGACGCTGGGCACCGGCTTCGGCGCGACGGCGCAGCTCTATCGCGGGCTGCCCCTGATCCTCACCGGCGCGCCTGCGGCCAATCGCATGTCGCTGATCACCGATTATACGGCCGGTCGCGTGGCGACCCTGGCCGATCTGTTCGGGTCCGCGCTGAGCGCCACCAACTCGGCAGCTATCCCGGCGGCGTGGAGCTATTCGCCGACGACGCCGTACGATTCGGCCTCGCGCATCGCCATGCACCCGTGTGGTACCGCCGGCTGGTATGAAGACGGCGTCCTGCACCAGGTTACTGACGTGCGAGGCTCGGTCGACTTCGACGGCAAGTCGTCGGCCCCTGGTTTCGGCACCTTCACGCTGAAGGGCATTTATGCCGGCCCCGTCGATGCCGCGCTGCCGCTAAACGCGGTGTATTCCGCCGTGTCCGCTCCCATGCTCGTGCAGGGCACCAGCGGGCAGCCTGCTTTTCAGATCAACCGCCGCGGTCTGCCGATCAGCACCTGGTCGGTGAAGATGGGGGCAACTTTGGAGGACGTGGAAGATCCCAACACTTCCTACGGATATGCGGCGAGCCAACTTGCGGATCGATCCGTTGTCCTCGAGTGCGACCCTCTTCGCACCCAAGTCGCGGTTCGCAACGTGCTCGCGGATATCGGGAACTATTCCCAGTACCCGGCCGGGCTCCAGTTCGGATACACCTCGGGCAACCGCTGGTCGCTTCTGCTGCCGGTCGTGCAGCCCTTTGCGAGCGAACCGGGAATGCGCGACAAGCTGCGCAGCGAGACCAACCAGTACCAGGCGCTTTCGGCGGGTCGCGACAGTGCGAACCGCGACGGCGACCTGATCCTGTCGTTCAGCTGAGACGCGCGAGATGACGATCCTCACCAGCACGACAGAGACGATCCCGTACAAGGCGCCTTGGCGAGAGGATGACCCGGCGGCGCCGGTATTCCACCTCCGCCAAGGTACGGTGATCGAGCGCGGACAGATGGAAGCCGAGCTGGCCGGTCAGCACCGCGCAGGAAAGGTTTACGGCTTCGCGCTCCGCGCGGCCGAGCGCAGCGGTGTGCTCTCGTTGCTATCGGGTGACCCCGGCCACGGCGAGATCCTGTCGCTGCTCGACGCCGAGCAGGAAGGGGATGCCGAAGGTTTCACCGAGACGCAAAAGCGCCTGCTGACCGAGACTCGCGCGATTCTCGCCGAGCACTGGCCGGAATATCGCGACCTGATCATGCAGCGCGAGCGGCGCAGGGTCATTGCGCCGATCGTGGCGCTGCGCCGCTTTTGCACCAATATCGTCGGCGAAAATGTCGCGTTCTCGAAGACGATCGACAACATGGTGAGCGATGCAACGCTTTCGGCGCTTGACGAGCTCGAAATCGCAATGGCCGGCAATCGCGCTTTCTCTCTGCAATTCCCGTCCGAGGATGCGTTGGGAAACTCGCCGCCGGCGTCGTCGCCCGCCGACGCCCGGGCGACTTCTCCTTCGGGCTCCGCATCGAAGGCGGTTGGGAGATCGAAGGCACGGTCTGGGCCGAGAACCCGCTCCTGACCTTGCCGGCGTGGGTCTTCCAAGTGGTCGACCTCTGGTTTCTCTGCCGGCGCTACATGTCGCCGATGTCAGGGCCGATCCTGCCCTGCCCCGGCGCACCCGGTGAGCAACCCGCCGCTTTGATGGACGCGTTTGCGATCTTGGACGCCGCCGCCGCCAAGGAGACAGACAATGGCTGATGGCGCGGATCTGGCGATCGACGAGACTGCGCTCGACCGCGACATCGATCGTTTGGTGCGTGCCCGTCTCGCGGCGGGGACCAGTGCGGTCAACACTGCGACCAAGGGATTAGAGCGCCGCCTCGAATCGGCGACCGCTCAGGCGGGCGCCGGGCGGCTGTCCAAGGCATGGGCATCTAAAGGCTCGTCGCCTGGACCACATCGCAACCCGTCCGGCATCGTGTACGTTGGTGGTGGCACGCGTTCGCGGGGCGCAATCACGTACTGGACGACCGCAGGATCGGCCACACCGCGCGGCGGCGGCTACTTTGCACTGCCACTGCCAGCAGCCGGGAAGCCGACCAAGACGCGCGGCGGGGATTACCAGCTGACACCTCAGATGTGGGAGCAGCGCACTGGTCTGCGGCTCCGCCCTGTCTTCCGTCCAGGCAAGGCGCCTATCTTGGTGGCCGACGACGCCAGGCTAGGGGGGCGCGGCCAGACGGCGCGCGCCACGCGGGGCAAGGGGTTTGGTCCTGTGACGCGCGGATCGGCGACTGTGCCGATCTTCGTGCTGATCCCGAATTTCAAGTTTCGGAACGCGATTTCTATCCCGCCAATGGTGGCCGCTGCGGAGCGCGAGATCGTATCAGAGTATGCGGCGGCTTCCTCTACAAATTGAGAGTTAACGCTCGCGCTCAATCTGGCGATTTGAATCGGCCAACTGACAATAGATACCTTTTGTTAGTCGCGCTTCCTTCAATTTTTCCTCGTTTCGTTGCGCAAGGTAGACGTCATAAACCTTGCGAGCAGCCGCACATTTCTCATCATCCGACCCGTTTTTTTGAACAAACCGAAACTGATCTTCTGCGTCCTGCGCCGGGTCTGAGCACCCGGCAAGAACGAGAAGGCCAATCACCCAAAGTGCGCGCATCCTATCCACCCTTCGTCAACAGACACCCATAATCGCGAAAGGAGTCCGCAATGTCGAATATTGATATCGTGGCCAGACTCCAGCTGCGCGCCGAGCAATTCAGTAGCGAAACCGGCGCGCGTTTCGCGGAGATGAAAACCCGCGCGGCGGCGACGGCCCAGGACGTCAAAACCAGCTTCCTCAGTTCGCTTGGCGACGTCGAGAAGATCGCAGCAAAATCCTTGGCGATGCCAAAGACCGTGAGCGGCTCGCTCAACCTGTCGACCGAGATCGCCGAGCTGCAAAAGTCGGCAGTGGCGGCTGACCAGCGCGCGATCGCCCTCCGGGAGTTGTCCATGGCTCAGACCGCGGCGGCGTCGACCGGTCGCGTCGATGCTGACGCGATGCGGCAAGAGGCAGATGCAGCCGCGGTGGCGTCGCTGAACGCCGAGAAGTATGCGGCGAGTCTTCGTGACCGCGCAGCCGGCCTGCAGGTCGTGCAGAGCGAGCTCGACAAGACGAAAAGTCTGACCATGTCGGACGGCCAGGCGATGGACCAGGCGACGAAAAGCAGCGGAAACCTCAGCGTGGCGAAGGCCATGCTCCAGCATCAGATCCGCGCTGTAGCCGATAGCTTCGCCGCAGGGTTGCCGATCAGCATGATCTTTGGCGAGCACATCGCTGAGATTGGCGAGATGATGGCAATTTACGGTTCCGCCTCGGAGAAGGGCGGCAAGGAGACCGAAGCAGCTAGCGCATCTATGGTTGAGGGTGGCAAATCCGCGCTGGAGACTGGTAAGAGCGTCGGCGAGGCGGCGGAAAGCTTCAAGGGTTTCGGGGCCAAGGCTGCGATGGTCGGCGAGTTCATGTCCGGTCCGTGGGGTCTGGCATTGATCGCGGGCGCAGCTGTTCTGGCGCCATTCGTCGGGAAGATGATCGAGGGCAACCACGCACTCGATGAAGCAGTCGAGAAACTCAAAAAAGATGCTGAGCAAAGTGAAATAGCCGCCCAAGCCAAAGATAAGTTCGCGAAGAGTGAAGCCGGTCTTGCCGCAGCGATCCGGGATCAATTGGCTGCGTCGAACAAGGAAATTGCAGCCGAAAAGGATGCTGCGGAGCAGGCGGTTGAAACCGCCAAGGCGCATTTCGATGAGACTGTGGCCATTCGGCGAAAGACTCAAGCCCTCCTAGAGCAGGCGGAGGCGCGGTTGAAGGTATTCTCGACGCCGGGCGCCAGTGACGCGCGACTCGCGCCCGCCAAAGGAGACGCGGAAGCGGGTCTCTCGAATATACAACAAGCGCTCCGCGCAAACTCGGCTGCCCTTATTAGTGCGCAGCAGGAACTGAATAACACCATCGTGGCGCTCGCTGATCAAGCAGCGGAACGCGCAATTGATCCACTCGACCAGATCAACAAGCGTTACAAGGATATGGAAATCGCCGCGAAGAACGCGGCGCGCGGCAACATCGCATTGACGGCTTCGCTTCAGGCGCGGCTTACGGTCATGAAGCGCAACCGCCAGGCTGACATCGACGCCTATAACGAGAGTCAGCAGACGCACCGGACCAAGCAGGCACCGAGCCTCGGCAACCAGCTTGAAGCGGAGCAAGGGCAGCGTCTGTTTGCCTCCGCTTCGTCCTACAAGGGTCTCGACGAGAACCGCGACAACGGCGCGCTGCGCACCCTGTTCAGCAAGGCGAACGAGAACGTCGACCCGAAGATGACCGCGTGGTGCGCAGCGTTCGTCAACGCCGTGCTGGCAACCAACGGTCTGCCCGGCACCGGCAGCTTGTCGGCCCGCTCGTTTCTTGGCTACGGGACCTCGACCGACAAGCCGGAAAAGGGCGATATCGTCGTCGCTCGCCGCGGCACTGGCAATCAGGGGCACGTTGGATTCTACCAGGGCACCGACGCCAAGGGGAACATCCAGGTCCTCGGCGGCAACACTGGCGACAAGGTGGCGACCGAGACCGTCAAGCGGAGTGACGTGCTCGGCTTCCGGCGCGCGCCAACGGCGGCAGAGTCCTACAAGGCCGACGAGGAGGCGCAGAAGCGCTTGCTCGAGCTACAGCAGCGGTCCGGCGATGAGATCGCGCGCATCTCGGCAAACTGGGATGAACAGCCCCGCCTGATCGATCGCGCGCGCCTCGAAACGGCGAAGCTCGACGAGATCATCACCAGCCTTGGAAAGCAGGAGCGGACCCCGGCGATTCAAGCGGAAATCGACGCAGCGCAGCGTGGCAAGCAGATCATCCAAGATGGCCTGCAGCGCCCGTTCGACGACTATGTAAAGTCGCAGCGCGAAGGACTCGCGATCGGCCAGCTGACCCTGCAGGGCCGCGAAGTCGAAGCGTCCGCGCTTAGTGAGGCGCTCCGCCTGCAGCAGCAGATGGGCCCCCTCACCGAGGCGCAGTTGGCGACCGTCCTGCGGATTGCCGAGCAGCAGCAGAAGATTGCCGACGCGATCGAGGATCAACGCCGTGTCGTCGGGCTGTATTCGGGCGCGGTTGGTGACCTCCAGCAGTCGTTCGACACATTCCTGACCGGCCTGCGCTCCAAACCGGGCGCCGCCATCAAGGACTTGGCGAGCGGCATTGTCGGTAGCTTCCAGCACCTCCAGAACAGCCTGATTTCGGAACAGCTGTTCGGCGGCATGCAGCGCGACATCGAGCGTTATGTCGCACAGCAAGGCGGCGGCACGACCCCGGAAGAAATGTTGCGTCAGCAACTCAGCAGCGCTGGCGACGTGCTCAACGGTCAGGTCGATCGGACAGGGACCGCTCTGGATGCCTTCATTCGCCAGGTGGATGACGTCACCGAGCAGTTGCGTGGCATCGGGCGCAGCGGACCGACCTCGGCGGCGGTGACACCGCGCGATCTGCTATCGCCGGGCACGTTGGGCGATTTGCGCGCGCAAGCGGCAGTCGAAGCCGTGCAACGGTCGCCAGCCAACGGCAATGCGCCCGACGCAGCGACGCAGGCGCTCGCGACCGAAACCGAAAAGAACACCAAAGCCCTCATGTCGGCATCCAGCATTTATTCGAAGGTCGGCGCGAGCTTCGTGACGCGGCTCGAGAACATGACCGGCGTGAAGCTTCCGGCGAGCC
>CAXTEO010000053.1:0-27089 GCA_964243205.1 uncultured Sphingomonas sp.
CCCATGCGCAGCGTCCGGATCCGGTCGCGCCGGCCGGTGAGGATCTTGTGCGGATAGCATTGGTGCCCGACGTCCCACACGAGCTTGTCGTTGGGGGTGTCGAACACGTAGTGAATCGCGACCGTCAGCTCGACGACGCCGAGCCCCGAGCCGAGATGCCCGCCGGTCGTGCCGACCGCGGAAATCGTCTCCTGGCGGAGTTCGTCGGCAAGCTGGCGAAGCTGGTTGGGGGCAAGCGTCCGGAGATCGGCGGGAAAGTGCACCGTGTCGAGCAGCGGCGTCTGGAGAGTATCGACCATCGGGGGTACTTAGCGCCGCGGCAGGGGCCTGTCGATTACCTGCATCGTCCCGCGCATTTTCTTGATGCGCGGTGCATCGGCGCATCACATCGGCCGGGCTGGCGCGGTGGGCGACCCGAGCCGCAGCGGCCGATATTCGTGCGACTGCGCCATCGATGGAGCGTGCGATCGCACCGTGCGGGGATCCGAGTCGGCCGGGTACGGCGCGCGACTCACGATCGACTGCGGGCCGTCGTCACGTTCGGGCAAAACAGGCCCTCACCCGCAATCCGCACATTTGCCGCGCACTTCGATCACCGGGCGCACCGGGGAGAAGCCCGCCGCCTCCGCTGCCGAGCGCACGCCCTTGGTGATGCTGTCGTCGTCGAGATGCGTCGTCTGGCCGCACGTGTCGCACACCAGGAAGATGCAGTCGTGCAGGCAATCGGGATGCGCATTGGCGATATAGGCGTTCGAGCTCTCCACCCGCCGCGCCAGGTTCGACCCGACGAACAGATCGAGGATGCGGTACACGCTGTTGGCGGCGACGCGGCGCCCCTCGGCCTTGGAGACCGCTTCGGCAATGTCATAGGCCGAGGCCGGTTTGTCGAACCCGGCGAGCGCGCGGAAGATGTTCGCGCGCATCGCGGTCCATTGCTCGCCCGACCGTTCGAGCGTGGCTTGGGCGGCGACGGCGAGATCGGCGCCTTGCGGTTCGGTATGATGATGCATGGCCATGCCCAGGAGATAGGCGCTGCGGTCCGTTCCGGCAACGCCGCGACTCAGCGCGTCGGGGGTCAGTTGGCCGCGCGGCGGTTGAGATCATGCGCCAGCGCCAGCGTCGCCACGCCGATCAGCGTCCACACCGTCTCCATGCCCGATCCATCGTGCGGCAGCGAGATCGCGCCCGCCATCATGCCGAGCCCGGCCGACCCGACCACCGCCGGCATCATATAGCCATGCGAGAAGATGCCGCGCCCGAGCGCCAGAATGCCGAAGCCGATCGCGATCGTCAGACCGATCTCGTGGAACAGCGGATTGAGCAGCAACCCGCCCGCGGTCGAGGCGAGCGCGATGAACACCGAACTGGCGATGCAATGCACGACACACAGGCCCGACAGGCCGATCGCCATATTGTCGAAGCGCTGTTCGATCCAGCGGATCGCAGGGGTATGAGCGAGACTCGTCATGGTGAGCGCCATGTGGCACGCGCCGAGGTAAGTTACAATATATCATCTGCGATTTTGTGCAGGATATTGACGATCGTCAATCGACGCTTGCCGCGGCGACGGGTAAGCCGCTGTCATGCTGCAGGCTTCCTCCCGCCCCTCGACGGTCCGCCCCCGAACGCTCGCCACCTGGCTGTGGATCGTCGCCGCCTTGATCGTCGCGATCGTGGTGATCGGCGGCATCACGCGGCTGACCGAATCGGGCCTGTCGATCACCCAGTGGAAGCCGCTGAGCGGGACCATCCCGCCGCTGACCGATGCGCAATGGCAGGCCGAGTTCGCCAATTACCGGCGCATCCCGCAATACGAGGCGTTCAACCACGGCATGACGCTCGCCGGGTTCAAGGCGATCTTCTTCTGGGAATATCTGCATCGCTCGCTCGGGCGCGTGATCGGCCTGGCCTATCTGCTGCCGCTCCTGTGGTTCGCGCTGCGCCGGCAAATCCCGCGCGGGTATCTGCTGCGCCTGATCGCCTTGTTCCTGCTGATCGCATTGCAGGGAACGTTCGGCTGGCTGATGGTGCGCTCGGGGTTGAGCGGGCGCACCGAGGTCGCGCCGGGCTGGCTCGCGACGCATCTCATCACCGCTTTGTTCACGCTCGCCGGCATGGCGTGGACCGCACTCGACTTGCGGGCCCTGGCGAACGACCGCAGCGCGCGCCCGGCACGGTTGCGGCTCATCCCCGCAATCGCACTGGCCCTGCTGTTCGCGCAGATTCTGTTCGGCGCGCTGACCGCCGGGCTTCGCGCGGGCTATGCCTTTTCGAGCTGGCCGCTGATGGGCGACGAAATCTTCCCCGCCGCCACGCCGCTGACCGATCCGCTATGGCGCAACGTGTTCGACAATCCGATCGTGGTGCAGTTCGCGCATCGCTGGTGGGCGTTCGTCGTCGCGGCCGGGCTGATGATGCTCGCGGCCCGCGCGCGTCGCGCCGGGGCGCCGCGAGCAGGGCTGGCGGTGATCGCCCTGGTCTGCGCACAGATCGTGCTGGGGATCGTCACCCTGCTCAGCGGAGTCGAGATCGTCGTCGCGGTCGGACACCAGGCCAATGCCGCGCTGCTACTGATTGCGGCGACGGTGGCGGCGCATGCCGTGGGGCGCCGCCCGGCGTGAAATCATCAACGGTATTTCAATACCCGTCAGCAAACCCGCACTTTGCTTGACTTTCGCGCCCACCGCACGCAATAGCGCCACCAACGATGCCGCCTCCTGTGGGGCGGCATCCGTCATTTTAGATATAGAAGGTCACAAGCCCCATGAAGGCGCTGATGAAGACCACCAAGCCGGCCTTGCCGCATGAGGTGGAGAAGAAATGGATCATCGTCGATGCCGACGGTCTGGTCGTCGGCCGCATGGCGTCGATCATCGCGAACATCCTGCGCGGCAAGCACAAGCCGAGCTTCACCCCGCACGTCGATTGCGGTGACAATGTCATCATCATCAACGCGGACAAGGTGCGGTTCACGGGCAACAAGCTCAAGGACAAGATCTATTACCGCCACACCGGCTATGCCGGCGGCATCAAGGGCGTCGCAGCGGGCAAGATCCTCGAGGGTCGTTTCCCCGAGCGGATCATCGAAAAGGCGATCGAGCGGATGATTCCGCGCGGTCCGCTCGGCCGGGCGCAGCTGCGCAACCTGCGCGTCTTCGCCGGCACCGAGCATCCGCACGAAGCCCAGCACCCCGAAGTCCTCGACATCGGCGCCATGAACCGCAAGAACAAGGTGGGCAACTGATGTCCGACAATCGCCAGTCCCTCGCCGATCTCGCCGGCCTGACCAACACGCCCGCGCCGATCCCGGCCGAGTCGATCGCTTCGGACAAGAAGGCCGAAGAGTATATGGCCGGCACCACGCCCGAGCCGGCTGCGCCGACCTTCGAGCCGATGCCACTGCGCGAGCAGATCCTCGACAAGTTCGGCCGCGCCTATGCGACCGGCCGCCGCAAGGACGCCGTCGCACGCGTCTGGATCAAGCCGGGCACCGGCAAGATCACGATCAACGGCCGCGATCAGGAAGTGTATTTCGCACGTCCCACGCTGCGCCTCGTGATCAACCAGCCGTTCGGCGTGACCGAGCGTGACGGCGCCTATGACGTCGTCTGCACCGTCAAGGGTGGTGGCCTTTCGGGCCAGGCCGGCGCGGTCAAGCACGGCATCAGCCAGGCGCTGACCAAGTTCGAGCCGATCCTGCGCGCGCCCGTCAAGGCCGCCGGGTTCCTGACCCGCGACAGCCGCACGGTCGAGCGCAAGAAGTACGGCAAGGCGAAGGCCCGTCGTAGCTTCCAGTTCTCGAAGCGCTAAGCTTTCAGGCTTTCTACGCGAAGGGGCGGTCCGGCAACGGGCCGCCCTTTTTCGTTTCGCTTGCTCCGGACTCGATCGGGGTCGATACGCGACGTGTCGCGACAGCAGCCCTGCGCTATCCGGCGCTGGAATGCCGAGCCGAAGGCGCGTCGAACGTGAAGGCCGGCAACCGCTCGAATTCCGGCTTGGCGAAATAGAAGCCCTGGATGTAACGCACGCCGATCTCGCGCAGCGCATCGAGTTCGCCTTCGGTCTCGATCCCCTCGGCAATCACCGTGACACCCAGCGCGTCGCACATCCGCACGACGCCGTTGACGATCATCCGCCGCGGCAAACTCGCGTCGAGCCCGCGGATCAGCTCCATGTCGAGCTTGATCATGTCGGTCTGGAACCGCGCGAGCAGATTGAGCCCGGCATGCCCTGCCCCGAAATCGTCGATCGCGGTGCCGAATCCCATCTGCCGATAGGTGGCGATGATGCGCGCGACATGGGCGGGGTCGGCCATCTCTTCATTCTCGGTGAATTCGAAGATCAGCCGGTCGGTCGGGAAGGCGTTCGCACGCGCGGTCTTGAGCGTCAGTTGAATGCATGCCGCGGCGGAATAGACGGCGTTCGGCAGGAAATTGATCGACAGCCGCGCCGGCGTGGCCAGGATGCCCGCCCGAGTCGCCGCCTCGATCGCCTTGACGCGACATTGCTGGTCGAAGCCGTAGCGGCTGGCTTCGGTCACTTGCTCCAGGATGCTGGGCGCGGATTCGCCGCCCGGTCCGCGCACCAGCGCCTCATAGGCAAAGGGCGTGCCCAGCGTGATGTCGACGATCGGCTGGAACGCCATCGAAAAGGGCAAATCGAAGCTCTTGCCGTCGCGGCAGCCGTGGCAACCCGAGGCAGCGCCGGCAGGGGAAGCGGGATCGTCCATGCCGCGACCCTATCGGCCAAGTGCTTAACATTTGCGGATTCACTTTGATCAAGTGGGCGGTTTCGCCCGCTCGTCTTGCCGTCCAAAGTTTCGATCGTCGCGGTGGCGGGCTGTCGTCTCATCGGGCGCGGCGGCAGTTGCAAGGCATCTCCCATCTCGCTTCCACGGCCTCCGCCGGGGAAGAAAGAAGAGCAGAAGACAGTCCGCCTAAGCCGCCCGCTCGCGCGGCAGCACCTGGTCGGGCTCGGGCGCCATCGTCCGGCACACCACGTCGAACTTGCCCCCCGCGATCCGGACCTCGTTGAAGGACGGCGGCGTGGTGCGCGTCCGTTCCGACAGCGTCCCCGCCCCGATCATCCGCACGACACGCCCCGCGACAGTGTGCGCGATGTCGAACGGATCGTGAACATGGCCCGTCAGCACCGCATTCGCGCCGGCCTCGGCCAGCGCCGTCAGCGCCTCGGCGCCATTGTGCGTCTGTGCCGACATCCGCGTCTCGGGCTCGACCAACGGGTGGTGGCACGCGATGAAGATCAGCTTGCCCGCCGGCACCGCCGCGACCAGCGCCAGCGCGCGATCGAGCGCGCCGTTGCTCACCTTGCCCTTCGACCAGTTGAGCCGCCACTGCGCGCGCGCGGTGGTCACCAGCGGCACGATCGCGACGCCGGGCAGATCGAGCGGTTGCTCGACCATCCGCTCGACCGCGCTCATCCGCCGATATGGCCGGAAGAAGCGATCGATCGGGTTGAAATAGGGCAGATCATGATTGCCGACCTCGACCGTCACCGGCACGCCCAGCCCCTGCAGCCAGGTCAGCCCGGCGGCGAACTCGCGGCGGCGCGCGCGCATCGTGAGGTCGCCGGTCATGATCACCGCATCGGGCGATTCGGCCTTCACCAGCGCGTCGAACCACGCGACCGCGGCGCCGTCCTCGCGCCCGAAATGCACGTCGCTGACATGGAACAGCCGCATCATGCCTCCTGCCTGGTGGTGATGAACAGTTCGCGCGTCATGCCGACGCGGATCTCGCTGCCCGGGTCGAGCATGACCGGTTCGCCATCGACCAGCGCGAGCGAGGGTTTGTGGCCGCGCGTGTAGAAACGCTCGGCATGGCATTGCGTCACTTCGGACGCCGCCAACCAGTCGCCGGTGATCCATTCCCAGCCGAGCCGCGTCAGCGCGCGAAAATCGCGCGCGTCGATCGCCGCGACGTCGAGCCGCCCCGGCTCGGCGCGCACCAGCACCGCTTGCGCGCCGTGCCTGAGCCCCGGCACGCCGTCGAGCCGGATGCCGTGGCCGAAGGTCCGCGCCCAGGCATGTTTCAGCGCGCGGGCCAGCCCGCGAACGCGCCCGGCGCGCACCAGTTCGCGCGCGCGCACCCAGGTCGCCGCCGGGCCGAGGATCAGCCCGACCAGGGCGCGCGCACCCGGCACGTCGATCACCGGCAGGCTGGTAAGGCGTCCGCGCTCGACCGCCGCGGCGAGGATCGCCGCCGGATCGGTCGAGCCGTGGAGCTGCTTGGCCAGCATGTTCATCGTACCGCCCGGCAGGATCAGGATCGCGCCGTTCCACTCCGCCAGCGCGGCGACCGCGGCATTGATCGTCCCGTCGCCGGCAAACAGCACCGCGGTATCGACCCCGGCCGCGTCGAGCGACTGCGGCGTCGGCAATGGATCGTCGGGAAATGCGGTACGCCCGGCGAGCGTCAGCTTATGCTCGCCGAACAAGGCCGCGATCGCGTCGGCCTTGGCCGGGGTCGCGGTGCCGGATCTTATGTTGGTGACGAACCATACAGTCTGCATGGCGCGCTCAACGCACCGGCCGGCGAGAAGTAACGCCAGCGCAACGGAAAATCGTCAGTCCATCGCGACATGGACTTCGGCTTCGCCCGCCTTGGGCGGCGCCGGGCGCTTGAGCACCAGCACCAGCGGCAGCACCACCAATGTCAGGATCATCATCAGCTTGAAGTCGTCGAGATAGGCGATCATCGCCGCCTGCTGATTGACGATCTGGTCCGCCATCCCGAGCACCACGTCGGTCGCGCCGCCGGTAAGCGAACTCACCACCGGATCGTCCATGAGCAGGCCGGCGTCCGGAATGTGCTGCGCCAGATCGGCATGGCTGGTCTGGATGTTGCGGCTGAGCATCGCGGTCACCACCGAAATGCCCGCCGAACCCCCGATATTGCGCGCCAGATTGAGCAAGCTCGCCGCCTCGGTGCGATAATGCGGGGCGAGCGTACCGAACGCCATGATGTTGAGCGGGATGAAGATCAGGCCGAGCCCGATCCCCTGGACGAACCCGGTGACGATGAACGGCTGCTGCCCCATTTCGAGCGTCCAGCCGGTCATGTCGTAGAGCGACCAGGCGGCGATCAGCAACCCGCCGCCGACCATCAGCCGCGGATCGACCTGGCGCTTCATCAGCTGCCCAGCGACGTACATCGACGCGACGATGCCGAGCCCGCGCGGCATCAACAGGATGCCGGCCTGCAACACCGGATAGCCGAACAGCGACTGCAGCATCTGCGGCAGCAGCGCGAGCGTGGCGTTCATCAGCACGCCGATCACCAGCATGAAGCCAACGCCCGTCAGCAGATTGCGGTTGAGGAACAGCGCACGGTCGAACAGCGGCGTCTTCGCGGTGAAGAGGTGGACGAAGAACACCCATGCCGCGCCGAGCGCGACCATCCCTTCGGTCCACACTTCCCACGAACTGAACCAGTCCTGCGTCTGGCCGCGATCGAGCATCAGCTGGAACACACTGATCGCGATCGCCAGCATCGCGAAGCCGAACAGATCGAACCCGCGCCGCGTGATCTGGCGCGACGGCAGCAGGAACCACAGGATCGCGAAGCACACGATGCCGATCGGCACGTTGACGTAGAAGCACCAGCGCCAGTCGTAATTCTCGGTCAGCCAGCCACCGATGATCGGCCCGAGGATCGGCCCGACCATCACGCCCATCCCCCAGATCGACATGGCCGAGGCCTGTTTCGACTTGGGGTTGATGTCCATCATCACGGTCTGGCTGAGCGGATTCATGAACGCCGCGGCGATGCCCTGCAGCACGCGGAACACCACCATTTCGGGCAGGCTCGTCGCGAGCCCGCACAACATCGAGGCGATGACGAAGCCAAATACCGCGCCGAGGAACAGGTTGCGCGACCCGACGCGATCGGCGAGCCAGCCGGTCAGCGGGATCGCGACCGCCGAGGCGACGATGTAGCTCGTCAGCACCCACGTCACCGTGTCCGACGTCGCGCCGAGCGAGGATTTGATGTACGGCAGCGCCACGTTGGCGATGGTCGAATCGAGGATCTGCATGATCGTCGCCGCCATCACGCCGAAGGTCAGCAGCGGGCGATTGGTGGTGTGGAGCGCGGCCCGCTCCTCGAGCGGCACCGCTTCCTCGGTCGAGGGGATGCTGGCGAGCTTCTCCGATTCGCTCGCGCCCGGACTAGCGGTTGCCATGGTCGCGCACGTCGACCGTGACGCTCGCGCTCAACCCGGCGATCAGCGGACGCGCGCTCTGCTCGTCGATCGCGATCCGCACCGGCACACGCTGTGTCACCTTGACCCAGTTACCGGTGGCATTCTGCGCCGGCAGCACCGAATTCTCCGAGCCCGTGCCGGCGCCGATCGACAGCACATGGCCCTTCAGCTTGAGCCCGCTATAGGCATCGAACGTGACCTCGGCCGGCTGGCCGACGCGCATCTTGTTGAGGTCGTCTTCCTTGAAATTGGCGTCGATCCACACCCCGCCGGCCGAGAAGATGGTGACCGCAGGCAGCCCGGTGATCATCATCGTGCCGACTTGCAGGCGGTTCGACTGGCTAATCTTGCCCGCGACCGGCGCGTAGACCGAGGTGCGCTGCAGATCGAGCGCGGCCTTGTCGCGCTGGGCCATCGCCGCCTGAACCGCGGCCGGGATGCCCGATCCCGCGATACCGCTGCCGACCTGCACGCGCGCCTTGTTGGCGCTGGCATTCGCCGTCGCCAGCTTCGCTTTGCCGGCGGCGACCTGCTGCGCGGCCGCGTCGAAGCTCGCGCGCGTCGTGAAGCCCTGCTTCATCAACTGCGCCTGGCGCTGATAGGTCGCCTCGGCGAGCGCGATATCGGCGCGCGCACTGGCAATGTCGGCGGCCGCGCCACCGCTGTCGGTCGCCAGCGTGCTGACCTGGACGCGCGCCGTCGCGATCGCCGCATTGGCTTGCTCGAGCGCGATGCGATACGGCACGGGGTCGATCTGGAACAGCAGATCGCCCGCTTTGACCTGCTGGTTCTCGCGCACCTTCACCGCGACGACCCGACCGCCGACATCGGACGAGACCGAGACCTTGTCCTGCTGGATATAGGCATTGTCGGTCGACACGAAGCGCCCCGCGGTCAGCAGGAAATAGGCCGCGACGGCGATGATGATCAGCGGCACGCTGAGCATCAGCACCAGCCGCAGCCGATTGCGCTTCTTGGCCGGCGTCTCGGCCAGTTCGGCCGGCGTGGGCGAGATCACCACCGTATCGGCGGCGGCGCGGTCGATCTTGGGGTCGGCATCAGCCATTTGCGGTCTCTTTGTCGGGGGTCGTTTCGGACAGGTTGGTCTGGATACGCTGCAACACCGCCATCACCACGTCATGGTCGGCGTGCGTGATCCCGGCGAGCGCGCTGCCGAGCATTTCGTCGGCGAGATGGCCGAGCTCGTCGAGCAACGGCCGCGCCCGCGCGGTCAGGAAGATCTGCCAGGCGCGGCGGTCGGACGGGTCGCGCCGGCGCTCGACGAGACCGGCTTCCTCGAGCCGGTCGATCATCCGGCAAGCGGTGATCGGCTCGACTTCGAGCATCTCGGCGAGCCCGCCCTGGTTGATCCCCTCGCCGCGCTGCAGGAATTTCAGCACGCGCCACTGCGTACGCGTGACGCCGATCGCACGCGCGCGCTCATCGAAGCGCCGGCGCATCAGGCGCGACACGTCGCTGATCAGGAAGGCGATCGACTCTTTCATGCTGCCCATATAATAAGTATGCTTATAAAGTCCAGGCTCAATTTGCTGCAGTGCGGCACGACAAGCGAAATATCACTTTCGGACCGTTCGGCTGAGCCCGTCGAAGCCTGCCCTCCACGCATAGGGCGCTCGGTTCGGAGCGGTGCCCTTCGACAAGCTCAGGGCCAACCGTGAGATGGTCGGGTCAGGATCGCCAAACCAGGTCTATGTCGAAAACCCCTGTCCCCGCCCCCTCGCACTGTGCCACGATGGTGCCATGACCGACACGCGCCCTACACCCATCGCCGAACTCACGCTCCGTGGCGTCCTGCTCGGCGGGGTGATCACGTTGCTGTTCACCGCCGCCAACGTCTATCTCGGGCTCAAGGTCGGGCTGACCTTCGCCACCTCGATCCCCGCCGCGGTCATTTCGATGGCAATCCTCAAGCTGTTCAAGGGATCGACGATCCTCGAGAACAACATCGTCCAGACCGTGGCGAGCGCCGCGGGAACGCTGGCGGCGATCATCTTCGTGCTGCCGGGGCTGGTGATGATCGGCTGGTGGCAGAACTTCCCCTACGTCCAGACCGCGGCGATCACGATGACCGGCGGCATTCTCGGCGTGATGTTCTCGGTGCCGCTGCGCCGCGCGCTCGTCGTCGATACCGATCTGCCCTATCCCGAGGGCGTCGCCGCCGCCGAAGTGCTGCAGATCGGCGCCGGCTCGCGCGAAGGCGCGGCAGAGGCCAGGCAAGGCCTGCTCGTGCTGATCTGGAACAGCATCGCCTCGGCGGCCTTCGCGATCTTCACTCAGACCAAGATCGTCACCGACACCGCCGCTACGACGTTCCGCGTCGGCGCGGGCGCGACCGGCATTTCCGGCAGCCTGTCGTTCGCCTTGCTCGGCGTCGGGCATCTCGTCGGCATTTCGGTCGGTGCGGCGATGGCGCTGGGGCTGGTGATCGGCTGGTTCGTGCTCGTGCCGATCCTCACCGCGGCGCACCCGATGCCGGGGGATCTGTCCGTCTGGGTCAGCACGATGTGGAAGGGCGACGTCCGCTTCTTCGGTGCCGGCGTGATCGGCATTTCGGCGGTATGGACCTTGGTCAAGATCGCCGGCCCCGTCATCGGCGGGATCCGCTCGGCGCTGGCGGCGAGCGCCGCGCGCGGCAAGGGCGAGACGCTTGCGCTGGAGGAACGCGATCTGCCGATCGTGTGGGTCGCCGGCGGCGCCCTGCTGACCTTGCTGCCGATCGCGTGGCTGTTGTGGGACGTGATCGCCGGCGGCGCGCTCGCCGGTTCGGCGGTGCTGCTGATCGCGGGTGCGCTCGTCTTCGTGGCGGTCGCGGGGCTGATGATCGCCGCGGTGTGCGGCTATATGGCCGGGCTGATCGGCGCGTCCAATTCGCCCGTATCGGGGATCGGTATCCTCGCGGTAATCGGCTCGTCGCTGATGCTGGTCGGGCTGTTCGGCCAGCATCCCGGCGCCGACACGACGCGCGCCTTGATCGCCTATGCGCTGATCGTCACTGGCATCGTGTTCGGCGTCGCGACGATCTCGAACGACAATCTGCAGGATCTGAAGACCGGCCAATTGGTCGGCGCGACGCCGTGGAAGCAGCAGGTCGCGCTGCTGATCGGCGTGGTGTTCGGTTCGCTGATCATCCCGCCGGTGCTCAACGTGCTCAACAGCGGAATGGGCTTTGTCGGCGTGCCCGGCGCCGGGCCGAACGCGCTCGCCGCGCCGCAGGCCGGTTTGATCTCGGCGCTGGCGAAGGGCGTGCTGTCGGGCGACGCGAACTGGACGATGCTGGGGTACGGCGTGGCGGCGGGCGTCGTGCTGATCCTTCTCGACGAGCTGCTCGGCAAGCTCAAGCTGCTGCGCCTGCCGCCGCTGGGCGTCGCGCTCGGCATCTATCTCCCGATGGCGGTGATCCTGCCGACGGTCACCGGCTCGGTGATCGGCTGGTGCTACGACCGCTGGGCGAAACGCAGCGCCAATCCGGAAGTTGCGGAGCGGATGGGCACGCTCACCGCGACCGGCATGATCGTCGGGGAAAGCCTGTGGGGCGTGGGCTTCGCGGTGATCGTCTATGTCACCAACAGCGACGCGCCGCTCAAACTGATGTCGGGCCACGAGACCGAAGCGCTGATCGGCGGGACGGTGCTGTTCTTCGCGATTGCGGCATTGCTGTATCGCAGGGCAGTGGCCGCGACGCGGTAATTTCCGAAGCCCCTCCCCTTCAGGGGAGGGGCTTGAAGAGTTTACTCCATCGCTTCGAGCAGCGTCTTGATGTCGATGAACGCGAACGCGACCGAACTGTCCGCCACGCCATAGGGCACGAACAGCGTCTCGCCATGCCGGATCGCGCCGCACGTATAGACGACGTTGGGGACATAGCCCTCGCGGTCCTGGTTCGCCGCGGCGAGGATCGGCTCGGGCGTGCGCCCGATCACCTTCGACGGATCGGCCTTGTCGAGCAGCACCGCGCCGATCGCATATTTGCGCATCGCGCCGACGCCGTGCGTCAGCAGCAGCCAGCCTTCGTCGAGCTCGATCGGCGGCCCGCAATTGCCGATCTGCACCAGCTCCCACGGATACATCGGCCCGAGCAATTTCACGCCCTCGTCCCAATGCGTCAGCGTGTCGGACTTGATCAGGAACAGATTCTCGCCGTCCTGCCGGCCGATCATCATATATTGGCCGTTCACCTTGCGCGGGAACAGACCCATACCCTTGTTGCGCGCGGCCGAGCCCGTCATCGGCACCAGATCGAACGCGCGGAAATCGCGCGTGCGCATCAGTTCGGACTGGATCGTCGAGCCGTTATAGGCGGTGTAGGTGCCGAGCCATTCGACCGAGCCATCGTCATGATGGAACTGGACGAGCCGGAGATCCTCCAGCCCCTTCGACTGCGCCGCGGTGATCGGGAAGATCACCGTGCCCGACAAAGTCGAATCGCGGTGGCGATAGACTGTGATCGGCCCCTCGGGCGGCGTCGCTTCGTCGAGCCCGACCGCATCGGTCGCGGTGGCGAACGGTGGTTCCGGCGCCAGCTTCAGCTGGTTGCCGTCGGTGATGATGCCTTCGCGGAATGCGACCGAGGAAATGTGCCCCTCGCCCACCGCGCGCAAGCTCATCAGGATGCGCTGCGACCCTGCCGGCATGCCCGACTGGTCGAAATGCGGCACCGCGCTCGGGTTCATCAAGGCGGCGGCGGCATAGCTATATTCGTGGCAGAAATACGCGCCGATCAACTGGCGCTTCTCGTCGCCGATCTCGCTGCCGTCGAGCCCGAGCATGTTCTCGATCTCGTCATAGCGCGTCATGAACACGCGCCGCGTCTGCCAGTGGCGCGCTTCGAAATCCTTGAGCACGATTTCGAGCTCGGAGCGGGTTTCCGCTGCATCGAGCTCCATCACCGCCTTGACGATCCGCTCGGTACGGTTGCCGCCATTGCCGCCCCAGGCAAGGTGGAACGGCCGCACCACGACCCGCGATGGGTCGGCGTGCAGCCGCAGGGCATGTTCAAACAGCTCGATCACAGTATAGCCTCGCGTAACGCCTAAGGCGGCGTCACGAGCGAGGCTACGCGACGGCGCGATCCGGTCCTGCCACGCTTTGCGCCCGCTTTGCCAGCCCGGAAATGGTGCAGCCGGCCAATTGCAGCGCCAAAATCGACTCGGCACCCTGATTTCGGTTCACGCCAGTCGGCATCAGCCCGTCGAAACAGCCGCCATCCTGTACCGTCGCGAGCGGCAGGTCGAGATCGTTCTGCCCGAGATACCAGCGATATGCGCGATTGGCCTCCTCGACCCAGCGCAGATTCTGCGACGCGTCGAACGCCGCGCCGCACGCATCGATCGTGGCCTGCGCCTCGAGCGGCTGCTGGTCGAACTGCAACGGCTCGGCATAGACGCGGCCGAAACTCTCGCTGCCGACCGCGCGGAAGCGACCGTCGGGCGAGGTCTGCTTGCCGACGATCCAGTCGAGCGTGGCGAGACCGCACTTGACCATGTCGTCGCGCTTGAGCGCGATGCCGGCGCGCAGCAGCGCCTCGGGCAGCCGCGCATTGTCATAGGCGAGCACGATCTCGAACCACGTCCACTCCGGCCGCCGCGCTTCTTCGAGCAAGGCGCACAATTCCTCGCCGAACCGCGACAGGATCGCGCGGGCCAGCGTATGCTGCGGATAGGCGTCGAGGATCGCCGCCGCGCCGAGCATGGCGAAGGCATGCGCGCGCGGCGAGCCGAGTTCGAGCGACAGCGACGCGGTCAGGTCGAACATCGACAGCGCCCATTCGCGATGCTTGGCCATCTGCGCGTCGCGCGCGGTGACGCCGAACGCCCACAAGGTGCGGCCGTTCGAATCTTCCGAACCGAAATCCTCGCACCAGGTGCGGTCGAAATTCATGAAGTTGCGGAAGCGCCGTGCCTCGGGATTCCACGCATATTGCAGGAACGACGCATAGACCGTCATCCATTTGTCGCGATGGACCGCATCCATATCGGGAATCTGGCTGACCAGCATCAAGGCACGCGCATTGTCGTCGATGCAATACCCATGGCGGCGATCGGGGATCGAATAGATCGAATGCTGCAGCATCCCGGTCGAATCGCTCATCCGCTCGACGCCGGCGAAATCCGGGGCGAGCGGAGTCAGCGCCGCGGTGCTGCTGGGTAATCGCAACGGCTTGGCCGCCACCATCTGCGCGATTTCCTTCATCGCGAGTTCGGCGAGCCGCGGCCAGATCATCGTGCGGCCGCGCGCATAAGCGCGCTCCGACAGTTTGACGCGGTTGCGGTCGCTGCCCAGCAACGCATTGATCTCGCGCGCGAACGCCGCCGAATCGCCGAAATCTACCAGTACGCCATGCCCGTCGGCGAGGATCTCGGTCGCGTGGACATAGGGCGTCGAGACGACCGCCTTGCCGACGCCGACCGCATAGGACAAGGTCCCCGACGTGATCTGCGCCGGGTTGAGATACGGCGTGGCGTAGATGTCCGCCGCCTGCAGATAATCGATCAGTTCGTCATGCTCGAGGAACGCGTCGATGAATTCGATGTTGCGGCTGACGCCGTGGTCGAGCGCCAGCGCCTTCAATTTGTCGCGATATTTTTCGCCTTCATGCGCGACGAGATTGGGGTGCGTCGCGCCGAGCACGGCATAGAGTACGTTCGGGTGCTGCTCGACGATCGCGGGGAGCGCGTCGATCATCACTTCGATGCCCTTGCCGGGTGCCAGCAAGCCGAAGGTCAGCACGACCTCGCGCCCTTCCCAGCCGAAACGTCCCTTCAGCGTGTTCGGATCGACGAAATCGCGGTCGGGCACGCCGTGCGGGATCATCACGATCGTCCGCCCGTTCGCGCCATAGACGCGCTCGAGAATCTCGCGGCCGCGTTCGGCCATCACCACCACGCGCGCGGCGCGGCGGAGCAGGCCTTCCATCACGCGGCGCTGGTCGGCATTGGGCTTTTCGAGGATGGTGTGCAGGGTGACGATCACCGGCATCGAGACGCGATCGAGCAAGGCGAGGATGTGCTCGCCCGCCGGGCCGCCGAAAATGCCATATTCGTGCTGCAGCCACAAAGCCTGCGCGCCGCTCGCTTCGATCTCGCGCGCTGCTTCGAGATATTGCATCCGGTCCTGGTCGGGGATGCTGCGCGTCACTTCGGGCGGGTACTCGTACATCCCGGGATGATCGTCCATCGCATAGACGTCGATCTTCAAATCGGGATAGCGCCCCTTCAGCGCCGTGAAGGTATCCGTCGTATATGTTGCGAGGCCGCATTTACGGGGCAGAAAATTGCCGACCAACGCAATGTGGTCGATCGAGCTCACTACATCCGCTGACTGCACCATGCTCGTAATCCTCAGAGTAAATGCGGGATTTTCACCCGCATGCTGCCTCTTCCGAACGGCCAAGTTTCAATATGGTTGCATTCATGTTGCAATGCAACAACACGAATCACGAACATTGCGGCAAGATGAACGAGTCCGTCGATCAACCGCGTCCACGATAGCCCGGCACGTCCTGGGACGGCAGCCACAATCCCTCCGGCGGCGCACCCGACTGCCAGAAAACGTCGATCGGAATGCCGCCACGCGGATACCAATAGCCGCCGATGCGCAGCCAGACCGGCTGCATCTCGGCGAACAGCCGTTCGCCGATGCCGACGGTGCAATCCTCGTGGAATGCCTGGTGGTTGCGGAAACTGCCGAGGAACAGCTTGAGCGACTTCGATTCGACGATCGTCGCGGCTGGGGCGTAATCGATCACGAGGTGCGCGAAATCAGGCTGCGCGGTGACCGGGCACAGCGACGTGAATTCGGGCACGGCAAAGCGCACCAGATAGGCGCGGCCGGGCCGCGGATTGGGAACATAATCGAGCACCGCTTCCTCCGGGGAGGCAGGAAGCGCGCTGGTCTGGCCGAGATGCGTTGGGGTCATGTCTTGGCATATAGGATGAGGACGGCCCCGCGTCATCCCGAGCGGCTCGACGCGGGGCGCACGCGCGGTTAGGCTGCAAAAAAGAGCCACAAGGAGACGATCACATGGATTCGCTGGTGACAACCGAATGGCTCGCAAGCGAGCTCGGCGCGAACGACCTCAGGATCGTCGATGCCACCTATTTCGCGGGCTTCGGCACGCGCGATGCCGCGGCCGAATATGAAGCCGCGCATATCCCCGGTGCGGTGTTCATGGACCTGGCCGAGATCGCCGACACCAGCAGCCCGCTCCCCTCGATGCTCCCCGCACCCGAAAAGTTCGCCAGCCGCATGCAGTCGCTCGGCCTGGGCGACGGCAGCCGCATCGTGCTCTACGACAGTTCGCCCTACCACACCGCGGCGCGCGCGTGGTTCATGCTGCGCACGTTCGGCGCGCACGACGTCGCGATCCTCGACGGCGGCCTCGCCAAATGGCAGGCCGAAGGCCGCGAGACCGCCAGCGGAAAGGAGCAGTTGCGCCACCGCCACTTCACCGTCTGGGCCGACGATAGCGGCGTGCGCACGCTCGACCAGATGAAGGCCAATGTCGACAGCGGCGCGGAACAGGTGCTCGACGCCCGCTCGGCGGCGCGCTTCACCGGCGAGGAGCCCGACCCGCGGGCCGCGACGCATGCCGGCCATATTCCGGGATCGAAGAACCTGCCGGTCGGCGCGCTGTTCAACGAAGACGGCACGTGGAAGACCGGCGACGCGTTGCGGGCGGCGTTCGAGGGCGCGGGCATCGACCTGGCCAGGCCGCTCGTCACAACCTGCGGTTCGGGCATCACCGCCTCGGCGCTGGCGTTCGGCGCGCATCTGCTCGGCAACACCGCCGCGGTCTATGACGGCAGCTGGTCCGAATGGGGCGCCGACCGCTCGACGCCGAAGGCGATGGGCGCGGCATAATGTCTTGCAAGCCCCTCCCCTTCAGGAGTGGCGGGTAAACAGCGCCCCGCGCTGTTCAGGTTGTGCCGGGGGCACAAGCGGCCCACCACTGGTTGGGGTGGGGACTCTCCGCGAATCCGAATGTCGAATTCGCGGCGCGCCCCACCCCCAGCCCCTCCCCTGAAGGGGAGGGGAGCAAGGATCGCGTCGCATGAAAGACAGCCAAACCCCCAAAGGCGACGCCACGCGCGTCGTCGCTGCCGGCCGCCGCAAGGAAGGGACGCAGGGGATCGTCAACACGCCGGTATGGCGCGCCTCGACCATCCTCTACGATTCGGTCGCCGAACTGCGCGAAGCCGGCGGGCGCGATACCCATCACCGCTTGTTCTACGGCCGCAAGGGCACGCCGACGCAGTGGAGCCTCGCCGACGCGCTGACCGAGCTAGAGCCCGGCGCCGAGGGCACCTTCCTCTACCCTTCCGGGGTAGCGGCGATCGCGGCGGCGTTGCTGTCGGTGCTGTCGCCCGGCGACGAGCTGCTGCTCCCCGACAGCGCCTATGATCCGACTCGCGCGCTGGGAATGGGGCTGCTCAAGCGGTTCGGCATCACCACGCGCTTCTACGATCCGCTGGTCGGTGCGGGCATTGCCGACCTGATCGGCGACGCGACCCGCGCGATCCTGCTCGAAAGCCCCGGCAGCCTGACCTTCGAAGTGCAGGACATTCCCGCGATCGTCGCCGCGGCCAGGGCGCGCGGCATCGTCACCTTGCTCGACAATACCTGGGCGACGCCTTTGCTCCTGCCCGCGATCGCGCTCGGCATCGACCTCACCATCCTCGCCTGCACCAAATATATCGTCGGCCATAGCGACGTCATGCTCGGCTCGGTCACCGCCGCGCCCGGTCATTTCGCCAAATTGCGCGATACCAGCTTCCAGCTCGGCCAGGTCGCCAGCCCCGACGATTGCTGGCTCGCCAGCCGCGGCCGGCGCACCATGGCGATCCGTCTCAAGCAGCATGAAGCAAGCGCCTTGCAGACGGCGCACAGGCTGCAGGAACAACCCGAAGTCGCGACGGTGCTCCATCCCGCATTGCCGACCTGCCCGGGGCACGACATCTTCATGCGCGATTTCCGGGGTTCGTCGGGGCTGTTCTCCTTCGTGCTGCAGGGCGGCGACGAGGCAGCCCGCGCGCGGCTGATCGACGGGCTCGCGCATTTCGGCATCGGCTATAGCTGGGGCGGGTTCGAGAGCCTCGCGCTGCCGGTCGATCCGCAGCGCCACCGCAGCGTGACGCGCCGCGCCGATGCCGGGCCGATGGTGCGCTTGCAAATCGGGCTGGAGGACCCCGCCGATCTCATCGCCGATCTGGCGGCGGGCCTGCGCCGGTTCGCTGCACAAAACTGACACAGCGGTGTTGCGAACTTGCAACAATGGAACAGCAACCGTCACCTAATATCTAGAATTTTGTTGTGCGCTGCGGTGCGTCTCGGCAAGGAAAGAACCTTGTTGATCAGCTCCGCGGAAGGCTTTCACGCCTTCGACAGACGCAGCAGCGGCAAAGCAGGCGGGGACAGTCGCATTTTCGAAAGGGAAACGATGCGCTTCTCCACAGTCACGCTCGGCGCGCTCTTGCTCGCCGCTTCCGCCACGCCCGCCTTCGCGCAGGACGTCCCCACCACGACCACGCCCGACGCCAAGGACGCGCCCGCCGCTGCTCCCACGACACCGGACAAGCCGTTCAAGATCACCGGCGGCATCACCGCGATCAGCGATTATCGCTTCCGCGGCCTGACCCAGACCAATGGCGACGGCGCCATCCAGGGCACGATCAACATCAACAGCACGAGCGGCTTCTATATCGGAACCTGGGCCTCGATGATCGACGGCAGCGGAAAGACGCCGTTGCTCACCGGCTATGGCGACGCAGAAGTCGATCTCTACGGCGGCTATACCAAGACCTTCAACGGACTGACGGTCGATGCCGGCTTGCTCTATTATTATTATCCGAGCGCGGTGTCGGGCCTCAACACCGACTTCTTCGAGCCTTACGCCTCGCTCAGCTACACGCTCGGCCCGGTCTCGACCAAGCTCGGCGGCAATTACGCCTGGGGCGGGCAGAAGGGCCTCGATTTCACGAGCGGCAAGGATGACAACATCTACGTCTATGGCGAAGCGTCGGTCGCCGTGCCCAAGACGCCGATCACGCTGAAAGGCCATGTCGGCTATACCGACGGCTCGCTCGGCCTCGCCAACCTCGTCGCCACCGACAAGAACTATCTCGACTGGTCGGCCACCGCCGAAGCGGTCGGCGGTCCGTTCAAGGTCGGCGTGACCTATGTCGATACCGACGTCAGCAGCAGCAAGGTCGGCGGCCTGTACCGCAAGGGCTACGCCTCGAATTTCGGCCGCGGCTCGAGCGTGCTGGCCTATATCGGGTACAGCTTCTGATACGAAAAAGGGGCGTGCTTCGCAGCACGCCCCTCAATCTCTCAAAACCCTCTCCCGCCTCGGCGGGGGAGGGTTTTTCGTTGGTCACTTCGGCGTAGCGGCCTTGGCGGCCTGGCCGTCGCCCTCGGGTGCCGCGACCACGTCGCGCGTCGTCGTGCCCTTGTCGACCACGGTCGTGCCCGGATCGCCGACCGACGAGCGGATGCCGGCCTCGTCGTCGTCGACGCCGGCCTGTGCGATCGTCGCGCTCTCGCTCGCGCTGCGCGCCGCGGTGCCGCCGAACAAGGCATCGAGTGCCTGCGCCTGCGCGTTGACGTCGTTGGCGCGGGCCGCACCGGGCTTGGGCGGAGTCAGCGAGAAATCGGGCGGGATCACGAGCGGCGCCTGGCGCGCGACCGAGAATTCGTCGGGACCGGTGCGGCCGCCTTTGCCGTGCGCGCACGCGCCCAGCGCGAGCAGCGCGAGGCCAGCGGAAAGGGTCGAAAACTTACGCATGGATATTCTCCGTTGGGCCCTGATCCGCCCCAGAATCTGATGGCGCTCCTGCATTCGGTCTATCCCGTACCAGAAGCGCGCGCGCGAGCAAGATGAGCACGCCGATGCTAATCGCGGCATCGGCGACATTGAAGACCAAAAACGGCTGCCACGCGCCGAAATGCAGATCGGCGAAATCGACGACATAGCCGAGCCGGATCCGGTCGAGGATATTGCCGAACGCCCCGCCGAGCACCAGCCCGAGCGCCGCCTGGTCGGCGCGCTTGGGCTCGCGCAGCATCCACACCAGCACGCCGAGCGCGATCGCGCCGGTCATCAGCACCAGCAGCCAGCGCGTCGTATCGGTATCGGCGTGCAACAACCCTAGCGATACGCCGCGATTGGCGACGAAGCGGACGTTGAAGAACGACGTGACGAAATGCGCATTGGTCATTTCGTCGAGCTTCATCACGTCGGTGACGCCGTATTTCGTCGCCTGGTCGACGACGAACAAAGCGGCGGCGGTGGCCAAGCCCGCGAGCGGCAGCTTCATGCGACGACCCTTTCGCAGCGTGCATCGAGCGCGCCGTCTTCGGCCACGTCCGGCAGCAACCGCCAGCAGCGGCCGCATTTGTGGAAGTCGGTGCGCGTCACCGCGAGCGTATCGCCGAGCGTGACTTGCGCGACGATGAACAGTTCCGCCAGTTCGGCGACCGGCAGCGGCGCCTCGGGCACCACCACCTCGGCCTCGAGGCTGGAGCGCACGATCTTCTCGCGGCGCAGCGGCTCGATCGCTTCGGTCACCTGCTGGCGCAGCGTGCGGACGGCGGCCCAGGTCGCGGCATCGACGCCTGCGACCGCCGGCACTTCGGGCCATTCGAGCAGATGCACCGATCCGTCCTCGCTCGGGAAACGATCCTGCCACACCTCCTCGGCGGTGAAGCACAGCACCGGCGCGGCATAGCGCACCAGCGCGTGGAACAGCGTGTCGAACACGGTGCGCACGGCGCGGCGCTTGAGGTCGGTCGGCGCGTCGCAATACAGCGAATCCTTGCGGATATCGAAGTAGAAGGCCGACAGATCCTCCTGCGCGAACTCGGTCAGCAGCCGGACATAGGCGTTGAAATCGTACACCAGCACCGCCCCGCGCAGCTTGGCGTCGAGCTCGGCGAGCAGATGCAGCACGTAGCGTTCGAGCTCGGGCATCTCCGCCACCGGCAGCCGCTCGGCCTCGTCGAACCCGTCGAGCGCGCCGAGCAAATAGCGGAAGGTGTTGCGCAGCTTGCGATACTGGTCGGACACGCCGCCCAGGATCTCCTTGCCGATCCGGTGATCCTCGGTGAAATCGACCGACAGCGCCCATAGCCGCAGGATGTCGGCACCGCTCTCCTTCATCAGGTCGAGCGGGTTGATCGTATTGCCGAGCGACTTGGACATCTTCATGCCCTTCGCATCCATCGTGAAGCCGTGCGTCAGCACCGCGTTATACGGCGCGCGCCCGCGCGTGCCGCACGCCTCCATCAGCGACGACTGGAACCAGCCGCGATGCTGGTCCGAGCCTTCGAGATAGAGATCGGCCGGCCAGGTGAGATCGGGCCAGCGCCCGCTCTCGAGCACGAAGGCATGGGTGCAGCCGCTGTCGAACCACACGTCGAGAATATCGCTGACGCGCTCGTAATCGGCGAGGGCGTAGTCGGGGCCGAGCAGGTCCTGCGCCGCTTCCTCGCTCCACGCATCGACGCCCTCGGCGGCGATCGCGGCGACGATGCGGGCATTGACCGCGGGATCGACGAGATACTGGCCGGTCAGACGATCGACGAACAAAGTGATCGGCACGCCCCAGGCGCGCTGGCGGCTGATCACCCAATCGGGGCGCCCGGCGACCATCGCCGTGATGCGGTTCTGGCCCTTGGGCGGATACCAGGTGGTCGCTTCGATCGCGCGCAGGGCGGTTTCCCTTAGCGTCGCCCCGGCGGAGGCCGGGGCCGCTGGGTTATTTTGCGAACCGGCTGCCCCCATCGCAGCGGCCCCGGCCTCCGCCGGGGCGACGGTTTGGTCCATCGGAATGAACCACTGCGGCGTCGCGCGGAAAATGACCTTCGCCTTCGACCGCCACGAATGCGGATAGCTATGCGCGAAATCATCGCTCGCCGCGAGCAACGCGCCGACGCTGCGCAGATCCGCACAGATCGGCCCCTCGGCGGAAACGAACTTCTTGTTGATCACCGAGCCCTGCCCGCCGAGCCACGCCCAATCGTCGCGATACATCCCCGCGCCATCGACCGCGAAGACCGGCTCGATGCCATATTGCTTGCACAGCAGGAAATCATCCTCGCCATGATCGGGCGCCATATGGACGAGTCCGGTGCCGGCATCGGTGGTGACGAAATCGCCCGGCAGGAACGGCCGCGGCTTCGCGAAGAACCCGCCGAGCGCGTGCATTGGGTGGCGCGCGGTGGCGCCTTCGAGGTCTGAACCCTTCCCTCGCCAAACCAAGTCCAAAAGCTGACTCTGACCTTTTAGAAACTCTAGCCGATTTTGAACAAACGGAAGCAGCGCCTCCGCAACCACGATCGTCTGCCCAGACGCCTCTCCGCGTGCGAGTTCCTCCAAAGATTTAGCGAATTTGACGGCGACATACTCGATCTCCGGGCCATAGCTCAGCGCCTGGTTCACCGGGATCGTCCACGGGGTCGTCGTCCAGATCACCGCATGCGCGCCGACCAGCTCGGGTGCGTTCGGCGCATCCACAATCTCGAACGCAACGTCGATCTGCGTCGACACGACGTCCTCATATTCGACCTCGGCCTCGGCGAGCGCGGTCTTTTCGACCGGGGACCACATCACCGGCTTGGCGCCGCGATAGAGCTGGCCGCTCTCCGCGAACTTCATCAGCTCGGTGACGATCGTCGCTTCGGCGGCGAAATCCATCGTCAGATACGGATGGTCCCAGTCGCCATTGATCCCAAGCCGCTTCAATTGCTCGCGCTGCACGTCGACCCAATGCTGCGCATAGGCGCGGCACTCGGCGCGGAATTCGGCAGCGGGGACGTCGTCCTTGTTGCGCTTCTTGGCGCGATACTGCTCCTCGACCTTCCACTCGATCGGCAGGCCGTGGCAGTCCCAGCCGGGTACGTACGGCGCGTCCTTGCCGAGCAGCCCCTGCGTGCGGCACACCGTGTCCTTGAGGATATGGTTGAGCGCATGGCCGATATGCATGTCGCCGTTCGCATAAGGCGGGCCGTCGTGCAGGATGAACTTCTCGCGACCGCGGCGCGCGGCGCGCGTCTTTTCATAGAGGTTCATCGCCCGCCAGCGCTCGAGGATGCCCGGCTCCTTCTGGGGGAGACCAGCCTTCATCGGGAAGTCGGTCTTCGGCAGGAAGACGGTGTCGCGATAGTCGCGCGGAGCGGGTGCGGTGTCTGGGGTGTCGGTCATTTGCATGCGGCCTTAGCCGAGCGACCGCGCCGTATAAAGCCCTCCCCGCAGGGGAGCATCATCGGCTGCGCGCGTTGCGCCGGTTCAAGAAGGAGAAGGGGTTCACGCGAAGGCCGCGAAGGAAAGAAGAGCGCGAAGCAGAAAGGAGTCTCCTTCTCTTCGCGGCCTTCTTTCCTTTGCGATCTTCGCGTGAACCCCTTCTTCTTTCTAAAAGCCGCTTCGCGGATGCGCTCAGCCGAACGTCACCAATTCCACACCATCCCGGTCTCGCTGAACGGCTTGGGTTCCATCGGCGGGATGGTCGCGTCGTTGAGTTCGCACTGCCAGTACCCGACATCGACCCAGCGACCGTCCTTATACCCCGCCTCGCGGAAGAAGCCCGCCCGCTTGAAGCCGACCGATTCGTGCAGCCGGATCGAATGGTCGTTGGGCAAGGCGATCACGCCGATCGCATGGGTGAAGCCCTGCGCACGCACCGTATCGATCAGCGCGTCGTACAGCTGCCGCCCATTGCCGCGCCCCTGCGTTCCCATTTCCAGATAGACCGTCGTCTCGATCGTGTAATGATAGGCCGGCCGGTCGCGGAACGCCGAAGCATAAGCATAGCCGACCACCGCCCCGCCCTCGCCTTCGGTCGCCACCAGCCACGGATACAGCCCGTCGGATGACGCCATGCGCTGGCGGATGATGCGCTCGTCGGGCGCCTTCAACTCGAACGAGACGGTGCCGCGCTCGACATAGGGCTTGTAGATCGCCGCGATCGCCTTGGCGTCGTCGGGCATTGCCGGGCGGATCGCCACGCGCCTGGGTGCCGGATCGACGCTCACAGGCCGAACCGCGCGAGCACGAAGTCCATCAGCCGCGCATCGCCGGCGCGCGGCGCGGAGCCGCCGAGCCCGTCGCACTCGAGGCAGCGCGCCTGGATCGCCGCACCAGTGCCGATCCGCGTCACGTCGCCGAGCGCGCGCGCGAACACCGCCCGCCGCTCCGCCGCCATCCGCGTGAAGGCGTCGCCGGCCGAGGTATCGTCGTCCTTGTTCGAATCCACCAGCTGCGCGATCATCCGGGCGAAGGCGCTCGGCTTCTTCTCGAGATATTCGGCATGATAGCCGTCGGCCTTCAGCCCAGCACGGCGTGCCGCCTCGTCGACCGCGTCCTGCAAGCCGCCGAACTTGTCGATCAGGTGAAGCTGCAGCGCGGTGCCGCCGTCCCAAACCCGTCCCTGCCCGATCTCGTTGACGCGATCGGCGCTCAGTTTCCGCGCACCGGCGACGCGCGTGATGAACTGGCGATAGCCATTCTCGATTCCCGCCTGGAAGATGGTGTCGGTCTCGGGATTGGTGCCGCCGTAAATGTCCGGTTGCCCGGACAGCGGCGTGGTCCGCACGCCATCGGTGGTCAGGCCGATCTTCTTGAGCGTGTTCTCGAAGGTCGGAATGATCCCGAAAATGCCGATCGAGCCGGTGATCGTGGTCGGCTCGGCGAACACCATGTCGCCAGCGGTCGACACCCAATAGCCGCCCGACGCGGCGACCGAGCCCATCGACACGACGATCGGCAGCTTTTGCGCCTTCGCCTCCTGGATCGCGCGGCGCATGTCTTCGGACGCGAGCGCCGAGCCGCCGGGCGAATCGACGCGTACGACCAGCGCCTTGAGGTCCTTCTTGGCGAGCGCGTCGAGCAGCAGCTTCGACACCGTATCCGACCCGACGCTGCCGGCCTTGGACTTGCCGTCGATGATATCGCCGGCGATCGTCAGAATGCCGACCTTGCCGCCCGCCGTGGGCAACGGGTTGGCCGCGACATAGGCATCATATTTGATCGTCTTGAACAGGCCGGCGGCCTTGCCCGTATCGACCCCGGCAATCTCCGCCACGCGCTTGCCGAAATCGAGCCGCGTGCCGAGCTTGTCGACCAGGCCCGCATCGAGATTGGCCTTGGCGATATCGCCCTGCGCCGCGGTGATCACCGCGCCCGGCGTCGCCAGGAACGGCGCGAACTTGGCCTTGGGCCGCGCCTTGCTCACCACGTCCTGCCACTGCGCGAACAGCACCTGGTACAGCTTGACCACTTCCTCCTTGGCCTCGGGCGAGGCTTCGGTGCGCGTGTAGGGCTCGACGAACGACTTGTACTTGCCGACACGATAGACGTGCGCATTGACGCCGAGCTTGTCGATCAGGCCCTTGTAATAGAGCTGCGATCCGCCCGGCCCCATGAACAGCGTGCCGCCCATCGGGCTTTCCCAGATCTCGCTCGCGTTCGACGCGAGGCGATAGCCCGAGTCGGTATAGGCCGTGGCGAAGGAGAGCACCGGCTTGCCGCCATCGCGCACGCGCTTCAGCGCCGCGCCCACTTCGGTCAACGCCGCGGGATAGCCGCCGCCGAACGAATCGAGATCGAGCACCACGACCTTGACGCGGTCGTCCTTGGCCGCCTTGTCGAGGCTGCGCACCACGTCGCGCAGGCGATATTCATGTGGGGAGCCGCCGCCCGACAGCGCGGCGAACGCATCGGCATCCTGCGTCTGCTCGACGATCGGCCCGTCGAGCTTGAGCACCAGCGCGCCATCGCCGATCGCGCCCTTGTTGGGCTTGGACGCGAGCGCGCCGAACAGCAGCCCGAAGAACAGCAGCATGGCGATCAGGACGAGCGCGTCCTTGATGCCGACGAGTATCTTCCACGCGCCCCGTACGAGTTTCACTTGGCCGCTCCCCTGCTTGGCGGAAATAGGCCCCTTCGCTAGGGCAAGCCATCAGCCGAGTAAATGCGTGTTAGCTGCGCAACACGCACCGTGTTGCATCGAAAAAGGTTCCGTTCCCGGTTGACGATGGCGGGACCCGACCTCATATCCCGGCTGCTGGCACTCATCCTGCGTGAGTGCTAACACCTGTTCATCATAAAGGGATTTCGCCATGAGCTTTCGTCCGTTGCATGACCGCGTGCTGGTCCGCCGTGTAGAGGCTGAAGAGAAGACCGCCGGCGGGATCATCATCCCCGAGACCGCCAAGGAAAAGCCGCAGGAAGGCGAAGTCGTCTCCGTCGGCACCGGCGCGCGCAACGAAGCCGGTGAGATCCACCCGCTCGAAGTCAAGGCCGGCGACAAGATCCTGTTCGGCAAATGGTCGGGCACCGAGGTCAAGATCGACGGTGAAGACCTGCTGATCATGAAGGAATCGGACATTCTCGGCATCGTTGGCTGAGTGTTCCCGTCCGCGCGTCTGCGCGGATGGTGCGACTTTCGTGTGACTTTCCAGATTCAACAGAAACAGAAAGGGTAGCCTTACCATGGCATCCAAGGACGTAAAATTCGGCCGTGACGCCCGCGAGCGCATTCTGCGCGGCGTCGACATTCTCGCCGACGCCGTGAAGGTCACGCTGGGGCCGAAGGGCCGCAACGTCGTGATCGACAAGAGCTTCGGCGCGCCGCGCATCACCAAGGACGGCGTCACCGTCGCCAAGGAAATCGAGCTCAAGGACAAGTTCGAGAACATGGGTGCGCAGATGCTGCGCGAAGTGGCCTCGAAGACCAACGACGTCGCTGGCGACGGCACGACCACCGCAACGGTCCTCGCTCAGGCGATTGTCCGTGAAGGCATGAAGTCGGTCGCGGCCGGCATGAACCCGATGGATCTGAAGCGCGGCATCG
>CAXTEO010000054.1:0-26426 GCA_964243205.1 uncultured Sphingomonas sp.
CCTCCGTACCGCACTTCTTAAAATGTCCGCCCACTATGCCTTACTTATTGCGAAGGCAGAACTAACGGATCATTTGTAGCAGATCGAGTGGTGCGCCGTGACACTTCAACTTCGATAGTCGGATACTCCGCATCTGCTCCGCTGTGCTGAATTTCCAGCGCATTCGACCACTCTAACGATGCCGCAGGTCGCCTCGGCTATCTTCATGCCTGTCGAAAGAAGGCGGCGCGCGCCGCCTCATCACGGATACGCTCCGACTGCCAAGTGAGGTATTGCCGCGACGATTGCGGCGAAAGCGTTACCGCAGCGGCCCCTTCGGAAAGCTTGGCCAGCTATCGCGATATCGCCGGCTGGCCGGACTCGTCTCGAGCGATCTCCGCCAGCAGCCATTCGCGAAAGCGTTTGATCTTCGTGAGGCGACGGCGATGATCGGGGCAGACCAGCCAATATGCGTGACCGAGCGTAGATCTCTGCTCAAAGGGAACCGCGAGGCGCCCCGCGGCGATAGCGTCGCGCCAAAAGAACGGGGTCAGCATGGCCATCCCCTGCCCGGCCATCGCGGCAGCCCCCTCATTCGCTTGCGAGTCGAGGCGGATGCCCGGGCGTATTGGCCCGTCCGGGACGTCGACGCCGGCGTCGCGAAGCCAGACCGCCCACCACTCATCGTGCGGACTGATGACCGGAAGCACCAGCAAGTCGCTTGGCGCTACGGTCCCGCCGTGCGCGGCGAGGAAGGTTGGCGAACACATCGGCGTAAAGTCGATGCCGATCAGCCGCTCCTCATCAAGTCCCGACCATCCTCCGCGACCGCTGCGCACTGCCACATCGACGTCATCGACTGCGAAATCCACGAGCGCATCGCTTACGACCAGGCGCACTGCCATGGCCGGGTTCGCGATCTGAAAGGCGCCGAGCCGCCACGCCAGCCAGGTGTTGGCGAACGTCGTCGAGGTCGAGATGGTGAGCATCGCTTCGTTCTCGGTGCGCAGCTGCGCAAAGGCGCCGTCTAGCAGGTCGAACGCCCTGCTCACCTCGACCGCGGCACGCCGACCGGCTTCGGTCAGTTTCACTCGCTTTTTCTCACGTCGGAAAAGCGCCGCCCCAAGGCGCTCCTCCAGCACCCGAATCTGGTAGCTGACCGCAGCCTGAGTCAGCCCGAGCTCGACTGCCGCGGCAGTGAAGTTCTCGTGGCGTGCGGCAGCCTCGAAAGCACGGATTGCGGGCAAGGGCGGCAACTGGCGCATGCTCGAGATAATAAGCTTAGCTTATCAACTTCGTCGAGCGTTTCGTTGGCGGCGGCGGCCGTATCGGTACATTTGCATGGCCACCGCCAAGGATTTTCCGGCGGGACATTGAGGCCAACGATTATGAGAGACGATTTTTTGTCGCAGGATTGGGCAGAGCATCACGGTCAGCTCAGCGCATTCCTCGGTGGCCTGATCGATCAGGCACGAGTCGCGTTCGAACGGCTCGCAGCGCGCGCCTATGACGCGCCATGGCGGCCGGATGCGACTCGCCTGAACGATCCGGCAAGACCGACCCCACATCAGACACGGGATATCTGCGCCTGAGGTTGGATGATCGTCACGCGTTTCGCGTCGGGAAGACGCAGTTTTCCGGGCGCAAGCTCCGCCCGAGAGTTGAGCAGGAGAGTTCGCGGCAACTGACCGTCGCGATGAAGCCATTCCTGGTCCTGCCAAGGGTTCCGCGGCACCGTAACTCCTATCAATTAAAAGAGATTTGAACGCTAAGTCCATTGGGAGGCGATCGGGAACCGTCCTTTCGTGCGACATCACGATTTCCAAAAATCCGATCGCGATCGGTGTTTTGAATCCGCCGGACCTGCCACCTGTTTGACCGTCCCCGGGCTCGACTGCTTCGGACACAGGCATTTTCGAGCATGACCCACGTTTGGCCATCCCGCGGGCCTTGTCCGGTCCCCAAAAGCGGCCGCCTGTTCATGTAGTTTTAGTACCGCTCGGACGTGTGGCCGCGCCAATGTCCGGGACCTTCGGCGCGTCTGTCATTCGTCTGGAATGCTTGCCGAGCTACCGCGTCCCCTCCACCGATAAATCCCGGCAAGAACAGTCAAAAACGGCACGCCATATAAGAGCGTCGTACGGAAAGGGACCGTGAACGGCGTCGTGAGCAGAATCGCAGCCATGGCACCGGCGCCGACAAGGCTAGTCCAAGGATAGCCCCACATTCGGAAAGCACCCGGCAGCGCAACGGATCGGGCACGGAACGCCAAGTGGGTGACAAAGATCATCATCCAAGCGAACATCGCGCCGCAGGCAGAGATGCCGATCATCGCGCCGAAAGCGCTATCCGGTTTCCAAACGTACAGCGCCGTTGCCGGCGCGATACCGAGCGCGGACACTGCCAGGGCGCGCAATGGAACGCCTTGCGCGCTGATCTTCCCGAGCGCGCGTGGAGCGTGCCCGGCATGCGCGAGACTGAAAAGCATCCGCGAGGCGGTGTAGAGTTGGCTGTTCATTGCGGACAGGGCCGCGATCAGAATCACCGCGTTGAGAATGCCAGCGCCACCAGGCACACCAATCGCCACCACAACCGCGATAAACGGGCTCGCCGCCGTGCCAGCCAGCGTCCAGGGCACGATGGCAAGCATCAGCGCGAGGGTGGCCAGATAGAAAAGCGCTAGCCGCAGCATGGTCGCTCGGAAGGCGCGGACGATCGAGCGCGCGGGATCTTCCGCCTCGCCAGCCGCTACCGCGATCGATTCGATGCTTAGATAGCTGAAGATCGACACGATGACCGCGGTCCACAGCCCGCCCAAGCCGTGTGGCAGGAAGCCGCCATGCTGCACATAATTGCCGAAGCCCATTGGTGACCCGGCTGGCGCCATCGCGAGCGTGACCACGCCCAACCCCAGGAAGCCGATGATCGCGACAATCTTGATCGCCGAGAAGCCATATTCGATCCGGCCGAAAAGACCGACGCTCGCGGCATTGACTAACACCAGCGCCAATCCGAACCCAAGCATCCAGATCCACCCCGGCACGGCGGGAAGCCAGAACTGCATGTAGATCGCGACAGCCGTCAACTCCGTGCCGACGGCGAGGACCAGCGCGGCCCAATAGGCATAGCGCACCAGGAAGCCCGCGAGCGGGCCGAGATAGATTTCGGCAAGATCGCCGAACGCGCCACTGGTCGGATGCGCGACCGTCATCTCGGCAAGGCATCCCATCAGCAGGAGCGCGATCACCGCGCCGATCAGATAGCTGATCAGCACCGCCGGCCCGGCAAGCCCGATCGCGAAGCCGCTGCCAAGAAACAGTCCCGTGCCGATCGCGCCGCCGATCGCGATCATCGAAAGCTGCCCGGCGGTGAGGCTGCGGTGCAGCGTCTGCTGCGCGTCGGCGGTGCTCACGTGACGGACTCGCGCTGGCGATGGCGGACGTCGTCCCATGCGCGTTCCTGCATCACGGTGCGGATCGTCTCGACCGCGTCCCAGATGTCGACGAACCGCGTGTAAAGCGGCGTGAACCCCATGCGCAGCAAATCGGGCGTGCGGAAGTCGCCGATCACGCCGCGTTCGATCAGCGTCCGGCAAATCGGGTAGGCTTGATCATGCGCGAAGCAAACGTGACTGCCGCGATCCAGTGCCGCTCGGGGCGTGGCCAGGACAAAGCCGTAGTCGCCGCAGCGTTGCTCGATCAGCCGGATGTAGAGATCGCCAAGCGCGCGTCCCTTGGCGAAGAGGTGATCGAGATCGACGTCATCGAACTGCGCGATCCCCAGCTCCAGCGCTGCCAGCGCAAGGATCGGCGGCGTGCCACAGAGGAAACGGGTCAGTCCCTCGGCTGGACGATAGTCCTGCTCGAAGGCGAAGGGCTGCGCATGCCCCATCCAGCCCGACAGTACCGACGGCAGTTGGGCCTGCAGCGGGCGCGACACGAACAAAAACGCCGGCGCGCCGGGACCCCCGTTCAGATATTTGTAGCCGCAGCCGACCGCGAGATCGACCGCCGCACGCTTCAGGTCCACGCCGACCGCCCCGACGCTATGGCTGAGATCCCACAGTACCAGCGCGCCCTTCGCATGCGCGGCCGCCGTGACGGCGGCCATGTCGAACAGATGCCCGGACCGGTAGTCGACATGCGTCAACACCACGACCGCGACATCCTCGTCCAGACCTGCGATCACCGCCTCGCGCGGCACGGCGCGGACCCGGCGTCCGCCATCGAGCGCGGCCACCGCGTCGATCATATAGCGATCGGTCGGGAAGCCGGACGCCTCGGTCAGGATAACCGAGCGACCGGGCCGCGCGGCGATTGCCGCCGCAATCAGCTTGAACAAATTGATCGACGTGGAATCGCACACGATCACCTCATCGGCGTCTGCGCCGACGAGCGGCGCGATCCGCGCGCCCAGCCGCTGGGGCAGCCCGATCCAGTCGTGCCGGTTCCAGCTGGTGACGAGATCGCGGCCCCATTGCACCTGTGCCACCTCGGTCAGATGCGCAGCGGTCGCGCGGGGCAGGACGCCGAGCGAATTGCCGTCGAGATAGATCACGCCTCCCGGCAAATCGAAGCGATCCCGCAACGACGCCAGCGGATCGCCCGCATCGAGATCAAGCGCGTCCCGGCGCGAGAAATTCTGTATCATCGCGGTTGCTCCAGGAGATGCAGCGCCGCGGCAATGACCGCGTCTCCGGCGGCCGTTCCCGGCGCTATCAGTTCGAAATGCCCTTGGGCGGGAATGGTCGCAACGGAAACCGTGTCGCCCTTTGCGCCGACCTTGGCGGCGTAGCTTTGTGCGAAGCGGGGCGGCGCGATCACATCCGCCGCGCCAGACAGCATCACCTGCCGAACGCCCAGCGGCGCGAGCGACACGGGCGAGGTGTCCGCGTAGCGATCGTGGTGCGTCGACGTCGATTGCCCGACCAGGCGGTCGATCGTGTCGGCTCCGCACGCCTCTACGGCGGAAGTACGCGCATCCTCGATATCGGGGATACCCCCAATGCTAACAACGCCCGACAGCGGCAACGGTCGCTCCTCCCAGAGCGTGCTGTTTCGGGCAATTCGATGCCGGCCGGCAAGCCAGAGCGCGAGATGGCCGCCGGCGGAGTGGCCTAGCGCCACGACATGAAGCGGGTCGAGCCCAAAATCCCTGCCGCGTTCGCGCAGCAGGTCGGCCGCGGCGGCGACATCCTGAAACGTGCCGGGATATCCTCCACCCGCCACATCCACGCCTCGATATTCCACGTTCCAGACCGCGACGCCCTGCGCCACGAAGGCGGCGGCCAGCCGATGCATGATGTCGGCCTTGGCAACTTTGGTCTGCCAGCAGCCGCCATGGATCATCAGGATGACCGGAAAGGTCCCCTTGCCTCCGGGTTTCCAAAGTTCGATCTGTTGGAGCGGCCCCTGTCCATAGGCGATGGTGCGCGGTGCCGGTGGCTGCGCGAGCGCCCGGAAGTCCGCATAGCTCATGACGGGGTCGGCGGCACATGTTGGTAATACGGGCATGGAGCGCGGTAGATACGCTGCGGCGACCTTCTTTAGCCAGCGTGGCTCGGAAGACTGGGTTGGCCAATCGGACATCGAATCTGCTTGCCACCCGCACATGCCCGACAAAAGCCGTTTCGACGCCAGGCCCCTGCGGTCGTGCCGATGGAGTGCGAAAAAAAGGCGCCCTGCTAGTCAGCAGGGCCGATTTCAGCCTCGCTTCGTCAAACGGCCGCTATCGATCGACCGCTTCGACCCGGAAACAGCCATTCACGGCCAATTCGTAGCCTCCCAACTCCGGCAACTCGTTCATCCCTCGGACGCCAAGCGCAGACTGGAGCGACATCGGCACCACCGCCTTCACTTTGGTAGCGGCGAATCTCCGCCGCGCCGCGCGCGGCGACCACTAGCCGTAGAAGTGACCGGATCGCGATTACCCATTCGCCAGCCGAGATCTTTACGCAGTTTGCGGCCTTCCTACTTTATCGGCATTGCCACAATCGTGACGGTACACCGGCTCCAGCCACCGCCGGTCGGTGATCGAAATACCTTCGCCCTTCACAATCGCGAAAAACACCGTTTGACCGGTCAGAATATCGAAGCTTGTCCGATCCGCCTGCCCATCCGCGATCATCACCACATTGCCTTCCGCTAGCTGCCGGTGCCATTTTTCCAGGCCATCGCTTGCGCTGCAATCAGGGTCGCGCACCTGGATCTTGCCGCCAATCTTGCTGCTGAAGGCGTCGGCCCATTCGTAATCGCCGGCCGTGCCGAATGCATGGCTGTAGCCACACTCGTTGACCATTCGGTAGCTGCTGAAGAACGCGGCCTCACCGACTATCGCATACGGCTGCGCACCATCATTGCCCCCGTTCCACAGCACCATGTCGCCGATGCGAATGGCGACTTTCGGTTGATCGACGACGAAGCCTTTTCTTTCCGCATTCACGCGCAAATTATGCTGCGTCATCTCCTGCGATTCGCCTTCGACATGCACTATGAACGGATAATCGGTCGACAGCGCCTGGCCGTGGCCGGGTACGACATTATAGGCATAGGTCCCTGCTCGCATGAACCGCTGTGCGTAGCAGTCGTTGCGCTGCAGAGCGCGGCTGTCGAAACGGTCGAACATCTTGCCATTCCTTCTGAATTAGGCCGAAATATCGGCGGACAGGACCAGTTCGTCCTCGCCATCGTTGATGATTTCCGCCTCAATCACATCGATGGTGAAGTGAACGGCGGGGTCGATCGCGCTTTCGGCGGGAAGCATCTCGAAAAGCTGCGGCTGCTTGTAGAGCGGGATTTTTAGGCCGGTGATGAAGGGCGTGACGATCGGGCCGAGAAGCCCCGTCACCCCGGCGATACCGATCGCCAGGAGAACGGTATCGACGGCGAACGCCAGGATCGGACCGACAAAGGGAATCGCCAGCAAGAACGGCGTCACCGCGAGTCCGATCGCCGCCAGTAAGGCCGCGGTACTCGCGCCGAACTTCAGACTTGGTATCCCAAGAATAATCGCCTGCACCTTCCACTCGCCGCCGCTCAGGCTGATGTCGAGTTTGAAATCTCCCGTCGCTTCGACGAAGTCTGAAAACGACACAGGCACCGTAATCGTTGGCCAGTCGATACAGATACGGGGCGTGCAGACGCGGCCGACGCAGGGAATGTGGATGCACACTTGCGGGAGGCAGATGTCCGGCAGGATCGCACTCAGATCGATACCGAAGCTGAAATGCAGCGCGTAGTTTGCGCGCAGATCGACCAGCCGGATGATATCGGACGGGATCAGATCGACATTGCCGCTGACCAAGGTCGCGGACGCCGAATAATTCGCGACGAACGGGCCTAGATTCTGTGATCCGCTCGTGGATATCGGGGGCAACGCGCCGATTGCAGCATGGATGAGCGTATTCGCACCTGTTTCGTCGATCGCGGCGATGATCTCGGCCATCACAGATCTCCTTGACTATGGGGTTCAGACGACGCCGCGCGCCTTGATCCGGTCGTCCTCGATCAGCGGGCCGACCGTCAGCGACAGCTGGAAAGCCCCCGCCCGCAGCGCGCGCAGCGGCAGCCGAATGTTCGAAAGCACCGCCTGCAGAATCAGGAACAGCAGGCATTCGAGAAAAGACTCGATCTCGTCGGGCTTGATGTCGACGATTTCGACCGCGTCCACGGCCAGCGCAATCGCATCCTCGCCGGTGGAGGCCAAAACATGCTCGAGATGCCCGACCGCAAACACCTGCAATTTGAAGCAGGCCAGCTCGCTGAGCGGATGCTGGTCGCTCGCAGGATCGAACTGTCCGGTCTGTGGCCGGGTCGGGTCGTTCGGCTCGCGCCCCTTCGGCGGCCTTGGCGGTTTCGGATCGATCCTGATCTTGCGGCATTCGATGCAGAGTTCGACATCGATTTCCGCACTGAACTGCCCCGGTCCAAGCGTCAGTTCGGGGGGCAGGCTGCTGGACTGTTTGAAGAGGTCGATCCGCGGCCGCGACAATCGCACGCGCCACTGGATCCCGCCCGGCACGCCCGGAAAGCCGATTGCCGCCATTGACGTTTCCGCAACCGTGGACGCCGGTACGAACGCTGGCGATCCATAGGCCAGAAGATGCGGGCGGGCGTTGCACAAGGCGGCAATCGCATCGTTGAGCGCGGTCTCGTGAATGCTGGCAAAGACCGTTTCGCTTTGGGTCAGGCTCATAAATCCTCCCTCGTTACAGTTGCAGCGGTCAGACAGGCGTGATGGCAAACCCGCGAAGCGCGACACCGAAACCGTTGGGCGCATCGAGATAGCTGAGGCGCCCGTAACCGTCGGTGGCGAGCGCATAGACGTGCAGGCCTTCCGCAAACGCGGCACGCGTGCACGGAGTCTCGCCCGGTTCCAGCCCCTCGTTCAACAGCGTCGAGACCGGAAGCGCTTTGGAAAACACGTCGCCGCTTCGTCCAAAGCCGTTGACTGCGGCCGCATCCACCAGCCCGTCTGCGCTCGCGGACGGCAGCAACGTTGCCACCCGTGACACGTCGAAACTGAAACTCGCATAATTCGCCGGATGACTCGCGCGAAACACGATGGTCGCCGTTGCGGACGGGCCATATTCGAGGAACCCGCACTTGGTATCGTTCGCCCCGGGCGCGACGGAAACGGACTCGATCGTTCCCGAACTCAATCGGTTGTCGATGTGGAGCACCAGCCGATATCCAACGACTTTGCCGCCATCGAGGAAAATGCGATCGTCGGCGGCCGTTGCGGTGGTGATAAGGCCGGCGCTCGGCAATGGGCTGGCGATCTCGAACAACCCGACTCCTTCGTCGGTCAAGTTCACCAGTGTCATCGTACCGCCCACGTTGCGGAACAGCTCCAGTTTCAGCTCGTATTTCCCGGGCGTCAGCCCAGTCGTGTCCCATTGCGCGCTGGCAAGATCGATATTCCCCGTCACTTCCCAATCCACGCCGTCCGGGGGAAGGTCCGGGTCGATCACGACGAAATATCCCGCGACTCCCGGCGCCGGGCCAATCGTGAACGGTTTGATCGTCGGCGGATCGCCCGCCACGGCCGGCGTCTCGACGTAATGGCGCGTGACGGTGCCTTCGATCGTTGCGAAGTCCAGGCCACTGCCGAGCGGGCGTTGTGACCAGCGATAATGGGTGACGCCGGCCGACTTCAGCGCGGTGCCGAACCCGATGCGCGGTTCGAGCGTCGCGCCGAATGGAGATTCGCGGACCGCGTCGATCCAGCCCGCTTGAACCGTGCCCTCCAGACTGCCCGAAGCCGCTCGGTTGATCTCGCCCATGCTGACCGATTCGCCAATGCTGTTGACGATGATTTGCTTGCCGGGAGGGTTGAGCGGTTCGCCACAGCCGGGAACGCGCGGGTCGGTGACGGTGATCGTCACATCGGTCCCGCAGGCATAATCCCACCAGACATGGCACGCGATCGGCGGACGGTAGACCGTCGTCCAGACTCCGCCGATCGGATATTCGACCCAGAAGTACAGATCCGGCTTATCTCCCGCACAGAGATACCAGATCGTCGTATCGAAGCGCCCATCGTCGTCGGTCGCCACCACCCGAACTTCGTCGCTGCGGTAGAGCCACGGCCAGAACCACGGCCAGCGGCAAATCCATGGACGGATCAGATCGAGCTGGTCGAGCAACACGCGCCGAACCGTCGGCACGGATTGCGAGGCGAGCGCAAATTGCGTGGCGATCGGCAGGGCGGCCGGCAGCAACTGCGCTTGCCGCTCGACGGGTGGCAGGGGCTGCGGGTTCAGCGAAACGAGATCGCCCCGACTCGCGAGCCGCGTCACTTGCGACTGCAGCTGCGCCCGCTGCTCCTCGCGCGTCAGCGTGATCACCCGCGGATCGATCTCGTCGAACGGGTTGGGATCCGGTTCGGGCGGCCATGGCAGCGGGTGCCGGATCAGTGCGATCACCTCATCGCGCAACCGAAATATCTCACGATCGGGGAGCCGCTCGATGATCCACGGCAGACGATCGACCTCGCAAATATGGACGCGCGCGTTGCACACCGGTCGCTCGACGAATATCCCGGACGCCGATCTCCGGCGCACGACGACATGGCCGCGAACGCGACAGCGACACAGTGGCCAGTGCGGCCAGATCAGCTCGGGAATCGGGGGAAGATCGTAAACCTCACGGCCGGGCACGAATTTGAAGCCCGGTTCGAATGCCGAGATTCGTTCCATCGTGGCCAGCGATACCGGGCCCGTCCGCTCGGCCTTGTCGAGCGTCGGCCCGACAAACAGGCGCATCCCGCGCGATGGCGCGTCGACCGACAGGCTGGCCTGGCCCTGTTTCAGCGGCTGCGTGGCAAGCAGCGCGCCACGAGGGTCGAATAGATAAATGGCGGCGTCCATCTCTTCGCCGCCGCCTTCGAAACTCGTGCGGATGGTGAACCTTTCCCCGCTGCCGTCTGCCTTCCGGCCGCCATCATCGATTGCCATTTCATCGCTCCTTCATGCACTCGGGGTGCGGCAGGATGTGAATCCGCATGCGCGATCCGGTCAGGCAGGCCTACGTGCAGCGAGCCAACGGCACGCAGCAACGAGGCAACGCAAAATGCGTAGTCATCCCAAAAGTCGTACTGAAATCTTTGCGGTCACATGTGTCCATTATATTGGACAAACGCGACTAGTACGCTGAGACGACCTAGACGAGAGACGAGCGGCCACGATCAGCGAGGGTTCAAGCTTCTGCGCGGTGTCTGTTTTAGGCGGTGCGAACAATTTGCTCGCCCCGTTATCAGGAAGGCGCTTCGCACAGCTCTCCGCTGAATTGAGTACATTGGAGCGCGTTGAGCATTATCCGCAAAGCGCACAGCTCGCGGCCTTTTTCATTGCCGCACTAGACTGGGGGATGGAAGGCCCCATCCTTACGAGGCGAACGCCTTCAGCAGGAAGTCGATCATCTCATCGCACTTCGATCCGCAAAATACGGGTCACCCCGCCCTGCCATACATCAAGCGGCGCTCGCTATTCACACGGGCTCAGCGAGACCTGCTGCATGTTTCGCCTTTGAGGCCGGCGCTGCGGCAGCGGCGTTCGCCTGGCAAGCTTTTTGGCCTGGGCCGATGCGATGCACAATTGCGCGGCGCGCCTCCGAATAGCTTTCGGCGACCATCGGATAATCGGCCTTCAGATTGGCTGTTGTCGCTCTACGAAGCGAGGCGGTTCGGCCTGATCACGGTACAGGCGGCCGAGGCCGATCCCTTCTACGCGGCCGCGCGCGACCTGGTCCGAGTCCAGCGCTTGAGGCGGCGGCGCTTGCCAAGGGGCTGGCCGTCCCAGCCAATGCAGATTTGCCGTCTGCAAGAATCTGCACCGCCTCGTCACGTTCCATTATTACGCAGCGTCCGAGACGCCCACGGCGGCCCGGTGCAGTATAGCGGAGTAGAGCGCGACCGCCCGCCAAGGCGGGACGCCTGCAATTCGGCGCAAACTTCCGACGCCGCTATCGCTTCGGCAGCTTGATGCCGAGCAGGACAAGCCGGTTGCCCGTGATGCCGAACCAGTGCGGCGTGCCGGAGGGGATCAGCACGACGTCGCCGGACGCGAGCGAGCGCGTGGACCCGCCGACGATCTGGCTACCCTCGGTGAGCCCCGGCCCGGTGACGCTCGCATTTACAAGCGTACCGCCGGACACCAGGGTTCCGGCGCCGTCGATGACGATCACATATTCGGCATCGGCGGGGTGCATCGCAGGGCGTCCGGGCTTCTTCCATATCTCGATCCCAGCGATGGTGGCGCCGTCGCGCACCAAGGGCCGCCAAGCGAAGCCTTGGTCGGGCTTCATCGCGCGGTCCATCGCGGCGACCTGTGCGCGGACATCTGCCGCAGCGGCAAAGCGCGTCGGATCGGCGATCTGCGCGTGCAGTGGTGCCACGGCGCCCTGCGCTGCTGCGAGGACCAGGGTCCAGCGACCCATTCTCACAACCGGATCGTCCGGCCTTCGCGCGCGGAGCGATAGATTGCGGCGACGATCCGCATGTCGAGCAGACCTTCCTCGCCCGAGACGATCGGCTGGCGGCCGCTCGCCACGCTTTCGGCCATGTGGTCGAGCTGCCCTGCGAACTGCGTCTTGCCCGGTCCCGACGGTGGCGTCACCTCGCGCTCGCGCGCGTCCTTGCCGAGCCACATGTGATTGCCGTCATAGCGCGTGGCGGGTTCAAGCTCGATGCGGCCCTGGTCGCCCATTAACAATATGTGGTTCTGGTTCGCGCTGTACATGGACTGACAACTGGCGATCGCGCCCGAAGGAAATTCGAGCGTCCAGTCGATGATGTCCTCGACCTCGTGGAAGCGTGGGTCCGTGCGATCCGTGGATTCGCGCGCAGTCACCGCGATCGGTTCCTCGCCGGTCATGTAGCGCGCCGCCTGCAGGCTGTAGATGCCCATGTCCATCAAAGACCCGCCGCCCGAAAGCGCGCGTTTCAGCCGCCATTTTGCGGGATCGCGCTGGACGAAACCGTGTTCGGAACGGACGTAGCGGATCTTGCCCGCGGCGCCCGAGCGCGCGAGCCGCATCGCCTCAAGATTGTACGCTTCGAAATGGCAGCGATACCCGATCATCAGCTTGCGGTCGGCCGCCTTGCACGCGGCGATCATCGCCTCGCATTCCGCGACCGAGACCGCCATCGGCTTCTCGCACAGTACGTGCTTACCCGCGCGCGCCGCGCGGATAGTGTATTCAGCGTGCATCGAATTGGGCAGGCAGACATAAACGATGTCGACCTCAGGATTGTCGCGGATCGTGTCGAAATTCGCGTAGGAATAGGTGGCGTGGGGGCCAAGCCCGTGCTGCTGCGCGAGGCGATGCGCCTTGGCCGGATCGCCGCTGACGACCGCGACCAGTTTGCTGTGCGTGCAATTGGCGAATTGCGGGATGATCACGTCGAGGCCGTAGCTGCCGAGCCCGACGATCGCGTAGCCGAGCGGGCGGTTGCCCGGCCGGTTGGGCGCGGCGCGGGCCGCAGCACTGTTTGCCACCATCAGCGCGGCCGAACCTAGCAGGAGGTCGCGTCGTCCCAGGTCCATGCATCCTCCTTCTGGGTTGCTCTTGGCGGCGCCCGTGTCGTGTATCGTGAAGAGCGGCATGCCGTCTGGCAAGCCCCATCCGCCGCCGTGTTTCAAAGCGCGCGCGGCTGGAAGCGGCCCTTCGCCCTCCACTGGAACTCGCAGCCCGCGGTTGGTCGCGCTTCACGGGTGTGCAATAGGCTGTGTTCAGGTTTTCCAGCTTACCACGAGCCCTCCACTGAAGAACACGGCTCAAGGACGATTGATGCGCGTATCTCCGTTTCCCCGCCTGCTCTTTTCCGGTCTGGTCGCAAGCCTCCTCGTCCCGGCACCTGCGGCTGCAAGTTCTCCCGAGCTTATCGGGCTCGAGCGCCAGTTGAGCATGCTGGTCGCGGCAAACTCCGGGGAGTACGGCATCGCTGCGCTCGACCTTCGCGATGGCTCGACCGTCAGCGTCAACGGTGACACGCCGTTTCCGATGGCGAGTACGGTCAAGCTCGCCATCGCGGCCACCTATCTCGCCGAGATCGATCAGGGCCGACATAGCCTCGGCGACATGGTCTTCGGCCGGCCCGCCGCGAAAGTCCTAGAACTGATGATCGTCCGCAGTGACAACCATGCGGCCGACCAGTTGCTGGCCGCGCTCGGTGGGCCCGTTGCCGTGCAGCAGTGGCTCTCGTCGCAAAACATCATCGGCATCCGGGTAGATCGGACCATAGACCAGTTGCTTCGAGAGCGTGGTCACCTCGCCGACAGCAGGGATGTTGCTACGCCGGTTGCCATGGTCGGGCTGTTGCACAAGCTCGACGGCGGCACCGTGTTGACGGCTCAAAGCCGCGCCTTTCTATTCGAGTTGATGCGCCGATGCGAGACGGGCACGCGCCGGATCCGCGCGATGCTGCCCGCTGGTACTCCGGTAGAGGACAAGACCGGCACACTCGACGGTGTCACGAATGACGTGGGGTTCATCACCATGCCGGACGGCCACCGCGTGGCAGTCGCCGTCTTCGCGCGCGGTGGACGTGATCGCCAGCCTGTCATCGCTGCCGTCTCTCGCGTGATCTATGACCGCTTCGCGGATAGCGCTCGCAGCGCGCTGACGTACTTCCTGCGGATGCGGTGACCTTCGCATAAGGCGAGAACCTGATCGACACCGGCGAGCATCGCCTCGCCGAAAGGCCGACGCCGAGTTCGCGATCGTCAAGACGCCAAAGCCGCGTCGCTGGCGGCCGACATGGTGCCACCCAATCATCACGAGCGTGGCGGTCGCCGAACTATCAAGTCGCTGGGGTGTTCTACTGCGGTCAGGTATGTCGGCGAGGCCACGTCCGTCAGTGACGATCGAGGGAGCGGTAACGATGGCGAAACCGAAGGTGGATGGGGCTGATGCCGCCGAGCAGCCTGATAGGGAGCAACTCCACCGCATAGTCGAAGGGCTCAGCGACGGCGTTGTGCTGATCGAGCCCAACGGCCGGATCGCCTGGGCGAACGAAGCAGCGCTTGCCATGCACGGCTGCGCGGCCCTCGCCGAGCTCGGCGGCTCCGTGAAGGACTATCAGGACCGTTTCGACCTGGAGCTGCGCGACGGCCAGCCGCTGTCCAGGACCGCCTATCCGATGGCTCGGCTGTGCCGCGGAGAGGCCTTCGAGGATGTCGTGCTGGACGTCCGCAAGGCGGGTCAGGCCGAGCCCGACTGGGTGCACCGCCAGCGCGGCTTCGTCCTCGATCGCGATGGCAAAGCGGATTGCCTCGTGCTCATCACATGCGACGCGACCGAGGCATTCGAGGCGGAGGAGCGCTTCGAGAGCATGTTCAACGCCAACCCGGCTCCCGCGCTCATCGTCCGGTTGGCCGACCTGCGCTATGTCCGCGTCAACGAGGGTTTCCTGGAACTCTCCGGCTGGGAGCGCGACCAGATCGTCGGGCGCTCGATCTACGAGTTCGATATTCTCGCGCAGGCGGCCGAGCGCGATAAGGCGAAGGTCCGACTGGCCGAGGGCGATCCGATACCGCAGATGGAGGCCGACCTGCCGCTGCCCAACGACAACAGCAAGCTCGTGCTTCTTGCAGGGCACCCGGCGGAGATGCCGAACAACGAGCCGTGCATGATCTTCACCTTCGCCGACCTCGAGCCTCGCCGTCGCGCAGAGATGGCACTCCGCCAGAGCGAGGAGCGCTTCGCCACCGCGTTCCGCTTCGCGCCGGTGCCGATGCTGCTGACCAGCTTGGACGGACACCGCATCCTCAACGTCAACCACGCTTTCCTCGCGCTGACCGACTGGGGCCACGACAGCGTGGTCGGTCGCAAGCCCGCCGAGATCGAGCTGTTCGAGAGCTCCGCAACCAGGCGGGAGATCGAGAAGAAGGTGTCGGAGAGCGGTTCGTTTCGCGGCTATGAGCTGCAGGTGAAAACCCGCACCGGAACGCTCGTCACCTGTCTCGCTTCCGCCGAGACCGTCAGCATCAACGGCCAGTTCTGCATCCTTGCCGCCTTCCAGGACATCAGCGACCGAAAGCGGACCGAACTCGATCTGATTGCGGCCATCGAGGGCGCGATGCAGGATTCGAGCTGGCTCAGCCAGAAGATCATGGACAGGATGGCGGCGCTGCGCGGCGGGGAACCGAAGCCGGGGGCAGCCGGTCCGGCCGTCGATCTCACACCGCGCGAACGCGAGGTGCTGGCGCTGATCACCAGGGGCAAGACCGACGACGCGATTGCAGATGCGCTGTCCCTGAAGCGTACGACGGTGCGCAACCACGTCGCGCGTCTGTATGCCAAGATCGGGGTCCATAGTCGCGCGGAGGCGGTCATCTGGGCGCGCGATCGAGGGCATCAGCTTGGCCTCGATTCCACGAACTAAACCGACAGGCTGATGCGGAGGCACCCATAGAATGGGTGCCTCCGCATCTTTGGCGCGCGCGTTCGCGCCCCTAACTTCTCGATCATCCGGACGCCACGTCCGGTCTGAGAGGAGAACGTCAATGTCCATTCTAGCATGGATCATCCTGGGTCTCGTCGCCGGCTTCATTGGCAGCAAGATCGTGAACAAGACTGGCGAGGGCATGCTGCTCGACATCGTGCTCGGTGTCGTCGGCGCGGTCGTCGGCGGGTTCCTGTTCAACGCGCTTGGCGCCGCGGGCGTCACGGGCCTGAACATCTACAGCCTCGTCGTCGCCGTCATCGGTGCGATCGTCGTACTGGTCCTCTACCATCTGGTGGGCCGCGGCACCGCCCGCTGAATATCCGCCATCCCAAGAAATGACGATCCGGGCGGATGTCGCCCGGGCATAGGAGAGACGTATCATGACACAGACCATCACAGGCTTGTTCGACCATTACGACGACGCCCGTCGCGCGGTGCAGGATCTCGAGGCGGCAGGAGTCACACACCGCGACATCAGCATCGTCGGCCATGACAAGGGCGAGCACGCTGGCAGCGGTCGCGTCGCCGACGTCGCTGATCCTGCCGCCGAGGACGCTGGCAAGGGCGCCGGGATCGGCGCCGCCGTCGGGGGCGTCGGTGGTTTGCTTGCCGGGCTCGGCCTGCTTGCCATCCCGGGTATCGGTCCGGTCGTGGCAGCTGGCTGGCTGGCGGCGACGGCAGCAGGCGCGGTCGGTGGCGGCTTGATCGGTGGAGCGACCGGTGGCCTCATCGGTGCACTGACGCATGCCGGCGTCCCCGAGAACGACGCGCATGTCTATGCCGAGGGCGTCCGCCGTGGCGGTACGCTCGTCACGGCCAAGGTCGACGAACCTTTGGTGCCGACTGCGCGCAACATCCTCGGCGATGATCGGACCGTCAACGTCGCCGAGCGTCGCAACGCATACGAGACGCAGGGCTGGAGCAGCTTCGACGAAGCGGCTCCCGCCTTCACCGACAGTGACATCGCCGCAGAGCGCGCGCGCTACGACCGCGTCTGAACCAACCAGGAAGGATAGAAAATGCGTTTTACCACAGCAATGCTGCTCGGGACTGCCATTCTGGCGACTCCCGCGCTCGCTCAACCCGCGCCGGCCAAGAACAACGCCGCTATCAAGACCGCCCATACCGTCGATGACGGTGGCTCGCGGCGCGGTGCGAACTCGTTCACGCAAGGTCAGGCGCGCGAGCACATCGCCAAGTCCGGCTTCACCGACGTGTCGGCTCTGACCAAGGACGATCACGGCGTATGGCGAGGAACGGCGAAAAAGGGTGGGCAGACCGTTCACGTTGGCCTCGACTTCAAGGGCAACGTGTCCACCGACAAGTGATCTGACGGCGGTGGCGGCCCGTTTCTCGCTGCGGGTCGCCACCTGCCAACTCTAATCACACCGGGTTCAGGCCAGCTTTGCTGAAACCCTCACGCGTGGGAGGCGGCACCGAGGAGACCGAAATGTCGAAGACGCTCTACAATCTCGGGTGCAAGGTGTCCGCTTGGGGCGCCAATCTCGCGGGACATCCGTTCGCCATCGTCACCGTCGCCGTCGTCTGCGCGGCATGGTTCGTCATCGGCGGCACGGCTGCCGAAAACACGCTGACGCTCGCCCTGTCGGTTCTAGCAATCACCCTCACGCAGATGGTCCTGAACCAACAGCGACTGAGTGAGCGCGCGCTTCACATGAAGATCGACGAACTGGTTTTCGCAATGAAGGGTGCCCGCGATGAGATCGCCGGCATCGAAGGCAAGACCGAGGAGGAGCTAGAGGCGCTGCGCCGAAGCGGCGACATTGCCGAGAACGTGCTCGCGGCGCGCCACGAGAGCTAGTCGGAGAGATCTTCGTTCAGCTGTCGACGAATGCTCGCACTCGTACGATGCGCTCCACGCCCAATCCCCCACGATCTGTGTGGATGCGCATCTGGAGCACCCCCAACGCGTGTAGCGATCCCCCAACCTCTCAGCGGCAACGTCGGGACGCGTCCGGTAGCGCTCGATCGGTCCGACCCTGGCTACCTTCGGTCGAAGAACGCCGGCAGCTTCAAGCTGCGACAAACCATCGCGAAAATGCGGAGGCAGCGTTCGCTCCGACCGAGCCAGCGACCATCGGCCCGATAGCGCGGCGGTACCGGGAAGTGTGGTGCTCGGTACCGCGGTCGATCAGCCGTTGAGGCTGTCCTTGAGCGCCTTGGCGGCGGTGAAGCCGATCTTCTTGGAAGCGGCGATCTTGATCGTCTCGCCATTGGATGGATTGCGACCCTCGCGTGCGGGGCTGTCCTTCACCTTGAACTTGCCAAAGCCGTTGAGCGACACTTCTTCGCCAGCCTTGGCCGCCGCGGCGATCGACGCGAACACGGTATCGACGATCGCCTTCGCGTCCGCCTTCGACATCGCGTTGGCGGCAGCGATCTTTTCGATGAGATCGGCGTTGGTCATGGCGTTCTTCCTAACATTCTTAAAACGAGCGGCGCTCCTAGCCCCGATCCTTCGTTAGCGGCAATCCGCCGGTTCGCTCAAAAAGCGATCCGCAGCGTACCCATCGCGCTGTGCGCCGTCGTCCGCTGGCCGAACTCGCCGTCATACGAAGCCTGCAACGATACCCCACGCCCCAGATCGGCGCGGAGCGATGCCCCGACCGTCCCGGCGTCACGATCCAAGAACGAGCGCGTGGTGAACGGCGTGACGCCGATCGGCGCGCCGGTAAAGGTCGCGCTTACCGACGCGTCGCCGAAGCGGCGCAGATACCCCGCCTTGAGCGATGCCCCGAACCCGACCCCGCCGAGATCGAACGTCTCGCTCGCGCTCACGTTTGGACGGATATAGCCGAAGCCCTTGGTCCCGGGATGTTGCAGCGACAGCGACAGCATCGCCGCGCCGCTCTCGACCGCGCGCTGCTGCTGCCAATAGGCATAGCCGCCGTCGAGCGCGGGGCGCACGGCAAGCGTACCGGCCTTGAGCGTGTACCCCAGCTCGCCGCCGACCTGGCCGAAGTCGAAGCGTTGCCGCCCGGTCGCGGTCGAGGGCGCGACGGGCGTCTCGACCAACCGCGTCACCCCGATGCTGCCATGCCCAAACGTGCCGTATGCCGTCGCATCGAACGCAGCGCGCGTATACCCGAGCGACAGGCCGAGCTGATAGCGGCTGCCCTCGCCCGCAGCCCCACTCAGGCGGGTGTGGACCGTCTCGTAGCTGCCGGCGAAGCCTGCGGTAAGCGGGCTCGTTCCGAGTTGATGCGTCAGGCCGCCCTGGATATGCGCGCCGAGATCGCGATAGGCGCGATTCTCGAAGGTCGCCCGCTGCTCGAATCGGTCGCCACCGACCGACAGCCAGGTGCAGCCGCCATTGACGTAGCGTACGCCGTAATCAGCGCATTTGGTCAGCCGCTGCGCGAAACGATCGCCGCTATAGCTCGCCGAGGCGATCTGGTCGGCATAGATTTCCGCGCCGAAGCTGTCGTACAGCACCCCCAGCGTCGCCACGTCGGGCGTGTAGAACAGTTGCGTGATGACCGGCGCCAGCGCCGCGCTCGACCCCGCCGCCTGGATGCGGTTGAAATAATCGCCGACCTCGGTGCGGTTGCGGTTGAGGACCCGGTCGACCCCGGCGAAATCGATCTGCTCGCGCAGGTTGAGCTGCTTCGGCGACGTCACCAGGCTGAAGCGCGCGATCGCCGACACCGGCGCGTTGAGCGTCAGCCCGCCATTGGTGAAGCCGCCCGCGGTATCGACCAATACGCTCTGCCGGTCGCCCGCCTGGATGATCGGTACGTTGGCGACCACCGTCGTCACCGCGCCGGTCAGGTTGGCGGTGCCGCTGACATTGACGCGGTCGGTGAACTGCGCCTGCACCACCGGGTTGAAATCGAGATCGGTAAAATAGATCCCGGTCGCGCTTTGCGTGACGCTGCCGGTCAGCGCCGTGACCTGCAACCGCCCGACATCGCCCGGGTTGAAGGTGCCGGCGTTCGCCAGCAGCCCCGCCTGGCCGAGACCGACCGTCTCGAACGGCACGAAGAACGCGCCGATCGCATTGTTGAAGCGGTTGACGTCGGCCGTCGCACCACCCGCGGCAAGCTGCACGTTGCCATAGACCAGCCCGGCATTGTTGACCGTGTCATTGCCGGTCGTGCCCTGGATCGCGAGGTTGGAGATCGCCGAGACCGAGCCGCCGACATTGAGCGTGTTGGTGCGCCCGCCATCGAACGCCACGCCGATCCCGGTCCCGCCGCCACCGCGCACCGCGCCGCTGACCGCGACGGTGATGTCGCCCGCGCCGAGCGCGCCGAGGCTCTGCGCCAGGATGCCGGTCGCGTCGGCGCCGGTGGTGACGACATTGCCGGTGACCGAGAGGGTGACGGTGCCGCCACGCCCTTGCCCGCCCGCACTGCCCGCGAACAGCCCGTCGAGCCAGCCGCCGCCGCCGCCGATCGACTGGGCGATGATGCCGAACGCGCCGTCGCCGATCGTCACCACATCGCCTTGCTGGACGAAGCCGATCGCGCCGCCGTCGCCGCTGTTGGCGGCATTGCGGGTCAGCGTGCCGCCGAGCGCGCCGAAACCCGCGCCACCGCCGCCGCCGATCGATTGCAACAGCACGGCATGCGAACGCGCGCCGCTGGTGCGGATCGTGCCGCTGTTGGTGAGCGACACCGCGCCACCCTTGCCGGCGACGCCGCCGGTTCCGCCGATCGCCAGTGCGCTGGTGCCGATATCGGCCAGGCGCACTTCGCCGCCGCCGCCGCCGATCGACTGCGCGAGCACGCCGACGCTGTCGCCGCCGCTCGTCTGGATACCGCCGGTATAACTGGCGGTGATCGCGCCGCCATCGGCGCCGGTGCCGCCATTGCCGCCGAGGCCGACCGTGGCGATCGCGCCGGGCGACGCGCCCGCACTGAGGTACGCGCCGACCGATCCGCCGCCGCCGCCGATCGACTGCAGGATCACGCCCGGCGCCAGCGCGCCGTCGGTGGCGATGCCGCCACTCTGCGTCACCGATACCGCGCCGCCGGGCGAGGCGGCCGTGCCGATGCCGCCGAGCGTGATATCGATCGCGCCGGGCGTCGCGAGCGACGTGTCGAGCCCCGCGCTGATCCGCCCGCCGCCGCCGCCGATCGACTGGACGATCTGACCGGGCGTGTCAGTGCCCGTCGTGACGATCTGCCCGGTCACGCCGAGCGTGGTGGCCGCGCCGCCATTGCCAGCGCCGCCGGTCCCACCGAGCGCGAGCGTGACGTTCGACGCCAGCGCCGGGGCGAGTGCCGCAGCAGCCGACGCACCGAGCGTGCCGCCGACGCCGCGCGCTGCGATCCGCGCCACGGCGGTCCTGGCCACCGGGGCAGGCGTGTTCGCGGTCGGCACGAATTTCAGGTTGAGATAGGCGGTGCCGCCGCCGCCGCCGATCGACTGCACGCCCGAGCCCGAGCCGCCGCGCCCCGCGACGACCTGATCGCCGACGGTGTTGACGGTCACCGTCGCCGCCTTGGTGTCCGCCGCCTGCTGCGCGCCGAGCGCGACCGCAATGGTGGTGCGCAACGTCTGGGTCGGATCGAGCGGCGTGCCGACGAGATCGGTGATCCCCGACAGATCGAAGGTCAGCGTGCCGCCGCCGCCATTGACGCTCTGGATATTGACCGCCTGGGCATTGTCGCCGCTCACGACGATCGTGCCGTTCTGCTGGACGTCGACCACGCCGGCCTGGCCACCAGTGCCGCCGCCGACCGCGCCGAGCAGGCCGTTGAGCACATTGCCGGCGAGCGCGGCCGCGCTGCTGCCGACGTTGATCGCGACATTGGCGTTGCCGCCGCCACCGCCGACCGACTGCGCGCGGATTCCGTCCGCGCCCTGGCCGCTGGTCAGGATCGTGCCGGTATTGACCACGGTGACCTTGCCCGCATCGCCGCCATCGCCGCCGACGCCGCCGACCGCGATCGACTGCGTGCCCTTGAGCGCCGTGCCGCCGGTGATGCCCGACAGCACCATGCCACCATTGCCGCCGCCACCGCCGATCGACTGCGCGAAGATGCCGTGGGCGTCCGCGCCGCTGGTCTGGATCAGCCCGCGATTGGTGACGCTGACGTCGCCGCCGGTATTGCCGCTGCCGCCGACGCCGCCGACCGACAGGCCGAGCAACAGGCTGTCGGCGGACGACGGCACTGCGGTCACCGAAACGATCGAAGACCCGCGTCCCCCGCCGCCGCCGATCGACTGGGCGAGGATGCCATATGCTGCATCACCGCTGGTCTTGATCACGCCCGTCGTGTCGTTGACGACGCTGACCGCGCCGCCGGTGCCGCCGACGCCGCCCGACCCGCCGATGTTGAGCGCGAACTGGCGGCTGCGCTCGTCGCCGGCATAACCTGCGACGAAGTCGATCACCATGCCGCCCGACCCGCCGCCGCCGCCGACGCTGGTCGCGACGATGCCGGTCGCGTTCGCGCCGGTGGTGGTGATCGCGCCGCTATTGGCGACGTCGATCGCGCCCGCCGCCGCGCCTTCGCCGCCGCTGCCGCCGACATTGATCGCGACGCGCGTATTCTCGCTCTTGCCCTGCAACAGCACGTTGGCGACCGCGCCGCCCGATCCGCCGCCGCCGCCGATGCTCTCGGCGCGAATGCCGTAGCTGTTGGCGCCGCTGGTAGTGAGCGCCGCGCTGTTGGTGACGCTGACATGGTCGGCGGTCGCGCCGACTCCGCCCGAGCCGCCGACGCCGATGTTCATCGTCGTCTGGTCGGTGCCGCTGCCGCCGCCCGACACTTGCAGGCCCATGATCGCGACCATGCCGCCGATGCCGCCGCCGCCGCCGACCGACTGGGCGAGGATCGCCTCGGCATCGCTGCCGACGGTCGAGATCGCGCCGCTGTTGGTGACCGTCACCGTGCTCGCCGCGGCCCCGGTGCCGCCCGCGCCGCCGAGCGACAGGCCATATTCCGCGGCGTTGAACGCGGCGACCGCGGTCGCCATGCCGCCAACGCCACCCCCGCCGCCGATCGACTGCGCCAGAATGCCGCGTGCGTTGACACCTTGCGTGGCGATCACCGCCGCGCTGGTGACGGCGACCTTGCCGGCCGTCGCGCCCGCGCCGCCTTCGATGCCGATGCTCATCGACGTGCCGGTGCTCTTGTCATTGGTGTCGGTGGTAGTGGTGCCGATCGACACCGCCGAGCTCGCGCCCCCGCCCCCGCCGATCGACTGGGCGAGGATGCCATAGCCGCCCTGCCCGCTGGTGGTGATCGACCCGGCCGCACCGACCGTCACGTCGTCGGCCGCGCCGCCCGCGCCGCCGGCCCGGCCGATGCTGACGCTGACCTTGTTGTTCGCCTTCAGCGCGAGCGCCATCGTCGTCGCGGTGTTGCCGCCACCGCCGCCGATCGACTGCGCGCGGATCCCCACCGAATCGATGCCGCTGGTGGTGATTGCACCGACCTGATCGACGATCACCTTGCCGCCGGTGCCACCCGACGCCGGATCGCCGCCGACCGCGAGCGACAGCGCATTGGCCTTGCGCGCGGCGCCGATGCCGATCGAATAATTGGCATTGCCGCCACCGCCGCCGATCGACTGGGCGATGATCCCGTCGGAGCGGTCGCCATGCGTGGTGATCGACCCGTTCTGCGCGACGGTCACGGTGCTGCCATTGCCCGCCGCGCCGCCCGCGCCGCCGACGACGATCGAGGCGAACAGCGGCGTGTCTTCGTCCTTGCTGGTATCGGTGAGCTTCGACGCGGCGAGCGACAGCGTCGCGCCGGCCAGGCCGCCGCCGCCGCCGACCGACTGCGCGACCAGCCCCGACGCATCGTTGCCGAAGGTGGTGAGGCTCGCCGCCGCCACCGTGCGGCTGCCGTCGGGATTGAGGATATAGCCGCGCGTGACGCCGACGGTATCGGCATTGCCGGCAGCACCACCGCTACCGCCGACCGCGAGCGACAGGACGCTGCCCTGCGGCGCGACCACCAGCCCGCCATCGAAGCCGCCGACCCCGCCGCCGCCGCCGACCGACTGCGCGAGAATCCCCGCGGTAACGGTACTGACCGGGGTAATCGCCGTCAGGCCGAGGCTCGCCAGCAGGTCGGGCGCGACCACCGGCGTGTTGCCGCTGCCGAGCACCGCTGCGCTGGTGTAGCGATTGACGTCGATCTGGCCGCGGCTGACGACATCGACCGTGCCGGCATCGGCGCCGGTGCCGCCATTGCCGCCGACCCCCACGCCGATCGCCGCGCCGGTCTTCTCGGTCGAGCCGCTGCCCGCCGCGGTCACGTTGATCCCGCCGCGGCCGCCGCCGCCGCCGATCGACTGCGCGAGGATGCCGACCGTGCTGCCGCCATCGACCGTGATCGTCCCAGCCTGGTCGACCTTGACCGCGCCGGCGGTGTTGCCCGCGCCGCCGAAGCCGCCGATGCCGACGGTGAGGTTGGGCAGTTTGCTGGTCTTGTCGAAGGTGATGCCGCCCGAGATGTTGATCCCGCCATTGCCGCCGCCGCCGCCGAGCGACTGGGCGACGAGGCCGGCCGAGCCGATACCGCCGGCATAGAGATCCGAGCGCGCGGCCCCGCTCACCGCCTGCCCGGGGCCCCCGGCCCCCCCCAAGCCCCCGACGCCGGGCGTCAGATTGCCGTCCGCAGCGATCCCGCCGGCGATGTCGATCCCGCCATTGCCGCCGCCGCCGCCGATCGACTGGGCGAGGATCGCGCTGTTGCCGTCGCCATTGGCGACGATCGCGCCCTGCGCGCCGCCCGCGCCGCTGACGTTCGCGGTGACGGTGCCGGCATCGCCGCCCGCGCCGCCGAAACCGCCGATGCCGATCGCCGCCGCGGCAGCATCGCCCTTATTGGGGTTGGTGATCGCCACCGCGCCGCTGATGTTGAGCCCGCCATTACCGCCGCCGCCGCCGATCGACTGCGCGACGAAGCCGTTGCCGCCGACATCCTGGCCGAGCGTATAGCCGGGCAGCGTGTCGCCGCGCGACACCGCCGGGGTGGTGGAGTAGCCGGTGCCGATGCTGCCGGTCAGCGTCGAGACGACCGCGCCCGCGCGGCCGCCATCGCCGCCGAAGCCGCCGAGGCCGAGCGCGATGCTGCCCGCCTGACCGCTCAAGCCCAGCGTGACGCTGCCCGCGATGCTCATCCCGCCACTGCCGCCACCGCCGCCGATCGCCTGCGCCACGACCGCGTCCGAATTGCCGCCGGTGGTGACGGTATCGCCGTCGCGCGTGAGGGTGACGGCGGTCGCGTTGCCGCCACCGCCGCCGAAACCGCCGATCCCGACCGCGAGCGCGCCGGCCTTGTCGCTCGACAGCGACAGCGCACCCGAAATTGCCATGCCGCCATTGCCCCCGCCGCCGCCGAGCGACTGCGCCGCGACGCCGGTCGATTGCGCTCCCGCCGTGCCGACATAGCCGGTGACCGCGGCGGTCACGTCGCTCGCGTCGCCGCCCGAGCCGCCGAAGCCCCCCACGCCGACACTGAGCGCCGCGCCGGTTCCCTTGGTCAGCGTAACGCTCCCCGCGACGGTGAAGCCGCCATTGCCGCCACCGCCGCCGAGCGACTGGGCCAATACGCCGCCAGCGCCATCGCCGCCGGTCATTGCGACCACGCCGCCGCGCCCGGTCGCGCTCGCTGCGGTGAGATCGACCGTGTCGGCATTGCCGCCCCCGCCGCCGAACCCGCCGATACCGATGCTGCCCGATCCCGCACCGTCGCTCGCCAGCGCCACCGCGCCCGCAATCGCGAAGCCGCCATTACCGCCCCCGCCGCCCAGCGATTGCGCGATGATCGCGCCGCTCTGCGCCGCCGTCGTGATAGTCGTGCCGGTCACCGCCGCGGTGACTGCGCCCCCCGCGCTCGCATCGCCCCCGAAGCCGCCGATGCCCACGCTCAGCGCCGCCGCGCCGGTCGAGGCGCCCGCCACGCTGCCGGCGACGGTGAAGCCGCCATTGCCGCCGCCGCCGCCGATCGACTGCGCGAGGATGCCGGTGCTGCGAATGCCGCGCGTGTCGGTGTCGCCGATCAGCGTCAGGCGCACGTCTCCCGCGCCGCCGCCCGCGCCACCGAAGCCGCCGATCCCGACGCCGACCGCGCCCGCGCCCTTGCCGGCAAAGGACAAGGCCGCGCCGACCGAGAAGCCGCCATTGCCGCCACCGCCGCCGATCGACTGCGCGGTGACGCCCGCGCTGTCGCCGCCGAGCGTGCTGGTGTCGCCGGTCACGCCGAGCGTGACGTCGCTGCCGCCGCCGCCATCGCCGCCGAAACCGCCGATCCCGACCCCGACGCTGCCCGATCCGGTGCCGGCCGCGCTCAGCGCACCGGCGATCGCGAAGCCGCCATCGCCGCCGCCGCCGCCGAGCGATTGCGCGAGGATGCCGCCGCTCGAGGCGCCGGTCGTCGCCGTAGCCCCGGTCACGCTCGCGGTGACGATCCCGCCCGCGCCGCCGCCGCCGCCAAAGCCGCCGAGCCCGACGCCGACCGCGCCAGAGCCGGTGCCGCCGCCCGACAGCGCGCCCGCCACGGTAAAGC
>CAXTEO010000055.1:0-26325 GCA_964243205.1 uncultured Sphingomonas sp.
GGCTGGTGCTCGCGATCGGCCTGCTGGTCGACGACGCGATCGTCGTGGTCGAGAATGTCGAGCGTCTGATGGACGAGAATCCCGACATGAGTCCGCGCGACGCGACGATCCAGTCGATGAACGAGATTACCGTCGCGCTGGTCGCGATCGCGCTGGTGCTGTCGGCGGTGTTCCTGCCGATGGCGTTCTTCGGCGGCTCGACCGGCGTGATCTATCGCCAATTCTCGATCACGATCGTCTCGGCGATGGTGCTGTCGGTGGTGGTCGCCCTGGTGCTGACCCCCGCCCTCACCTCGACCCTGCTCAAACGCAAACAGGATTTGAACGAAGACGGCTGGATCGCGCGCAAGACCAAGCCGGCCAAGGACTGGTTCAATACGAATTTCGACAAACTGATCGATCGCTATGGCAAGGCGGTGGAGCGCGTCGTCGATCGCAAATGGCTGTTCTTGCTGATCTATGCCGGCGTCGTCGCGATCCTCGCGATCATGTTCGTGCGACTGCCCACCGGCTTCCTGCCGAACGAGGACCAGGGCATCGCGCAGATCCAGTACAACCTCGCTCCCGGCGCAACGCTCAACGCGACGCGCAAGGCGCAGATCGCGATCGAGAAATATTTCAGCGGCCCCGAAGGCAAGAATGTCGAAGGCTTCCTGACGGTTGCCGGCGGCGGCAGCGGCGCCGGCGGACAGAATGCCGGACGCGGCTTCGTCGCGTTCAAGGACTGGGCGGATCGCAAGGGCGTGGCCAATGGCGCCGACGCGATCACCACCCGTGCGACCAAGGCATTGGGTGGCCTGCGCGACGTCGAATTCTACGCGACGGTGCCGTCACCGGTGCGCGGGCTCGGCCAATCGACCGGCTTCACGATGGAATTGCTCAATTCGGGCGGGCTCAGCCGCGATAAATTCAAGGCTGCGCGCGACGCGTTGCTGGCCGATGCGCGCGGCGACAAGACGCTGGCGGCGGTTCGGCTGACCGATCTCAACGACCAGCCGACGCTTCAAGTCAATCTCGACGCTCAGAAATTGAGCACGCTCGGCCTCACCCAGGCGAACGTCAATTCGACGCTGTCGACCGCTTGGGGCGGCACCTATGTCAACGACTTCAACGATCGCGGGCGTGTGAAGCGGGTCTATGTGCAAGGCGATGCGCCGTATCGCGGCTCGCCCGACGACCTCGCGCGCTGGTATGTGCGCGGGTCGACCGGCGTGATGACGCCCTTCTCCGCATTCTCGACGATCGGGTGGAGCACCGCGCCGCCGTCGCTGGCACGGTTCCAGGGCATCTCCTCCTACGAATTTTCGGGTCAGGCTGCCCCCGGGCAAAGCTCGGGCACGGCGATGACGGAGATGACCAAGCTCGCCGCCAAATATCCCGGCACCAGCGTCGCGTGGAGCGGCCTGTCATACCAAGAGCGGCTGTCCTCGGGCCAGGCGCCGTTCCTGTATGCGATCTCGTTGCTGGTCGTCTTCCTGTGCCTCGCCGCATTGTATGAAAGCTGGTCGATCCCGATCGCGGTGTTGATGATCATCCCGCTCGGTCTCGTCGGCGCGATCTTCGCGGTGACGCTGCGTGGGCTGCAGAACGACGTGTATCTGCAGATCGGGCTGCTCACCACGATGGGTCTGGCCGCCAAGAATGCGATCCTGATGATCGAATTCGCCGAGCAGGCCGAGAAGCAGGGCAAGCGCGTGATCGAGGCGGCGCTTGAGGCCGCGCGGATCCGACTGCGCCCGATCCTGATGACGTCGTTCGCCTTCATCTTCGGCGTGATGCCGCTGGCGATCTCGACTGGCGCGGGGGCGAACAGCCGCGTCGCGATCGGGACCGCGGTGATCGGCGGGATGCTGACCGCGACGATCCTCGCGATCTTCTACATCCCGCTGTTCTTCGTGCTGATCCGCCGCGGCACGCGCGACCTGGTCAAGCATCTCCATCACGAAAAACCGACCGATCCGACGCCGCCTGCTCAACCCTATGGACCGCCCGAGGCGACCGCATGATCCGCAAAACCGTCTCGCTCGTCTCGCTCGCGGCTTTGTCGGCCTGCTCGCTCGCGCCGAAATATGTCCGGCCCGAGCTGCCGGTGCCGCCGTCCTGGCCGGTCGGCGACGCGTATCTCACGCAGAGCGAAGCGACGTTGCCGAGCATCGGCTTTCGCGACATCTTCCGCGACCTGCGCTTGCAGCGGATCGTCGCGCAAGCGCTGGTCAACAATCGCGACTTGCGCGTGGCGGCGGCCAACATCGCGATCGCGCGCGCGCAATATCGCATCCAACGCGCCGAACTGCTGCCCGAAGTCGCCGCTTCGGCCGGTTTCACGCGCCGCGATTCGGGCACGGGGGGCACGACCACCAACGGGACCTCCAGCGGCGGTGCGACCAGCGCCTTCTCGACCAGCCTCGGCATCACCGCATTCGAGGTCGATCTGTTCGGTCGCGTCCGCTCGCTCACCACCGCCGCACAGAATCGCTATTTCGAGAATGAGGCCGCGGCGCGCGCGACTCGGCTCACCCTCGTTGGCGACATCGCCACGGCGTGGCTGACCTACGCCTCCGACCAGAGCCTGCTCAAGATCGCGCGCGATACCGCCGCGAGCGCCGAGCGCAGCGTCACGCTGACCAGGATGCGGCTCGACGGTGGCGTCGCGCCGCGCACCGATCTCGCTCAGGCGCAGATCATCCAGCAGACAGCTTTGTCCGATCTCGCGACTCAGACGACGCTCGTCGCGCAGGACGGGAATGCGCTGCAATTGCTCGTCGGCGCGCCGGTCGATCTGGCCTTGCTGCCGGCCTCGATCGAGGAAGCCGCACCGACCGTCGCCGAGCTCCCCGCCGGTCTGAATTCGAATATCCTGCTGCGGCGCCCCGATGTCGTGCAGGCGGAATATGAATTGCGCGCGGCCAATGCCGAGATCGGCGCGGCGCGCGCGGCGCTGTTCCCGACGATCTCGCTGACCGCGCTGGCTGGCCTCGCAAGCAGTTCGCTCGGCAATCTGTTCACCGGCGGCGCGTTCAACTATTCGATCGCGCCGAGCGCCAGCTATCCGATCTTTCGCGCCGGCGCCGGGCGCGCGGGGGTGGTGCAGTCGCAGGCGCAGCGCGATTCGGCGCTCGCCACCTACGAAAAGACGATCCAGACCGCGTTCCGCGAAGTCTCCGACGCATTAGCGCGGCGTGGCACGATCACCGCGCAACTCAATGCGCAGCGCGCGCTGACCGCGGCGTCGAGCGACAATTACCGTCTGTCCGATGCGCGCTATCGTGGCGGGATCGACACCTTCCTGCAGAGCCTCGACGCGCAACGCTCGCTCTATTCGGCGCAGCGGACGCTGGTGACGACGCGGCTGACCGGCGCGACCAATCTGGTGACGCTGTATCGCACGCTCGGTGGCGACGCGACGCTGGAAACGACTCCGGCCGGCCCACGCGAGATGAGCCCCGCGCGCTAGCGTCAACGAACGGGGTGACAATTCCCCGCGGGCATGGCAGCCTCGACACGGGGGACAGAGCGACCAGCACAATGGATCGTGGCCCGGGGAGCGACCAATGGGCCATCACATCCGCCGCTTCGAGGCCAGGGACCAGGCGGCGATGCTTGCCTTTGCCGAATCGCTGCCCGAGCACGATCTGCTGTTCCTCGGCCGCGACTTGCGGCATCCGCGCGTGATCCAGGCCTGGGTCGATGCGATCGGGGAAGGCTGGATCGACAGCCTCGTCGCCGAGGATCGCGGCAGCTTCGTCGGCACTGCCGCCCTGGTGCGCGATCCGCTCGGCTGGAGCGGACATGTCGGCGAAGTGCGCTTGCTGGTTTCGCCCGCGAAGCGCGGCGCCGGGCTCGGTCGCGACTTGCTCGAAGCGATCTATTCGATCGCGCTCGAGCGCAAGGTCGAAAAGCTCACCGCGCAAATGACACCCGACCAGATCGGGTCGGTGATGCTGTTCGAGAGCCTCGGCTTCCGCGCCGAGGCGTTGCTTAAGGATCAGGTGCGCGACCGCGCCGGCAACGCGCACGACCTGGCCATCCTTAGTCATGACGTTGCCGGCGTCGTGCAGTCGCGGGCGTAAGGCGCGCCCGGCGCCTATTTCTCGCCGCGCACGGCCCCCACCGCATCGCGCCCGAACTGCAGGATCAACTCGCTGATCTCGCGCGCCTGACCCATGCTGCGCGATCCCTGGTCGCGGAGAAAATCGCCCTGGATCTTCATCACTTCGGACAGGTCCTTGGCGCTGGCCGCGGCGCGCATCGCGTTGAACGCCTCGCGCGCATTGGCCTCGGCCTGGTCGAGCATCTTGAGCCCGACGGTGGCGCTACTCTCGGCCATCTTGCTGCCGGCATCGCGGATCGCCTCGCCTGCCTTGCGCGCGGGGTCGACGACGGACTCGGTAAAGGCGTCCCTGATCTTGTCGGTCATGCGGTCGCTTCCTTCTGTTGAGCCGCCCGATCGGCGGCGGACTGCGGTTTGGGGAACGGAGCGCAAGGGGAGCGGAACGCATCGCGCGGCAGATGCATCGCCTCGACTGCAGCAGTCGCCATCCTCGTCTCCTAACGTCGCGCTGAACGCTGTTGCCCGCAGATGACCACAGCCGTGCCGCGCGTGCAACCTTAACGCCGCTGCAACCCAGGCGGGTGCAGACAGGAGCCGATGATCGCGCATTTTCGCCTGCCGCCGCCCGGCCCTGCCCCGCTGCCGCCCAGTGCCGCGGCGCTGTTGCTATTGCCGCTCAGCGTGCTCGCTGGGGGCGCCCTGTTCTGGCCGGCGGCATGCCTGGCGGCGATCGCGGCTGCGGATGCCCGGCAACATGGCGCGATGCTCGCCTGGTTCGGGCTGGCGGTCGGCTTCGATGCGCAAGCGCTGCTGCTGGCGCCGTTCATCGTCGCGCTGCTGATCGGTCGCCGTGTATCGATCGCACTGCTGCCGCTTGCCCCCCTTTGTGCCGCAGCAACGGTTGTCGCGCGTGCCGCCGCTTTCCAGCCAGTGGCGCTGTTGCCGCAAGACCTTCTGCTGTCGCACGGCGCGCCCAATCTCTGGGCGATCGCGCCGCTGCTGCCATGGTTCGGCGCGCTGCCATTGAGCGGCCTCGCGCTCGCCTGCGCCTTCGGATCCGCGGCCGCCTATGTCGCATGGTTCTCCGCGCGCGTCCTGCGCGGAGCCGCCTTGCTCGACGCCGCCTTGCTGTGCGCGCTGGTCATGCCGGGGCTGCTCCCCGCGCTTGACGGGCGCGCCTTCTGGCTGGCCGACGCGCTTGCCGTGACGAATGCGCTGCTCGGGAACGCGCGTCCGCGTTGGTGGATCGCTGCGCTGCTCGTCACCGGCACGCTCCTCGCTTGCGCCGGCGCCGCGCTGCTCCCGCTGGCTGTGGTCGCGATGCTGCTCGCCACCGCACTCCAGCTGTTTGCCGTGCTCAAGCCCGCCGCCAACGACAATCCCCTTATGCCGCGCACGGCCTGACGCACACCGCTCCGGCACGGTCGCGATCAATGCTACTAAGCCAACCGAATCGTTGGACGCGGGGGGACTGGCACCATGGCGATCTTCAGCACGGGACGCGGCGACCGGGATGGTAGCTCGGGGCAGCCGCTTTCGACCGCGGCCGGCGGAAAGCGTGGCGTGTTCTCGCTAATCGGGCCCGATGTCGTAATTACCGGCAATATCGCGGCGAGTGCGGATCTCCACATCGGCGGCCGAGTTGCTGGCGACGTGCGATGCGCCAATCTCGTGCAGGAAAGCGACAGCCATATCGAGGGCGCGATTGATGCCGACACAGCGCGGATCGCCGGGTCCATCACCGGCTCGGTATCGGTACGCACGCTGACGATCGAGCGCGCCGCGCGGATCGTCGGCGATCTGGCCTATGAATCGATCACGATCGAGCCCGGCGCGGTTATCAACGGGCGGCTTCAGCATATCGGCGGCGATGCCGACGTCACCGCGCTCGACAGAACCGTGCAGCTCGAGACCGAACTCGATATCGTGCACTTCACCACGTCCGGGCAGGCCGCCTGATCGTCTGCGTTTCCGGCGCGGGATCGTGCCTTTACCGTAACAGGCCCTGATACGAGGTCGGCGGCGCGGGCAGCGACAGGCGCGCCGCCATCCCTGCGCAAATGACCAGACCGAGCGCCGCGCTTGTGGCGAGCAGCGCGCGGCGCGACCAGCGCGCTTCGGTCGCGAGCAGTACCATCGCTAGGGCGGTCGCGAGCATAGGCCACAGATGATAGCGCAGATCCGACGCGATGCTGAGCACGCCGAAGCTCGCTTCGAGCGAGACCGCCGACACCACCAGCGCCAACGCCAGATCCCGCAACGGACCGGCCGGTCGCCGGAGCGCGACCACCAGCGCGGCGACCGCCAGCACCAGCCAGGCGATCGGCCAGCCGAGCGGCGTTTCCGCCATCCAGCGCGCCGCCGCCTGCCATCCTCGCGCCGCCGTGCCAGGGCTGCCGAGCCCGAGCGCATTGGGCTCGCTTACCGCCGGCGGCGCCGCGCTCGGCCAGTTCGCCGGCACCAGCCAGCGCTCGGTCGAATTGAGGTGAGCCAGGCGATGCGCCGTATAAGCGAGCGGATGCCGCACGATCGCCTCGGCCAGCAGGCGGTACAACGCGCCGGCCTCCAAACTATGCAGACGCTCCAGCACCGGCCCGCAGCGATCGGCCGTTCCGAGCGGATCCCAGAAGAGCGGCTTGGCGCAATGTCGCGCGGCGACTGCACGCGCCTCGGCCGGCGTCAGGCCGACCGCGCCGTCCGGGTCCTGCGCCGCGATCGCCGCCAGATCGTAAAAAGCTTCGGTCCGCTCGACTCCGCTGGCATCAGCACCGAGCATCGCGTGATTGATGCCCTGCGCAAGCAGCAGCACGATGGCGACTCCGCCAAGCCCCAGCAGCAAGCGCTGCCACCACCGTACCGGCCCGAACAGCATGACCGCCAGCGGCACCGTCGCGAACACCGCATTGGCGCGAACCAGGGTCGCATAAGCGAGCAGGATCGCGATGCCGAGCACTGCCGCAATCGGAAGGCGCAAGCCACGCAAGCGCCACCACCCCGCCAGCCCCGCCGCCGCGAGCACGGTGCCGAGCATTTGCGTGTCCTTAAGCACGACCCCTTGCCAGCCAGCGAACAATGGCAGCGCGCCGATCATCAGCACGGCAGCCGCCGCACGCATACGACCAAGCTGCGCCAGCGCGTTCGCGATCAGGCCCAACCCGGCCCAATAGGACGCGCTCTGCAACACCAGCATCGGTGCCGCGCCGCCGCCGAACAGCGCATGCAGCCCCTGCCACAGCCGCGCCATCGCCGGCGGATGCCAGTCCTCGAATTCCCCGGCCAGTGCCTGTCCGAACTGGCCGACGCTGTCGTACATCACGACGCCCGGCCAGAAGAGCGCGAGCGACCCCGCCAGCAGCAGGAGCGTCACCCCAGCCACTTTCGCGCCCACGAAGCCATCGCTTCGGCGCGACGCGGGCCTTGGCGCGGTGTCGCTTGTCATTCCCCTTGGCATGCCGCCGCATGCCGAAGGTGTAAAGCCGCGAATGGCGCCAGACGTCGGGTGCTAGATGTGCAGCGCCCGACCGTACGCGCCGAGCACGCTCTCGTGCATCATCTCGCTCAGCGTCGGGTGCGCGAACACCGTTTCCATCAGCTCGGCCTCGGTCGTCTCCAGCTGGCGCGCGACGACATAGCCCTGGATCAGTTCGGTCACCTCGGCGCCGACCATGTGCGCGCCGAGCAGTTCGCCGGTCTTGGCGTCGAACACCGTCTTCACGAAGCCCTCGGCCTCGCCCAGCGCGATCGCCTTGCCGTTGCCGATGAACGGGAATTTGCCGACCTTGAGCTCGTAACCCGCTTCCTTGGCCTTGGCCTCTGTCAAGCCGACCGAGGCGACCTGCGGGCGCGAATAGGTGCAGCCCGGGATGTTCCACTTCTCGAACGGATGCGGCTTGAGCCCGGCGATCGCCTCGACGCAGACCACGCCCTCATGGCTCGCCTTGTGCGCCAGCCACGGTGCGCCGGTCACGTCGCCGATCGCATAGATGCCCTCGACATTGGTGCGGGCATAGCCATCGACGTCGATATGCCCGCGGTCGGTCTTCACGCCCAGGCCCTCGAGCCCGATGTTCTCGGTGTTGGGCACGATGCCGATCGCGACGATCGCATGGCTGAACTCTTCGGTCGTGACCGTGCCGTCCTTGCCCTTTATCTTGGCGGTGACGCCCTTGCCGTGCGGCGTCAGGCCGTCGAGCCCGGTGCCGACGAGCAGCTTGATGCCCTGCTTGGTCAGCGCCTTGTCCATGAACGCGCTGACGTCATCGTCCTCGACGGGGAGGATGCGCGGCAGCATCTCGACGATCGTGACGTCGGCGCCCATGTCGTTGTAGAAGCTGGCGAATTCGACACCAATCGCGCCCGACCCGATCACCAGCAGCTTGGTCGGCATTTCGGTCGGCACCATTGCGTGGCGATAGGTCCAGATCCGCTCGCCATCGGCCTTGGCGAACGGCAGGTCGCGCGCCCGCGCACCCGTCGCGACGATGATGTGCTTGGCTTCGAGCTCGCTGGTCTTGTCGCCTTGCTTGACTGAGAGCTTGCCCTTGGCGGTGATCGTGCCGAAGCCCTCGTACACGGCCACCTTGTTCTTCTTCATCAGGCCCTTGACGCCCATGTTGAGCTGGCCGGCCACCTTGCGCGAGCGCTCGACGATCTTGGTCAGATCGAAGCCGACGTTATCGGCCTTGAGCCCGTAGGATTCGGCATTCTGCATGTAATGGTAGATTTCCGAGGTACGCAGCAGCGCCTTGGTCGGGATGCAGCCCCAGTTGAGGCAGATGCCGCCCAGCCGCTCGCGCTCGACGATCGCGGTCTTGAGCCCCAATTGCGCCGCGCGGATCGCCGCGACATAGCCGCCGGGGCCCGAACCGAGGATGATGAGGTCGAATTGCTCAGCCAAGGGAGGATTCCTCTATCACTATCGGGCGCGGTTTATCGTCCTCGCCCATCGAAACCAGAATATAGGTGCCGCGCGCCGCGCGTTCGATACCCTCGCCGTGGCGGTCGCGCCGCCACACATCGACATCGACGGTCATCGAGCTGCGTCCGGTCTTGACGATCGCGGCATGGAACGAGACTTCGTCGCCGATCTCGACCGGCGCGGTGAAGCTGAACCCGTCCGCCGCCACCACCGGCGCGCGCCCGCCGCAATGCCGCGAGGCGACCGACCCGGCGGCCAGCGCCATCTGCCCCATCAGCCAGCCGACGAAGATCTTGCCGTACGGATTGGCATCGCACGCCATCGCCGTGGCGCGGATCGCGGGCGCGGTCGTCGGAGGAGAGTCGGTCACAGCAGCGCAGTCCTCGCCGGCGTTCAATCAGGCCGGACGGCGGAATGCCGCCCGCGGTCCGCGCGCCACGCCAGCCGCAGCGGACGCACCCCCATCACCACGATCACCACCATCATGCCGCACGCCACTTCCCAGATCGGGCCGGCGGCATGCGGCAGCGACCAGACCGCGCCCCATGCGATCACCGCCGCACCGGCAACACCGGTCGCGATATGCAGCAGCTCGACCAGGGTGCGGCGGCCGATCATCAGGCCAGCATCGCCAACGGCGCTTCGATCAGCGTCTTGAACGCCTGCATCAACGCCGCGCCGTCGGCCCCGTCGATCGCGCGATGGTCGAAGCTGCCGGTCGCCGACATCACCGTCGCCACGCCGAGCGCGTCATCGACGATGTACGGCCGCTTCTCGCCCGAGCCGATCGCCATGATCATGCCCTGCGGCGGATTGATCACCGCCTCGAACTGCTTGATCCCGTACATGCCCATGTTGCTGAGCGATGCCGTGCCACCCTGATATTCCTCGGGCTTGAGCTTGCCGTCGCGGGCGCGCACGGCGAGGTCCTTCATCTCGGTCGAGATGGTGGAGACGCCCTTGCCGTCGGCGGCGGCGATGATCGGCGTGATCAGGCCGGTCGGGGTCGACACCGCGACCGAAATGTCGGCCCGGCTGAAACTGATCAGCTGGTCGGGCGTGAACATCACGTTGCACTTGGGCACCTGGATCAGGCTGGCGGCGAGCGCCTTGATCAGCAGATCGTTGACCGACAGCTTCACGCCGCGCGCCTCGAGCCCCTTGTTGAGTTCGCCGCGCAGCTTGAGCAAGGCGTCGAGCCGGATATCGACCGTGAGATAGATATGCGGAACGGTCTGCTTGGATTCGGTCAGGCGGCGCGCGATCGTCTTGCGCACGTTCGACAGCTTTTCCGCCGTGTGCGGAATGTCGGGGATGACGGCCGGCTTGGTCGGGGCCGCTGCTACCGGGATTGCCGCGGGGGCAGCCGTGTCGGCCGCCTTGGGAGCCGCCGCCGCGCCGGGCCTGGCGCTGTCGAGATCAGCGCGGACGATGCGGCCATTGGGGCCCGAACCGGTCAGCGCGGCGAGATCGATGCTCTTCTCGGCGGCGATGCGACGCGCGAGCGGGCTCGCCTTGACGCGGTCGCCGGTCGCGGCAGGCGCCTTGGCGGGTGCGGGCGTTTCGGCCTTGGTCGCGACGGTCTCGGCGACGTCGGCCTTCGCTTCCTGCTTCTCGGCCTGCGGCGCGTCCGCGGGCGCCGCGGCCTTGGCGGCAGGCGTGGGCGCCGCGTCCGCGCTCTCGCCCTCGGCGAGGATCGTGGCGATGACGGTGCCGACCTTCACATTGTCGGTGCCCTCGGCGACGAGGATCTGCCCGACCGTGCCTTCATCGACCGCTTCGAATTCCATCGTCGCCTTGTCGGTCTCGATCTCGGCCAGCAGATCGCCCGATTTGACGGTGTCGCCCGCCTTGACCAGCCATTTCGCCAGCGTGCCTTCCTCCATCGTGGGGGAAAGAGCGGGCATCTTGATTTCGACCGGCATCAACGCGTCCTCATTCAACCGAATCCGTATGGGCCGTCTCTCGCGCCCGATGCGCTGGCGGTCAAGGCCGTGGCTTGCACGAAGCAGCGCTTGGCCCCACCTACGTGCAGATAATCGCGATGGAGAGGCGGCTGCGGTGCGGACATATCTGGTCGTGATCGACGAGACTCAGGAGAGCAGCATCGCGCTGCGCTTCGCCGCGCGACGTGCGGTGAAGACCGGTGGCGGCGTGCAGATCCTCGCGCTGATCCCGCCGGCCGAGTTCACCGCCTTCGCCGGCATCCAGGCGACGATCGAGGACGAAGCGCGCCAGCATGCAGAGGGGCTGGTCAGCGCCGCTGCCGGGACGCTGCTGCAGGAATCGGGGCTGAAACCCGCAATCACGGTCCGCCAGGGCGAAGGGCCGAAGGTGATCCGCGAGATGATCGCCGCCAATTCCGACATCGCCGCGCTCGTGCTGGCGGCGGCGGCCAGCGGCGTGCCCGGCCCGCTCGTCACGCATTTCGTCGGCGCAGATGCGGCCCTGCCGATCCCGCTGATGATCATTCCCGGCTCGCTCGACCGCGAGGCGATCGACCGGCTGAGCTGAGTTTTGCCCCCCTCCCTGGAAGGGAGGGGCTGGGGGTGGGTCGGTATGGGAGAGGGCTGCCGCCGCCGCTGGCCGACCCACCCCCGCCCCCTCCCTTCCAGGGAGGGGAGGACCCTTGCGCCGCCCTGCACTCCTCGGCACCATGCCCCGATGCGCACCCTCCCCACCGCCGCCGCGATGCTCGCGATCCTCGCAACCCCCGCATTTGCCAAAGAATCCTCCAGACCAGCGCCCGACCCGGCACGGCTGAAGGCAACGGTCGAAAAGCTGGTCGGCTTCGGCACGCGCCACACGCTGTCGTCGCCCGACGACCCGGTCCGCGGCATCGGTGCGGCACGCACGTGGGTCGCCGGCGAAATGACGCGACTCGCCGATGCGTGTGACGGCTGCATCACCGTCGCCAATGTCGCGCGCACCTTCACGGGAGCACGCGCGCCGAACGGGGTGAACATCGTCGACGTGCTCGGCTTCCAGCAGGGGCTTGACCCCAAGCGGGTGATCATCGTCGGCGCGCACATCGACAGCCGCGTCACCGACGTGATGGACGCCACGCACGACGCCCCCGGCGCCAATGACGACGGTTCGGGCGTCGCGCTCGTGCTCGAGGCCGCGCGCATCCTGTCGAAGGAGAAGTTCCGCGCGACGATCGTCTATGCCGTCTTCTCGGGCGAGGAGCAGGGGCTGTACGGCGGCACCTTGCTGGCCGAGACTGCCAAGCAACGCGGCTGGACCGTGTCGGCGATGCTCAACAACGACATCGTCGGTAATACGATGGGGCAGAACGGCGTGCGCGTCGCCGACCGCGTTCGCATCTTCTCCGAAGGAATCCGCGCTGCGGACGAGCTGCCCGCGCAGATCGCGCGGCGCGGCAATGGCGGCGAGGATGACGGCCCATCGCGCGCGCTCGCCAAGGCGATCGACGGCGTGGCCGGCACGATCCCGGGCGGGCTCGACGTGTTCGTCGATCGCCGGCCCGATCGCTTCGGCCGCGGCGGCGACCACGAACCGTTCCTGAAACTCGGCTATCCCGCGGTGCGATTTTCGGTCGGTGCGGAAAATTGGACGCAACAGCACCAGGATTTGCGCACCGAAAACGGCGTCGTCTATGGCGACACGGTCGACAAGATGGACTTTCCCTATCTCGCCAAGGTCACCGCGATCAACGTCGCGACGATCCGCAGGCTCGCCGCCGCCCCCGCGGCGCCCGACGGCGTGACGATCGCCGGCGCGCTGAGCTTCGACACGACGGTCAAGTGGAAGCCGGTGGCCGGCGCGACCGCCTATCGCATCCACTGGCGCCGCAACGACACGCAGGACTGGCAGAAATCCGCGGATGTCGCCGGGAGCGCAAGCAGCACCGTGCTGAAGGACATCAGCGTCGACGACCATTTCGTCGGCGTTGGCGCGGTTGCGGCGGACGGATCGGAGAGCATCGTCACCTTCGCTGGGCCGGAACCGCGCGGGGGCTAAGGCAGATCGCGTTCAGCTCCCCAGTATCGGCCGTTCGACTTGGCACCCGCACTTGCGGCGCACCGGCCGGTAATAGCGCTTTTTCGGCGCATGATAAACACGCCGCGCCGCGACGTAGCGGGTGGTCTCGACATATTCGGTCGTCGTGGTGGTTACGCTAGGCGCGGCCTGGATCGTCACGACGGTCGTGGTGGCCCCGGGATAATAATAGCCGCCCGCCGCATAGCCGCCGCCGCCATAGCCGCTGCTGGTCGAATAGGTGGTGACGTTGCCGCTCTGCGTGACCGGAGGCAGCGGCGCATAGCGCGGGCCCGACTGCCGATACTGTTCGGCATAGCCATCCTGCGCATAATCGCCGTCGTCGCCATAGCCGCCATCCCAGTCGAGACGATCGACCGAATCGTACACCCGCCCGCGCGAATCGAGCAGGACGGCGTCGTCATAATAGCGATACCAGCCATAACCGAGCGGCGGCGCCGACAGGCCATAGCCCGCATAATCGCCGATGAAGAAGCTCGGCGAGAACCAGTAGCGCGGCATATGATAGCCGCGCGACGGGTGACGATAGGCGTTCCAGCCGCCCGGCGCATTTACGCCGCCCTGCCAGTGCCCGCCGACGCTGCCGCCCCAGCGCTGATGGTTGGACCAGTTGCCGTGCTGCGGACGCGGCCCGTGGTTCGCCCAGCCACCCGGCTGCGGGCGCATGCCCTGATTCGGGCCCGGCTGCACGATCGGCGGACGCTGCATCGGCGGCGCCGGCATCGCCTGCCCGGGACCCGGCATCGGGTAGGACGCACCTGGATTGGCCTGGCCATGGCCGAGTCGCTGCGCTTCCGCCTGGGTCGCGCCGAACGCGCTAACCATCGTGAGGGCAGCAAGAGCTAGGGTTCGCATGGTAAACTCTCCGGGAGCGGCGCTGTGCGAGGGTGCAAGGCGCCGGATCATTAACCCGTGAGTTACCATTTAGGGCCGTTTCCTACTAGGTTAACGCATGTCCCGAAACGGGTCAGCCCGCAATCCGCGGCGCCAGCACCGCGATCAACGCTTCGCAGCCTGCCGCATCGGCGGCATCGAAGCGCGCCGGAATCGGGCTGTCGAGATCGAGCACGCAGATCAGACGGCCGTCATGCACGATGGGCACGACCAGTTCCGAGCGGCTCGCCGCATCGCACGCGATATGGCCGGGAAAGGCGTGAACGTCCTCGACCCGCTGCGTTTGCAGGCTCGCCGCCGCAGCACCACACACGCCATCGCCGATCGCGATGCGGATGCACGCCGGCTTGCCGAGAAACGGCCCGACGACGAGGCCGTCGCCGACGTGGCGGTAAAAGCCCGCCCAGTTGAGGTCGGGCAGATATTGCCAGATCAGGGCCGCGGCATTGGCCATGTTGGCGATCGCGTCGGGCTCGCCATCGGTGAGCGCGTCGAGCGCGGCGAGCAGGTCGCGATAAAGCTCGGCCTTCGAGCTCTGGTCGATCGTGAAGTCGTACATCCGCGCTCCCCTACTCTTTCCCCGACGCGTGCGAAAGCGGGCAATCGACCAACGCCGCGCGCTGTCTTAAGGAGCAGGCATGGCCGCCATCCCCGTCACCCGTTCGATCAGCATCGACAGCGACGAGTTGCAGGAATCGTTCACGCGCGCCGGCGGCCCGGGCGGCCAGCACGTCAACACCACCGACAGCGCGGTCCTGCTGCGCTTCGACGTGGGCAATTCGCCGTCGCTGCCGCTCGCGGTGAAGAACCGGCTTGCCGTGCTCGCCGGATCGCGGCTGACCCGCGACGGCGTGCTGGTGCTGCGCAGCGAAGGCGCGCGGTCGCAGTTGCTCAACCGGCAGGAAGTCCGCGAGCGGCTGATCGAGCTGATCCGCGAGGCGACGGTGGTGCCCAAAAGGCGGCGCCCGACCAAACCGTCAAAGGCGGCCAAGGCGAAGCGCATGGAGGGGAAGACCAAGCGCTCGACGGTAAAGTCGCTGCGCGGCAAGGTGACCGACTAGCGCGCCGGCGCTTCACGCAAAAGGGCGGGGAATGTCGCCATTCCCCGCCCTTCCGGCGCTCAAGTCCGAAGACTTAGAAGTGCGTGATGACGCCCAGCATCGGGCGGAAGCTGTGGAAATCGCCATAGGTGTTCACCTCGGCGCGGATGCGGAAGCCCGCATTGCCGGTGATGCCCTTCAGGCCGATGTCCTTGGGTCCGACTTCGGCGCCGATCCCGTAGGTCATGTCCTTGTAGGTGTCCTTGCTGCGGTTGCCGGTCGAATAGGTCGAGAAATGGTCGAAATCGACCCACTGATAGCCGACCTTGCCGTAAAACATGCCGCTGTCGCCAGCGCGGACGCCGAAGCGGCCAGCTACGCCATATTCCCAGTCGATGTTGCCCGAAACGCCCTTGGCGACATTGCCTTCGACGCCGACGAACACCGGCCCGAGCGGAACGTTGACGCCCGCGACGCCCTGCACCAGCGCACCGGCAAGGCGATAATTGTTGCGCAGCGAGCCATTCGCGTTGAGCGCCTGCGGGACGCCGTGGTTCGGCTCGTTGTCGAACTGTTCCCAGCCGCCCATCACGCCGACATAGGGCTCGATCCCGAAGGCGCGGCTGCCGTCCGGTGCGGTGGGAGCGGCATCCGCCGGCGCTGCCTGGGGAGCGTCCTGCGCGACGGCAGGCGCGGCTGCGAGAATGGCCAGGGTCGCTGCGGCCAGGGTAAGTTTACGCATGTCAGTACCTTATCTTCTGTATCTGGTGGATCGAGCGGGCGGTCTTTGCCTTGTGTCTCGATGCCCACAGAACACGCGCTTTCCGCGGTTGTTGCAGCGCAGCGACAATAAAGCCTCGCTACTGCAAATTGTCACATTTCTGCAACGGTTTCTTGCTGCGAGATGAATGAAAAAGACGTTCGCAGGTGCGAGATAGGCATGCGGCCTGCGGCGCGAGCGCCTCGGGCGAAAGGTCGCGGAACGAAAAAGGGCGACCCGCGGGCCGCCCTTTCCGTCACTCGCGAGATCGGTACGATCACGCTGCCGGCGGCGCATCCACGAACACCGTCCACAGCCGTGCGATCGCCTTATTGGGTTCGGCATTGACCTTGGCCAGTGCCGCCTTGGCAGCGGCGCGGTCGCCCGACAGAGCGAGCGCCATGCCGAGGTGCAAATTATTGCGGTCCGCATCGGGTGCGCCTTTGGTCTCGCACAGGCGGTACATCTCGATCGCCTTGGCGTAGTTGCGCGTCCCGAAATAGGCGTCGCCCGCCTGCTGCGCGAGATCGCCCTTGGGTGCGCCTTGCGCGTTCTTTTCCTTGATCGCGAGCGACGAGCTGCCGGCGATGCCGGTCTTCGCGCGCGTCAGTTCCTCGGTCGCGGTGACGTTGCCCTTGGGGATCACGCCGGAGGCGTTGCCTTCGTCGATCACCGTCTTGGCTTCGTTGGGCAGGCCGATCGTCAGCGCCGCATCAGCATAATCGATATATTCCTTCTGGCCCGCCTGGCTCTTGGTCGCCCAGAGCAGACGGTACAGATCGATGCGGTTCTTGCTGTACTTGACCGCCGCCGGCCCCTGGAAGCCGAAGGTGTAGATCGCGCCGCGCCAGTTGGGCGCCGTGCCATATTCGGTCAGCCAGGCAGCGGTCCAGGCATCGGCCTGCTCGGTGTTGCCGGACTTGGTCAGGCGCGTGAAGGCATATTTGTACCACGCCTCGGGCGGCTTGCGGCCGGCGGCCTTTTCGGCCTTGACCGCGGCTTCGAGGTCGTTGGTGCCGCCGACGACATCGCCCGCTTCGACCTTCGAGCGCGCGATGTTGAGCTGCAGATCGTCATTGGTGAAGCCGAGATCGCGCGCCTTGGTGTAGAATTGCACAGCCTGCGCGTAATTCTTGGTCGAATAGGCGAAACCGGCGCGCTCTTCGTAGCGGATGCCGAGCTCGGTCTTCGGCGTCGCCGGGTTGGCGATGATCGAATCGAGCGGCGGCGTCAGCGCGGCGATCCGCTGCGCCTCGGGCTGGCCTTGCGTCTGCGAATTGACTAGCGACAGGCGCAAGCCCGCGGCGAGATACTTCTCATAGTCGCTCTTGGCGGCGGCATCGAGTGCGGTGATCGCGGCTTCGGCCTTGACCAGATCCTTCGGCGTCGCGGCGAGCGCGGTCTGCGCATCGACCGCGGCGGCGCGAGCTTCCTTGGAAATGGTCGGTCCGGCAGCGGCCTTGTCGTCCTTCTTGGCGAACGCCGGGGCGACCAGAACCGCACCGTTCAGGCCGACGGCGAGCGCGGCAGCCAAAGCGATTTTCGAAACCATCTTCATCGTCGAACTCTCCTTATGCCGCGCAGCCGTGCGGCGGAATGCTGCCGCCGCTCTAGCGCCGCGGGTTATACCGTCAAGCGACCGCACTAATGTCACCGCGACTGAACACCGCTTGAACCCGATATATCCCTAATCGCGAGACTCTTTGACGTCGCCGTGGCGCGCGCCTAACCGCGACGGCAATGATCGCCTTGCTCTCGCCCGCCAAGACGCTCGATTACGAGCGCCCCCTGCCCGACCTCGCCGTGACCACGCCGCGCTTCGCCGCCGAGGCCGAGTCGCTCGCCAAATCGGCGGCGAACCTGTCGCAGAAGAAGCTGTCCGAGCTGATGCACATCTCGCCCAAGCTGGCCAAGCTCAACGCCGACCGTTTCGCCGGCTTCGCGGAGGCGCCCGAGCGCGCGGCGCTGTTCGCCTTTGCCGGCGATGTCTACACCGGCTTCGAGGCGCGTTCGCTCGACGACGCAGCGGTCGCCTTCGCGCAGGATCATGTGCGGATGTTGTCGGGGCTGTACGGCCTGCTCCGCCCGCTTGACCTGATGCGGCCCTATCGCCTGGAAATGGGCACGCGCTGGGCGCCGCGGAAGCCCAATCTATATGAGTGGTGGGGCGATCGCATCGCCGCCGCAGTGCGCGAGGAGGTCGCCGCCGACGGATCGAACGTGGTGCTCAACCTCGCCAGCCAGGAATATTTCGGCGCAGTGCTCGGCAAGCTCGACGGCGTGCGGGTGATCGACCTCGATTTCCGCGAACCCGGCCCCGACGGCCCGCGCTTCGTCAGCTTCCACGCCAAGAAAGCGCGCGGAATGGTAGCGCGCTGGCTGTGCGAGCATCGCATCACCGAGGTCGACGACATGAAGAGCTTCGACAGCGCCGGCTATCGCTTCGACGCCGCCGAGAGCGAGCCCGACCGCTGGCGCTTTTCGCGCATATGAGCGGGTCGGCGGTCATCATCGGCGCCTCGGGCGGCATCGGCGCGGCGTTCGAAGCCGCGCTGATCGAGGAAGGCGCATTCGACGTGGTGCACGGCTTCGCGCGTTCGCGCAGCGGCGCGCAGCATCTCGACCTGCTCGACGAGGCGAGCATCGCCGCCGCCGCCGCGCAGGTCGCCAAGGGCCCCGCCCCGACCCTCGTGTTCGTCGCGACCGGCATCCTGCATGACGCCGCCCACGGTCCGGAAAAGGCGCTGCGCGAGTTCGATCCGGCCTGGCTGGCGCAGGTCTATTCGATCAACGCGATCGGCCCGGCGCTGGTCGCCAAGCACTTCCTGCCGATCACGCCAAAGACCGGGCGCAACGTCTTCGCCGTCCTCTCCGCGCGAGTCGGCAGCATATCGGACAACAAGATGGGCGGCTGGGCCGGCTATCGCGCTTCGAAGGCCGCGCTCAACATGCTGGTGCGCACCATCGCGATCGAGGAGAAGCGCCGCAATGATCGCGCGATCGTCGTCGCGCTGCATCCCGGCACGGTCGATACCGCGCTGTCGAAACCGTTCCAGGGCAATGTCCAGCCGGGCCGGCTGTTCGACCCGGAGCGCGCCGCGTTGCAATTGCTCGACGTGATCGAGGAATTGAAGGCGCCCGACACAGGCAAGCTGTTCGATTTCGAGGGAAAGGAAGTGCCGTTCTGAGGAGCGCCGGGATTGCCCCAACCCCGTTCACCCTGAGCCTGTCGAATGCACCTCTCCACGAGCGCGAGGCGCGCATCCGGAAAGCTGGACTTCGACAGGCTCGGGGCGCACTGACGGGTGCCGGTCCGCTACAAAATGCGTGACGAACTTGTCATCTTCGTGGCATTGCTACGGTCGCAGAACGGCCCCATTCTGAGCGCCGTCGCGCACATCGCCCGAAGGTTTTTGAGAGGACCGTCATGATCAAGCTCGCATTCGCCGCCGCCGTCCTGCTGAGCGGCACCGCCGCGCTCGCCCAGGCCCCCGCCGCGCATCCGACCGTCGCCACCAAGACGACGACCAAGACCACCACTGCCAAGCCCGCAGCAGTTGCCGCGAGCAAGACGACGGTGACCACCACCAAGACCACCCCGCCGGTCGCATCGGTCAAGGCGACGACCGTCGCCCGTTCACGCACGACCAAGACGACCGGCACCGGCCGCATGGTCCAGGCCAAGCTCGCCAACGGCAAGACCGTCACCTACAATTGCTCGCTCGCCGGCAACAAGAACAAGACCGCCTGCAAGTAACCCTCTTCCCACCCCTGCGCCGCCATCCAGAACGCGCGCAGGGGTGGCATTCGCGGTTCCGCCGGGCTAAGGTTGTCACGACCCCGTAACACAGCCGAAGGCACCGCACATTGACCGACGAGACCGTCCTCGCCGACCCTTCCGATATTGCTCCGATCTCGATCGTCGACGAGATGAAGTCGAGCTATCTCGACTATGCGATGAGCGTCATCGTCGCGCGCGCGCTCCCTGACGTCCGCGACGGCCTGAAGCCGGTCCATCGCCGCATTCTGTGGTCGGCGAGCGAAAGCGGCTTCGTCTACAACCGCCCATACCGCAAATGCGCCCGCATCGTCGGTGACGCGATGGGTAAGTATCACCCGCACGGCGACAGCTCGATCTACGACGCCCTGGTCCGCATGGCGCAGGACTGGTCGATGCGCGTCACGCTGATCGACGGCCAGGGCAATTTCGGCTCGATGGACCCCGACAAGGCCGCGGCGATGCGTTACACCGAGGCGCGTCTCGCCAAGGTGACCAACGCGCTGCTGGAAGACATCGACAAGGACACCGTCGACTTCACGCCCAACTATGACGGCTCCGAGCGCGAGCCGTCGGTGCTGCCGGCGCGCTTCCCCAATCTGCTGGTCAATGGCGCGGGCGGCATCGCGGTCGGCATGGCGACCAACATCCCGCCGCACAATCTCGGCGAAGTGATCGACGCGACGCTGGCGCTGCTCGACGCCAAGACCGGCGCGCGCGAGATGCTGACCACCGAGGAACTGCTCGAGATCGTCCCCGGTCCCGATTTCCCGACCGGCGCGATCATTCTCGGCCGCGCCGGCGCGCGTTCGGCTTATGAGACCGGCCGTGGCTCGGTCATCATCCGCTCGCGCTACGTCGTCGAGGAAGGGCGCAACGATCGCCGCTCGATCGTGCTGACCGAAATCCCCTACCAGACCGGCAAGAACGGCCTGGTCGAGAAGATCGCCGAAGCCGCCAAGGACAAAAGGATCGAAGGCGTCAGCGACATTCGCGACGAATCGAGCCGTCTCGGCGTGCGCATCGTGATCGACCTCAAGCGCGACGCGACCCCCGATGTCGTGCTCAACCAATTGTGGCGCCACACCCCGGCGCAATCGAGCTTCCCCGCCAACATGCTGGCGATCCGCGGCGGGCGCCCGGAACTGCTTAACCTGCGCGACATCCTCGAAGCGTTCGTGGGGTTCCGCGAGGAAGTGATCACGCGGCGCTCGAAGTTCGAGCTCGCGAAGGCGCGCGAGCGTGCGCATCTGTTGCTCGGCCTGGTGATCGCGGTCAGCAACCTCGACGAGGTGGTCAGGATCGTCCGCGGGTCGCCGAGCCCGGCAGCAGCGCGCGAGGCCCTGCTGGCGCGCGAATGGCCGGTTGCAGACATCGCGCCGTACATCAAGCTAGTCGAAGCAGTCGAAGTCGAGATTACCGGCGACACCTATCGCCTGTCCGAACTGCAGGTCCGCGCAATCCTCGACCTGCGCCTGCACCGCCTCACCGCGCTTGGCCGCGACGAGATCGGCAACGAGCTGCAGGGCCTGGCCGATTCGATCGCCGAACTGCTCGAAATCCTCGGCAATCGCGCGAAGCTGTATGAAGTGATGCGCGAAGAGCTCGTCGCCGTGCGCGCCGAATTCGCCACGCCCCGGAAAACCGAGATCGCCGCTGCCGCCGACGGCATCGACGACGAGGATCTGATCGAGCGCGAGGACATGGTCGTCACCGTGACGATGCAGGGCTATATCAAGCGCACCACGCTCGACACCTTCCGCGCGCAGGCGCGCGGCGGCAAGGGCCGCGCCGGCATGGCGACCAAGGACGAGGACGCGATCACCAACCTGTTCGTGACCTCGACCCACACGCCGGTGCTGTTCTTCTCGACGCTCGGCAAGGTCTACCGGATGAAGGTCTGGAAGCTGCCCGAGGGCGGCGCCGCGACGCGCGGCCGGCCGATGATCAACCTGCTCCCGCTGGCCGAGGGCGAGTTCATTTCGACCGTGCTGGCACTGCCGGAAAACGAGGACGAATGGGCCAAGCTCCACGTCATGTTCGCCACCGCCAACGGCAGCGTGCGCCGCAACTCGATGGATGCGTTCGCCAACATCCCGACCGCGGGCAAGATCGCGATGAAGTTCGAAGGGATCGACGAGGACGATCGCCTGATCGGCGTGGCGCTGCTGAGCGAAGAGGATGACGTCCTGCTCGCGACGCGCGCCGGCAAGGCGATCCGCTTCGCCGCGCATGAGGTGCGCGAGTTCCAGAGCCGCAACTCGACCGGCGTGCGCGGTATGGCGCTCAAGGGCGACGACAAGGTGATCTCGCTGTCGATCCTCCACCGCGTCGGCGCGACGCCGGAGGAACGCGAGGATTATCTGCGCTTCGCCCCGTGGAAGGAACGCGAAGGCGAGCCCGAGATGGACGCCGCCCGCTACCAGGATCTGGTCGCACGCGAGCAGTTCATCCTGACCGTCTGCGCCAACGGCTATGGCAAGATCTCGTCCGCCTATGACTATCGCCGCACCGGGCGCGGTGGCCAGGGCATCACCAATATCGACAATATCGGCCGCAACGGTCCGGTCGTCGCGAGCTTCGCCGCGACCAAGGGGCACCAGTTGATGCTGGTCACCGACCAGGCAAAGGTGATCCGCACCACGCTCGGATCGATGCGCGTGATCGGCCGCAATTCGGCGGGCGTGAAGCTGTTCGACGTCGGCAAGAACGAGCACGTCGTCTCCGCCGCGCGGATCGAGGAAGCCGAAGGCGATGCCGAGGCCGATGTCCGCGACCTGACCGCGGTCGAACTGGCGCCGGACGATACGGCGGATACGGGCGACGATCTGGCGGCTGGCCCGGAGGGCGGCGAATGACCGACCTGCCCACCACCGCCTATAAGGTGCTGACCGCCGCGCAGATGGCGACGCTGGAAGCCGATGGCGCCTTTGCCGGTGCGCTGGTTGATCTGGCGGATGGCTATATTCACTTTTCGACCGCCGAACAGCTGACCGAGACGGTCGACAAGCATTTCGCCGGTCAAAACGACCTGCATGTCGCGGCGGTCGACCTGGGATCGTTCGGCGCGGGGCTCAAATGGGAGGCGTCGCGCGGCGGGCAGCTCTTCCCGCATCTCTATGGCGGCCCGCTCCTGCTGGAGACGGTGTTCGCTTATGGGCCGCTCGAGCGCGACTCCGCCGGCGCGGTGAAGCTGCCCGTCGCCGGCTGACCGCCCGCCCGATGCGTCAGGCGCGCATCGCCGTGCCCTTGGTGAGCGTGTTGAGATTGGGCAGGAACGGGTTCTTGCGGACGATCGCCAGCGGCGCGATTTCCTTGTGAAAATTCACGCCGCACGAGGCCCCGTCGCTCCACACCACCGTCGCGACGACCTCCAGCCCGGTCGCACGCAGCACGATCTCCTGGCCCCGCCGCGGCAAACCACTGCCACGCAGACAGGCCCCGACGCACGAAATGTCGGCGATTTCGATCGGCATCGGCTTACGGTCGACGATCATGATGCCGGCGAACTTGGTGGGATAGCGCTGATCGCGGCGAGCGATTTGCAATTCCTTGATCGTTCGAGTTTTCATAAGCCTCCCTGACCTTAGCTGCTGATGACGTAGAACAAGCACGAAATCAGTCCGTTCCGAAATATTGTTGGTTAGCAAAAGGTTAAGGCCATCCTGCCCGCGCGCGACGGCAGTCAGGCGAACAGGTCGATCACCTCGGCGTCATCGGCTTCGGCGGCGAGGAGGAGCGTCCGGTGGCAGTGGCGCGGGTCGCGTTCGAAGCACAGCAACGCGCTGGGTCGCTCGCCCGCAAGCGCCAGCATTTGCGCCGCCTGCGCCTGCGCCTCGGGCAGTTCGAGCTGTTCGGCATAGACCGCCTCGAGCGTCGCGACGTCGCCCTTCTTCGCCGCGTCGCGCCCACGCTTGGGCGTGCCCAGCGCCCTGAGATGCACATAGCCGATCCCCGCCGCGGCGAGCGAGGCGGCAAGCGACGTCTTTGAAAAGCCCGGCCGGCGCGACAGCGGCAGCGCGCGCACGTCGATCACCTGCACGACCCCCGCCGCGGTCAGCGCGGCGAGAAAATCGCTCATCGTCGCCGCTTCATAGCCGATGGTATAGATCTTCATGGCGGTTCCTCGCGATGAGCGCCGTGACGGCGCCGTATGCGATCAACGCCTGACCGGCGAAATAGAGCGGCCAGATCGCGACGGCGGGAACGATCGAGCCCGCCAGCACGCGATCCTGCGCGAAGATCAGCAGGTCGGAGCTGGCGAAGACCAGCGCCCCGAGCGCCACCCGGTTCCGCGGAAAGCGGCTCGCCCAGGCCGAACCGGCCATCGCGCCGAGCCCGAGCGCGTAGACGGTGGCGCCAGCATCGCGCGTCAGCGCATACGCACTTCCCGCAATCACCCCCCCGATCGCGACGCCCGCGCGACCGCCGGATCCGCGCGCATTGCGACGGTACAGCAGGATCGCCACCAGATGCCCGAGCAGAAAGACGACGCCCCCCGCCACGCGCCCGAATTCGAGCACCAGATCGCCGAGCCCGCCGAGCGCCAGCACCGCCACGATCAGCCAGCCGTCGCGCCCGCGCGCCACGCGCGCCGCCCACAGCGCGAGCAATGTCAGGCCCGCGGTCTTCCACGCCACGAATACCGCGAACGGAAGTTCGAAATGGCTTGCCGGCCAGAAGCCGACGCCCGCGACCAGCGCGGCTGCGAACAAAGCCGGATGAGGCGTGCGCTCGGTCATCGCGCGAGAATGACCGAGCGACTCGCGTGCCGCAAGAGCGTGCCGGCGGGAACCGCGTCCCTGGTTGTCTTTGCCACGCCGCGTGGCGGCGGCTATCAGCCCTCCATGACACATCAGGTACACATTATCGGCGGGGGCCTTGCCGGCTCCGAGGCCGCCTGGCAGCTCGCCGAAGCCGGGTTCACCGTGAAACTCTCCGAAATGCGCGGCTCGGGGGACATGACTCCGGCGCACCAGACCGATGGGCTGGCCGAACTGGTCTGTTCCAACAGCTTCCGCTCCGACGATGCGACCAGCAATGCGGTCGGGCTGATCCACCAGGAGATGCGCACGCTCGGTTCCCTGATCCTGCGCGAGGCCGATATCCACAAGGTGCCGGCGGGCTCGGCGCTGGCGGTCGATCGCGACGGTTTTTCCGAAGGCGTCACCGCCGCGCTGCTGGCGCATCCCAACATCACGGTCGTGCGCGAGCGAGTCGATGTCCTGCCCGAGACCGGCCTCACGATCGTCGCGACCGGCCCGCTCACCGCGCCCGCGCTCGCCGACAGCATCGGCGGCGCAACGGGCAAGGACGCGCTCGCTTTCTTCGACGCGATCGCGCCGATCGTCCATTTCGACAGCATCGACATGGAGACCGCGTGGTTCCAGTCGCGCTGGAACAAGGGCGAGGGGAAGGACTATATCAACTGCGCCCTGTCGAAAGACGAGTATGTCGCCTTCCACACCGGGCTGATCGAAGGCGAGAAGACCGAGTTCAAGCAATGGGAGGACGTCCCCTATTTCGAGGGCTGCATGCCGATCGAAGTGGCGGCGTCGCGCGGGGTCGACACGCTGCGCTACGGGCCGATGAAGCCGGTCGGGCTTGACGACCCGCGGACGGGGCGCTGGCCCTATGCGGTGGTGCAATTGCGACAGGACAATGCCAGCGCCACCTTGTGGAACATCGTCGGCTTCCAGACCAAGCTGAAGCATTCCGAACAGGTCCGTTTGTTCCGCACCATTCCCGGGCTACAAAATGCCGAATTCGCGCGGCTGGGCGGCTTGCATCGCAACACCTTCATCCGCTCGCCCGAATTGCTCGACGCGACGCTGCGGCTGAAGGCGCGCCCCAACATCCGCTTCGCCGGGCAGATCACCGGCTGCGAGGGCTATGTCGAAAGCTCCGCGATCGGGCTGCTCGCCGGGCGCTTCGCTGCGGCCGAACTGGGTGGCGCGCCGATGACGCCGCCGCCGGTCGCGACCGCGCTCGGTGCGCTGCTGCATCACATCACCGGCGCGGCGGTGGCCGAAACCTATCAGCCGATGAACGTCAATTTCGGCCTGTTCCCGCCGATCGAGGGCCGCACCAAGAAAGCCGACCGCAAGAAGATGTATACCGACCGCGCACGGCTCGCGCTGGGGGAGTGGCTCGCGGCCTAGCTGTCCTCGCTCGCGGCGGGCGTTTCCGCCGTGGCGGGCGGGCAATCGCGCCGCACGCGTGGCGGCTTGCGCTTGACCGCGGTGGTGGCGAACTCGGTCGGGGTCATCGCGCCCGATTTATCCGTGTCGGCCAGGGCGAATTTGCCCTCGGCCTTCACCGCCCATTCGTCGAACGACAGCGTGCCGTCATGGTTGACGTCGAGCTTGGCGAACGCCTTGCGCCGTGCGGCCAGATATTCCTCGCGCGTCACCTGGCCGTTGCGATCCTTGTCATAGCGATCGAAGCGCTTCTGCTCGCGCTTCCGCTCGCTCGCCTCGGGCACCGTGGCGGGAAGCGCGGGCGAGTCGGCGCTCTGTCCCAGCGCGAACGGCGCGGCGGGCAAGGCCGCGACCGATCGCGCGTTGCGGTTGAAGATCAGCATTCCCGCCGCGGCCAGCGCCAACGCCGCCACACCGCCCACCAGATAGCGCCACATATCGTCCCCCCGCACGACCGTTACGGTAGCGTAACCCGTTCGCGGGCCGCGGGAAAGACTATCGTCCGGTGATGCGATGGAATGCGAGGCGCGCGACTCGGCCGGGCGCACCGCGTGGAACGGCGCGGTCGAGCGGCACCGCCAGATCCATCCGCGCGATCTGCGCCAGCGCGCCGAGCGCACGGCCGGCCCGGCTCCAGCGCTGCGCCGTCGCGATCGCGATC
>CAXTEO010000056.1:0-26253 GCA_964243205.1 uncultured Sphingomonas sp.
AGGGCGGCCCCAAGCTGCTGATCGTCGCGCCGATGTCGGGCCATTACGCGACGCTACTGCGCGGCACGGTCGAGCGGATGCTGCCGGTGGCGGACGTCTACATCACCGACTGGCGCGACGCGAAACTGGTGCCGCTGTCGGACGGCAGCTTCGATCTCGACGATTATGTCGATTATCTGATCGCCTATCTCGAGGCGATCGGGCCGAACGAGGGGCAGGGCGGCACCCACATGCTCGCGGTGTGCCAGCCGTCGGTGCCGTGTTATGCCGCGGCGTGCGTGATGAGCGCCGACAAGAACCCGTGTCGGCCGAAGACGCTGACGATGATGGGCGGGCCGGTCGACACGCGCGAAGCGCCGACCGCGGTCAACACGCTGGCGACCGAGCGGCCGCACAGCTGGTTCAGCCAGAACGTGATCGCGACGATCCCGGCCAATTATCCCGGCGCCGGGCGGAAAGTGTATCCGGGGTTTCTGCAACTCGCGGGCTTCATGTCGATGAACCTCGGCAGCCACATGATGTCGCATTACGAGCTGTTCAAGCATCTCGTGCAGGGCGAGGATCTCGAGGCCGATACGACCAAGGCGTTCTACGAGGAATATCGCTCGGTGTGCGACATGACCGCCGAATTCTACCTGCAGACGATCGACGTGGTGTTCCAGGACCATTCGCTGCCCAAGGGCACGATGACGCATCGTGGTCGCGTGGTCGATCCGGCTGCGATCATCGATATCGCGATCCTGGCGATCGAAGGCGAGAAGGACGATATTTCGGGGCTCGGCCAGACCAAGGCGGCGCTGACGATCGCGACCAGCCTGCCCGAGGACAAGAAGCGCTATTACATGGCCGAGGGCGCCGGGCATTACGGCATCTTCAACGGCTCGAAGTGGCGCAACAAGGTGGCGCCGGTGGTCGAGGAATGGATGAAGGCGCACGGCTGAGGTGGGGGTGGGGATCCTGGTGGATCCCCACTCGCCTCCCCATGGTAGTCGGTTACGCCGCGGTCGTGTTCAACACCGCGTGGCTGCCCTCTTCGCTCGCTTCGATCTTGCCGCCGAACAGCATCTTCACGCGCCCGCTGAGCGATATGTCGGTTTCCCACAGCTCTGCACCATCGATGCTCAGGCGCAGCAGCACGAGGTTGGGATCGGACTTGCCGCCGGGGAACCACGCCTCGACGTGGCTATTCCACAATTTGTCGATCATCGCCCGGTCATTGTCCTGCGCGATCGTGCCCGAAAGGCAGGCGAAGAAGTCGTGACCCTTGGACACGAACTGCGCCATCACGTTGCCGCCGTCGATCAGGCGATTGTCCTTGCCGACGAAGAAGAACAAGGTGTCGACCAGATCCTCGTCGAGCTGCGCGGTGAGCGGCTCGCTATGCGCCGATCCGTCGGCCGGGCCGACCATCACGAACGGACTCTCGGCGAGCTTCTTCCAAAGCGTTTCGGTGATTTCGTGCGTGTCGGCCATGGGTGTCGCTCCTCGAAGATGGTTCGAGAGGGAAACGAGCGCAAGCGCCGTTGGTTGCCGCAGACGGGCGACGGAACTCCGCGACAGAGCGGGTTGTTCAATCTCGATCACCCCAGGAGTCCGTTCGATGCGCCAGAAAATCGCTCTCGCCGCCGCCCTCATCCTTGCAAGCGTCTCGGTCGCCGCCTGCCGCGACGGTCATCCCGGCCACAATAGCGACCGGCCGCATCACGGCCATCATGATCGCGACCGTCACGACTAAACAGGAGCGAACGGCCGGGCCGCTTTATTGTGGCAGCCTAAAGTGCAGAATCGTAAAGTTTAAGTTAGTGACTCCACGACGGCAATCCTGCCGTCACTTGAGGAGGAGCATATGAACTTTGCAAACTTGTGCCTGTTTCTTGTTGTGCTGTTCGCCTTCGCGACCCTGATACTCAGGGTCGTCGAGGTTGCACGCCGCAAGTAGGTGCACGGGAGGGCTCGGCCTGCCAGCCGGGCCCTGAACGCAAAAGAACCCCGGCCGCTGCCACGACCGGGGTTCTCTCGAAAGGAGCTACGAACTTTGCGAAAGCTTACATAGCGCAACGCAAGGTCATTTTCAACATTTTGTTGAAATGCCTCACAATACTTCGAACAAGCCGGCCGCCCCCTGTCCGCCGCCGATGCACATCGTCACCACGACATATTTGGCACCGCGACGCTTGCCTTCGATCAGCGCGTGGCCGGTCGCGCGCGCACCGGTCATGCCGTACGGATGGCCGATCGAGATCGCGCCGCCGCTGACGTTGAGCAACTCGTTGGGAATGCCGAGCGTGTCGCGGCAATACAGCACCTGCACCGCGAATGCCTCGTTCAGCTCCCACAGGCCGATATCGTCCATCTTCAGATTGAAGCGCTGGAGCAGCTTGGGGATCGCGAACACCGGGCCGATGCCCATCTCGTCGGGCTCGGTGCCAGCGACTGCCATGCCGACATAGCGGCCGAGCGGCTGCAGCCCGCGCTTGGAAGCGAGCGACTCCTCCATCAGCACCGACGCCGACGAGCCGTCCGACAGCTGCGACGCATTGCCGGCGGTGACGTTCATACCCGGGCCCATCACGGGCTGAAGCGCCTGCAAGCCCTCGAGCGTGGTCTCGGGACGGTTGCCCTCGTCCTTCGACAGCGTCACCTCCTTGTAGGTGACTTCCTTGGTCTCCTTGTTGACGATCGCCATATTGGCGGTCGTCGGCACGATCTCGGCATCGTAATAGCCGGCGGCCTGTGCGGCGGCGGTACGACGCTGCGATTCCAGCGCATATTCGTCGCACGCTTCGCGGCTGATATTGTAGCGCTTGGCGACGACTTCGGCGGTGCCGAGCATGGGCATGTACACATCCTTGTGCAGCGCGATCAGTTCGGGGTCGGCCGCGACGCGCATCTGCGGAGTCTGGACGAGCGAGATGCTCTCGACGCCGCCGCCGATGGTGATGTCCATCTGGTCGGTGATGATCTGCTTGGCGGCGGTGGCGATCGCCATCAGGCCGGAGGCGCACTGGCGGTCGACCGACATGCCCGGCACGGTGACGGGCAAGCCCGCGCGCAGCAGCGACGTGCGCGCGATGTTGCCGGCCTGGTGGCCCTGCTGCAGCGCGCAGCCGAACACGACGTCGTCGACCTGGCCGCCCTCGATGCCGGCGCGCTCGACAGCGGCGCGGATCGAGTGCGACGCGAGCGTCGGCGCGGGGGTGTTGTTGAACGCGCCGCGATAGGCGCGGCCGATCGGGGTGCGGGCGGTGGAGACGATGACGGCGGAACGCATGGGATTTCCTTTATAACGTCGCCCCGGCGGAGGCCGGGGCCGCTAGGTCGGGAGCGCTGCTCGCATTGCCGACCGCAACGCAGCGGCCCCGGCCTCCGCCGGGGCGACGCCCGAGGATCAGACGAAAATCTGCGACATCCATTCGGCGATCATCGCGGGCTTGGTCTCGCCTTCGATCTCGACCGTGAATTCGTTGGTCTGCTGCCACTGGCCGGGACGCTTCTCGTCGAAGCTCAGCAGCTTGAAACGCCCGCGCACGCGCTTGCCCGAGCGCACCGGCTGGAGGAAACGGACTTTGTTGCCGCCGTAATTGATCCCCATCTTCACGCCCTCGATCTCGACCGGATCGATGATCTTCGACGACAGCAAGGGCATCAGCGACAGCGTCAGGAAACCGTGCGCGATCGTCCCGCCGAACGGCGTCATCGCCGCCATTGCGGGGTTGACGTGGATGAACTGGTGATCGCCCGTCGCATCGGCGAACTTGTCGATCATCTCCTGGCTAACCTCGACCCAGTCGGACACCTGTTCGGTGCCGATCCGGCCGGCCATTTCCTGCGCTGTAACGGTCGTCACGGCATTCCCCTGAAGCTGGTTTGGTCGCATGAGCGACGTCGCGGAGGCAAATGGCACTCGCGCAAGCCCGGCGCAAGCCTCGGCCCGACCGAAAACCGGAACGCTACGCGTGCCGTAGCGTCCGCCGCTCGCGGATCGGCGCGGGCGCAGCGAACCCGATGTTCTAAATCGCCGCAGCGCGCCCGACTCGCATTCGCCGGGCGGCCGGCGATCAGCCCTCGGGTTCGCTGGCGCTGCCCAGCGAGGCCTGGTCGGCGGTGAGATGTCCGGTGCCGCCCGACGTGGTCACCGCGCGCACCGGGGCCTCGGGATAGGGCAGGATCAGCCCGCCGTCGGGGGCCGCGGTGAAGGCGGTCTGCGTCGGGTAAGCGAGGTCGATCCCCTCTTCGTTCAGCCGCGCGACGATCGCCATGCCGACCGCGTGCCGCGCATCGAAGAATTCCTTGAACGCGGCATGTTCGGAATCGAATTCGAGGTCGAAATCGTAGGAGCTGTCGCCGAACTTGATGAAGCCGGCGCGGACGAATTTCTGGCCGCAGCCCTCGACCACTTCCTTCAGCATCGCCGGGAAGCGCTTCATCACCTCGACCGGAGTCCATTGCACCAGACCCAGCGTGAACACGATCCGGCGATAGTCGCGCCGCGAGATGTTCTGGATTTCCTTGTCGAGCAGATGCTTGTTGGCGATGACCCGTTCCTCGCCAGTGGCGGCGCGGATGCGAGTCGACTTCAGGCCGATGCTCTCCACCGTGCCCGTGGTCTTGTCATAGGCGATCGTGTCGCCGCGGTGGAACGGCCGGTCGAAGATGATCGCCAGCGCGGCGAACAGATCGGCGAAGATGCCCTGCGCCGCCAGGCCGATCGCGATGCCGCCGACGCCGAGCCCCGCCACCAGGCCGGTCACGTTCACGCCGAGATTGTCGAGTACGACGATGAAGGCGATCGCGAACACCGCGAAAGTGACGAGCAAGCGGATGATGCTCATCGCGCTCGACAGCGCCTCGCCCGAATAATGTTCGCTGTGCGTGCGGTTCTCGATCCCGCCGAGGATGATCTCGCGTGCCCACACCGCGACCTGATACCAGGCGACGAGCGTCCAGAGGAAATTGATCGTGGCGGCGACCTGCACCGGCGTATCGGCGAAATTGGCGCTGGCGACGAGTTTCGCAGCGACCATCACCATGAAGAAATTGCCGGTCTTGACCACCGCTTTGGCCAGCACCGCGAACCAGTTCGACGGGCCCACGCGCCTGGTGCACCATTTGCGTGCCAGCCGGCGCACGAAGTGCAGACCGATGACGATCAGCGTGGCAATGCCGATCGCGATGAGGATCTGGAGCCAGTGCGTGCCGAACCATTGCACGGTCGTGCCGACCAGCCCGCGCAATTGCTGGTCGACATCCTGCACCTTGATCGGCGGCAGGATCGCTGTCGTCGTGTTGCTTGTCGTCATGGAAAAACCTTCAGGCGGCCTGCGCGTCGGCCGCTGGCGTGCCGGTTTCGAGGTAGGCGAGCAAGCCTCGTTCGGCGCGCGATAGATAGTGCGTGCTCCGTGGCAGGCGGAGCGACTGGCGGAATTCGGACTGACCGTCCTTCACCAACGCTAGCAACAGCGGATGAACGTAGGATTTCCGCGCGATTGCCGGCGTGTTGCCGAGCGCTTCGCTGACCGGCACGAGCATCGTTTTCAGGCTGATGTCGTTCGCTGCGGTGGCGAGCGCTTCGAACGCCAGCACGCTCGCGCTCCAGGTGCGGAAGTGTTTCGCGGTGAAATCGTCGCCCATCGCGTCGCGGATATAGGCGTTGACGTCGGACGAGGTGACCGGATGCGCTTCGCCCGCGCCGTCGATCCAGCGGAACAGATGCTGCCCCGGCAGATCCTGACAGCGTTTGACGAAGCGGCTGAGCGACCCGTCGGTGATCGTCAGCACACGCAACTTGCCCGATTTGGCCTTGAACTGCAGCTTCAGCGACTGGCCCTTCAGCGCGGCATGGCGTTTGCGCAGCGTGGTCGCGCCGAAGCTCTTATTGGCTTTGACATAACCCTCGTTGCCGATGCGGATCTTGCCGAGATCGAGCAAGCGCACCACGGCGGCGACCGCCGTGTCCTTGGCGATCCCGCGCTTGGCGAGATCGGCGGCGACGCGCGCGCGCAACTTCGGGAGCGCGCGGCCGAACGGGGCGCAAAGCTCGTACTTCGCCGCCTCCTGCGTTTCGCGGAAGCTCGCATGATAGCGATACTGCTTGCGGCCCTTCTCGTCCCAGCCGACCGCCTGGATGTGGCCGTTCGGGCTCGGGCAGAACCAGGCGTCGCGATAGGCCGGGGGCAGGCCGATCGCGTTCAGGCGATCGATCTCGTCGCGATCCGTGATGCGGGCGCCGTCGACGTCGAAATAGCCCCAGCCGTGGCGCATCGGCTTGCGGGTGATGCCGGGTTCGCTGTCGTCGTGATAAGAGATTGCGGTCATGGACTTTCTGAATGCACGGGCCGTCGCATCGTTCCGGAACGCGCGATGGGGCCCATTGGTTGAGCGTCGCGAACCCCCAGCCGGAGACCCCCCATGGCCGACCTTTCAAACGCGCACGTCCTGATTATCCCCAACAATGGATTCGAGCAGGACGAACTGTTCAAGCCGCGCCAGGCGCTGCTCGACGCCGGCGTCAAGGTGACGCTCGCTTCGGACAAGACCGACCCGATCCAGGGCATGCAGCACGACAAGAAAGGCGAGACGATCACCCCCGACCTGCTGCTCGACGATGTCGATACCGAGGATTACACCGCGTTGCTGCTGCCAGGCGGCGTCGCCAATCCGGACACGCTGCGGATGAACGACCGCGCGGTCGAGATCGTCGAGGAATTCGCCGATGACGAGAAACTCATCGCCGCGATCTGCCATGCACCATGGCTGCTGATCGAGGCGGACGTGGTCGACGGCCGCCGCATGACGAGCTGGCCGTCGCTGCGCACCGATCTCGCCAATGCCGGCGCCGACGTGGTCGACGAGGCGGTGGTGGTCGACGGCCCGTTCATCACCAGCCGCAAGCCCGACGATATCCCCGCGTTCAACGCAGCGATCCTCGAAGCGCTTCAGATCGAGCTGGAGGCGGCCTGACCTGTTCTCCCCGTCCGCCGCAAGCGGGCGGGGAGGCGGTTCATCCAGTCCTGCGCGGGGCGCTCGACCAGATGGTGGAGCGCCACCGAGCTGCCGAACACCAAAGCGAGATACAGCGCGATCAGCAGCGGCGGGATCGCGCGCGGATCGTCGACCAATGCGAGCTTGAACAGCACGAACAGCAGGAAATGGCCGAGATAGGTCGCGTAGCTGACTTCGCCGAGATAATGCAGCGCAGGCGTCGCGAGCGGATTGCCGCGCCAGTCAGAGGTGAGCGCAAGCGCTAGCAAACCTGCCGCGAAAGCCGCGGGCACGGCGAGCGTCTCGGGCATGCCGGCGCGCCATGCGATCAGCAGCGCCAGCGTCGCCAGTGCGGCAAGCGCGGCGGGACGAACCGGCCTGTCGCGCCAGCGCAACCACAGCGCGCAGATTGCGCCGCCGGCAGTGAATTCGAGCAGGCACCGGCGCAGGCCCAAAGTGGGGATCGCGTTTCCAAGATTGTCCGCGGGACCCATCGCAACGGCGAGCAATACCAGCAACGCCGCGATCGCCGCGAGCACGGCCCAGCTCGGCACGCGACGCCAATCGAGGCCGAAGGCGACAAAGGGGAAGACGAGATACGCCGCCCATTCGGTGCTGATCGACCAGCTCGGGTCGTTCCAGGCGAGGCGATCGGTAAAGCCCCACGTCTGCAGCAGCAGCACGTGAAGCGGCAGTTCGGCGAAGGGATAATGCGCCGCATCGTGCCGTCCCGCCGCGGCCAGCAGCACGGCGAGCGCGACGGTGGCGCCGAGCGTGACGAGGTGCAGCGGATAGATGCGTGCGAGCCGGCGCCACAGGAATGCCGGAACGGCGCGCATGCCGCCCGCGCGCAGCCGGTCGTGCCAGCTCAGCCAGATCACGAAGCCCGACAGCAGGAAGAAGAAATCGACCGCGAGATAGCCCTTGGCGAACACCGCGATCACCATCGGCGGCAACCAGTCGAGCGCCAGGCGGAGGTGGAACAGCACGACGAACCAGGCGGCAATCCCGCGCATGCCGGTCAGCGCGCGGAGTTCGTGGCGCGGGCGATCTCGGGGTGACGGGGACGTCTGTTCCACTATGCCGGCACCGCCGCCGCCGCGCGCACCTTGCGCCGCGCCTGCCACGGTGCGCCGGCACGCTTGCGCGCGAGATAGCCGTCGAGCCCGATCTGCGCGCCGATCAGCATATAGACGAACGGCTGGAAGGCGATTCCGATGAATGCCGCGCCCAGCAGATAGACGATATGCGCCGATTGCAGCGCGCCGGCGAGCGGCGTCACCCACGCCAGATCCTCGGCCGCCTTGCGATAGCGCCGCCGCAGCACTTCCATCCGGAAGATGCCGATCACGCTGATCGACAGCCACAGGATCAAGCCGGGAAAGCCCTGTTCGCCGAGCATTTCGAAATAGGCGCTGTGAAAGGCGCGTGCCTGGTCGACCGTCAGATGCCGGTCGACGCTCGAATTGCCGGCGCTGCCCTCGACCTTTTCGGTATCGTAGCGGATCTTGTTCTGGCGATACATTTCGAACCCGCCGCCGAGCGGATGGTCCTTGGCATATTCCCACGTCCAGCCCCACACCGCGATCCGGGTCGAGGCGGATTCGTCGGCCTTGTAGGTCTTGATCGTGCTCATCCGGTCGGTGAAGGCGGAGGGGAGGAACGGCACGGCGATCATGCCCATCACGCCGAGGATGCACAGATACAGGATCTTGCGCCTGGCATCGCGCAGCATCAGCAAGGCGACCAGGCCGATGCACAGCAAGCCGGTGCGCGTCGACGTGCCGACCGGGATCAGCAGGCACGAAAACACCAGCGCGTAGCAAAAGCCCTTCACCTTCCAGTCGGGCGGAAAGATCGTGCCGTATCTGGTGAACCACAGGATCAGCGGGATGATCGCGACCGCGACGGTCGAGATGGTCGAGCCTTCGTACAGCCCCGAATTGTTCGACACCATCAGGTTGAGTTCGCCATAGCCGCCGCCGCCGCTGGCGAGCGTCTTCAATCCGCCGACGATGATGATCGACGCGGCCGCCGCGACCATCACCAGCAGCAGCGCTTCGATCCTGAGCTTGGTGCGCAGCGTGAAGGGCAGGAAGGCGGCGAAGGCCAGGCATTTCCATACCCAGCCCCATTTATCGAGCGCCTCGACCGGGAAATCGGCGGTCAGCGTGGTGCAATAGCAATAGACCATCAACAGCACGATCAGCGCCTGCCGCGGCGCGACGCGCAAGCCGGTCTTGTCGTCGGCGACGGCCCAGCCGCCGACCGAAAGCACGACCGCGATCAGCGAGATCGGCACGCTGTTGAGCAGATAATAGGTCAGCCGCTGCGGCGCGACGATGTCGATATAGACATAGGCCAGCACGAAGATGAACGGCCTGCGGAAACCGGCCGCGAAGAACGCCGCCAGGAAGCCGACGAAGAACAGGTCACGCAAGCGGACGGCCCTTCCTGCGCTTCGGGGCGGGGTCGCCGGGCGACACCTCGCGGTCGAGATCGGGGCGGCGCAGCAATTTCCACACCGTCAGTGCGATCAGGCCGTGGCTGATCGCGAGCGCGAGATTGTCGATCATGGCCGGATGTCGCGTTGCATGAGGGCGCTCTAGCGCGGGCCGGGTTGAGGCTCCGTTAAGCAGTCAGCGGTTAGGAAGCGGCCATGCGCATTCTCCACATCCTGGATCACGGCCTGCCGCTGCAGAGCGGCTACACCTTCCGCACGCGGGCGATCCTCAAGAGCCAGATGCGGCGCGGCTGGCAGGTCGCCGCGGTCACCGGCCCGCGCTACACCCCGCACGAGCCGCCCGAAGCGACGATCGACGGGATCGACTTCTTCCGCACGCCCGCGGTGCGGCCGACGATCACGCCGCTGGCCGAATTGCGCGAGATCAGCGCCTTCGCCGCGCGAATCGACCAGGTCGTCACGCAGTTCAAACCCGATGTGCTGCACGCCCATTCGCCCGCGCTCGATGCGGTGGCGGGGTTGCGCGTCGCGCGGAAGCGCGGGCTTCCGCTGGTGTATGAAATCCGCGCATTCTGGGAGGATGCCGCGGTCGGCAACGGCACCGGCCGCGAAGGCTCGCTGCGGTACAAAGCGACGCGAGCGCTCGAGACCTGGGCGGTCAAGCGCGCCGATGCGGTGGCGGTGATCTGCGACGGGCTGCGGCAGGATCTGATCCAGCGCGGAATCGACCCGGCCAAGCTGTTCGTCTCGCCCAACGGCGTCGACATGGCGGTGTTCGGCGAGCCGCTGCAGCACGATGCCGCCCTGGCCGAATCGCTCGGCATCACCGACGCCGAGGTGATCGGCTTCATCGGCAGCTTCTACGATTATGAGGGGCTGGACGATCTGATCGCGGCGATGCCGGCGCTGGTTACCGATCGCCCCAGGGCGCATCTCGTACTGGTCGGCGGCGGCCCGATGGAGCAGGCCCTGCGCGCGCAGGCGGCCGCGTCGCCGGTGTCGCACCACATCCATTTCATCGGCCGCGTGCCGCATACCGAGGTCGATCGCTATTACAGCGTGATCGACGTGCTGGCCTATCCGCGCAAGCGGATGCGGCTGACCGATCTCGTCACGCCGCTCAAGCCGCTCGAGGCGATGGCGCAGCGGCGGCTGGTCGCGGCATCGGACGTCGGCGGGCATCGCGAGCTGATCCGCGACGGCGATACGGGGACGTTGTTCGCGCCCGACGATCCGACCGCGCTGGCACGGTCGCTTGCCGGCCTGCTGGCCGATCGGCCCAGCTGGGAGGGCCGCCGTGCGCGCGGTCGCGCCTTTGTCGAGGCAGAGCGTAACTGGGCGGTTAATGTCGCGCGTTATGCTCCTGTTTACCAAAAACTTACGCATGCTATGCCAGAGTCCGACACATGGCCGACACCGTTCATCCTCACCCGCTGAGTCTCCCGCTCGCTTTGTTCGTCGCCGGGATCATCGGCATATTGACCGCGGCGATGTTCGCCTTGGTGCCGACCGAATTGCTCGAATCGATGGTGGTCGACAGCGGCATCGCCTCGGTCCTGTCCGCGGCCGAGCCGCCCCTTGGCCTCACCGCCCGCGCGGCGTCGGTGCTGCTTTGCGGCGGGGGTGTCGGCCTGGTGGCCTGGTTCGGCCTGTTCCTGTCGTTCGGCAGCCGGACGATCGTATTGCAGCGCCGCGGCAGGAGCCTTGGCGCCGCGCCCGTGCTGCGTCGCGCCGATGCGCACCCCGATGCGCCGGCGCGCCGGCCGCTGTTCGCCAATACCGATCTCGGCACGCCCTTCCTCGAAGTGCGCGCGCGGCCGGTGCATCTCGGCGCCGACGATCTGGCATCGACGATCGACGTGACGCCGGTCGCACCGCGGCCACCCGAGCGCGCCTTGCCCGACGATCTGGACCAGCCGCTTTCGGCCTATGATCCGGCCGCAGTGCCCGACGCGCCGCTCGAATGGGCCGCGTCGCAGCACCCGCCCGAGCCTGAAGCTGAACTCGAGCCCGAACCCGAGCCCCGCCCATTGCCACGCCGCCAGACCTTCGACGCAGGCGAGCGCTTCGAGACCTTCCCGCTGACCCCGCCGGCGCCGGCCGACTCGTCCGCCGACCCGGCTTCGAGTCGCGCGCCCTTGCCGATCCGCCAGGCGCCGCGCGACGGCGATCCGTCGGACACGATTCACGCTTTGCTCGACCGGCTGGAACGCGTCGTCAGCCGCCGTGACGCCGAAGCACGACCGGCGCCGGCACCCGAGACCATCGAGGACACGCTGAGCGTCTTGCGGCGGATGGAGACCAACGGAAACTGAACGCGGCGCAGGCGGGCGCGAGAAGCGACGCTGGAGAGTCGGTTCCATCGAAGGTGATCAAACCTCCGCTCGCTCAGCCCGAACGGGTGGGGGGTGATCGTACTCGATAGAAAGCGACGCTAAACCTCTACGGTCAACGCTTCGATTTCGACCTCGGCGCGACCCGCGCCGCGGCGAGTCGCCACCAGGTTGAGGTCCGCCACCAGATGCCCGCGCATCGGCAGTTCGGCCTCGGCCAACCCGCCCAGCCATGCCGCCGCTGCGGCGTCGTCCGCCACCGACAGCGTCACCCCATGCCGCGCGCCGACGAACGTCGCGCTCGCCCAGCGCGTCGTCCGCATCTCGCCGAGGACGATATCGCAGCCCGCCGCGCGTGCTGCGCGCTCGATCACGCGCCGCAACACGGTGGCAGCGTCCGGCCCGCGGCTCATCGCGGCGCCTGCTGGTCGGCGAGGAACGCCTCGATCCGTCGCACCATCCGCGCGCCGGGCTCGCGCCCGCGCCGCAGATCCGTGACGAGGCGCGGGTCGCGCACGGCGAGCCGTCCGAACTTGGCCGGCGGCATGGCGGTCGCCTTCAGATAGTGATCGATTTTCTGCAATATCGACATGCCGTCTCTCCTCGCGATTCGCCGCTTGATAGCCAGAAGTTCACGATCTGTTCCATTTTCCAACTTGTCTAGGAATTTTCCTATGGCTATCGTGACGACGATGGACCGACCCGATCCTCGCGCGCGGCTGGCCGCGCTGATCGATGCGCAGGGCGTGAGCTATGCCGCACTGTCGCGCCTGCTCCGGCGCAACGATGCCTACCTCCAGCAATATGTCCGCCGCGGCACGCCGCGCGATCTCGCCGAGCGCGATCGCGCATTGCTTGCGGCATATTTTCGAGTCGATCCGGTCGAGCTGGGCGGGGTGGCGGCGCCGCGCATGACGCCGATCCGGCGGCTTGCGGTCGAGGCGTCTGCGGGGCCGGGCGCCCTGGCGGACGATGATCCGGCGGCGGGCGCGATGCTGCTCGATCCGCGTTTGCTCGATGCGTTGCGGCTCAGCCCGGCCAATGCCGCGATGCTGCGCGCGCGCGGCGATTCGATGCTGCCGACGATCGCCGATGGCGACCAGATCGTGGTCGACGAACGCGACACGCGCGTGACCGCGACGCCGGCGATCTTCGTGCTGCGACTGGAGGGCGCGGTGCTGGTGAAGCGCGTGTCGAAGCGCGCCGAGGGGTTCGTCGTCGCGAGCGACAACGTGGCGTATCCGCCGATCGCGCTCGGGGCGGTCGATGTGATCGGGCGCGTCGTATGGCTATCGCGTGCGCTGCGGTAAGGTGTCCGATTGCGGCGCCCGGCGGCCGCGATCATCTATGGTCGCGTAGCCGCCGTCGCCCCGGCGAAGGCCGGGGCCGCCACGTTATGGATCACGCCTTGCACCAGGCAGGCGAGCGGCCCCGGCCTTCGCCGGGGCGACGTGGACGAAACGACACTGATTGGTATGACGCATGCCACTCGGTGCGAAGCCCGCCACAGCGCGCGTCGCTACCGCCGCAGGTCGCGCAACCACATTGCGAGCGAGATCACCACGCCCAGCGCAAGCCCGGCCAGAAATCCGCGCGTCGGCCCGAGCGCGGTGAAAAGGCCGATCGCGGTGCCGAGGATCGCGCCGGCAGCGATGAGGACGCCGCCGGCGAGCGGGTAGCGGGGCGGGGAGGTGCGTGCCATCGCTGCGCTGTGCCATGTCCCGCCACAGGACGCCAGCGTCCCATGATGGGAGGCGTGGGGCGACCGTCGATGGGGGCGTTAACGGTCGCAAGCCGCGCTTCGCCGCCGATCGGCCGATCTGGCACGCGACGTGTAGCGTCTCGCCCAGCCCGCGCCCGCGGGTTTCTGGCGGAGCGCCCATGCACATTCCCTACCTCGCCGATCGCGGCGAATTGACTCACGTGACCGATCTGATCGCGATGTTCGGCGACGAGGCGGGTCTCGAGGCCGCGGCGCGCGCCGACCGCAGCCGCGATCTCGGCAATTATCTCCATTTCTGCCGTTGGCGGCAGATCGAGCGCTTCATCGGGCTGCTGTCGGCCGATCACCTGACCGGCCCGCTTCACTAGGCGCCACGCGCTTTCGCCGGAGCGACGGCGCCGGGCGCCGGGTCGCGCGCTAAAGCCCTGTCGCTGGCGCCGAAGCCGCGTTAGGACGGGCCATGTCGTTACCGGTCGGGCGGCGGCGCGCAGCATGGGCGACCGTCGGAATTCTCTGTTTCGCCGGCCCCTGCGCGGTCGCACAGGTGCGCCCGGCGCCGGCGACGGGTGATCCGGCACCGCCAGAACCGCTCCAGCTCGACCCGCAATCGCCGCTCGCGCCGCTTCCCGGGCTCGGCGTCGCGTGGCCCGATCTGTCCAAGGCACCGGAAGAGCCGGTCGAAAAGGGCGCGCCGACCGCGCTGACCGGGGAGACGCGCTACGGCTACCGCGTCGACGGAATCGACGATGTTGCGACCAGCTTGCTCCAGGACCGCTTCGCGCAGCTCTCCACGCTGAAGGCCAATGAAGGCCAGCCCGCCAACGCCGCGCAGCTCGACCGCCGCGCACGCGAGGATGCGACCTTGCTCACCACCTTGCTGCGCGGCGAGGGCTATTACGACGCGCGCGTCACGACTCGCGTCGAGCCGGCGGCACGGCCGCTGGTGGTGCTCGATGCCGAACCGGGCGTGCTCTACAAGTTCAACGGCGTGACGCTGGCTGGGCTCGACGCGGCGGGCGCGAAGGCGGCGGCGTTGCGCAAGGCGTTCGGGATCGACGCGGGTGACGCGGTCAATGCCGATGTGGTGGCGGCGGGCGAGACCAGCTTGCACACCACCATCACCGATCGCGGCTTTCCGTTCGCGGTGGTGGGGGACCCGCAGATCGTGGTCGACCGCGCCGCGCATACCGCCACGCTCGACGTGGCGGTGGTGCCCGGCGCCGAACGGCGCTTCGGCACGGTGGTGATGACCGCGGGCAGCAAGGTGTTCGGCGCCGACCATGTGCTCGACATCGCCCGCTTCACCCCGGGCCAGCCCTATGACGCATCGGCGCTGGTCGACCTGCGCCGCGCGCTGATCCAGACCGGGCTGGTGTCGAGCGTCAAGGTCGAGCCGGTCGAGGGCAAGGCACCCGGCACGGTCGATATCGCGGTCGGGCTGGAACCGGCGCCCAAGCATACGATCGCCGGCGAACTTGGCTATGGCACCGGCGAAGGCGCGCGCGCCGCGCTCAGCTGGACCAACCGCAACCTGTTCCCGCCCGAGGGCGCATTGACGCTGGCCGGCGTGCTCGGCACCGAGGAGCAATCGGCGAGCGTGATCTTCCGCCGCAACAATTTCGACGGGCGGGATCGCATCCTGACCTTCCAGACGGTCGCCTCCAACGTCAAGCGCGACGCCTATCAGGCGCGCACGCTGTCGCTGTCGGGCAGCCTCGAGCGGCAGACCAACATCTTCTTCCAGAAGAAGTGGACGTGGTCGCTCGGCGCGGAACTGGTCGCCTCGGACGAGCGCGACGTGATCCTCGATACCGGCGCGCCGCGGCGGCGAACCTATTTCATCGGCGCGCTGCCGACCGTGCTGAGTTATGACGGATCGAACGACCTGCTCGATCCGACGCGCGGGTTCCGGCTGAGTGGGCGCTTCTCGCCCGAACTGTCGCTGGAGGGCACGGCGTTCGGCTATGCGCGGCTCCAGCTCGATGCGAGCGCCTACAAGACCGTCGTCAAAGGCGCGGTGCTCGCCGGGCGGATCCGGCTCGGCACGATCGCCGGTGCGCCGCGCGACGCGATCGCGCCGTCGCGGCGATTCTATGCCGGTGGCGGCGCGTCGGTGCGCGGCTATGGCTATCAGGACATCGGCCCGCGCGACCCCAACAACGATCCGGTCGGCGGGCGCAGCCTGGCGGAATTCTCGATCGAGGCGCGCGTCAAGACGTTTGGCGCGTTCGGCGTGGTGCCGTTCTTCGACGGCGGCAACATCTCGACCGGGCTCGTGCCGAAAGTCACCGATTTGCGCTACGGCACCGGCATCGGCGTGCGCTATTATTCCAATTTCGGGCCGATCCGCATCGATGTCGGCACGCCGGTAAACCCGCAAAAGGGCGATCCGCGCGTCGCGGTCTATGTCTCGCTGGGGCAGGCGTTTTGAGCGAGGAAACGCCGCCACCCGAAGCGCCGCCGCCCGCGGTGGTCAAGCCGCACGGGCTGTTGGGGCGGATCGTGTTCTGCATCGTGGCGGGGCTGTTCCTGCTCGCGCTCGCCGCGCTCGGGCTGATGGACACTGGCATGGGCCATCGCTTCCTCACCGACAGCATATCCGCGATGACGCCGTCGAACGGCCTGCGCTACAGTATCGGCCGGATCGAGGGGTCGATCTACGGCCGCGCGACGCTGATCGACGTGCGCGTGCGCGACCCCAAGGGTCTGGTGTTCGCAGCGCCACGCGCCGAACTCGACTGGTCGCCGTTCCACTGGCTCGACAACAAGCTCGACATTGCCAGCCTGCACGTCGCCAGCGCGACGCTGGCGCGGCTGCCCGAGATCAAGCCATCGGGCAGGAACGGGCCGATCCTGCCGAGCTTCGACATCCGCATCGGGTCGCTGGCGATCGACCGGCTGGTGGTCGCGCCCGCCGTCACCGGAGTCGAGCGGATCGGGCGATTGCGGGCGCGCGCGGACATCCATCGCGGCCGCGCTTTGATCGATCTCGCCGCATCGGTCGCCGGCAGCGACCAGTTGCGCGTGCATCTGGATGCCGAGCCCGACCGCGACCGGCTTGAGGCGACCGCGCATCTGCGCGGGACGGCGCATGGCGTGCTGGCCAAGCTGTCCGGCTTCGCCAGGCCGATCGCCGTCGACATTGCGGGCAAGGGGACGTGGGCGGCGTGGCACGGCAGCGCGGTGGCCGATATCGGCAGCGTCCGGCTCGCCGACCTGGCGCTGACCAACCAGGCCGGGCGCTACACTTTGTCGGGCATGCTCGACCCGGCCCCGCTGGCGCATGGCAAGTTGCAGCGGCTCACCACGCCGCGCGTCGCGGTGCATGGCGGCGGGACCCTGGTCGATCGCCAGCTCAAGGGCACGCTGTCGCTGCGTTCGGGCTCGCTCAGCGTCGATGGCGACGGCACGCTCGATCTGGCGGAAAGCGCGTATCGCGGCGTCCGGCTGCACGCCATCCTGTTCCACCCACCGGCCTTGTTCCCCAACATGACTGGCCGCAACATCGAGTTGCGCGCGCTGCTCGACGGCACCTTCGCCACCGCCGCGTTCGACTATCGCCTCACCGCGCAGCGTTTTGCGTTCGACGATACCGGCTTCGAGGATTTCCGCGCGGCGGGCCGCGGGCATTTCTCGCGTGCGCCGGTGCTCGTGCCGATCCGCGCGACCGCCGCGCGCGTCACCGGCGTGGGCGATGTCGCGGGCGGCATCCTGCGCAACCTGACGATCGAGGGCGTACTCCGCATCACGCCGAAGCTGGTGCTGGGCGACGACCTCAAGCTCACCTCCGACAAGCTCAATGGCCGGATCAACCTGCTGCTCGATCTGAGCGACGGGCGCTACGATATCGGCATCAATGGCGGCTTGGGCCGCTATCGCATTCCCGGGCTCGGCGTGGTCGATGTGCAAACCACGTTGAAGGCGGTGCCGGGGCCGGGCGGCCATGGCACGCGCGTGGTCGGGCAGGGCGTGGCGCAGATGGTCACGCTCGAAAATGCTTTCTTCCGCTCGCTCGGCGGCGGACTGCCACGTGTCGTGACGGGCCTCGAGCGCACGCCCGACGGCATTCTCCATCTCAACAACCTCGTGCTGACTGCGCCGCAGATCCGCATCACCGGCAACGGCATTCGCCGCCGCGACGGCACTTTCCATTTCGAGGGCGTCGGGCAGCAGACCACCTATGGCCCGCTGACGTTGAAGCTCGACGGCAAGATCGACCATCCGACGCTCGATCTTGTGTTCAAGCGGCCGAACGAGACGCTGGGTCTCAGCGACGTCGTCGCGCATCTCGACCCGACCGATGCCGGCTTCGTCTTCACCGCACGCGGCGGCTCGCGGCTCGGACCATTCACCGGAAATGGTGCGATCCTGCTGCCCAAGGGCGGCGACGGCACGATCGCGATCGCCGATCTGGCGGTCAGCGGGACGCATCTTAAAGGACCGCTGCAGATCGTCACCGGCGGGTTCGACGGCAGGCTCGCGGTGGCGGGCGGTGGTCTGTCGGGCGAATTGCTGTTCCGCCCGGTCGGCGCCAATCAGCGGATCGAGGCGCATCTCGACGCGACCGCCGCCAAGCTAGCGGGTGCTTTCGTGCTGCGACGCGGGCATGTCGATATGGTGACGTTGCTCGATCCCGCCGGGACCGCGATCGAGGCGAACGTGACGGGCGCCGGACTGCGGCGCGGGTCGCTCATCATCGGGCGCTTCGCCGCGCGCGCCAGCCTGCGCGGCGGAACGGGCACGATCACCGCCTCGATCGCGGGGTCGCAGGGGCGCGCGTTCGATATCCAGGCGGTGGCGCAGGTCACCCCCGACCGCTACGCCGTATCGGCGCAAGGCACGCTCGATCGCCGCCCGTTGAAGCTGGTGACGCCGGCGGTGTTCACCCGCGACGGCGACGGCTGGCAACTCGCATCGACCGATCTGGTCTTCTCGGGCGGCGACGCCAAGGTGTCGGGACGCTTCACCGGACGATCGAGCGCGATCGACGCGACGGTCGCGCGAATGCCGCTGTCGATCCTCGACATCGGCTATCCCGGCCTGGGGCTCGGCGGCAATGCTTCGGGCACCTTGTCCTACGCCCAGGGCGGCGGCGCCGCGCCGACCGGCAAGATCGACATGACGGTGCGCGGCCTGACGCGCTCGGGGCTGATCCTGTCGTCGCGCCCGGTCGATGTCGGCATCTCCGGCATCCTGTCGTCCGACCGTATCGCGGCGCGGGCGATTGCGGCCACGGGGGGCAAGACCGTCGGACGGGCGCAGATGCTGCTCACGCTGCCGGGCGGCGACGATCTTGCCGAGCGAGTGCAGAATGCCGGCGTGTTCGCGCAACTCCGCTATGACGGGCCGGCCGACACGGTCTGGCGGCTGACCGGAGTCGAACTGTTCGACTTGACCGGTCCGGTGGCGATCGGTGCCGACGTCGGCGGGACGATCGCCAACCCCCAGATCAAAGGCGTTGTGCAGGCCAATGGCGCCAAGATCGAAAGCACCAGCACGGGCACCGTGCTGACCAACGTGCAGGCGACTGGCCGCTTCGGCGGGTCGCGCCTCACGCTCGACCGCTTTGCGGCCGATGCCGGCAAGGGCGGGCATGTCACCGGCACCGGCGCGTTCGATTTTGCGGCGAAGAACGGGCTCGGGCTCGACCTGAAGGTCCAGGCCGATCACGCCGTGATGATCGCGCGCGACGATATCGGCGCGACCGTCACCGGCCCGTTGCGCTTCCAGTCCGATGGGTCGGGCGGGACGATCTCGGGCGATTTGCGGCTCGACAAGAGCCGCTACCGGCTCGGCCAGGCGAGCGCCGCCAGCGCGGTGCCGCAGCTCAACATTCGCGAGATCAACCTGCCCGACGGCGGCGAGGATGACGAGACGCCGCGCGTGCCGTGGACGCTGGCGATCCATGCCCATGCGCCCAACCAGGTGCTGGTCACCGGCCTTGGCCTGCGCAGCGAATGGTCGGCCGACCTGCAGATCGGCGGCGCGCCCGACAATCCGGCGATCACCGGCCGGGCCGATTTGGTGCGCGGCAATTACGATTTCGCCGGGCGCACCTTCGCGCTGGACCGCGGCAAGATCCTGTTCGCGGGCGAAGTGCCGGCCAATCCGGCGCTCGACATCGTCGCCAATGCCAATACCACCGGCCTGAACGCGTCGATCAACGTGACCGGGCCGGCGCTGAAGCCGGAGATCACCTTTTCGAGCGTTCCCGCACTGCCGCAGGACGAATTGCTGTCGCGATTGCTGTTCGGGACCTCGATCACCAATTTGTCGGCGCCCGAGGCGCTGCAATTGGCCTCTGCGGTGGCGGCGTTGCAGAATGGCAAGGGCGGGCTCGACCCGATCAATGCAGTCCGGCGTGTCGCTGGGCTCGACCGGTTGCGCATCGTCTCGGCCGATCCGACGACGGGGCAGGGCACGTCGGTCGCGGCGGGCAAATATATCACGCGGCGCTTCTATGCCGAGATCGTCACCGACGGCGCGGGCTATTCCGCCACGCAAGTCGAGTTCCAGGTGACGCGCTGGCTGTCGGTGCTGTCGAGCATCTCGACGCTTGGGCGGCAGAGCGCCAATTTGCGCGTGTCGAAGGATTATTGAGCGGCGGGCGCCGGCCAGATTTCGAGCGTTAGGCCGGGTATGTCGCGAAAGTCCGGGCCGTTCATGGTGACGAGCGTCAGTCCGTGCGCGATTGCTGTCGCCGCGATCATCCGGTCGAACACGCGGGCGCGGGAAAACCCGGTCACTGCCAGGATTGCCTCGTAGGCGTGCGCGACGAGGCCGTCGAACGGAATGGTCTGCACGAACGCGTACAGCTTTTCGACGCCAACCTGTCGCGACGCGGCATAGTCCGGGCGCGCATGGATACCGTTGGTGAGTTCGATTTGCGTCATGATCGAAATCGACGGTGCCGTGCGAAACGCCAGTGTTCGTCGCACCACCTCCGGATCGCGATCGCGCCAATGAATCGCGATATCGGTGTCGATCAGGAAGGCCATTAGAGACCGGCGCGGTCCGGAATATCGATGGGCTCGCGGGGACCGACCACGCCGACCGGACCGAGTGCCAGCATCTCGGCGACGAACGCCTCGACTTTACGGCGCTCGGCGTCGGCATCGACCGTCGGACGGATCGTCACGCCGGTGCCGTCGCGTTCGATCTGGACCGCCATGCCTTCTTCGAAGCCGAGCTCCTTTGGCAGGCGGACCGCCATGCTGTTGCCGCTCTTGAAGATGCGGGTGTCGATGATGCCCATATGCGGTCTCCGTCTATCCGTGGATATACGAGCGTGCGTGGGCTTCGGCAAGATCGCCTAAAGGCGAACGCCGATTGCCTCGGCCAATCGCGCCGGCACTTCGAACGTGATTCCCGGATACAAATCCGGTTCGATTGTCTCGACCTCGATGAGGCTGAGGTTTCCATCCGCACGGCGCAGCAGGTCGACCCGCACGTACAGCGGCGCCACCGGCAGCGCGGCGAGCACCGCCTCGAACACGCTCATCGCCTCCGCATCGGGCTCGTATCGGCTGAATGCGCCGCCGAATTGCGGCTGGATGCGAAAGTCGCCGCCGGTCGCGACCTTCCGTGCGGCGTGGCTGAAATGGCCGCCGATCGCGAACAGCGAGAGTTCGCCTTCCTCGGCGATCGCCGGAAGGAAGGGCTGGACGATCGCGTCGTCGAGCGGCACGACAGGGTCGCCTCGCTTCACGCGCACCGTCTCATGGCTGCCTGCCGAAATCTGCGGCTTCACCACCAGTTCTTCGCAGTCGAACGCTTGGAACGCAGCGGCAACGCTGTCCGCATCGGCACGGCCGAACCAGCTGGGTACGATCGGAATGCCCGCCGCTTCCAGTTCGAGCAGATAGGTCTTGCGCGTATTCCACGCGAGCAACGCCGGCGGGTTGAACAGCAGGCGATCAGCCGGCCACGCGGCGAGCATCGCCTCCCACCGCGTCACGTCGAAATGATAGCCCCAGGCGAACAGCGCGAGCGCGGCCGCGCCATCGCCCGGCCCCAGATCCCAGGGCCGCGGCACCAGTTCCAGCCCGACCGCGGCAAAAGCGGCGCGGTACGGCGCCAGGCCTGCAGCGGCCGCCGCAGCATAAGCGCTGTCCGCGACCGGCATCCATACGTCGATCCGCCGCACCGCCACGCTCAGGCCGGTTCGCCGATCACCGTCTTCACTTCCATGAAGTCGCTCAAGCCGAACTTGCCGTTCTCGCGGCCATTGCCGGATTGCTTGTACCCGCCGAACGGCGCGTTGCCGTCGGGGCTCCACGAATTGATCGTGACCAGTCCGGCGCGCAACCGCGGCGCGACCTTTGCCGCGCGCGCCGGGTCGCCCGAGATCGTCGCCGACAGGCCATAAGGCGTGCCGTTGGCGATCTTCACGGCTTCGTCCTCGCTCTCGTACGCGATCATCGTCGCCACCGGCCCGAACACCTCCTCCTGCGCGATGCGCATGTCGGGCGTCACGTCGGTGAACAAAGTCGGCTTGATGAAATAGCCGACATTGCGTCCGTCGGGCCGCCCGGTGCCGCCCGTCACCAATGTCGCGCCCTCGTCGATCGCCGACTGGATCAGCCCCTGGATCTTGTCATATTGCGCCTTGTTGACGACCGGCCCGATATGGCCGCCCATCACCGCCGGATCGCCGACCTCGACGCTTTCGAGGATCGCCTTGACGATCCCGGTGGCTTCCGCGACCTGGCTCGTATGCACCAGCAGCCGGGTCGGCGCGATGCAGCTCTGCCCCGAATTTGCGAGCACGCCCTGCACCGTCGGCGGCAGCACCTTGGCGAGATCGGAGCCCTCCAGCACGAGATTGGCCGCCTTGCCGCCAAGCTCCTGATGCACGCGCTTGACCGTCGCGGCGGCGCTCTGCGCGATCGCGATGCCCGCACGCGTCGATCCGGTGAAGCTCACCATGTCGACGTCGGAGTGCGCCGACAGCGCCGCGCCGACGCCCTTGCCGTCGCCATTGACGAGGTTGAATACCCCCGCCGGCACGCCCGCCGCGTCGAGGATCTCGGCCAGGATCACCGCACAGCCCGGCGATTCCTCGGACGGCTTGAGGATCATCGTGTCGCCCGCCGCGAGCGCCGGCGCGACCTTGGCGGTGACCTGGTTGAGCGGCCAGTTCCACGGCGTGATCATCGCGACGACGCCGAGCGGCTCGTGCACCACCTTCGCCTTGCCGAGCTTTTCCTCGAACTGGAAAGCATTGAGCGCCTTCAGCGTCGAGATGAAATGGCCGAGCCCGGCCGGCACCTGCGCCGCGGTGGCGAAGCCGATCGGTGCGCCCATCTCGCTGCTCACCGCGAAGGCGAGGTCGGGCATGCGCTTCTTATATTCCTCGATGATCCGCTCGAGCAACGCTGCGCGCTCGGCGACGCTCGTCTGCGAATAGGTCTCGAACGCGGTACGTGCAGCGGCGACCGCTGCATCGACATCGGCGGGCGTGCCGAGCGTAATCTCGGTGCACGGCTGCTCGGTCGCAGGGTCGATCACGGCGTGGCGCGTGCCACCCGCGCTCTCGACCCAGGCGCCGTCGATATAGTGTTTGAGATAGCTCTTCATCGCCGCTCTCCACATTCTTGATTTCTGCTATGCGGGGTAAATGGCGCGCGGCGAGATGCGTTGCAACCCGAAACGCAGATCGTCGGTTGAAGCGATCCAGCATGGAGACGTCCGATGGCCCGCACCGCGAAGATCGAAGCAATCGGTGGTCCCGAAGTGATCCAGTGGGTCGATGTCGATCTGCCCGCGCCCGGCCCGGGCGAAGTACGGATGCGCAACACCGCGGTCGGGCTCAATTTCATCGACATCTATCATCGCAGCGGCGTGTATCCGGTGAAGCTGCCGAGCGGCCTGGGATCGGAGGCGGCGGGCGTGGTCGAAGCGGTCGGCGCGGGCGTCACCCGTTTCGCGCCCGGCGACCGGGTCGGCACGTTCGGCCCGACGCTCGGCGCCTATGCGACCGCGCGCACGGTGTCGGCCGACATCCTGACGCACTTGCCCGACGACGTGGATGACCGGACCGCCGCCGCCTTGCTGCTCAAGGGCTGCACCGCCGAATTCCTGATCGAGCGCTGCGCGAGGGTCGAGGCGGGGCAGACCGTGCTGGTCCATGCCGCGGCCGGCGGGGTGGGGCATTTGCTGGTCGGCTGGCTGAAGGCGATCGGCGCGATCGTGATCGGCACCGCCGGGAGCGAGGAGAAGGCGGCGCAAGCCAAAGCCGCCGGCGCCGACCACGTCATTCTCCACAAGAGCGAAGACACGTCCGCGCGGGTCCGGGAGATCACCAGGGGGAAGGGCGTGCCCGTCATCCTCGACGGCGTCGGCATGGCGACCTGGGAAGCCTCGCTCTCAAGCGCCGCCGTGCGCGGGTTGATCGTCAGCTACGGCAATGCCGGTGGCAAGGTGAACGGGATCGATCTCGGCGTGCTCGCCGCCAGGGGCTCGCTGTTCGTCACGCGGCCGACCCTGTTCAGTTATTATACGACGCCCGACGAACGGCAGCGCGGCACCGACCGTCTGTTCGAGATGCTCCGCGCCGGCGCGATCGTGCCGGAAATCGGCCAGACCTTCGCGCTCGAGGATGCCGCCGCGGCGCATCGCGCGCTGGAAGCGGGCGAGACGCGCGGGGCGACCGTGCTGATCGTCTGACTGCGGCTCAGCCCCGGGCCGACGGCGGGAACAGACGCTGGATCGCAACGTCCTGTTCGGCCATCCGCTCGCGGATCTGCCGCATCATCGCGAGCCCGGCGAGCCGGTATTCCGCCCAGCGCGCATCGATATCGGCGGAAACCCATTCGCGCTTATAGGCTTGATAATCGAGCCCGAGCTGGATGCACGCGACCTTCAACTGCTTGGCGATGACCGCACGCTCGCCGCCCTCGAGCAGGATCGGCTCGAAGATCTCGCGATGCTTGTAGACCTGCAGCGCCTGCAACGCCGCGCCGAGCTCGTCGCGAAACGGCGCGAGCGCGGTCCAGGACCCCGCGTCGCGCCCGTTGAGATGCGGGCGCGCGCGGTCGAGCAGCCCTAGAACGTCGTTGTGAAGGCGATGAAAGTGGTCAAGCGGCGAACTGATAAGCATAAGCACCCTTATGACGCGCATATCTGAACAAATGCCGACCGCCATGGCGCGTCCGGACGGTAGGCATACAGGGCGGGACGGGTCATGGCGCGGCTGATCCTGTTCAACAAGCCCTATGACGTGCTGTCGCAATTCACCGATGCGAGCGTCGGCGCGGCGCGGCGCACCTTGTCCGATTTCATCGCAGTGCCAGGCGTTTATCCCGCCGGCCGGCTCGACCGCGACAGCGAGGGGCTGCTGCTGCTGACCGACGACGGGCGGCTGCAGGCGCGCATCGCCGATCCCAAGTTCAAACTGCCCAAGACCTACCTCGTGCACGTCGAGGGCGAGCCCGATGCCGCCGAGCTCGATCGCCTGCGCCACGGCGTCGTGCTCAAGGACGGCATGACTCGTCCGGCCGAGGTCGCCCGGATCGGCACGCCGGAACTGTGGCTGCGCGATCCGCCGGTGCGGTTCCGCAAGAGCGTGCCCGATTGCTGGCTCGAGCTGACGATCCGCGAGGGCCGCAACCGCCAGGTACGCCGGATGACTGCAGCGGTCGGCCTGCCGACCTTGCGGCTGGTGCGCTGGCGGATCGGGGACTGGACGCTCGATGATCTGCCGCCGGGCACCTGGCGCGAGATCGCGACCGATCACCCCGGATAAGGCGTCGCCTTGAGCAAACCGGCGAGATGGGCGGCATTGCCGGCGACCAGCTTGACCGTTTTGGCGACGGTTTCGGGCGTCTCCTTCAAATCCTTGAAGTCGACCGAGCCATAGGCCTCGCCGACCCAATAGACCGCGGCGGGGGCCGGAATCGTCCAGCCGGTGTCGTTCAGGGACTGGAAGAGCTGCGCGGTCGAGAAATGCGCGCCGTCCTCGTTGCCGACGATCGCCGCGACCGCGACCTTCGAGGAACTCGGCATGCGGCCCTGTTCGTCGGTTTCGTCGAAGAACGCGTCCATGCGCTCGAGCACGCGTTTGGCGACGCTGCCGATCTGGCCCATCCACACCGGCCCGCCGAAGATCAATATGTCGGCGGCGAGGATCTTCGCGCGGATCGCCGGCCAGGCGTCGCCGTCGCCCTCGTCCGAGCTCACGCCGGGCTTCACATCGTGCGCGGCGATGCGGATCGTTTCGGTCACTTCGACCTCGAGCGCGGCGAAGGCGTCCTTGAGGAGGCCGATCATTGTGTCGGTCGAGGATTCTCCCGAGGGTTTGAGCGTGCAGTTGATGGCGATGGCTTTGAGCGACATTCCGGCTTCTCCCGCGGTTTCAGGGAGCAACGCCGGGGACGGCCGTTTTATCCCGCCGCGGCAATACGAAAAGGGCGCCCGGATCGCTCCGGACGCCCTCTCTGTAATCAGCGCCGCCGGCGCGCAGTCGCCTGCGCGCCTCGTTCCGCCTCAGTAGCTGTAGTACATATCGAACTCGACCGGGCTCGGCGTGGTTTCCCAGCGAGTCACGTCGTGCATCTTCAGTTCGATATAGGATTCGATCTGGTCCTTCGAGAACACGTCGCCCTTCAACAGGAAGTCGTGATCCGCCGCCAGCGAGTCCAATGCCTCGCGCAAGGAGCCGCACACGGTCGGAACCTGCGACAGCTCTTCCGGCGGAAGATCGTACAGGTTCTTGTCCATCGCCTCACCCGGGTGGATGCGGTTCTGGATGC
>CAXTEO010000057.1:0-11154 GCA_964243205.1 uncultured Sphingomonas sp.
AGGTGCGAGGTGACGAGCTGCGCGGCGGCGTCGGTGTCGCCATGCTCCTCGAAGCGCTTGGCGAGCATATATTCCTGCTCGGGCGCGAGGATCGGGAATTTCTTGATCTCGGAGAGATAGCGATTGAGGCTCGCTTCGCCGCCGAGTGCGGGAATCGTCGCGGGGACGTTGCTGCGGGCTGCCATGATCGTGTCTCCCTTTGATAGGTCGGGTGCCGTAGGAACGCGGACGCCAGGCCGAATGCTATACCAAGAGTGCGGTGAACAGTTCCTGCATGTCCGCAGGCAATTCGCTATCGAACGCCAAAGCGTTACTATTCACCGGATGAATGAACCCCAAACGGGCGGCGTGCAACGCCTGCCGACGGAAACCCAAGGTTTCCAGAACGGCTTTGTGGGCTGGCTTTGTTCTACCGTAAACCGGATCGCCGAGCAAGGGGTGGTTGAGCGAGGCCATGTGGACGCGCACCTGATGCGTGCGGCCGGTTTCGAGCCGGCATTCGACCAAAGCGGCGCCGTTCAACCGTTCGAGCGTCGCATAATGCGTGACCGCGCGCTTGCCGCCGGGGACGATCGCGATCTTCTTGCGGTTCGACGGCGACCGCGCGAGCGGGGCGTCGACCGACCCGGCGACCGGCATCGGGCGGCCCGAGACGATCGCCTTGTAGCGGCGGTCGATGCTGTGATCGTGGAACTGGCGGGCGAGCCCTTCGTGCGCGCGGTCGGTCTTGGCGGCGACCATCAGCCCCGACGTGTCCTTGTCGATACGGTGAACGATGCCGGGCCGCGCGACGCCACCGATGCCCGACAGATTGCCGGCGCAGTGATGGAGCAAGGCGTTGACGAGCGTGCCGTCGGCATTGCCCGCGGCGGGATGGACGACCAGCCCGGCCTGCTTGTCGATCACGATGAGATACTCGTCCTCGAACACCACGTTGAGCGCGATGTCCTGCGCTTCGTTGGTCGAGGGAGCGGGGGCGGGGACGTTGACGAGGTAAAGGCCGCCGGGGACGGCCTTGCCCGACGGATCGCTGGCGATGGCGCCGCGCGGATCCGTCACTGCGCCGCTCGCGATCAGTGCCTTCAACCGTTCGCGTGACACTTCGGGCAGCGCATCGGCAAGCGCCCGGTCCAGGCGCAATCCCTGCGCCTTGTCCGACACGTGCGCTTCGATGGTGACGACCCCCCGGTTCATGCCCTAGAATCTGGGCATGACGGTCGAGATTTCAAGCACTCTATTGCAGAGACTGCTAAACGAAGCGCGCAAGGCGCCGACGCGCGAGGTCTGCGGCCTGTTGTTCGGCACGCCGGAGCGGATCGACGCGGCCGTGCCGTGCGCAAACGTGGCGGCAGACCCGGCACGCCATTTCGAGATCGACCCGGTCGCCTTGTTCGCGGCGCACCGCGCGGCGCGGGGCGGTGGCCCGCAAGCGATCGGTCACTATCACTCTCACCCTTCGGGTACGGCGGTGCCATCGCCGCGCGACGCCCAAGGCGCGATGGGGGACGGGGCGCTGTGGCTGATCCTGACCGCGGCCGAGGCGCGGCTGTGGCGAAGCAGCCGCGCCGGTGCGTTCGAGGAAGTGTCGATCGGGAAGGCGGGGTGACCCGCGCTCAGGTGGCGGTGAGAAAGGCGATCACCGCGTCCGAGGTCGCGACGGGCTGTTCCTCCATCAGCCAATGGCCCGAAGCCGGGATGACGACACCGGTGACATTGACGGCGGCCGCGCGCATCACCGTCGCCATCATCGGCCCGAAGGATTTCTCGCCGCCGATCGCGAGCACCGGCATCGTCAGCTTGCCGCGGGCGAGCAGGGCGCGGTCGTCGATCACGTCCTGGTCGAAGGCGGCGAACTGGCTGAAGCCGGCGTGCATCGCGCCCGGCTGGGCATAGAGCGCGGCATAATGCACGCGCGATGCCTCGTCGAACTTGGCGGGGTCGGCCGAGAAATCGTTCCAGAAGCGGTCGAGATAGATGCGTTCGCGCCCCGCCACCAGCCGCTCCATGTCGGGGCCGCCGAAGCGGAAATGCCACAGCAACGGGCTCTTCAGGATCTCGTCCCACGGCCCGATCCCGGGGATCGGCGCATCGAGCAAGGCGAAGCGCCGTACCCGCGTCGGATATTGCGCGGCGAAGGAATAGCCGACCATATTGCCGATGTCGTGCGTGACGAGATCGGCGCGATCGACGTGCAGCGCGTCCATCACGCCGGCAATGTCGCCCGCCTGGGTCTTCTTGTCATACCCGCTGACGGGCCGCGACGACAGGCCGAGGCCGCGCAGATCGGGCACGATCACGCGGTGATCCCTGGCCAGCCGGATGGCGAGCGGTGCCCACATGTCGCCCGTCTCGCCGTAACCGTGGATCAGCACCACCGCCGGCCCCGTTCCGGCGACGCGGACGTGAATGGTCGTGCCGTTGGTGGCGATCTCGCGGGTCGCGAACGCGGCGGGATAGGGCACCACCTCCGCGGTCGCCGGCGCCACGAGCGGCGACAGGGCCGGCGCGCCGATGGCGAGCGACAGCGTGGCAAGGACGGTTCGAAACGGCATCTGCATTCCCCCGATCGCGACCCCGGCGCGGATACGACCGAAGCCTGCCCGGAAGTCGCTGCAGGGATAGCAGAAGATGCGTCAGTCGGGTAGCGGCGTCGGTCGGATCGAGAGAAGTGCAACGCCGTGTCGTCCGGCTGGCGCGGCGGCGGCAAGCGCGCCCGGGGCAACCGACTTGCGCCGGGCGTCACCTCCCGTCACAACAAACTCAACACGTCATCACCCGAAAGTAACTTTACCAATGACGATGACCTCGGTCGATTTCGCGAGCCTGTTATGTTCGCGCCTGTGCCATGATCTGCTCAGCCCGGTCGGCGCGCTCAATAACGGCCTGGAATTGCTGGCCGACGAGCATGACCCCGAAATGCGCGCGCGCTGTCTCGAATTGCTCAGCGAAAGCGCCAAGGCTTCGGCCAACAAATTGAAATTCTTTCGCCTGGCGTTCGGGGCGGCGGGCGGCTTCGGCGAGACCGTCGATTCGCGCGAAGCACGCGCCGCGATCGAGGGGCTGTTCGGCGACGGGCACAAGGTCAAGCTCGGCTGGCTGGTCGAGGATGCGACCTTGCCCAAGCCCGCGATCAAGGTGCTGCTCAACCTCGCGCTCATCGCCGGCGACGCGCTGGTGCGCGGCGGGCAGCTCGATGTCGGCGCCGAAAGTATCGACGGCCAGGTCGAAATCGTCGTGCGCGCGGACGGTCCTCGGATCGTCCTCGACAGCGAGATGCGCGCCGCACTGACCGGCACGCACGGCGATGCGGTCATCACCCCGCGTGCCGCCGCGGCCTATCTCGTCCAGGCGCTGGTCGCCGAGGGTGGCGGCACGGTGCAAGTGTCCGATCCTGGCGACGCGGTGCTGCTGTTCGGCGCGGCGTTCAAGGTCGGCTGACGCAGCGCACGGGACATGGTCGCCAGCTATACCCGGCCTTAACCATTTTCCGCCCATGGTCCTCCGCAGCGTTTCGCGGGGACTCATGGACGATCTATTACAGGAATTCATCGCCGAAACGCGCGAGACGCTGGATGCGCTCTCGGGCGAGATCGTCGCGTGGGAATCCGCGCCCGACGATCGCGATCGGCTCGATTCGATCTTCCGCTTCGTCCATACCGTCAAGGGCAGCTGCGGCTTTCTCGATTTGCCGCGGCTCGCGCGACTGAGCCATGCCGCCGAGGACGTGCTCGCCGCGGTGCGTTCGGGCGAACGCACCCCCGATACCGCGCTCGTCAACGCCGTCCTCGCGATCGTCGATCGGATCGGCGAGCTGGTCGAGGCGATCGATGCCGGCCATGCGGTCGATGATTCGGGCGAGGAATTGCTGCTCGCCGCGCTCGATGCGGGCGCCGCGACCGAAGCGCCCGTCCCCAGCAACGCGGTGATAGCGTCGCGTACGCCGAGCCGCAGCGTCCGCCTCAACGTCGATCTGCTCGACCGGATGATGAGCGGCATGTCCGACATGGTGCTGGCGCGCAACGAGCTCGCCCGGCGCCTGCGCGACGACGGTGCCGACCCGAGCGTCGAGGCGGCGCTGGAGCGCCTGTCGCTGACCGTGGCCGAGATGCGCGACACCGTCACGCGCACCCGCATGCAGAAGGTCGACGCCTTGTTCTCGGCCTTGCCGCGGATGGTGCGCGATACGGCGGCGGAGCTCGGCAAGTCGGTCACGCTCCAAATCGAAGGCAGCGACGTCGAGCTCGACCGCGAAATGATCGAGATGATGCGCGATCCGCTCGCCCATATCATCCGCAATTCGATCGACCACGGGATCGAGGCGCCCGCATTGCGCCGCCTGGTCGGCAAGCGCGAAAATGGCTGGCTGGGCGTCGCCGCGCGCCAGTCGGGCAACCAGATCGTCATCGAAATCTGCGACGACGGCCAAGGGATCGACGTCGACCGGCTCCTCGCCAAGATCGCCGCGGGCGGGAGCCGCAGCGAAGCCGAACTGCGCGCGCTGGGCGAGCGCGCGAAGCTCGACCTGATCTTCGAACCGGGCCTGTCGACCAAGGACGTCGCGACCGCGGTCTCGGGCCGCGGCGTCGGCATGGACGTCGTGCGCGCCAACGTCGAACAGATTGGCGGGCGGATCGAATTGTTCAACGAGCCCGGCAAGGGGCTGCGGATCGCGATCCACGTGCCGCTGACCTTGTCGATCATGTCGACGATCGGCGTCGGCGTCGGCGATCAGCGCTTCGCGATCTCGCGCCAGGTGATCGAGGAAATCGTCCGCGTCGGCGGCGACACGATCCGCATCGACCGGATCGGCGACACGCTGACCGCGACGGTACGCAACCGCCGGATGCCGCTGATCGATCTGGGCGAAATGCTTGGCTTCGCGCCGCGCTCGCCGGCGATGCTGGTGATCGTCAGCGTCTCGGGCGGCAGCTACGCGCTCGCGGTCGATGCGGTGCTCGATCACGAGGAATTGGTGATCAAGCCCGCCGCGCCCGCGATCATGGCGACCGGCGTCTATGCCGGGCAGACCCTCCCCGACAGCGGCTTGCCGATGCTGATGCTCGATTGCGCGGGGATCGCGCATGTCGCGGGGCTCGTCTTCACGCGGGCGGCCGCGCCGGACCTGGACGCGGTCGAAGCGAGCGTGCCGGGCGTGCAGGCGTTGCTGTTCGACGATCTCGACGGCTGTCGCCGCATCGTGCCGCTGTCGGTGATCGACCGAGTCGAGCCGGTGTCGGCCGGGGCGATCCGCCAGTCGGCCGGACGGTTGCGGCTGTCGGTCGAGGGTGGGATCATCCCGCTCGTCGCGCTGGGCGACTGGACGGCGCGCGCGACGGTCTCGGTGCTGCGGCTGCGCGACGGGACCGCCGAGATCGGCTATGCGATCCGCGAGGCGCTCGACATCGTCGAATTGCCCGAGACGATCGTGCCGGCACGCGAGCCCGGGCCGATCGCCGGCGTGGTCGCGCTCGATGGCGAACAGGTCGAATTGCTCGACCTCCACTGGATCTTCTCGACCCATGCCGATGGCGGCGCCGAGGCGGATGCGCCGCTCTGTCTGCTGGACGGCGCGGAATCGGCGTGGATGACGACCTTCCTCAAGCCCGTACTCGAGGCGTCCGGCTATCGTGTCGCGACGACGCTGCGACCGGGCGACGTGCCGCGCGTGCTGGTGCGGATGGAAAGCGACCCGGCGCCGACCGGCCAGGTTCCAGTCGTTCGCTTGCGCCGCGATGCCGAAGGCGATGCGGACAGCATCTTCAGATACGACCGCCCTGCCGTCCTGGCGGCGGTCGCGCGTTCGGCGGGGACACGATGATGGCACTTTTCCTGATCGCGCAGATCGCCGGCCGCACGGTGGCGATCGAATCGCACCAGGTCGAATCGGTGATCGACATCGGCGCGATCGTCCCGGTGCCGCGTGCCGACCGGCAAGTGCGCGGGCTGGCGGCGCTGCGCAGTCGCGTCGTCACGGTGATCGACACGCGCGCCGCGCTCGGGCTCGAGGCCGGCCCGGTCGAGGCGACCCGCGCCGTCATCACGATCGTCGACGGGCATCATTATGCGGTACTGGTCGATGCGCTCGACGATGTCGCACCGTTCGAGCTCATGCCGCTGTCGGGCGGCATCGTGCTCGACAAAGGCTGGCTGACGATCGGGCAGGGTGTCATCGAGCGCGCCGGCGAACCGATCCTCGCGATCACGCTCGCCGGGCTGATTCCACGCGGCGTCGCGCTCGCCGCCTGATTTGTCGCGCGATTAACGCGACGCTTACGCATTTCGGGCACAGTTTCCCATAGAGTGCTCAAACAGGGTGAATTCATGAAAACCTGCCTCGTCGTTGACGATTCGAAGGTGATCCGCAAGGTCGCCCGCCACATCCTGGAAACACTGAACTTTCACGTCACCGAAGCCGGCGACGGCCGTGAAGCGCTCGACGCGTGCCTCGCCTCGGCGCCCGACGTCGTGTTGCTCGACTGGAACATGCCGGTGATGAGCGGCATGGATTTCCTGCGCGCGCTGCGCGATAGCGCGATCGCCACGCGGCCCAAGGTGGTGTTCTGCACCACCGAGAACGGCATGGCGCACATTCGCGCCGCGATCGAGGCGGGCGCTGACGAATATGTGATGAAGCCGTTCGACCGCGAAACGCTCGAAAGCAAACTTCAGATTGTCGGCATGGCCTGAGGGGCGATGATGCCGCTCCTCAGTGCGCCCGTACCGGGCGGCGGCGACGGTCCGCCGCAAGTTCTGATCGTCGATGATTCGGTCGTCGCGCGCGCGGTGATCGGGCGGGCGCTGGAGGCGGAAGGCCGCTTCGTGGTGGCGGGCGCCGTTTCCAACGCAAGCGCGGCCCTGGCGTTTCTGCGGCATCAGCGAGTGGATGGCATCGTGCTGGACATCGAGATGCCGGGAACGTCGGGCCTGACGGCGTTGCCCGACCTGATCGCCGCCAGCAAAGGTGCGCGCGTGCTGGTCGTCTCATCGGCGGCGGGGGACGGCGCGGCGGCGACGATCGAGGCGCTCGCGCTCGGCGCGGCGGACACGCTGATGAAGCCTGGCGTGGGCGATTTCGCGGGGCGATTCTCGGTCGCGATCGTCGAGAAGCTCGGCCGGCTGCTGTCGATCGACACTGCCGCCGACATCGGCGGTTCGTCGGTCGAGCGTATGCCCCCGTCGAGTGATTCAGGACAGGCGACTGGCTGCGCCGACGGTTTCGACATCGTCGCGATCGGCGCGTCCACGGGCGGTATCCACGCGCTCGGCTTGCTGCTGCGCGAGCTTCCCGCCGGCTTTCCGCTGCCGATCCTCATCACCCAGCATCTCCCGGCATCGTTCATGCCCTATTTCGCTGCCCAGATCGCGGTGATGGCGGGGCGGCCGTGCGACGTCGCGACCGATTCGATGCGGATCCGCCCCGGTCGCATCATCGTCGCGCCGGGCGACGCGCATATGCGCATCGTCAGCACGAGGGACGGGGCGGCGATTCGTCTGAGCCACGAGCCGAGCCAGAGCGGGTGCATGCCATCGGTCGATCCGATGTTCGACAGCCTTGCCGAAGTGTACGGCGCGCGCGTGCTCGGCATCGTGCTGAGCGGCATGGGCCGCGACGGCAGCCAGGGCGCGCGACGGCTCGCCCAGGGTGGTGGCGGGCTCGTCGTGCAGGATCGCGCGAGCTCGGTGGTGTGGGGCATGCCTGGCGCGATCGCCAAAGCCGGGATCGGGAGCGCGGTCCTGTCGCCGACCGAGATCGGGCGGCTGGTCGCGGCGCGCCGGCGGCCGGCATGAGACAGCCCGTACGCGAGACCGTACCGCATTCCCCGCTTCCGCGCGCCTCGAGCGAAGGCGCGATGGGCGTGCTGACCGCAATCCTCGAATCGCGCACCGGACAGCAGCTTGCCGCCAATCGCGCGTGGCGAGTCGAGACCGCGCTGAACCCGTTGCTGCGCGACCTGGGGCTCGATACGCTGGACGCGCTGGCCAGCGCCGCATTGCGCTCGCCCGGCATCGGCGAGCGCGTCGCCGATGCCCTGCTCAACCAGGAGAGTTCGTTCTTTCGCGATGCGGCGGTGCTCGACATGGTGGCCGGCGCGGTAGAAGCGATCCGCGTCGACCAGTCCAGCCGGCGCCCGCGAATCTGGTCGGCGGGCTGTTCGTTCGGGCAGGAGCCGCTGTCGCTGGCGATGCTGTTCGCCGAAAAGGACGGCAAGCGCTGCGCCACACCCGAAATCGTTGCCACCGACGTGTCCGAATCCGCGCTGACCCGCGCGCGCGCCGGTCGCTACACGCAATTCGAAATCCAGCGTGGCCTGCCGGTCCGCCGCATGATGCAATGGTTCGATACCGAGGGTACCGATTGGGTCGCCAAGCCCGAGCTCGTCCGCCGCATAGCCTTTCGCCGCCTGAATCTGGTGTGCGACGCGATGCCGGTCGGGCGGTTCGACGTGATCCTGTGCCGCAACGTGCTGCTGTATCTGACGCCGGGCCATCGGCGCGAGATCCTCGACCGGTTCGCCACCGTCATCCGTCCGGGCGGGCTGCTCGTGCTGGGCGCGGGCGAGACGGTGATCGGGCAGACCGCGGCATTCCGCCCCAGCGCGCTCTATCGCGGGCTGTACGAGCCGGTCGCCGCGGGCTGACGGGGTTCCGCGCGGCCGGCGTCCGTGCTTAAGCTGGCGTTTCGGCTTCGTGCAGGGATTGCCCCATGACCATCATCGACACGCCCTCGCCCAATTTCGACGAGCGCGCGCTGCCCATCTCGATCATCGTGCTGCATTATACCGGCATGCAGACCGCGCAGGCGGCGATCGACCGGCTGCGCGATCCCGCCGCCAAGGTCTCGGCGCATTATCTCGTCGCGGAGGACGGCCAGATCCTGCGCATGGTCGCCGAAGACAAGCGTGCCTGGCACGCCGGCAAGTCGCTGTGGCGCGGGATCGAGGACGTCAATTCGGCGAGCATCGGAATCGAGATCGTCAATCCCGGCCATGAATTCGGCTATCGGCCCTTCATGGAGGAGCAGATCGACGCGCTCATCCCGCTGGTGGCCGAGATCACCGCGCGCTACGGCATCACGCGCGGCAACGTCGTCGGCCATTCCGACATCGCCCCGACGCGCAAGCAGGATCCGGGCGAGCTGTTCCCGTGGAACCGCCTGGCCAAGGTGCGGCTCGCCTTGCCGCGCCCGACCAGGAATCTGCTCGACCCGATGTGGGCCGATGCCGGCTTCCTCGTCGCGCTCGAGCGCTTCGGTTATGACGTGAAGGACAAGCTCGCTGCGGTCGTCGCCTTCCAGCGCCGCTTCCGCCCCGAGCTGATCGACGGCGTGATCGACGGCGAATGCCGCAGCATCCTGCTCGCCTTGCTGTTGCCAAAGCCGACCGGGGACGCGTAAGGCGCGTGCAGCCAGAGGGTCGGGCGGCCGCGGGTGCTTTCGGGCACGCGAGGAAAGTCCGGGCTCCGCGAAACGACGGTGCCGGGTAACGCCCGGCGGGGGCGACCCCAGGGATAGTGCCACAGAGAGCAGACCGCCGATGTCCCCTCACGGGGAACAGGCAAGGGTGAAAGGGTGCGGCAAGAGCGCACCGCGCGACGGGTAACCGAAGCGGCATGGTAAACCCCACCGGGAGCAAGATCGAATAGGGGCGGCATATGGGCTTCGTTTCAGCTCGTCGCCCGGGTTGATTGCTTGAGCCGGCATGCAAATGTCGGCCTAGAGGAATGGTCGCCTATCTCCCTTCGGGGAGGGGACAGAACCCGGCTTACAGACCCTCTGGCGCTTTTTCGTTTCCGATGTTTAATGCGTGTTTCACAAAAGCGTCATGGCGCTATCGCACTTCGATGCTTAGATGGCCCGCTATGGCGCGCACTTCATCACGATCGTCCGACTGGGGTTTTCCGCGCTGGCGCGCTTATGGCGAGGCCGGGATGGAAGCCGCGACGGTGCGGTTGTGCGACCGCCACGGCTGCACCGAAAAGGGCGAGTGCCCCGCGCCGAAATCGCCCAACAGCTCGGAACGCTGGTATTTTTGCCAAGTCCATGCCGGCGAATATAATCGCGGCTGGAATTATTTCGAGGGCCTGACCGCCGAGGAAGCCGCCGAGCGCGAGCGCGCCGAGACGCAGACCGCCGAGGGCTATACCGAATCGCGCCACAACCAGTGGGCCGGGCCGGGCGATGGCAGCCGCTCGCGCGACGAGATCCGCGCGCTCGACGTGCTCGAGCTCGAAGTCGATGCCGAATTCGACGCGGTGCGCATCGCCTGGCGCCGGCTGGCCAAGTCGAACCATCCCGACGTCCGGCCCGGCGACAAGGAAGCGGCAGCGCGCTTCCTCGCCATCCAGGCGGCGTATGACGTGCTCAAGGCGGCCGAAGAACAGCGGCAGTGGAAACCGGCCATTTGAAGACGGTCCGTTCGGGCTGGTCGGACACGCTGCTGGTCTGCAGGAAATGCTCGAAGAAGCTGGGCGGCGGGTTCGGGCCGAAGGGCAGGACCGGGCTCGCCAAGGCGCTGCGCGCCGAACTCGGCGTGCGCAAGGGCCGCAAGGGTGCGCTCGGGATTCTCGAGGTGAAGTGCCTCGGCGTGTGCCCGAAGGGTGCTGTGACACTGGTCGATGGCGCGGCGCCGGGCGAGTGGCTGCTGGTGCCCGCGGGGCGGCCGATCGCGACCGTAGTGGAAGAGCTCGGGCTTCAGCCTTCGGCGTAGCGCGCCGCCGTGTCGCGGATCAGCGCGATCATGTTGGGAATGCCTTGCGTGCGGTTCGAGCTGAGCTGGTTCTTCAAATCGAATGGCGCCAGTTCGGCGGGGATGTCGGTCGCGAGGATCGCCGCGGCGGGCCGGTCCTGCACCGCGAGCAGCACGAGCGCGATGATGCCCTTGGTGATCGCCGCGTTCGAATCCGCGAGAAAATGCAGCGTGCCGTCGGTTTTCGTCATCGGATAGACCCACACTGACGCCGAGCAACCGCGCACCAGGGTCGCATCGGTCTTGAGCGCAGCGGGCATCGGCTCCAATTCGCGGCCGAGATCGATGAGGAGACGGTAGCGGTCGTCCGCATCGAGGAAGCTGTAATCGGATTCGAGGTCGGCGAGCGTTTGCATGGGGGTGGCTATAGGCGCGTCGTTCCGCCTTCGTCACCCTTGGACTTGGTACC
>CAXTEO010000057.1:11254-25944 GCA_964243205.1 uncultured Sphingomonas sp.
ATGGGGGTGGCTATAGGCGCGTCGTTCCGCCTTCGTCACCCTTGGACTTGGTACCGATCGTCGCCCCGGCGTAGGCCGGGGCGACGGAGTGGTCACAGGTCCACGCCCGCCGCGATCGCCTCGAGCTTGCGGATGCGTTCCTTCAGATCGGCGATCTCGATCCGTGCGCTGGCATTGGGCAGCGACTGCGCCGGGCTCGGTTCGCCGAAGGCGTGGAGTTCCTGCTGCTTGAAGGCGAGCCAGCCGCGCCAGCCGGTCAGCGTGGCGAAGGTCAGCATCGATAGCCCGGCGAGCCCCGCGGCGGCCATCGTCATATAGAAGGTCGGGTCGGTCATCATCCCTACTCCTGTGAAAGGGGACATCATGGATGGTCGCGGAGCTTCTCGATCTCGCGATCGAGGCGGGCGCCGCTGTCGTTATCGTCGGTGGCAAGGCGTTCGAGCACGGCGAGCCGGTCCTTCATCGCCTTGAGTTCGTCGCGCAGCCGCTGGTTCTCGGCCTGGGCGGCGGGATCGTCGCGGAAGCGGACATCCTCGCCGCGCTTGGTGTGGACCACGCCGTAGCGCGCCATCGCCACGCGGCCGATCGTCACGATCACGACGAGCGCAACGACCATTTCAAACGGATTCATCTCGGATACTCCTTCAAAACTCGGGACGGGAACGCGGCGGTTCAGCGTGCGTCGGCGGCGGCTTCGCGAAGTTTGCGGCGGCGCGGGCGGTCGATGCTTTCGGTCGCCCAGACACCTCCCGCCGTCACTGCGGCGAGCACTGCGAAAAATACGATCATGATATCCTCGGGGAGAAAAGGGTGGAATGGGTTAGTTGAGCGGCGTGTCGCGGAGCCGGTCGATTTCTTCCGAAAGATCGACGCCGCGGTCGGTGATGATCCGTTCCAGCACGCGGACGCGCTGTTCGAGCCGCTCGGTCTGCGCGGCATATTGCGCCGCTTTCTCGGCGACCAGCGTCGCCTCGAGCTCCATCCGGCGCTCCTGGTGCTTGAGCCAGGGGCGGACGATCGTGCCGCCGACCACGGCGACCAGGCCGACGGTGATCCCCAGGATCGGGATGAGAAAGACGAACTGGAAGCCCATAATGTGTCTCCTAGGTTCAGCGCAGCGCGTCGATTTCGCGCGAGACACGCTCGGCGGGATCGGTGGCGATGCGTTCGAGCACTGCGAGGCGCTCCTCGAGGCGACTGACCTGGCCGTGCAGTTTCTCGTTCTCGGCCTTCAGCAAGTCGGTCTGGCGGGTGAGGGTGAGGTCGCCGTCGCGGCTGACCAGCTGGCCCTTCTTGGTCTCGATCGGGTAACCGTGCCTGGCGCGAACCCAGTTGTTCACGACCCAGGCGACGGGTCCGATGGTGATCGCCGCGATCGGGATCAAGAGTGCTACGTCGCTCATGTATCTTCCCCTGTTATGCCCGGACCCGATCAGCGCAGGCTGTCGATCTCGTCGGCGAGGCGGGTGTTGCGGCTGGTGTACAGCGTCTCGATGTCGGCCAGGCGACGGTCGATGTCGCGGAACTTGGAGCGGACCTCGGCGGTCGAGCGTCGCGTGTTGGTGCGGACGCCCTGCCAGAAGCGTGCATCTTCGGCGCTATCGTAGAGGCCGAGCGGCTTCTTGTCGGCGACGCAGGCGATGACGATGTAGCCGAGCAGGACCCACCCGCTGGTGGCGATGGTCAGCAACGCAGTGCCGACGCGGACCAGGGTTACGTCGATGCCGGTATAATCGGCGATCCCCGAGCACACGCCCAGCCATTTGCTGTTCTGCTTGTCGAGGTAGAATTTGGTGCGGCTGGCGGACATTTCAGTTCCTCCGTGTGATGTCGTAGTTGGTGGGGGTCGGCTCGGCGAGCGGCATGCTGGCGCGCCATTCCGGGTTGTCGGCAGCGACGATCCGCTCGACGGTGCCGAGGCGATCCTCGAGCCGGCGTGCCAGCGAGTAGAGCTCGTCGAGCAGCTTCTCGTCTTCGTTGGTGATCTTGGGCGCCTGCTTCCACTTGGTGACATAGTGCAGGATCACCCAGGGAAGCCCGACGAACAGGATGAAGACGATCGGGATGGCGAGAAAGGAATCGTCCATCTCAACCCTCCTTGCCGACGCGGGCCTTCATCGCGGCAAGCTCGGCCTCGACCTTTTCGGCCGACTTGAGCTCTGCGATTTCCTCGTCGAGCGTCTTGGGCGGGGCGCCGAAACCGGCGACGTCGGCGCGGCCTTCGGCCATGTCGACGCGACGCTCCATCACCTCGAAGCGGCTGAACGCGTCCTGCATCTTCGGGCCGGCATAGAGATCGCGCAATTTGTAGCGGTTCTGCGCGCTCTCGAGCCGGGTCGCGATCGAATTCTGGCGGGTGCGCGCTTCGCGCAGCTTGCCGGTCAGCTTGGCGATGTCTTCCTCGGAGCCCTTGAGCGCCTCGTCGAGCACGCCGATCTCGCCGCTCAGCTGTTCGGCCATGTCGGCCGCCTTCTGCTTCTCGACCAAGGCGGCCTTGGCGAGGTCCTCGCGGCCCTTCGACAGCGCCAGTTCGGCCTTCTCGGTCCAGCTTTCCTGAAGCGAGCCGAGCTTGCTGATGTGGCGGCGCATTTCCTTCTGGTCGGCGATCGTGCGCGCGGCGGAGGCGCGGACCTCGACGAGGGTTTCCTCCATCTCGAGGATGATCATGCGGATCATCTTCGCGGGGTCTTCCGCCTTGTCGAGCAGGTCGGTGAAATTGGCGGCGACGATGTCGCGGGTGCGGCTGAAGATGCCCATGGTATAACTCCTTGGAGGGTACGCTTGTTACAATCGGGCCGCCTTACGCGGTGGCGACGATCCGGGTGGGGGTGGCGATGGCAGGGCCGACGGTGCCGACCAGCGCGACCGATCCGACGAGGATGGTAGCGACGAGGGCGACGAGGACCTGAGCGACCGAGTTGCCCGATTTATATTCGCTGTTCATTTCGTGTCTCCTTGGCGGAATGGCTGTGCCCCGTGGGGCGATGCCAACAGCTTTGCAGGGAGCGTGCCAGTTTCAGGAATGGCGGATTTGCGTTGTTTTGAGTGTGGCATCTCAAAAACACACTTGCCAAGGCTTGGGATTTTACGCCAGACCTTGGGAATGGAACGACAAAGCCAGGTCATCGGCCAATCGAGCGCCTTCCTCGACGCGCTCGAACTCGCCAGCCGTGCGGCCGCGCTCGATCGCCCGGTGCTGGTGATCGGCGAGCGCGGGACCGGCAAGGAGCTCGTCGCCGAGCGCCTGCACCGTCTCTCGCCGCGCTGGGACCAGCCGCTCGTCATCATGAATTGCGCGGCCTTGCCCGAGACGCTGATCGAGGCGGAACTGTTCGGGCATGAAGCGGGCGCCTTTACCGGCGCGACCAAGGCGCGCGCAGGGCGGTTCGAGGAAGCGCATCGCGGGACATTGTTCCTCGACGAGCTCGGTACTTTGTCGATGGCGGCGCAGGACCGGCTGCTGCGCGCGGTCGAATATGGCGAAGTGACTAGGATCGGGTCGTCCCGGCCGATGCGCGTCGACGTCCGCATCGTGGCGGCGACCAACGAACACCTCCCCGACAAGGTCGCGCGCCACCATTTCCGCGCCGACCTGCTCGACCGGTTGAGCTTCGAGGTGGTGACGCTCCCGCCGATGCGCGCGCGGGTGAGCGACATTCTGATCCTCGCGGAGCATTTCGGGCGACGCATGGCATCGGAGCTCGGGCGCGAGAGCTGGCCGGGCTTCACCAAGCCGGCCGAGGCGGCACTGGTCGCGTATCAATGGCCCGGCAACGTGCGCGAATTGCGCAACGTGGTCGAGCGCGCGGTGTACCGCTGGGATCTCGACGGGCCGATCGACGCGATCCAGTTCGATCCGTTCCATTCGCCGCACCGCCCGGCGACGCTTGACGTGCTGCCCGAGGCCAACCCGGTCGCAGAAGCGGCACCGGTCGTCGCGGCCCCGGCGCCGGCCAGGGCCGATCTGCCGATGGATTACAAGGCGCGGCTCGCGCGCTTCGAGTGCGAGATGCTGCAAGCGGCGCTGGCGGAAAACCGCTTCAATCAACGCGCCACCGCCGAAGCGCTGGGGCTGAGCTACGACCAGCTGCGCCACGCGCTCAAGCGCCACGGACTGATTTCGGGAATGGCCACGGAATCGGTTGCGTAACGAGCCGCCCGGACCCATTTGCCGGACCTGACGTTTCCTAGTCGAGCTTTCAAGGAGAAGACCCATGGCTTTCGAACTTCCCGCTTTGCCGTACGCCTATGACGCGCTGGAGCCGACGATCTCGAAGGAGACGATGACCTTCCATCACGACAAGCATCACGCGGCCTATACCGCCAAGCTCAACGAGGGCGTGGCCGCCGACCCGAAGCTCGAAGGCAAGACGATCGAGCAAATCCTCGGCATGATCTCGACGCTGCCGCCGCTGGTGCGCAACAATGGCGGCGGTTTCTGGAACCACGACTTCTTCTGGAAGATCATGGCGCCGGCCGGCACGACGTCGCCGTCGGGCGCGCTTGCCGAGGCGATCGAAACCTATGGCGGCCTCGACAAGCTCAAGGAAGATTTCAACACCAAGGGCGCGGGCCAGTTCGGCTCGGGCTGGGCGTGGGTGATCAAGGACGCGAGCGGCGCGCTGAAGGTCGTGTCGACGCCGAACCAGGACAATCCGCTGATGGACGACGCCAAGGACAAGGGCACGCCGATCCTCGGTAACGACGTGTGGGAACACGCTTACTATCTGACCTATATGAACGATCGCCCCGGCTATCTGAAGGCATGGTGGAACGTCGTGAACTGGGACGAGGCCGGCAAGCGTTTCGCGGCATAAGACCCTAAGCTCCCTCTCCCGGCGGGAGAGGGAGGGAGGCGCGGAACGCGCCGGAAGAGTGAGGGTGGCGCGCGGTAATCGCCGTCACCCTCCCCGAGGCGTTAGTCTGCGGGAGGGAGTGGCGCTTCGTCCTTCAGTGCCAGCCCGTGCTTCATCAGCATCGGAATATTGGCGAACGCGAACACCAATGTCAGCGGAATCGCGCCCCACAGTTTGAACGCCACCCAGAAATCGGTGCTGCTGTTGCGCCACACCGCTTCGTTCAGCACCGCCATCACGACGAAGAAGCATGCCCAGTTGATCGTCAGCTTGCGCCATCCGACCGGCGTCAGCCCGGGATAGGCCGTCTCGAGCAGGGATTGCAGCAATGGCCGCCCGGTGGCGAGGCCGAAGGTCAGGATCGCCGCGAAGGTCGCGTAGACGAAGGTCGGCTTCATCTTGATGAAGCGCTCGTCGTGGAAATAGATCGTCAGCCCACCGAATACGAGCACCAGCGCCGCGGTGATCCACAGCATCGGCGAAATCGCGCCGAGCCGGAAATGCGACAGCAGCAGCGCGATCACGGTCGCGATCATGAACGCCACGGTGGCGGTGATGACGCGCACGATCGGCAGGCCGGGCGCGAGGAAGTTGACCGCGAAGAAGGTCAGCAGCGGGCCATATTCGACCGCGAGCCGGAACAGCGGCGATGCCTTGGGGGAGGGGGTGTTGGTCATTTGCGCCCCCCTTCGACCCCCGCGATGATCCGCGCAACCTCGTTCGCATCGAACGGGCGCAGATCGCCCATCCCTTCGCCGATGCCGATCGCGTGGATCGGAAGGCCATATTGCTCGGCTGCCGCGACCAGCACGCCGCCGCGCGCGGTGCCGTCGAGCTTGGTCATGACGAGGCCGGTGACGCCGGCGTCCTGCTTGAACACCTCGATCTGGTTGAGCGCATTCTGGCCCGTCGTCGCATCGAGCACGAGCAGTACGTCGTGGGGCGAGTCGACATTGAGCCGGCCGAGCACGCGGCGGATCTTCGACAGTTCGTCCATCAGCTCGCGCTTGTTCTGCAGGCGGCCGGCGGTGTCGACGATCAGCACGTCGATGCCGGTCGCGGTCGCCTGCTTGACCGCTTCGTAAACGATCCCCGCCGCGTCGCCGCCTTCCTTGCCGCTGATGATCGGCACGCCCGCGCGCTCCGCCCAGGTGGCGAGCTGGCCGATCGCGGCGGCGCGGAAGGTGTCGCCCGCGGCGAGCATCACGCCGTAATCCTGTTCCTTGAGCAAGTGCGCGAGCTTGGCGATCGTGGTGGTCTTGCCCGACCCGTTGACGCCGATGACGAGGATGACGTGGGGGCGCGGGAAACCGGTAATTTCGAGCGGCTTGGCGACCGTCGCCAGCACCTTCTCGATCTCCTCGGCGACGATCAGGCGGATGCCGAGCTCCTCCATGTCGCGCTCGAACGAGCCTTCCGACAGGCGTTGACGGATCCGCGCGGCGGTCTGCGGGCCGAGGTCGGAGGCGATCAGCGCTTCCTCGATCTCGTCGAGCGTCGCGCGGTCGAGCGGGCCGGTGCCGAGGCCGGCGAGATTGCCGATCAGCCGATCCGAGGTGCGCTTGAACCCGCCGAGGAGTTTTTCGTGCCAGCTTGGGGTCATGCGGGGGTCTCTTGCAACAGGTGTTCCTTCACCGGGGAAGCGGGAAAGGGGGTGGCGTGGAGCACGCTACCGTCGGTGTCGGCGATACGAACCGTCTGTACCGTGCCGACGGCCTGCGTATCGAAGTGCACCTCGGCAAAATTTCCGACATGCCCGCGGTCGCCGGGCCGTTCGACCAGCACGTCCTGCGTCGTGCCTACCAGCCCGCGCAGCCATGCCGCCTTGCGTCGCGCACCCGCATCTCGCAGCAGCGCCGCACGCGCCTTGCGCACCGGCACCGGCACCGCGGGCATCCGCGCTGCCGGCGTGCCGTCGCGCTCTGAATACGGAAAGATGTGCGCGTGGACCACGTCGCAATCCTCGATCAGCGCGAGCGTATTGGCGAACATCGCGTCATCCTCGGTCGGGAAGCCGGCGATCAGATCGGCGCCGATCGCGATCTCCGGACGCGCGCGCTTCAACCGCGCGACCAGCGCCACGCTTTGCGCGCGGGAATGGCGGCGTTTCATTCGCTTGAGGATCATGTCGTTGCCGGCCTGCAGCGAAAGGTGGACGTGCGGCATGATCCGCGCTTCCTGCGTCAGCAGCGCGAACAGGCGATCGTCGATCTCGATTCCGTCGAGCGACGAAAGGCGCAGCCGTTCGAGCGCCGGCACATGCCGCAAAATCCGCTCGACCAGCAGCCCGAGGCTCGGTGCGCCGGGGAGATCGGGGCCGTAGCTGGTGAGGTCGACGCCGGTCAGCACGATCTCACGATGCCCGGCATCGACCAGCGCCGCGATCCGGTCGATCACCGCGCCGGCCGGCACCGAGCGGCTGTTGCCGCGGCCGTAGGGGATGACGCAGAAAGTGCAGCGATGGTCGCAGCCATTCTGCACCTCGACGAACGCGCGGGCGTGCGCCGAGAAGGCAGGGACGAGATGCGGCGCGGTTTCGCGCACCTGTAGAATGTCGCCGACCAGCACCGGGTCGGAAACGCCCCAAGCGTGTGACGAAAGTTTCTCGACATTGCCGAGCACGCGGTCGACCTCGGGCATTGCGGCAAAGCTGGTCGGGTCGATCTGCGCCGCGCATCCCGTCACCACCAGCTCCGCCAGTGGCCGCTCGGCGCGCGCGCGGCGGATCGCCTTGCGCGTCTCCGCGACCGCGCCATTGGTGACGGCGCAGCTGTTGATCACCACCAACTCGCGCCCCGTGGTGAGGGCGCGGATCGCTTCGCTTTCCGCGATGTTTAGGCGGCAGCCGAGGGAAATGATCTGCGGATCGGGCATTGCGAGGCGATCTAGGGGGGCGGGGGAGGGAAGTCCATGGATCGCGCTTAGGATCCAGCGTCGCCCCGGCGAAGGCCGGGGCCGCTGTGTTGGAGGCGCTACAACCGATCCGCGCCTGACTGAGCGGCCCCGGCCTGCGCCGGGGCGACGAGTCTAGCCTGCGCGCCGCTCTTCCACCGCCGCGACGGATTCGCTTGTCGCGACCTGCAGCAGCCGCCGCTCCGCCAGCAAGCGCCGCGTATTGGCGATGCTCGACGGCCGCCCGTACAGATAGCCCTGGCCCTTGCCGCATCCCAATGCGCGCAGCCGCTCCTCGATCGCCGCGTCCTCGATCCCCTCGGCGGTGATCGGCAAATTGAGGCTGTCGCCGAGCCGCGTGATCGCAGTCACGATCGCCGCGCTTTCGCTATTCTCGGTCATCGACATGATGAAGCTCTTGTCGATCTTGATCCGGTCGAACGGCAAGGCCCGCAAATGCGCGAGGCTCGAATAGCCGGTGCCGAAATCGTCGAGCGCGAGCCGGATGCCCTGGTTCTTGAGGCTCCCGACGATCGATTGCGCCAAAGCGAGATTGTCGAACAAGGCTGTCTCGGTAATCTCGATCTCGAGCCGGCTCGCCGGGAAACCGGTCTCGGTGAGCACCTTGATGATCTTCTGCGCGAGCCACGCGTCTTTCAGCTGCCACGGCGAGATGTTGACCGAGATCGACAGCCCCGCGTCCCAATCCTTTGCGGCGAGGAACGCTTGGCGCATCAGCGCGATCGACAGATCGGCGATCATCCCGGTTTCCTCGGCGATCGGGATGAACGTGTCGGGCCCGATCAGCCCGCGCGTCGGATGGTCCCACCGCGCCAGTACCTCGAATCCGGTGAGGCGGCCGGTGGAAAGCTCGATCTGCTGTTCGAAATACGGGACGATTTCCTGCCGTGGAATGGCGCTGCGCAAGCCCACCTCGAGCTCGTTGCGTGTCTTCAGCTCGCGCTCCATCGACAAATCGAACCAAGCGAAGCGATTGCGCCCCGCGTTCTTGGCGGCATACATCGCGATGTCGGCGGCGCGCATCAGCGTATCGATGTTGGAGCAATCGAAGTCGGAGCGCGCGATGCCGACCGAGACCGAGATATGCAGTTGCAGTCCCTCGACCTGGAACGGCTGGGCGAGGCGGCTGACGAGCCGCTCGGTGATCCGCTCGACGGTCGTCGGATGCGCCGAATCGAACAGGAAGGCGCAAGCGAATTCGTCGCCGCCGAAGCGCGCGGTCAACGCGTCGCCCGGCATCGTCCGGGCGATCTCGACCGAGACCTGTTGCAGCAGGGCGTCGCCGGTGGCGTGGCCATGCATGTCGTTGACCATCTTGAAATGGTCGAGGTCGAGCATCAGCAGCGCCATCGCCTTGCCGCGCGATTGCGCACGGGCGAACATCGCCGCGCCTTCCTCGGCCAGGCTGCGCCGGTTGAGGAAGCCGGTCAGTGGATCCTTGGCGGCGAGCGATTGCGCGCGTTCCTCGGCTTCGGTGCGGATCGTGACTTCGTGCGCGAGCTCGCGATGGCGGCGCCAGCCGAACAGAATCAGCGCGACGTTGAGCAGCAGCGCGATGACCAGGGTCTGGTCGGGCGCCTCGCCGCCCCCGAAATAATGCCGGAAGGTGGTCGACAGGACCGAACTGCCCGTCCCGACGAACAGCAGGATCGACGAGATCGTGATCGCCCCGTTCAGAATGTCGTGCCGGACGGGTTGCGGCCTGGTGCCCGCATCGCCCGTTTCGCCACGTGTCTCGACCGCCATTATAAGTGTCCGCCCACGTTGAAGCTGCCTCATTCCATGCCAGCCGTGTAGATGGCGTTAAGCCGGATGGTTGCGTAATCGTTGGAGCTCGGCTAGGGACGCCGCGATCGTTCCTGTACAGGACACGTGAAGGCTGCCCCACGGGGCTACGCCGGCCGACGAGGTTTCGTCCGCCGGCGTTCTTTGCGTTATTGTGCGGACGCGATGTTTTGGAAAGGTTTTTTCGGATGTTCGAGAGCCTGAGCGACCGTCTTGGCGGTGTGTTCGATCGGTTGCGGGGGCGCGGTGCGCTCACCGAGGCGGACGTGCGCGGTGCGATGCGCGAAGTGCGAGTCGCACTGCTCGAGGCCGACGTCGCGCTGCCGGTGGCGCGAGATTTCGTCGACAAGGTTACCGAACAGGCGGTCGGCCAGAACGTGCTGCGCTCGGTCACCCCAGGGCAGCAGGTCGTCAAGATCGTCAGCGATGCGCTGGTCGAGATGCTCGGCGCCGATGCCGCAGAACTCGAACTGGGCGTAACGCCGCCGGCGATCATCATGATGGTCGGCCTGCAGGGCTCGGGCAAGACCACCAGCACCGCCAAGATCGCGCTGCGCCTCGCCAAGCGGCAGGGCAAGAAGGTGCTGATGGCGTCGCTCGACGTCAATCGCCCGAACGCGCAGGAGCAGCTTGCGGTGCTCGGCACCCAGGCTGAGGTCTCGACCCTGCCGATCGTGGCGGGCCAGCAGCCGGTCGATATCGCCCGGCGCGCGGTGCAGGCGGCCAAGCTGCAGGGCTATGACGTCCTGATGCTCGACACCGCCGGTCGTCTCCACGTCGACCAGGCGCTGATGGACGAGATGCGCGCCGTCGCCGAGGTGACCAAGCCGACCGAGATCCTGCTCGTCGTCGACTCGCTGACGGGTCAGGACGCGGTCAACGTCGCGCAGAACTTCTCCGAGCAGGTTGCGCTCACCGGCATCGTGCTCACCCGCATGGACGGCGACGCGCGCGGTGGTGCGGCTTTGTCGATGCGCGCCGTCACCGGCAAGCCGATCAAGTTCGCCGGCATGGGCGAGAAGCTCGACGCGCTCGAGGCGTTCGATCCCAAGCGTGTCGCCGGCCGCATTCTCGGCATGGGCGACGTGGTCGGGTTGGTCGAGCGCGCGGCGGAAGCGATTCAGGTCGAAGACGCCGAGAAGATGGCCGCCAAGATGGCCAAGGGGCAGTTCGATCTCGACGATCTGCGCGGCCAGTTGAAGCAGATGCAGCGGATGGGCGGCATCGGCGCGCTCGCCGGCATGATCCCGGGCATGGGCAAGGCCAAGGGCATGGTCGACCAGGTCGGCGGCGAGAAGGTGCTGGTGCGGATGGACGCGATCATCACCTCGATGACCGCGAAGGAGCGCCGCAAGCCCGAACTGCTCAACGCCAAGCGCAAGATCCGCGTCGCCAAGGGCTCGGGGACGACCGTACAGGACGTCAACAAGCTCCTGAAAATGCACCAGGAAATGGCCAACGCCATGAAGAAGATCAAGAAGATGGGCGGCCTCGCCGGCATGGCCAAGATGTTCGGCGGCGGTGGCGGCGGCGGAATGGGCGGCGGTGGCCTGGGCGGGCTCGGCGGGATCGACCCGGCCAAGATGCTCAGCGGCGGCGGCGGCGGGCTCCCCGGCCTCGGCGGCGGCCAGACCAAGCTTCCCCCCGGCTTCGAGAATTTGCTCAAGAAGAAATAACCGTCGCCCCGGCGAAGGCCGGGGCCGCCCAGTAGCAAGGGCACGACATTCAACACACCGACCCCGGCCTTCGCCGGGGTGACGAAATCAGAAGAAGGAAAACATCATGGCAGTCAGCATTCGTCTCTCGCGCGGCGGTTCCAAGAAGCGCCCGTATTACCGCATCGTCGTCGCCGACGCCCGCGCGCCGCGCGACGGCCAGTTCATCGAGAAGATCGGCACCTACAACCCGCTGCTCGCCAAGGATGACGAGAAGCGCATCGTGCTCGACACCGAGCGTGCGACCTACTGGCTCGGCGTCGGCGCACAGCCGACCGACCGTGTCGCACGCTTCCTCGACGTGAAGGGCGTGCGCGAGCGCGCTGCCCGCAGCAACCCGAACAAGGGCAAGCCCGGCGAGAAGGCCACCGAGCGCGTCGAAGAGCGCCAGAAGAAGCTCGACGATGCCGAGGCCGCCAAGGTCGCCGCCGCCGAAGCCGAGGCGGAAGCCAAGGTTTCCGCCGCTGCCGCCGAGGAAGAAGCCAAGGCGACCGCCGCTGCCGAAGCCGCTGCTGCCGCTGAAGCCGCAGCCGCTGCGCCTGCCACCGGCAGCAACGAAGAGACCGAGGCCGTGATGGGCGCGGAAATCGAAGCAGCGACCGAAGAGCCGACCCCGGAAGCCGAAGCCGTCGCGGAAGCGACGTCGGAAGAAACCCCGGCAAACGGCTGATGCAAACGGACGCCCCCGTCACGCTCGCCGTCATCATCGGCGCGCACGGCGTGACGGGGGAGGTCCGTCTCAAGGTCTTCACCGAGGACCTTGGCGCCTACACAGTCTTCAACGACGGGAAACTGTCGTTGAAGTCGGTGCGCCACGGCAGCAACGGCATGATCGCGCGGATCGCCGAAGTGACCGACCGCAACATGGCCGAAGCTTTGCGCGGGACCGAACTGACCGTGCCGCGCTCGGCACTCCCGCCCTTGGCCGAGGGCGAATATTATCATGCCGATCTGCTGGGCCTGCCTGCCGTCTCGACGACGGGCGAGGCGCTCGGCCATGTCGTCGCGATCGACGATTTCGGCGCGGGCGACGTGATCGAGATCGAACGTCCGGGTGAAGACGGCAAGCCGGGCAAGCGCTTCATGATCCCGATGAATGCCGACGCGGTGCCCGAATGGGATGCCGAAAAGCTCGTCGTCGAAGTCGGCTTTATCGTCTGAGCGGCTGCCGCTCATCGAGCAGATTGCGGATCGCCGTCGCCGCGACGCCGGCCTCGCCCATCGCATGGCTGATCTGGTCCAGCCCTTTTACCACATCGCCCGCAGCAAACAGGCCCGGGATCGAGGTGCGCTGGTGGTCGTCGACTTCCAGGCACCCGTCTTTCGATGCCCGCGCGCCAGCCGCAACCGCGAGCTTCGACCGGATGGTCGACCCGAGCGCCGGATAGACGCTGTCGAAGCTTAGCCGCCCCTCTGGCGTGGTGACGACGATCTGCTCGCCTTCGACTTGGATCGGCGTGCACGGGCCGTCGCGGTGGACGATGCCGGCAGCATCCAGCTTGGCGCGGCAGCTGTCGTCCAGATCGTGCGCACCGCCGGGAGCGACCAACGTCACGTCTTTGGTAAAGCCACGCAGGAACAAGGCTTCCTTCATCCCGTGGCTCCCCGTGCCGATCACGCCCACGCGCTTGTCGGTCACTTCATAGCCGTCACAGATTGGGCAATAGCGGATCAGCCCCTTGGCCAGCGCCGCATCGTGCACGTTCGCGGGCATGTCGGGCCGGGTATTGACCACGCCCGTCGCCAGCAGGACGGTGCGCGTCGCAAAGCTGCGACCTTCGACCGCGACGTTGAATGCATCACCGCGCGGCGCGATGGCGGTAACCTCGGCCTCTTCGCGCAGCGCGCCGAATTCGGCCGCTTGTTCGCGCATCAGCCGCAGCAATTCGGTACCCTTCACCCCGCCGGGATAGCCCGCATGGTTGCGAGTCCGCGGGATCAGCGCGGCGCGGCTGCTGCCGCAATCGAACAGCCTGATCTTCAGATGAAATCGCGCGAGATAGATCGCGGCGGTAAGGCCTGCGGGACCAGCGCCGATGATGATGCAATCGTCCATAGGCGCGATACGCGCCGGGTGGCGCAACGTTCCTTGCAATCGATCGCTCGGTGATGTATATACCAGCGGTATACACATAGGTGCGTCATGACCGAATATGTAGGCAAGACATTCAAGTCGGGAAACTCGCTGGCGCTGCGCCTTCCGAAGGGGCTGGGTATGGTCGAGGGTGAAGACGTCCGGATCGTGCAGGAGGCGGCGATGACATTCAGGGTCGAACCGATCGACGCGCCGAAGCGTAAGATCGATCTGACCGGGATCGCCGGGTCGATGCCTTGGCTCAAGCCGCTCACGCGGGAAGAGCGCGAATTCGATCACAGCCCGCGTGTGTGGGACGATCCGGACTGGCCGGGGTGGCCGGCGGCTGCGGATGACGAAAAGGGCGGTTGAGTGCGATACGCGCTCGACGCCAATATCTGCATCCTGTTGCTGACTGGTCACCCGGCGGTCGTGGCGCGTGTCGCGGAGTGCAACGAAGGCGATCTCGCGCTCTCGGCGATTGCGTTTGGCGAGGTTGCGATCGGAATTGCGCGCGGCAAGCCGCCTCCGGGCGATCAGTTGGAGGCGCTTATCGCACGCGTGGCGACGCTGGTACCGTTCGATGAAGCGGCGGCGCGATGCTATGCCGCGCTGCCTTTCAAGCGCGGCAGCTTCGATCGGCTGATTGCGGCGCACGCACTGGCGCTAGACCTTATCCTCGTGACGAACAACGAGCGCGACTTTGCCGACATCCCCGGCCTGCGCGTAGAGAATTGGACGCTATGACCTTCGCCGCCACCGTCCTCACGCTCTACCCCGAGATGTTCCCCGGTCCGCTCGGCCTGTCGCTCGCCGGCCGCGCGCTGGGCGAAGGCAAATGGAGCCTCGATGCGCGCAACATTCGCGACTTTGCCACCGACAAGCATCGCACCGTCGACGAGACGCCCGCGGGCGGCGGGGCAGGGATGGTGCTGCGCGTTGATATCCTCGCAGCCGCGATCGACAGCGTGCCTGCAGGGCGCCCGCTGCTCGCCATGACGCCGCGCGGCGCCCCGCTCGCCCAGGCCCGCATCCGCAGCCTGGCGGAGGGCCCAGGCGTCACCATCCTGTGCGGCCGCTTCGAGGGTTTCGACGAACGCATCTTCGCCGCGCGCGCGATCGAGGAAGTGTCGATCGGCGACTATATCCTTTCCGGCGGCGAGATGGGTGCGCTGGTGCTGCTGGATGCTTGCATTCGGCTGCTCCCCGGCGTAATGGGCGCGGCTTGTAGCGGCGTGGACGAGAGCTTCGAAACGGGGCTGCTCGAATATCCGCATTACACCCGGCCTTATGAATGGGAAGGGCGCACGATCCCCGAAGTGTTGCGATCGGGGGATCATGCGAGGA
>CAXTEO010000058.1:0-25653 GCA_964243205.1 uncultured Sphingomonas sp.
GGATGGACCTGCACCGACAGTTTCTCGCTGGTGAAGAGATATTTGATCAGCAGGTCGGGTTCGCCGGCATGCGGCGTCTGGAACCACACTTCGCCGATCTTCTCGCCCCCCGCCGCGGGGTCGGGGAAACCGGGCCAGAGGTGCGTGCGGCCCCAGGGTTTTTCGACGCGCTTGGTGGCGAGCAGGGTGGCAGTCACGGTGGTCAATCTCCAGTCGAGGATTCATAACGCCAACGCATCGGCGCTGCCAAGCGATCCGCGCGCGAAAAGGATTGTTCGCGGCTTCGGGGTTGGGCTAAGGCTGTCGCCGATGCGTACCCCCCTGACCCGCTCGCCCCTTTTCCGCAGCCTCGCGATCGCGTTGATCGCCGCGACCGCGCTCAGCACGACCAGCTGCGCGCGCAACAAGACCAAGGGCGACATTCCCTATGTCGCGCGCGATGTCGGCACGCTCTACACGGCGGCGCGCAAGCGGCTCGACATGAAGCAGTACAAGATCGCGGCGCAGCTGTTCGACGAAGTCGAGCGCCAGCATCCGTATTCGGTATGGGCCCGCCGGGCGCAGCTGATGAGCGCGTTCAGTTATTATCTCGCGCACGATTACACCGCCTCGATCCAGTCGGCGCAGCGCTTCCTCTCGGTCCATCCCGGCAATCGCGATGCAGCCTACGCTTATTATCTCGTCTCGCTCGGCTATTACGAGCAGATCAGCGACGTGACGCGCGACCAGAAGATCACGCAGCAAGCGCTCGATTCGCTCGGTGAACTGATGCGCCGCTACCCCAATACGCGCTACGCCGCCGATGCGCGCCTCAAGGTCGATCTCGTGCGCGACCATCTCGCCGGCAAGGAGATGGAGATCGGGCGCTTTTACGAAGTGCGCGGCCAGTGGCTCGCCGCCAACGGCCGCTTCCGCAAGGTGGTCGAGGATTACCAGACCACGACGCACGTTCCCGAGGCGCTGATGCGCCTGACCGAGACCTATCTCGCGCTCGGCGTGCCCGAGGAAGCGCGCAAGTCGGCCGCGGTGCTGGGCGCCAACTATCCCGGCACGCAATGGTATGAGCGCGCCTACAAGCTCGCCAACGAGCATCCCCCGGTCGCGGTCGCGACGATCGCGCCGGGCCAGCTGATCATCCCGGAAACGGCCAAGACCAACGTCTCGCTGCCCGGCAAGAGCGGCGACCTGAAGCGCGATACCAGCGCCGCGCCGGTCTCGGGCGGATCGACCACCAACCCGGGCAACCCGAACCCGGGAAGCTGAGGCCTGCTCTGCCCGGCGCGTTCGAAAAGAACGATACCAGAACGCCGCCGGCTGGGCTAAAGGGTGCGGCGACCCCATGCTGATCTCTCTCGCCATCCGTGACGTCGTGTTGATCGAGGCGCTCGACCTGCAGTTCGGCGACGGCCTCGGCGTGCTGACCGGGGAGACCGGCGCCGGCAAGTCGATCCTGCTCGACGCGCTCGGCCTCGCGCTCGGGGCGCGCGGCGATGCCGGACTGGTGCGACGGGGCGCCGCGCAGGCAGTGGTGACCGCGACCTTCGACACGCCGCCGGCCGATGGCCCGGTCGTGGCGTTGCTCACCGAAAACGGGCTCGAGATCGAGCCGGGCGAACCGTTGATGATCCGCCGCATCGTCAAGGCCGATGGCGGCAGCCGTGGCTTCGTCAACGACCAGCCCGCCTCGGCCGGGCTGCTGCGCGAACTCGCGCTGCATCTGGTCGAAATCCACGGCCAGCACGACGATCGCGGGCTGCTCAACGCGCGCGGCCACCGCGCCTTGCTCGACGCGTTTGGGCGGGTCGAGGCGGGGTCGACCACCGCGGCGTACAATGCGTGGCGCGATGCCGAGGCCGCGCTGGCAGCGGCGCGCGCGACGATCGACACCGCCGCGCGCGACCGCGAATGGCTCGAACATGCCGTCGGTGAGCTGCGCACGCTCGCGCCCGAGCCGGGCGAGGAGGAGACGCTCGCCGATCGCCGCCGCGCGATGCAGCGCTCGGAAAAGATCGCCGAGGACTTGGTCGCGATCGAGGCGTGGCTCGAGGGATCGGACGGCGGCCTGTCGCAACTGCGCCAGGCGGCGCGCGTACTCGAGCGGATCGCGGAAGATCATGCCGCGCTGGCCGATGCGCTGGCCGCGGTCGACCGCGCGGTGATCGAGGGCGCGGTCGCCGAGGAACGGCTGCGCGAGGCGAAGAGCGATTTGTGGTTCGACCCCGCTACGCTGGAGGAGGACGAGACGCGGCTATTCGAGCTGCGCGCGATGGCGCGCAAGCACCGCGTCCAGCCCGACGCGCTCGCCGAGCTGGCGCGCGAATTGGAAGCCAGGCTCGCCGCGCTCGATGCGGGCGAGGAAGGCATTGCCGCGCTCGAGACCAGGCTCGCCGCGGCGCGCGCGGCGTATGACGCCGCCGCCGCCGCACTGACCAAGGCACGCACCGCCGCCGCCGTGCAGCTCGACGGCGCGGTGAAAGGCGAGCTCGTGCCGTTGAAGCTCGACGCGGCGCGCTTTCGCACCGTCGTCGCACCGGCCGCATCCGAAAACTGGTCGCCCGCGGGCAAGGACCGCGTCGAATTCGAAATCTCGACCAACCCCGGCGCGCCGTTCGCGCCGCTGGTCAAGATCGCCTCGGGCGGGGAGCTCTCGCGCTTCATCCTCGCGCTGAAGGTGGCGCTGGCGGAGCAGGGCGGCGCGGCGACGATGATCTTCGACGAGATCGACCGCGGCGTCGGCGGCGCGGTGGCGAGCGCGATCGGCGAACGGCTCGCGCGCCTGGCGACCAGCACGCAATTGCTCGTCGTCACGCACAGCCCGCAAGTCGCGGCGCGCGGCGGGCATCATCTGCTGATCGCCAAGAGCCATGACGGGACCGTCACGCGCACCGGCGTGGTCGCGCTGGACGAGGCCGCCCGCCGCGAGGAGATCGCGCGGATGCTGTCGGGCGCGACGATCACCCCCGAGGCGCGCGCGCAGGCGGACCGGTTGCTGGAAACGGCTTAGAGTCGCTTGCTTTGAGCGCATGATGCGAATGGATTGACCCGATCTCCGTCATCCCCGCGAAAGCGAGGGTGACGGAAGGGGTTCGACCGAAACGCATCACGCTCCGAATGCGCCCACGACCCACCCGTTCGGACTGAGCTTGTCGAAGCCCCGCCCTTCTCCTGCGTGCCGCATACAGGAGGAGGACAGCCCTTCGACAAGCTCAGGGCGAACGGAGGCAGGATTCAATTGCGATGAAATCGCCTTTAGTGCTACAACGTTCTTATAGATGTGGCGTAATATCGGTCGAAACGGTGCGGAATCTATCCATTTTACTGTCGCTGCATTATGCATGTGGCGATCATGCACGGGATACGGGCGCGTTTTTCTACCGATGAACGGCAACAACTAGGGCGAAGGTGAAATAGTGTCGCGGTGCAGCACGATGGCGGCGATTTCAATCAAGCAGCGTCAAACGGTCTTCGCGACCTCGAGCGCAGTCGTTCCGATCTGCCCGATGAATCCGCTACACCCATGGTCGAGCTCGGGGTGCTGCGCGGGATCGTGAATGGCCTCCCCTTGGCCGCTTTGCTGTGGGGCATCATCATCCTGATCGGCTGGGCACTGTCCTGATCGCGTACAGGTCGCGTACGATCTAATTCGCGACAGAGCCGTAACAACCTGCTAGGCTTGCCTTATCGCGCGAGTCCGCTCGCCAAGCATCGCGCGACTGAGAGACGTCCCGCGCTCCCGCTTGCCTGGCATCGGACGCGTTGTGATCTTTGCTTGCTCCTTTTTCGGTCACCCTGCCCGCTGCGGACCTTCCGCGCGCGGGTGACACCGCCATCGGATGCGCCGGCCGGGGCCGGACGTCGCATCCGTCTTTGATCTCGGCCCCGCTCCGGCGCTCTCGCTTCAGCAGCGCGGCGACCGGCACTAAGGATAAAGTTATGGCTATCGGCACCGTCAAATTCTTCAACGCCGACAAGGGTTATGGTTTCATTGCGCCCGAGGGCGGCGGCGGCGACGCGTTCGTCCACATCAGCGCGGTCGAAGCCGCCGGCATGGCGACGCTCGATCGCGACCAGCGCGTTTCGTACGAGCTGGAAGAGGATCGCCGCGGCAAGGTCTCGGCCGTCAAGCTCGCACAGGCCTGACACGCCGAATCGGGGGTGTCGCTCTCCGGCGGCACCCCTTTCTTCCACTGGGAGACATCCGACGAATACCACCGCAATCTTCTATCGCGACCGCGCCCGCCAGGCCGAGTCCGACGCTGCAACCGCCACGCTGGACAATGTCCGCACGCGCCACTTGCGCTCCGCCAAGGCATGGGACGAGATGGCCACCCGCGCCGAAAAGACCGCCGAACGCAAATCGACCAACGAAGAAGCCAAGCTTCAGGCCGAAATGCTGGAAGACGACGACTAGCTTGAATCCCCTGCCCGCTCTCGCTTAACGCTGAGCGATGACCACGCCTCTGCCCGCCACCGATGACGCCGCCGCGACCGAGCTCGCGCGGCTGGCGGACGAGATCGCGCGCCACAACCGACTGTATCATACCGACGACGCGCCCGAGATCAGCGACGCCGCTTATGATGCGCTGACTCGGCGCAACGCCGCGATCGAGGCGGCCTTCCCGCAGCTGGTGCGCGGCGATTCGCCGTCGCTCCACGTCGGTGCGGCGCCGGCCGCGCATCTCGCCAAGGTCGCGCATGCGCGCCCGATGACCAGCCTCGACAATGCCTTCAGCGACGAAGACGTCGCCGAGTTCGTCGCGCGCGTGCGCCGCTTCCTCGCGCTGCCCGACGACGCGCCGGTCGAACTGACCGCCGAACCCAAGATCGACGGCCTGTCCTGCTCGCTGCGCTATGAAAAGGGCCGGCTGGTCCAGGCGCTGACGCGCGGCGACGGCCAGGTCGGCGAGGACGTTACCGCCAATGTCGCGCACATCGCCGACATCCCGCAGACGTTGCCCGCCGGCGCACCCGACATTTTCGAAGTGCGCGGCGAAGTCTATATGGCGAAAGGCGATTTCGCCGCGCTCAACGCCCGCTTGCTGACCGAGGCGGACGGCACCGGCAAGGAAGCGCGCCAGTTCGCCAATCCGCGCAACGCCGCCGCCGGATCGCTGCGCCAGAAGGACGCCGCGGTCACCGCGACGCGCCCACTGCGCTTCTTCGCCTGGGGGTGGGGGGAGGCCAGCGCGCTGCCGGGCGAGACGCAGGCGGAGATCGTCGGGGCGATCCGCGGCTGGGGCTTCCCGGTCGCCGCCGGCTTTACCCATGCCGCCACCACCGACGATGCGCTCGCAGTCTATCGCAGCATCGAGCATCAGCGCGCCGATCTGCCGTTCGATATCGACGGCGTGGTCTATAAGCTCGACCGGCTCGACTGGCAGGTGCGGCTCGGCACCGTCGGGCGCACGCCACGCTGGGCGATCGCGCACAAATTCCCGGCCGAGCGCGCCGAGACGACTTTGCTCGCGATCGACATCCAGGTCGGGCGCACCGGCAAGCTGACGCCGGTCGCCAAATTGCAACCCGTCACGGTCGGCGGCGTCGTTGTGCGCAATGCGACGTTGCACAATGCGGACGAGATCGCGCGGCTCGGCGTGCGCCCGGGCGACCGCGTCGTGCTGCAACGCGCCGGCGACGTGATTCCCCAGATCGTCGAGAACCTCACGCGCGACGCGCCGCGCGAACCGTGGCGTTTCCCCACGCACTGCCCGCGCTGCGACAGCGAAGCCGTCGCCGAGGAGGGCGAGGTCGACGTGCGCTGTACCGGCGGACTGATCTGCCCCGCGCAGCGGCTCGAGCGGCTGCGCCATTTCGTGTCGCGCGGCGCGCTCGATATCGACGGGCTGGGCGAGAAGACGCTGGTCGAGCTGCTCGATCTCGGCTGGATCGCGGAACCCGCCGATATTTTCCGCCTCGCGCCGCATCGCGACGCGCTGATCGGCCGCGATGGCTGGCAGGCGAAGTCGGTCGACGCGATGTTCGCCGCGATCGAGGCGAAGCGCGCACCCGATGCGGCGCGGCTGCTGTTCGGGCTCGGCATCCGCCATGTCGGCCAGATCACCGCGCGCGACCTGATGCGGATGTTCGGCACCCTCCCCGCGCTGCGCGAAAGCGCCATGTCGGCGCGCGCTGGCGATGCCGAGGCGATCGAGCGGTTCGGCCTGATCGAGGGCGTCGGTCCGGTCGTGCTCCAGGCGCTCGGCGACTTTTTCCACGAGCCGCACAATCAAAAGCTGTGGGACGATCTGCTCGAGCAGGTCACGCCGCCGCGGTTCGTGGTCGAAACCCGCGAGTCGCCGGTCAGCGGCAAGACCGTGGTGTTCACCGGCACCCTCGAGACGATGAGTCGCGACGAAGCCAAGGTCCAGGCCGAGGCGCTGGGTGCGCGCGTCGCGGGTTCGGTTTCGGCCAAAACCGATCTGGTGGTGGCGGGGCCGGGGGCCGGATCGAAGCTGAAAAAGGCCGCGGAGCTAGGGGTTAGCGTGATCGACGAGGCCGGCTGGGCGGAAATCGTCGCCGCAGCGCGATGAACCGTGGAACCTTTCGAGTGATGCCTTTTTGCAACGCAACCTGAACCGAATGTAATCTTTCTGCCTGCCCTGTCGCATCTGTCATCGAAGCGAAATATATCCGCTCCAAGGGGACGCCAAGCGACGCACAAGTCGCACGATCCGCGATCAGGGCAACAGGGAAAAATCGATGCGACATAATCTCCTTCTCGGCGTAGCAATTGCTGCGCTCGCCATTCCGGCTGCGGCCAGCGCGCAGGAAACCACTTCCACGATCCAGGGCAAGGTGACCAACAACGGCGTGGCCGTTGCCGGTACCACCGTCACCGCCGTGCACGTGCCGTCGGGCACCCGCGCCAGCGCCGTCACCAGCGCGGATGGCGCGTTCTCGCTGCCCGGCCTGCGCACCGGCGGGCCCTACACCGTCACGGTCGACCAGGGCGGATCGCAAGTCACCGACATCTACACGGTCGCCGGCCAAGCCTTCAACCTGCCGATCGAGACCGCAGCGGCGAGCGGCAACGACATCGTCGTCACCGCGTCCCGCGTGAAGGGTGCCGGCGCAGTCGGCTACGGCCCCGCCACGATCCTCAACGCGCGCGACATTTCGAAGGTCGCCTCGGTCAACCGCGACATTCGCGACCTGATCCGCCGCGATCCCTTCGCCACGCTCGACACGTCGCAGTCGACCGGGCGCCAGATCACGTTCGCCGGCGTCAACCCGCGCTTCAACCGCTTCACCGTCGACGGCGTGCCGATCGGCGACAGCTTCGGCCTCAACCCTGACGCGCTGCCGTCGCGCCGTGGCCCGGTCCCGATCGACGCGATCGGCGAGTTCCAGACCAAGGTCGCGCCGTACGACATCCGCGAAGGCTTCTTCCAGGGCGGCGTCGTCAACGCCATCCTCAAGTCGGGCACCAATTCGTTCCACGGCATCGGCTTCTTTACCGAATCGACCGACGGCCTGACCGGCTCGCGCCTCAAGCCGTATATCTCCAACCCCACCGGCGTCGCGAACCAGCCGAAATTCACGAGCAAGGATTATGGCGCGACGCTGTCGGGCCCGATCATCAAGGACAAATTGTTCTTCATGGTCTCGGCCGAGCGCGTGCGGGCGAACAACCCGTTCAACATCACGCCCAGCACGATCACCCAGGCGCAGTTCGACCAGATTACCAGCATCGCCAAGTCCAAATACAATGTGGATGCGGGCGGCAAGCTGACCAGCCAGGACGACAAGGACGACCGCATCGTCGGCCGCATCGACGCCAACATCACCGACGGACAGCGCCTCTCGCTCACTGGCATCTACACCAAGGATGCGATCAACACGCTCGGCTTCAACACTGCGACCTCGCAGTCGACGCAGTCGAACGACTATGTGAAGCCGAACCGCGTCTGGGCCGGCGTCGCGACGCTGAACTCGACCTGGTCGCCGACGATCTCGACCGAAACCCGCGTCCTGTACAAGGATTATAAGAGCGGCCAGAATCCGATCCTCGGCAAGACGGCGCTCGCGCTCGTCTGCACCGCGCCCGGCGCCGCCGGTGCAATTACGGTCGGCCCGAACGGGACGTCGTGCACCGACTCAACTGGCGCGACGGTCCCTTACCTCGCTATCGGTCCGCTCGGCTCGGCACAGACCAACATCCTGCGCACCAAGACCTTCGACGCGCAGGAAGTGATCCGCATCTCGCTCGGCCAGCACAGCCTGCGACTGCTGTACGATTACCAGCACGTCAACAATTACAACCTGTTCATCGGCCAGACGGCAAACCCGGGTAACACGGGCATCTCGTCGGGCGCATATGGCGCTTATTACTTCGACTCGATCGCCGCCTTCCAGGCCGGCACCGCGCAGGAGTTCGGCTACGCCAATGCGACGACCGGCAACCCGAACGATGCCGCCGCGCGCTTCAGCTATGCGACGCACACGTTCGGCATCCAGGATGACTGGCGTGTCAACGCGTCGCTGTCGTTCACGGCCGGCGTGCGGTACGATCTGTATGGTGGTCACGACCGTCCGCTGCTCAACCAGGCGTTCGTGGTGCGCGAAGGCTTCGCCAACACCTCGTTCCTCAGCGGCCGCGGCCTGTTCCAGCCGCGCGTAGGCTTCGACTGGAAGGCGACGCCGACCTTCAACCTGCACGGCGGCGTCGGTGTGTTCGGCGGCGGCACGCCCGACGTCTATATCGGCAACAGCTTCTCCTCGAGCGGCGTGCAACCGGTGCTGACCAGCACGGCCACCAACGCGGCATTCCTCAACAACGTGAATCTCAACCAGGTCCCCGCCGGCGCGACGGCAGCCCTGGCCGGCACGCAGAATGCTCCGGTTGCGGCACTGGACCCGAAGTTCAAGATTCCGTCGCAATGGCGCGGATCGCTGACCGCGACCAACGACTTCAACCTCGGGCCGATTGGCGACCACTGGATCCTGTCGGCGAGCGCGCTGATCTCCAAGACGAAGGAAGCGATCCTGTACCGTGACGGTCGCGCCGTCCCGCTCCCTGGCTCGCTGACGCCCGATGGCCGCCAGCGCTACCAGGACCTTACGCCGATCAGCCAGGGCGGTGCCTCGGGCAACGCCGACACCATCCTCGGCAACACCACGCGCGGCCACGGCTATATCGGCGTCGTCAGCCTCGCCAAGAAGTGGGACTTCGGCCTCGATGCCTATGGCAGCTTCACCTACCAGGACGTGTGGGATCAGGCAGCCGTGACCTCGTCGGTCGCGTCGTCGAACTACGGCAACACCGCCTATTACGATGCCAATAGCGGCGCCTTCGGCCATTCGAATGACGAAGTCCGGTATTCGTTCCATTACAGCCTCGGCTATGATCACGCCTTCTTCCGTGACTATAAGACGACGATCAGCCTGTTCGGCGAAACCCGCATCGGCTCGCCCTACAGCTACACCATGCAGGATGCCGGGACGCTCGCCGGCCGCAGCCAGACGTTTGGCACCGCCGGCAACACCAGCCGATTCCTGTTCTACGTGCCGACCGGAATCAACGATCCGAAAATCTTTTATGCTGACACCGTCAACGGCGTGAGCGCGACGGCGAACCGGATCGACCAGATCATCAACTCGACCGGTCTGAGCAAGTATCGTGGCAAGATCGCGCCGCGCAACGGCTTCAACTCGAAGTGGTTCTCGAAGATCGATCTTCACCTCGAACAGGAAATCCCGACCTTCGTCGGCAAGTCGCGCATCTCGGTATTCGCGGACATCGAAAACCTGCCGAACCTGCTCAACCACAAATGGGGTGAGCAGCTGCGCAACTTCTTCCCGTACACCGACGTGGTCGCGAAGGTGGCGTGCAAGCCGAGCGGCACCAATCCGTGCGCACAATATACCTATTCCGCACCCAGCACCGACGCGTTCCTGGCCGATCAGCTGATCACCGTGAACGGTTCGTCGCTCTACTCGATCCGTCTGGGCGCCAAGTTCAGCTTCTAAGCGACGCTCATGCCAATGAAATGGGCCGCCGTCCTTCGGGACGGCGGCCTTTTTTGTTGGTGTCGCTGAAAGAAACCGAGCTCAAGCCGCCGCCGCCTCCCCCGCCGCCTTCGCATAGATCGAGTTGATCGGCCGCGAGAACACCCGCCCGACCATCGGCTCGAAGAACGACAGCGGCGCGCTCTCATATGCCGGGTCGAACGCCGCCTGGTCGTATTTCTCGCAAAACTCGGCGCACGCTTCGAAATGCGGGTGGCCGCGATAGGCTTCGCGCAAGTCGCGGTCACCGCCGACATACTGGAAGAAATAATAACCCTGGAACACGCCGTGCGTGTTGGCGATCCAGTGCAGCTCTTCCGACACGAACGGCCGCAGCATCGCCGCGCCGATCTCGGGATGGTTGTAGGTGCCGAGCGTGTCGCCGATGTCGTGGAGCAGCGCCATCACGACATAGGCCTCGTCGCGCCCGTCCTGATGCGCGCGCGTCGCGGTCTGCAGCGAATGTTCGAGCCGGTCGACCGGGAAGCCGCCATAATCGCCGTCTAGCAAGCGGAGATGGGTCAGCACCCGCTGCGGCAGCGTCCTGGCGAACTGGCCGAAATGGCCGGCGATGATGCTCCAGTCGGCCTGGGTGCCGTGTTCCATCGCGGTAAAGCGCGCGCGGTCGGGCTGGTCGTTCATGAACTCGCTCTCCTATCTTCCTCCCCTCCCTGGAAGGGAGGGGCTGGGGGTGGGTCGGCCCGCAGGAGACGCGTAACGCCCGCCCACACCGACCCACCCCCTACCCCTCCCTTCCAGGGAGGGGAGCCGCGCGCGTCTTCGCGTCGCACGCCACCTTTACCCCACTTTGCGCATCGCGCCCAGCCGGGCTAAGACCCTCCTCATGCCGCTCCTGACCAGACCCGCGATCTTCTCGCGGCCCTTCTTCGAGGATAAGAGCCGGGCATTCTGGACGCTGCAGGCGGCCGGATGGACCGGTTATCTCATCCTCCGCGGCGTCTCGAGCGTCTCCAATGCCAGCGACGTATCGGTGGTGGTGCCGGTCGTGATCGAATCGATCGTCGGCTACAGCATCACCCTGCTGCTCGCGACGGTGTATCATGTGTATCGCCGCCAGCCGCGCTTCGCGATGGCGATCCTGACGGTGCTGACGCTCGCCGGCGCGACCTTGCTCTACGCCGTGCTCGACGCTTTCTCCTTCTCGTTCATCAAGCTGCAGAGCCCGGGGCTCAACGTCAGCCTGGTGCTCGGCACGGTGTTCCTCAATTTCACCGTGCTGGCGGGGTGGACCGCGCTGTATTTCGGGATCAATTTCTACCTGATCGTCGAGGACCAGATCGACCAGCTCGCCACGCTCGAGAACACCGCATCCTCGGCGCAGCTGGCGATGCTGCGCTATCAGCTTAACCCGCATTTCCTGTTCAACACGCTCAACTCGATCTCGACCCTGGTGCTGCTCAAGGAGACCGAGCGCGCCAATGCGATGCTCGGGCGGCTGTCGTCGTTCCTGCGCTACACGCTCGCCAACGAGCCGACCGCGCACGTCACGGTGCAGCAGGAATTCGAGACGCTGAAGCTCTATCTCGAAATCGAGAAGATGCGCTTCGAGGAGCGGCTGCGGCCGACCTTCGAGGTCGATCCGCGCGTCGCCAAGGCGCGTCTGCCCTCGCTGCTGCTCCAGCCGCTGGTCGAGAATGCGATCAAATATGCCGTGACGCCGCAGGAAGACGGCGCCGAAATCGCGGTCGTCGCGCGGCTCACCGGAGATCGCGTGCAGATCGTCGTATCCGACACCGGCCCCGGCTTGAATGAAACCAAGGCACGGCAGAGCGTTTCGCCGGGGCCCCTTTCAACTGGGGTGGGCCTTGCCAATATCAGGGAGCGACTGGCCCAGGCGTACGGGCCGGATCATAAATTCGAGACGCGATCGATCCCGGGGGGCGGTTTCGGGGTCGAGATCGAAATCCCGTTCCAGCTCGAGGAACCGAAGAAAGAGACTGCATGACGATCCGCACCATCCTCGTCGACGACGAAAAGCTCGCTACCCAGGGCCTTGCCTTGCGGCTGGCGGCGCATGAAGACGTCGAGATCATCGATACCTGCATGAATGGCCGCGAGGCGATCCGCAGCATCAAGACACACAAGCCCGATCTGGTCTTTCTCGATATCCAGATGCCCGGCTTCGACGGCTTCTCGGTCGTCCAGGGGCTGATGGAGGTCGAGCCACCGTTGTTCGTCTTCGTCACCGCTTATTCCGACCACGCCCTGAAGGCGTTCGAGACCGACGCGGTCGATTATCTGATGAAGCCGGTCGAGGAATCGCGCCTCGCCGACACGCTCGACCGCGTCCGGCAGCGCCTCGCCGAGAAGCGCGGCGTCGAGGAAGTCGACCGCCTGAAGGAAGTGATCGCCGAGATCGCGCCGGATTCGGTCGACAGCCTTGCCGATGGCGGCGACCAGGTTTCGTCCAACCGCTTCGAGAAGCTCATCAACATCAAGGATCGCGGGCAGATCTTCCGCGTCGACGTCGACACGATCGAACGGATCGATGCCGCCGGCGATTACATGTGCATCTATACCGGCGACAATACGCTGATCCTGCGCGAGACGATGAAGGATCTGGAGAAACGGCTCGACCCGCGGCGCTTCCAGCGCGTGCATCGCTCGACGATCGTCAATCTCGACCTGGTCAAGGAAGTGAAGCCGCACACCAATGGCGAATGCTTCCTGGTGCTGCAGTCGAACGCGCAGGTTAAGGTGTCGCGCTCGTATCGCGACGTGGTCGCGCGGTTCGTGCACTAATTTCCATTGAGCCCCTCCCCTGAAGGGGAGGGGCTCAAGTCGCGTTCAGCCTTCAGCCTCGTCCGCACCCTCGGCCGGATGCTCGAACCACGCCTCGACCTCGCCCGACAGCTTGAGCGTCAGCGGCTGGCCGTGCCGGTCGACCTTCTTGCCCAGGGCGACGCGGATCCAGCCTTCCGAACGGCAATATTCCTCGACGTCGTGGCGCTGCTGGCCCTTGAAGCGGATGCCGATGCCGCGCGCCAGCGCCGCCTCGTCATAATGCGGGCTGCGCGGGTTGGAGGACAGGCGATCGGGCGTGGTCTCTGTATCGGTCATGGCCGGGCTCATGACGCAAAATGCGCGTCCACGCCAGATACGAAAACGGCGCGAACCCGAAGCCCGCGCCGTTTCGCCTCATGCTCTCGCCCGCTTAGCGGCAGACGCGGACATGGACCGGGCGATCATAGTAGGGATCCCAGCGCCGTTCGATGAAGCAGCTGCGCGGGTAATAGCCATCGTCGTAATAGGAACGATAATAGCCATGCGGGCGGCGATAATAGCCACCGTCGTAATAGCCGTCGCGATAATAGCCGTCGCGATAGCCGCCACGATTGGATGCCAGCGCCGCGCCGACCGCCAGTCCGGCGATCCCGGCGACGACGGCAGTGCCTGCGCCGCCACCGCCACGATAATAGCCATGCCCGCGATAGCCGCCGCGATAGCGCTGGGCGTCGGCGGGGGCTGCGGCGGTCAATGCGGTCGCGCCGAGCGCGAGGCCGAGACCGATTTTCGTCATCCAGCTTTTCATCTCGTATCTCCTCATTCCAGCATCCCCGTGCATCGCCAAATAACGCACCAACGGGCTAGCTTGTTGCAATGCATACGCGAGTCGCCCTGAACCGAGCCGGAATGCGGCATTTATGGAGCGTTCACCAAGGAGACGAAGATGGCATATTGGGTGCTCAAGTCCGAACCCGAAAGCTATGGCTGGGACGATCTGCTGGCCGAGGGACAGACCGAATGGACCGGCGTGCGCAACCCCGCCGCCGCGCTCCACCTGCGCGCAATGCAAATCGGCGACCAGGCGTTCTTCTACCATAGCGGCAAGCCGAAGGAGATCGTCGGCATCGCCGAAATCGTCCGCACCGCGCAGCCTGATGGCGATCCGCGCTGGGTCTCGGTCGCGATCGCGCCGATCCGCGCTCTCGCCCGCCCGGTGACGCTCGCCGCGATCAAGGCCGCGCCCGCGCTTGCCGGCATGGAGATGTTGCGCCAGGCGCGCCTGTCTGTATCGCCGGTGCGCGACACGGAGTGGGCGGCGGTGCTCGCGATGAGTGAAGGTGACGATTGATGCGATTCTGGATGGCGCCGCTCCTGGCTGGCGCTTTGGCGACGAGCGCGGGCAGCGCGCCGCCGCCGCGCGAACCGGCGATCGTGCGGGTGCGCTTCGTCACTGCCGCGGGGCCGGTGGTGGTCGCGCTCGACGCGGCGCATGCCCCCGGCACGGTCGCCAATTTCCTCGCATACGTCGATGACGGCCGCTTCGAAGGCACCAGCTTCTACCGCGCGACGCGGCGCAAGACCGCGCCGACCACCGGCTTCGTGCAAGGCGGGATCGGCACCGATTCGCACCGCATGCTCGGCGTCGTCCCGCTCGAGCCGACCAGCAAGACCGGGCTCAAACATCTCGACGGCACGCTCTCGATGGCGCGCTACGAGCGGACCGATTCGGGCAGCGGCAATTTCTCGATCATGGTCGGCGCCAATCCGTCGCTCGATGCGCGGCCGGGGTTCGTCGGCTATGCCGCGTTCGGGCGCGTGATCGCCGGGATGGACGTGGTCAAGCGCATGCTCGCGCTGCCGACGCTGCCCGGCGGCGACGGCGCGTTCAAGGGGCAGATGATGGCCAGGCCCGTCACCATCCTGCGCGCCGAGCGGCTCGACGGCGTGGCCAGGCCGACCGGCGGCATGAAGGTGTGGCTGATGCTGAAGGGCGTGAAGCACTGAGCCCCGGTACAATTTGCGACAAAATTTAGCGCGATTCGGGGCGAGCGGTTCAGCTTCGCGTTAAACTGGCGCCGGTACTGCGCGCCATGCCAATCTCGCTGACCGCGCCTGCGCCACTCGCCCGCCCCGGTGCCCTCCCGTCGGTGTCGACGCTCGGCATCCTCGCGATCGTGGCGATCCTCGCGCGCGCGGTGACCTTCGGCGATCCGGTGATCCAGACCGACGAGGAATTCTATTACGTCACCGCGCACGAAATGTGGCGCGGCGCGCTCCCCTTCGTCGACATCTGGGACCGCAAGCCGCTCGGGCTGTTCCTGCTCTACATGCCCGCCGCCTGGCTGCCGCTGCCGTGGGGCGCATTCGCCTATCAGGCGATGGCGACGCTCTGCGTGATCCTCACCGCGTGGCTGGTGATGCGGATGGCGCGGCGCGCCGGCTGGGGCGCGGGCGCGCTCGCCGGCGGCATCGCCTATGTGCTGTGGCCAGACCTGATCAACGGCGTCGGCGGGCAATCGCCGATCTTCTACAATCTGCCGATGGCCGCCGCGGCCGTATTGATCCTCGCGGCGGCGACGCATCCGCGCCGGCGCGCGCTCGGTGCACTTGCGATGCTGCTGGTCGGCGTGGCGATGCAGATCAAATATTCGGCGCTGTTCGAAGGCATCTTCTTCGGCGTGTGGCTGCTGCTGCAGGAGCGCCGCGCCGCGGGCAAGCCGCTGGCGTTCGTCGCGTACGGCGCGGCTTTGGTCGCGCTCGCGCTGGCGCCGACGCTCGCGGCCTATGGCTATTACGCCGCGCTCGGCCAGAGCGACGCGTTCGTCTTCGCCAATTTCCTGTCGATCTCGCACCGCAACGCCAATCCGTGGGGCGAGATGCTGGGCAATATCGGCACGCTCGTGCTGCTGCTGTCGCCGCTGGTGGCGATGGCGTTCGGCGCGCGCGGCCAGGCGATCGACGGCACGCCAGCGGCGCGACACTTCCTGTTCGCCTGGTTCGCGGTCGCCTTGCTCAGCCTCGCGGCGTTCGGCACCTGGTTCGACCATTACGGCCTCCCCGCGCTGATCCCGGGCTGCGCCTGCGCGGCCGGCTTCTTCGGCGCGCCGCGCTTCCGCCAGCGCGCGGGGCCGGCGATCCTGGCGATCGTCGCACTGGCCGGGCAGATCGTGGTGCTGGTCAACCTCCACGCGCGCGGCAATGCCACGCAGCTTGCCGCGCTCACCGAGGCCGTCGGGCGCGGGCCGGGCTGCCTGTACGTCTATTCGGGCAATACGATGCTGTATGCCGAGACCGAGCGCTGCCGCCTGTCGCGCTACGTCGTGCCGGCGCACCTCAACCGCGCGCGCGAGACCGGCGCGACCGGCGTCGACCAGGCGAGCGAAGTCCGCCGCATCCTCGGCCAGCGCCCGGCGGTGGTGGTGATGCGCCCGGCGTTCCGCGGCGAGCGACCCGAAATCCGCGCGATCGTGGCGGCGGCGATGGCGCGGGGGTATCGACTGGCGGCGACGCTGCCGATGGGGAATGAGCGGATCGCGGTGTATAAACGCTGAGGCGGGCGCTGAGGCGGGCGCCTTCGCGTCAGCCCGTCGCCCGCCGCCGCCGGGGCCGCTTCACCGCGGCGACGCCCGGCGCGCGATCACCCACCGCGTCGGGCAGGGGTTGCGGTGGCGCATCGATGATGGCGCGCGAGGGCGCCTGCGCTTCGTGCAGGGCCGTCACCCATTCCGGCACGTCGGCGCCATGCTCGCTCCAGTGCGGCTCGACGGGGTCGAACGGCTCGAATTCCTCTTCATGGCCCGACGGCAGCAGCGCACCGCGATATTCGGACCCGCCGGGCGGCACGCCGACGAAGACGGCAGCGGGATCGTCCTCGGCGGCATCGGCCGCCGCCTCCCCCGTCGCGGCCGCCGCCTGGCGGTGGCGTGCGGCACACGCCTCGAGCGCCGCCATTACCGCGTCCTGCGCCTCGGCATCGAGCGAGACCCCGCCGAAGCTCTGCAGCGAGGCCGCCAGCGCATCGCCCTGCGCCGCCACCGCCTGCCGCTCGCCGGCGCCCCCGGAGACGGAGGTCCGCATCGTCGTGGTGGTCGCCTCGGCCACCGCCCCTGCCCCTTCCGTGCCAGCCGCGGCGCCGGCGCTGGCGCGCGTGCTGACATAGCTGATCGTTGTGCGCCGCCCCTCGGCGTCCTGCCCGTAATTGCGCAGGCAGAAGATCAGCAGCGCGGTGTTGTGCTTGCGCCGGAAGCCGATCACCTTGCCGCCGACGATCACCGGGATCAGCTCGCCCTCGATCGCGCGCTCGAACGCGATGTCCTTGAGCCGCTGCAGCCCGAAGTCGAGCGCGGCGTCCCAGGCGCGGCGAAACTCCTCGGCGCCGGGCGCGCGGCGCAGCGTATAGGCATTGGCCTGCGCCATGTTGCACATCGCCGCGGCGCGGCTGACACAGCCGGTATCGGCGAGCGCGTCGATGAACGCCTTCTGCCGCTCGGGCGTCCAGCCGTCATGGCGATATTTGCGCGGGACCGGGGTGAAATCGGGGAGCGCGGGCCGCGCTTCGCGGGCGACGGGGTGCGGTTCTGCATTTGGGCCTCCTGCTGGCGGGGTGCGCGGAGGGTAGGCAGGTTTGGGGTTTGTAGGACAGGGTTTGTTTATGGTTTGTTCGTATAGGCTCGCTGGCGGGCGGCGGCTATGGCTGACCTGCATCCATAATGCCAAAGTGAATATTGACTATCTCCTCCGCCATTCGTTTATATTGGCTCGAATGATATTTCTTAAAATCAAATTTCTCGATTTCTTCGAAACCTTTGTCGAGATAGGTTTGGTCAAGAGGCTTACCCGCCTTTATGAGCAGACGCAGTGTGATCAAGAAACTATTTACATAAGTCGTTGCGAGCACCCGTTTTTCTACTTTCGCATCGGTCGTCCAACGACCCGACGATAGATTTTTGCGAATAGCGATCAAAACGTTATTAATGGTCGCCGCACAGAATTTTACGTATTCAGCAAGCGCTTCATCATTTCTGCCTTCAGCGACATCGTCTCGTGCCGGGTGCACCCAAATGGAAAAAAGCGAATCTGTTCCGTTCGTTTTTACGAGCGGTTTTAATCCGAAACTCACAATCGACGACGTCTTGAGTTTGTTAGTGTCGAAGAAATACTGCTCAACCATGCCTTGCAGCGGACCATTCTTCGCTAATTGCGAGAGCACGCGGGCTGCGATTGACTCGTTTCCGAACGGCTCAAGCACCAATCCTATTGCCTGTTTAAGTTGCGCTTTTGCATTAGTTTGCGTTGAGTTGATCTCAAGAAAAAGCCGAGCCTCAAATTTTTCGCGTTCTATATCCGATAAAGAAGATCGATAAATAATTCCCGTCACCAGTAAATTCTGCTGCACTCGCAGCATAGCGATCTGCGAGTCATCTACGTTGGTCTCATGGTAAGCAAAAACACGATGCTGACCATCGATAAGACCAATGCTGTTCGGTCTATCAGGTAGCTTAATTTTTATAGGCGCCGTCTTCTTTAGCGTCGCCGAGTCCACAGTCTCTAATTTATCATTTAGAGGCTTAACTTCAGAAGGAAGAGTAACAATTATATTGTTTATAAATACGCGCTTTTGCTTCTTTAAATAAGCGCGTATTGCATCAATTTTAGTTTTGGAAATCATTCGCTGATATAGGTTCAGTGAATCGCGCCAACCATCCTTGCGCAGTACATACGCCGTTCGAAGCAACGCTTCAGGATCAGCGTAGAAGGTTACGATCTTGAATCCCGCATCAAAATGTGAGTTCGACTCAGGCAACAGAGACCCAGTATAGTCTTTTGATGGCGCCGAAACTTCAATTTTTCCCTTTACGCCGAGCTGCTGGTCGTCGACGCGCAGAAAGTGAAGCAATTCAAATCGCGCTGACCTTCGCACCGCGTCCGCAACGGCGGAAAATACCGAACCGCTGGGTAGTCCATATAAATGGGCCCAGGTACGTTTTCCTTATATTTCTCTTCAAAATCGTGGCGAGAGCAATATATTATCTTCAGAATTTTTTGTTGATCATGATATCCGCTTGCAAATTGCTCCGCACTTGCGGGAAATTTAGATGCGATAAAATTAAGAAATTTCTCTGGGTCAGCTATTATTTTATCGTAAATGTGCTTCTTATTTTTGAGGTGCTCGCCCACACCTGATGGCTGAGCCGCCGTGTATTCAGCAAGAACAATAACATTTTCATAGACGAAAATGTCGTCCAGGTCAGTCTTTTGATTTTCGTACGTAAACTCGCGATCACTTACACCTGTGACACGGTGAAAGCCGGATTGCGTAAATGATGATCGAATTGCCGACCGATGATCGGCTTTAAGCTTATTGAATGCTCTCTCAGCCGCCGATAACGGCGCCTTCTTCGCCTTCTTAGCGGTTTTGCCGCTCCCCAAAGACGCAGATATTGAGGACGGCTTTGCCATCATTCAGCCGCCTCGCACCACTCGTCAGGCACTCGACTGACCTTCTCGTTCCCGATTGGCCCCCGAACGGAGTTACCGGATTGCCGCAGGGCCAAATCGCCAGCTCGCAGCGCTTTGACGCGCTCTTGCGTAAGCGCGACATACTCTGCGCTACGGTCAATACCAATCGCCTTTCGCTCGGCTCTAGTAGCCGCAATGACGCTGGTCCCAGCTCCCACAAATGGATCCATGACAGTATCGCCAATATCGGAAAATGCGAGAACGCAGCGTTCTGCCAATTCATGTGGAAACTGACAGGGATGAATTGTTAGTTCCGGATGGTTGGCTTTGACATTCGGAATCTCCCAAATCGGATTCTCGCCAAAGCAATCGTCGGCAGAGAACGTCCAGAAATCGGAGGGATTTTTGCCAAGCGGATTACCGCTTGGCTTTCCCGCTTTCAGATCGCCCTTCTTTGCTGAATGTCGCTTGCCTGGATATATCTGCGGCACCCGAATGGGATCGAGATTGAACACGTAGTCGTCGGACTTTGTGAACCAAAGCAGTGTCTCATAGCGACCTGAAAGACGCTTGTTTGCGTGAAGGCCAAAATTGAATTTCCAAATAATTCGGTTGCGAAGCTTAAATCCCTCGCTGACAAACATGTTGTAAAAGTAGTAGTCGAGCGGAAAAACTTCTCCGTCTCGAACAAAATTGCCAACTTGCCAGCACACACTCCCCCGCGCGGCGACCTTGCTGCAAATCTTTTTTACGATTGGCGTCAGCCATGCGACATATTCGTCGAGCGTCATTGCTGTGTCGCGCTCGTAAATCTTCCGAAGATTATAAGGGGCGACGTCAGCACGAGCTGAACCGAATCCCTCGATCAAGTTTAGGGCAGCTGAAACGTCAGCCTGTATGAGCCGCAAACTACCGTCAACGATTTGTGGCACTTCCACGTCAGCCAATGCACGCCCCTCCCGAGGTGTTATAAAAGCAATAAATTTCAGTTTATACAATGATTAACAGAAAAGGGGCCGGACGCTTCCGCGCCCGGCCCCGTAACCTCACCCTAAAACAAGCCTTAAGCCTGCTTCGCCCGCGTAGCGCGCTTGCGCTCGTTCGGGTCGAGATAGCGCTTGCGCAACCGGATCGACTTCGGCGTCACTTCGACCATCTCGTCATCGTCGATATAGGCAATCGCCTGCTCCAGCGTCGCGCGCTTCGGCGGGGTCAGGCGGACGGTGTCGTCCTTGCCGCTGACGCGGAAGTTGGTCAGCGCCTTGGTCTTCATCGGGTTGACTTCGAGGTCGTCGGGCTTGGCATTCTCGCCGACGATCATGCCCTCGTACAGCGCCTCGCCATGCGCGACGAACAGGATGCCGCGCTCTTCGAGCGGGCCGAGCGCATAGGTATTGGCTTCGCCCGAGCCGTTCGAAATCAGGACCCCGTTCTTGCGGCCCTCGATATTGCCCTTGTGCGGGCCGTATTTCTCGAACAGCCGGTTCATGATGCCGGTGCCGCGCGTGTCCGACAGGAACTCGCCGTGATACCCGATCATCCCGCGGCTCGGCGCGGAGAAGGTGATGCGCGTCTTGCCGCCGACCGATGGCCGCATGTCAGTCATCTCGGCCTTGCGGATGTTCATCTTCTCGACGACCGTACCCGAATATTCGTCGTCGACGTCGATGATGACGGTCTCGTACGGCTCGGTCTTCTTGCCGTTCTCGTCCTCGCCGAACAGCACGCGCGGACGCGAGATGCCGAGCTCGAAGCCCTCGCGGCGCATCGTCTCGATCAGCACGCCGAGCTGGAGCTCGCCGCGGCCGGCGACTTCGAAGCTGTCCTTGTCGGCGGCTTCGGTCACCTTCACGGCGACGTTCGATTCGGCTTCGCGGAACAGCCGCTCGCGGATCATGCGGCTGGTCACCTTGGTGCCCTCGCGACCGGCCATCGGCGAATCGTTGACGGCGAAGCGCATCGACAGCGTGGGCGGATCGATCGGCTGGGCGTGGAGCGGCTCGGTGACGGTGATGTCGGCGATCGTGTCGGCGACGGTCGCGACCGAGAGGCCGGCGAGGCTGATGATGTCGCCCGCCTTGGCTTCGTCGACCGGCACGCGCTCGAGGCCGCGGAACGACATGATCTTGGAGGCGCGGCCGGTCTCGATGATCTTGCCGTCGTTATCCAGCGCGTGGATCGCCTGGTTGGTCTTCACGACGCCCGAATTGACGCGGCCGGTGAGGATGCGGCCGAGGAAGGGGTCGCGGTCGAGCAGCGTGACGAGGAAGGTGAACGGCACGCCGGCGACTTCCACCGCGGGCGGCGGCACGTGCTTGACGATCGTCTCGAACATCGGGATCAGCGTGCCTTCGCGCGCGTCCATGTCGGTCGAGGCATAGCCGTTGCGGCCGGACGCGTAGAGCACCGGGAAGTCGAGCTGCTCGTCATTGGCGTCGAGGCACACGAACAGGTCGAACACTTCGTCGAGCACTTCCTGGATGCGCGCGTCGCTGCGATCGACCTTGTTGACGACGACGATCGGCTTGAGGCCGAGCGCCAGCGCCTTGCCGGTCACGAACTTGGTCTGCGGCATCGCGCCTTCCGACGAATCGACCAGCAGCACGACGCCGTCGACCATCGACAGGATGCGCTCGACTTCGCCGCCGAAATCGGCGTGGCCGGGGGTGTCGACGATGTTGATGCGGATGCTCTCGCTTTCGCCCGGGGGCGTCCAGTCGACCGAGGTCGGCTTGGCGAGAATGGTGATGCCGCGCTCTTTTTCGAGGTCGTTGGAGTCCATCGCGCGCTCTTCGATGCGCTGATTGTCGCGGAAGGTGCCGGACTGGCGGAACAGCTGATCGACCAGAGTTGTCTTACCATGATCGACGTGTGCGATGATGGCCACATTGCGGAGGCTCATGAAAATAGCTCGATGAAGTGAGGAAGGTTGCGCGTGCCCCTAGCGCAAATGCTGCGCCGCGGGAAGGGGGGTGGTTTGCAGGGGTGGTGGCGTGCCCTGCCCCTCGCGACTTCTGTCGTCACCCCGGGCTCGTCCCGGGGTCCACTGTGCCGCGCGATCCGAGGCCGCAGAATGCGCACCACAGTGGACGAAAGAGGGCTTGTTGCGGCTAGACCAGCCTCAGAACTTGCCGGCAACCTCCACGCCATACACGCGCGGCTCGCCGCGGATGTAGGTCGGAATGCCGAAGCCGCCGCCGGTATTGCCCGCGTCGATCAGATACTTCTTGTCGAAGGCGTTGCGGGCGAAGCCGCCGATCCGGTATTTCCCCTGGGCGAGCTCGACGCCGGCACGGACGTTGACCAACGTGTAGCCGCCCTGGCTGATCGCCTCGGAATTGGGCAGCTCGAAATATTCCTTGCTCTGATAGGTGGCGGACGGCGTGGCGTAGAAGGTCATGTCGCCGGCCGGCACGCGCAGCGTCGCGCCGCCCGAGGCGCTGTATTTCGGCTGCAGGCGGAACTGGTCGCCGGCATAGACGCCGTAGCTGGCATTGTTCTCGATCTTGCCGTCGACATAGGCGAAATTGCCGAACAGCGAGAGCCATTTGCCGACGCGCAGATTGCCCTCGAACTCGACGCCGGGGTTGGTCGCCTTGCCCGCGCTCTGCGTGGTGGTCTTGCCGCTGCTGTCGGTAACCGACACCTGGAAACCGTTATATTCCTGGTAGAAGATGCCGACCGAACCGCTGAACGGCCCGATCTTGCCCTTCAGGCCGCCTTCATAGTTCCACACGATTTCCTCCGGCACGACCTGCAGCGCGGCGACCGCACCGCTCACGCCCGCCGCGGCCGACAGCTGGACGACGGGCGAGCGCCGGCCCTTGCTGACGGTGACGTAGAAATTGATCGCGTCGGTCAGGCGATAGAGCGCGTTGAAGCGCGGCAGCACCCCGCTGAAGCTTTTCCGCGCGCGGAACTGCACGCCGCCGGTATCGACTGTGCCGAGCAAGCTGCTCTTCACGCCGAGCGCCGCGAGGATCACCGAATTGGGCTGCACCGCATCATAACCCGAAATGCGCTTCTCGATCAGCAGCCGCGCGCCGGCGGTGAGCTCGAGCCGCGGCGTCGGGATGAAGGTGCCGTCGGCGAACACCGAGAAGGTGTCGTTGGTGCCGTAATTGCTGAACACCGAGGCGTAGGGGATCGCCGTCGCCGCGCCACGCGTCAGCAGCGCTGTGGCCCGCGCCGCGGTGACCGTGCCGTTCGGCGCGACGCAGCCGGTCAGGCCAGCGGCCGTCAGTGCCGCGCGCACCGCGGCGAAGGCCGGGCTCACCGAGCAAGCGAGATAGGTGCCTTCCTCGGTCGAGAAGGGCACGCGCTGGACGTTGTTCTCGATGAAGCCGTTCCAGCCGAACGCGGCGCGATAGCGGTCGCCGGTGAAGTTTAAGCGGCCCTCGTGGCTGTATTGATCGCCACGCGCGTCCTCAGCGAATTCGAGATACCAGGCCGGGCCGCCATCGGCGTCGAACACTTCGTTGCTGTTGAACTTGCGATAGCCGTTGACGGTGGTGAAGGTCACGCCCGGCGCGAGATCGGCGGTCAGCGTGAAATTCGCGTCGTACACGTCGCGCTTGAGCCCGAGCTTGGCAGCGCCGAGCACCGACGCGCTGTAGGGCGAGCCCGACAGTTCGGCATAGCTGTAATCGCCGCCATTGCCGCCGGTGGGGCTGAGCGCGCGCGAGCGGAAAGCGGTGCCGGGATTGCGCTGGCCGTCATAGGTCAGGACGAGGCTGGCGGTGATCGCATCGGTCGGCGCCCAGCGCAGCGAGCCGCGGATGCCGCGCTGGTCCTGCCCGTTGAGATCGTCCTGATCGACTTTGCCCTGATTCTGGTTGGCGACCTTTGGGTCGCCGGCGATGTTGCGGACGAAGCCGTCATGATATTTGTAGGCGAAGGCCAGGCGGCCCGACAGCGTGTCGTTGCCGACGTTGACGAAGCCCGACACCTGGCCGCGATTGTAATTGCCGTACGAGCCTTCGAGGCCCGCCGATGTGCCCGCACGCGGCTGGGCGGAGATCAGATTGACCGCGCCGACCGCCGAGGCCGTGCCGAACAAGGTCGCTTGCGGGCCCTTGACGACCTCGATCCGCTCCATGTCGTACAGGTCCTGATACGCCCCGCGCGTGCGCGAGATATCGACGCCATTATAATATAGCGAAACGCGCGCGCCCTGTTGCGCCGATCCGCTGTCCGACGTGATGCCGCGGATCACGAAGCCAGGATTGTTGTCGCTCTGCTCCTGGATGCGCAGCCCCGGAATATACATTGCGACTTCGGCGAGCGAGTTGACGCCGAGCTCCTGCATCCGCGCGCCGGTCACGGCGGTCACGGTGATCGGCACGTCCTGGATCTTCTGTTCGCGCTTCTGCGCGGTGACGACGATGTCGCCGCCGTCTTCGGGTCCGGCGGGCGCGACCGTCGATTGCGCGAGCGCAGCGGTCGACGTGCAGCCCAAGAGCAGCCCGGCGAAGCCGAGCGAGAAGGAACGACGCATTGAAGAACCCCTTGGTTTTTATGATCTTGCCGCTGCGCCTATCGGGCCGTTGCGTCGCGCACGTGTCGATTTCATGAAAGTTGCGTGACAGCGCGCGTATTACTATAGCGACACACTTGAACCCTGACCGTTTCCCCTGCATCTAAGGGACATCATTGCCCGGAGTGAAACCATGGCCACCGCCGCCGACACCGACGCACCCGCGCTGGTCCTGACCCCGCCCGATCCCGTTCCTGTGGTGGCGCCTGCAAAGGCGATCGGGCTGGTGCCGGTCGACGATACGGTGCGCACCCAGCTGCAGACCAAGGTTTCCGATTTCGTCGACGATCTCGTCGCGCAGGACGTCAATTCGCCCGAATTCGGCAAGCGCGTCGATGCGATCGCAGCGATGGGGCAGAATGAAATCCGCGCCGCGGCCGAGCAGTCGAACCGCTTCCTCGATCGGCCGGTCAAGGCGATGGACGGCGAGACCGGGGTCGGCGCCGACCTGACCGAACTGCGCCGCACGATCGAGAAGCTCGATCCCTCGACCAACAGCAAGCTGATCTCGAGCCGCGGGCTGCTGAGCAAGGTGTTCGGCGGCGGGCTCAACACCTATTTCGACAAATATCGCTCTTCGCAGTCGCATATCTCGGCGATCCTCAAGACGCTGTCCCGCGGCAAGGACGAATTGCTCATGGACAATGCCGCGATCGACACCGAGCGCGCCAATCTGTGGACCGCAATGGGGCGGCTCGAACAGATGATCGTGCTGTCGAAGGAGATGGACGGCCGGCTTGAGGAGAAAGCCAACGAGCTCGACCACACCGACCCGGCCAAGGCCAAGGCGCTGCGCGAGAGCGCGTTGTTCTACGTGCGGCAGCGCACGCAGGACCTGCTCACGCAAATGGCGGTGACGGTGCAGGGCTATCTCGCGCTCGACCTGGTCAAGAAGAACAATG
>CAXTEO010000059.1:0-25443 GCA_964243205.1 uncultured Sphingomonas sp.
TCTTGGCGACGAGCATGCGCGGCACGCGGCCATTGCGGCGTTCGAGCGACGCGACGCCCTCCTTCAGGCCGAGCCATTCGCGGTCGAATTCGTAGGCACCGCCATAGATGCCCGAAACCGGCGTCGGCACGGTGTCGTAGCGCCCGAACACGTCCTCCATCGCCGAGGAAATCTCTCCCAGCGTCGCACGCTGCCGCGCGCATTCGACCGCGAGCGCCAGCACGTTTTCCGCCCCACGCGCACCTTCGCGCAATGCGTCGAGCGCGGCGACGCACTTGGCCTCGTCGCGCCCGGCCTTGGACTTGGCGATCCGTGCGATCTGCGATTCGCGCACCGCGACGTTATCGACGTCGAGAATGTCGATCGGGTCCTGCTCGGCGAGCTTGTATTTGTTGACCCCGACGATCGTGTCCTCGCCTTTGTCGACGCGGGCGGCGCGGGCGGCGGAGGCTTCCTCGATCATCGCCTTGGGCCAGCCGGCGGCGACCGCCTTGGCCATGCCGCCATCGGCCTCGACGCGCTGGATGATCTCCCACGCCTTGTCGACCAGTTCCTCGGTCAGGCTCTCGATATAATAAGAGCCGCCGAGCGGATCGACCACCTTGGTCATCCCGGTCTCTTCCTGCAGCACGATCTGCGTGTTGCGTGCGATCCGCGCCGAAAAATCGGTCGGCAGCGCGATCGCCTCGTCGAGCGCATTGGTGTGGAGCGACTGCGTGCCCCCCAACATCGCCGCCATCGCCTCGACCGTGGTGCGGATCACGTTGTTGTACGGATCCTGCTCGGTGAGCGACACGCCGCTGGTCTGGCAGTGCGTGCGCAGCATCTTCGAGCGCTCGTCCTTGGCGCCGAGATCGGTCATCACGCGGTGCCACAATTTGCGCGCGGCGCGCAGCTTGGCGATCTCCATGAAAAAGTTCATGCCGATCGCGAAAAAGAACGACAGCCGCCCGGCGAACGCATCGAGGTCGAGCCCCGAGGCCATCGCCGCCTTGGCATATTCGCGCCCGTCGGCGATCGTGAAAGCGAGCTCCTGAAGCTGCGTCGCCCCGGCTTCCTGCATGTGATAGCCCGAGATCGAAATGCTATTGAACTTGGGCATGTGCGCCGAAGTGTAGCCGATGATGTCCGAGATGATCCGCATGCTCGGCTCGGGCGGATAGATATAGGTGTTGCGGACCATGAACTCCTTGAGGATGTCGTTCTGGATGGTCCCGTCGAGCTGCGCGCGCGACACCCCCTGCTCCTCGCCCGCGACGATGAAGAAGGCGAGGATCGGGATCACCGCGCCGTTCATCGTCATGCTGACCGACATCGTGTCGAGCGGAATGCCGTCGAACAGGATCTTCATGTCGTCGATCGTGTCGATTGCCACGCCGGCCTTGCCGACGTCGCCCGTCACACGCGGATGGTCGCTGTCATAGCCACGGTGCGTCGCGAGATCGAACGCGACCGACAGGCCCTTCTGCCCGGCGGCGAGGTTGCGGCGGTAGAAGGCGTTGGAGGCCTCCGCGGTGGAGAAGCCGGCGTACTGCCGGATCGTCCAGGGCCGCCCGGCATACATCGACGCGCGCACGCCGCGCGTGAACGGCGCAAAACCCGGCAGGCCCGGGTCGAGATCGGCGGTGTCGGCGGCGGTGTAGAGCGGTTTGACCGCAATGCCCTCGGGCGTCGGCCAGGTCAGGTCCTTGCCCTTGACCTCCTTCGTCGCAGCCGTCTGCCAGTCCTGGAGGGTCGGTTTCTCGCTCATATCCTATCCGCTCCCCCGGCACAGGCCGGGGCCCAGTTGGATGCGTCTATGAAACCGGGCGGCGCGCCCGACAAGCAAATGTTCCCGCCGCGGAACCGCCTGTCGAGCAAAGCGCAAAGCTCAGGCGCCAGTGAAGACGGGTTTGCGCTTTTGCAAGAAGGCCATACCGCCTTCGATCGAATCTGCCGAACCGCGTGCGGCGCGCTGGTTTTCCGCCTCGCGCAGCATCGCGGTGGCATAATCGCTTTCATAGGCATCGCGAATCTGCCGCCGCATCAGCCCGATCGCGAGCGTCGGCCCCGCAGCCAGCCGCTCGGCCAGCGCGAACGCCGCCGCATCGAGTTCGTCGTCGGTGACGACCTTGTGGATCATCCCCCAGTCGAGCGCCTTGGCCGCCGGCACCTTCTCGCCGAGCAGCATCATCTCGCTCGCGCGCGCGCGGCCGATCAGGCGCGGCAGCATCCACGACGCGCCGCCATCGGGCACCAGGCCGATATTGACGAACGCCTGGAGGAAATAGGCGGTCTCGCTCGCCACGCAGAAATCGGCGGCGAGCGCGAGGCTGCAGCCGATCCCCGCCGCCGGCCCGCGCACCGCGCTGACCACCGGCACGGCGAGATCGGCGATCGCCGCGATCGTCGGGTTATAGCTTTCGGTCAGCGCAGCGTAGGTCGCATTGCCGGGATCGGCGCCGCCGAGCGCCCCGCCGGCGACGTCGGCACCCGAGCAGAAGGCGCGACCCGCGCCCGCGATCAGCACCGCGCGTGCGCCGTCGAGCGCGCCGAGCGCCTGGCGCAGTTCGGCGAACATCGCCGGCGGCGCGGCGTTGAGCCGATCGGGCCGGTCGAGCGTGAGCACCAGCACAGCGCCGCGGCGTTCGGATTGAATCATCGTGGTCATGGCCTCTCCTGCCGATTTTCACGCGAATGGCGGACGTTCAAGATCGTGATGTCGTCCGTCGTATCGATGCGATAGCGCACGATATATTGGATGTCGCTCAACAAGCGCTCTCGCACGTTCGAGGCGCCGATGCGACGCCCGATCAACGGATTGCGCGCAATGAGATTAGCGGCATCGACCAAGCACGCATCGATCCGCTCGGCGTGATCGTCACTATAGGCCGTGTTGAACGTGAAAATCCGCGCCAGATCCCGCCGCGATCCGATCGACCAGCGGACCGCCACTATTCCGCCGCTTGGATCCGAGCGCGCCGCCGCGCCTCCATATCCTTGACGATGTCCGCGTGCGGTACGACTCGTCCGGCGCGAACCTCTTCGAGGCTCGCAATGAGCTTGCCCAAATCGTCGCGCGCGTCCTGTGCGGTTGCGAGATAGGGATGATCGACGAGATAGACCGCCAGCCCCGCATCGGGGCCCTCGATCATGGTCTGCAGCATCGCGATATCGCTGGCGATGTCGGTCGATATGGCCATGCCGCAGCATAGCATCGCCGCTAGCCGTGCGCTACCGCCGGCGTCTCCATAAGCTCGACCAGCGTCCCGCCCATGTCCTTGGGATGGACGAACACGATCGGCGTGCCATGCGCGCCGATGCGCGGTTCGCCGAGCACGGTCGCGCCCTTCGCCCTGAGATCCGCCACCGCAGCATGGATGTCGGGCACCTCGAAACAGACATGGTGCTGCCCGCCCGCCGGATTCTTGCGCAGGAAGCCCGCGATCGGCGAGCTTTCGTCATACGGTTCGATCAGTTCGATCTGCGTGTTGGGCGTATCGATGAAACACACCTTCACGCCTTGCGCGGGCAGATCGAACGGTTCGCCGATCACGGTCGCGCCGAGCAGGTCGCGATATGTCGCGATCGAGCGTTCGATCGAGGGCGTCGCGATGCCGACATGGTTGAGCCGACCGAGCATCAATCTTCGTCCGGATCCGGCGCCTTGGCAGCCGCATCGGGCAGCGCGCGAGGCGCCGGCGCGGCCATCCGCGCAGGCGCCTTGCCGTATTCATAGCCGCACGCCGCGAGCACTTGGCGGATCGGCCCCTGGCCGGGGCCGACGAACACCGCATCGACTGGCTTGGCGTCGGGATCGATCGCGCGGACACGGATCGATTTGCCGCCCGCTATCATCACCGCGAGGTTGCTGACCACCACGTCGTCGCTGATGAACGCGCCGTTGCCGGGGAATTGCCAGTTGGTGCCGAGCCAGCCGCCGTCATCGACGTTGATGGACACCGGTCGCGGCAAGGCGGCAGCGAAGCCGGCCTTGGGAATGAATTGCAGCGAGACGATCTTCTCGGCGGCCGCATCGCACCGCACCACCAGCCGCGCGCTCCGGTCGGTCGACCAGGCCGAGCTCGACGTGGCGACGCTCCTGACGCCGGCGCGCGTCTGCACGGCCCAGGGCGCGGCGGGCGCCGCCGCCTGAAGGAGGAGCGCCGCCGCGAGCATCATGCCTTCCCCGGCTTGGGCGCGCCGACCACGCTCTCGGGCAAATCCTTGCCGAACACGCGCTGATAATATTCCGCCACCAGGCTGCGTTCGGTCTCGTCGCATTTGTTGAGGAACGACAGACGGAAGGCGAAGCCGACATCGCCGAAAATGAGCGTGTTCTGCGCCCAGGTGATCACCGTGCGCGGGCTCATCACGGTCGAGATATCGCCATTCATGAAACCGCGGCGCGTCAGGTCGGCCACGCGCACCATGTTGTCGACCTGCTTCTTTCCCTCGGGCTGGTCATACTCGCCCGACTTGGCGAGCACGATCTGCGCCTCGACCGCGGCGGGCAGATAATTGAGTGTGACGACGATGTTCCAGCGGTCCATCTGGCCCTGGTTGATCTGCTGGGTGCCGTGATACAGCCCCGACGTATCGCCGAGGCCGACCGTATTGGCGGTGGCGAACAGCCGGAAATACGGGTTCGGCCGGATCACGCGATTCTGGTCGAGCAAGGTCAGCTTGCCCTCGGTCTCGAGCACGCGCTGGATCACGAACATGACGTCGGGGCGGCCGGCGTCATATTCGTCGAACACGAGCGCCGTCGGCGTCTGCAGCGCCCAGGGCAACAGCCCCTCGCGGAATTCGGTGACCTGCTGGCCGTCCTTCAACACAATCGCATCGCGCCCGACCAGATCGATCCGGCTGATATGCGCGTCGAGGTTGATGCGGATGCACGGCCATTTGAGCCGCGCGGCGACCTGTTCGATATGCGTCGACTTGCCGGTGCCGTGATAGCCCTGCACCATCACGCGGCGATTGAACGCGAAGCCGGCGCAGATCGCGAGCGTAGTGTCGGCGTCGAACACATAGGCCGGGTCGAGATCGGGGACGCGCTCGTCGGCTTCGCTGAACGCCGGAACCTGCATGTCCGAATCGATCCCGAACAGGTCGCGGACCTTCTTCATCTGGTCGGGCGCGTCGAGGATCGTGGTCTCGCGGCTGTCGGGCTGGGTATTCGGAATCGTGGTCATCGCTGAACTGCTCTGCAAGAAGGTCGCGACCTCCCTAGCCGCTCGCATCGCGCCAAGTCGAGACGCGAGTTTAGCCGATCTTCGCCGGCAATTCGAACAAGGTGCAGAATTCGGCTGCCAGCGCCACGTCGCCGCTTACCGCCAGCCGCCCACCGGCGACCACATCGCCGAGCGGCACCGTGCCGAACAGCGCCGGCAGGAAGGCGTTGGGTTCGCCGGTCAGCACGGCATCGGCGCGGTCGATCGCCCCGCGGTCGATCCCGACCGCGGCGTCGGCGATTCGCACCAGATAGCTTTCGCCGCCCAACCGGAAACCGATCGCCCCGGCGAAACCCGCGGCCCGGTCGGGATGGAACATCATGCGCAACGCCAGCATCAGCGCGACGCGCGAGAAGGGCAGCGACGGATCATGCGCCGGCGAGCGCAGCGCCCAGCGCCCGAGCGCCATCACGATAGGCTCCGCCTCATAGCCCCACGGCGTCAGCGCATAGACCTGGATGTTGGCCGGCGACGGCAGCTTCTCGCGCACCAGCACCGCGCTCGCCTCGAGGCTCAGCAGGCGCTGCGTCAGCACGTTGGCGCTGAGCCCGGGCAGACCCGCGCGGATCTCGCTGAAGCGGCGCGGCCCGAGCAGCAGTTCGCGGATGATCAGCAGCGCCCAGCGCTCGCCGACGAATTCCAGCGCGAGCGACGTGCCGCACGCATCGTCGTACCACCGCTTGGTCGTAGTCACTTTTTCTAACTTCATGGTTGCTTTTAGTAACCATCGCGGGCATCCAGCGCAAACGCTGATTCGCGCAATCGCAGATGCAGGAGACGCACCGATGACCTCGCGGAAGATTTTCATCAATTTGCCCGTCGCCGACGTCGCGGCGTCGACCGCCTTCTACGAGGCGATCGGGTTCACGAAGAATCCGCAGTTCAGCAACGACAAGGGCGCCTGCCTGGTGTGGTCCGACGACATCTACATCATGCTGGCGGCGCGCGACTTCTTCAGCACCTTCACCCCCAAGCCGATCGCCGACACGCACGCGACCAGCGCGGCCCTGTTCGCATTGTCGTTCGACAGCCGCGCCGACGTCGATGCGATCACCGTGGCCGCGGTCGCCGCGGGCGGCACGGAAGGGCATGATCCGGAGGATCTCGGGTTCATGTACAGCCGCGCCTTCTGGGATCTCGACGGCCACGGCTTCGGGCCGTTCTGGATGGACCCCGCAGCGGCCGAGGGCGGCCCGCCCGCCGAGGCCACCGTCTGAGCAAACGCGACCGGGAGACTCGCCGCATGCCGACCAACCCCAAGCACTGGACGATCGCCGGCTGGGCACTGACCACGCTCGTGCTGCTGTTCCTCGCGATGGACACGACGATCAAGCTGCTGGGCGTCCGCGAGGTGCTGGAAACCACCGCCGCGCTCGGCTGGCCCGGCACCGTCGGCATGGCGCGCCTGCTCGGCATCGTGCTGCTCGTGCCCGCATTGCTCTATGCCGTCCCGCGCACGGCGATCCTCGGCGCGATCCTGCTCACCGCCTATCTCGGCGGCGCGGTCGCGACGCACGTCCGGATCGGCAACCCGCTCTTTTCGCACACCCTGTTCGGGGTGTATGTCGGGGTGATCCTGTGGGCCGGTCTGTGGCTGCGCATGCCGCGGCTGCGTGCGCTGCTCGCCGGGACGGGAGAGACGGCATGACCCCGACCATCACCACGCTGCAATGGGTACCGCCGTTCGCGCGCGGCCATGTCCGCGACGTCCGCGCGCGCTGGGCGTGCGAGGAAATCGGCGTGCCGTATGCGGTCGATCTGGTCGCGAACCCCAAGACGGCCGAGCATCGCCATTTCCAGCCGTTCGGCCAGGTCCCGACCTATCGCGACGATGACGTCGAACTGTTCGAATCGGGCGCGATCGTGCTGCACATCGCACGCCAGGCGCCCGGGCTGCTGCCGGCCGACGCCGCCGGCCGAGCGCGCGCCGAGCAATGGCTGATCGCCGCGCTCAATTCGGTCGAGCGCTTCGTGATGGACCTTGTCGTGGTCGATGCCTTTCAGGCCGACAAGCCATGGTCCGCGCAGCGCCGGCCCAGCGTGGTGGAGACGCTGCGTGGCCGCCTTGCGGGACTGGCCGATGCGCTGGGCGACAAACCCTATCTCGACGGCCACTTCAGCGTCGGCGATTTGGTCATGGCGTGCGTGCTGCGCGACGTGCCGCGCGACGAGATCCTCGCCGATTATCCCAATCTGCTCGCCTATCTCGACCGCTGCACCGCGCGCCCGGCCTTCCGCAAGGCGCTCGCCGACCAGCTCGCGCTCTACGACCCCGCTGAAGAAGGAGCCATGTCATGATCTATGTCGACGGTATCGTACTCCCGGTGAAAGCCGGCACCAGCCAGTCCGCTTATGCCGCCTTCGCCGAGAAGATCGCCCCGATCTTCAGGGATCATGGCGCGACGCGCGTGGTCGATTGCTGGGGCGACGACGTGCCCGACGGCAAGGTCACCGATTTCCGTCGCGCGGTGCAAGCCGGCGAGGGCGAGACGGTGGTGTTCTCGTGGATCGAATGGCCCGACAAGGCCGCGCGCGACGCCGGCATGGCCAAGGTGCGCGAGGATCCGCGGATGCAGCCAGATGCGATCGAAATGCCGATCGACGGCGCGCGCATGATTTTCGGCGGCTTCCAGGCCGTCGCCGATTGCTGATAGCATAGACAGGAGAGGATGATGACCAACCGCCACGGCACGCCCATCTGGTACGAACTGACCAGCGCCGACCCCGATGCATCGAAGGCGTTCTACGATCGCGTCATCGGCTGGACGATCGAGCCCACGCATTCGGGCGAGATGGACTATCGCATGATCGATTCGGGCCAGGGCCTGGTCGGCGGGCTGATGCGCCTCACCCCCGAAATGGCTGCGGGCGGCGCCAAGCCGGGCTGGCTCTTCTATATCGGTGTCGATGACGTCGACGCCACCGCCGAAGCGATCACGGCCGCCGGCGGCGCGGTGCATATGGGCCCGTGGAACATCCCCGATGTCGGCCGCGCGGCGGTGGTCGCCGATCCGCAGGGCCTGCCCTTTTACATCATGCGCGGCGACAGCGACGAGAATAGCACCGCGTTCGACCGCACGGGGCTGGGCAAGTGCAACTGGAACGAGCTGATCACCCCCGACCAGGCGGTGGCCAACGCATTCTACGCCAGGCTGTTCGGCTGGTCCTACCCGGACAAGATGGCGATGCCCGGCGACATGGGCGACTATATCTTCATCGCCGTCGGCGGCGAGACGATCGGCGCGACGATGCAGCACCCCGGCGAAGGCCCGCCCGCGGGCTGGCGCTTCTATTTCCGCGCACCCGACATCGAGGCCGCCGCCGCCAGGGTCGGTGAAGCCGGCGGCAGCGTGATGATGGGGCCGATGGAAGTGCCCGGCGGCGACCGCATCATCGTCGCGAGCGATCCGCACGGCGTGGTGTTCGGCGTGGTCGGCCCGGGAGCGGGCGCATGAGCCGCAAGATCGCCCCGTGCATCTGGTATGACGGCACGGCCGAGGACGCCGCCACTTTCTATGCCGCCACTTTCCCGGACAGCCGAGTCGATTCCGTCCATCGCAGCCCGAGCGATTATCCCGACGGCAAGGCGGGCGATGTCCTCACCGTCGAATTCACCGTGTGCGGCATGCCCTTTCTCGGCCTCAACGGCGGCCCGCAGTTCAAGCATAGCGAGGCGGTGTCGTTCCAGGTCTATACCGACGACCAGGCCGAAACCGATCGCCTGTGGGATGCGATCGTCGGCAATGGCGGTGCCGAGAGCATGTGCGGCTGGTGCAAGGACAGATGGGGCCTGTCGTGGCAGATCACGCCGCGCGCCTTGATGACCGCGATGGCCAATCCCGACCGGGCCGCCGCCAAACGCGGCATGGAGGCGATGATGACGATGCGGAAGATCGATATCGCGGCGATCGAGCGGGCGGTGGCGGGTGGCTGAACCGACCGGACTCCAGCTCTTCGCGCATCCGTTTTCGTCTTACTGCCAAAAGGCGCTGATCGCACTTTACGCCAACGCCACGCCGTTCACGCTGCGGATGCTCGATCCCGAGCATCTCGACAATGGCGCCGACCTGGCGAAGCGCTGGCCGTTCGGGCAGTTCCCGGTGCTGATCGATGGGGAGCGCACCATTCCTGAGGCGAGCATCATCATCGAATATCTCGACCGCCATCATCCCGGTGCGCACCGTCTCGTGCCGGAGGGCGATGCCGCGATCGAAGTGCGGCTGCTCGACCGTGTGTTCGACACGTCGGTGATGACGCCGATGCAGAAGATCGTCGGCAATGCGATCCGCCCGTTCCAGACGCGCGATCCGACCGGCGTGGCCGAAGCGCGCGCCAAGCTCGACATCGCTTATGCCTGGCTCGACGCGCATCTGGCCGGGCGCACATGGGCGGCGGGCGACGCGCCCACGCTTGCCGACTGCGCCGCCGCGCCGTCCTTGTTCTACGCCGATTGGGCGCACCCGATCGGCGACGCTCATGCCACGCTGCGCGCCTATCGCGCGCGGCTGCTCGGCTGGGCACCGTTCGCGCGCGCGGTCGAGGAGGCGCGACCGTATCGCGCCTTCTTCCCGCTCGGCGCCCCCGATCGCGACTGAAGGAGCAAGCCATGTCCGACGACCTCACCTTGTCGATCACCCGCCTGATCGACGCCCCGCGCGAAGCCGTCTGGCGCGCCTGGACCGATCACCTCGCCGAATGGTGGTGCCCGCGGCCGTGGACGGTCGAGATCCTCGAGCAGGACCTGCGCGCCGGTGGCGCCTCCGCGATGATCATGCGCGGCCCCAACGGCGAGGAATCGCCGCAACAGGGCGTCTACCTCGAGGTCGTGCCGATGGAGCGCGTGGTCTTCACCGACGCCTTCACCGAGGGCTGGATTCCGGCCGCGCCGTTCATCGTCGGCGTGCTCGAATTCGCCGACGAGGGCGGCGGGACCCGCTACACCGCCAGCGCGCGCCACTGGAGCGCCGCCGACAAGGAGCGCCACGAAGCGATGGGCTTCGTCCAGGGCTGGGGCACGGTCGCGGCGCAACTGGAGGAGGTCGCGCAGCGGATCGCCTGACCGCATCCTGCCCCGCGCCTGCCGGAGCGGGGGCTGGTCACGCGAATGCCGGCGCGCCTTTCAACTGCGTGTAGGCAGCGATCACTTCCTGCAATTTCGTCTCGAAGCTGCGGTCTCCGCCATTGCGATCGGGGTGATATCTGCGCACCAGCTCGGCGTAACGCTCGCGCAAGGCGCGCCGGTCGACATCCGCCGCCAGCCCCAGCACTTTCAGCGAGCGCCGGTCGACCTCCGACAAAGGCCGCCCGTCCGCGCGCGCCGGCTCGGCCGCCCGCCTGAAGCGCGCGCCGATCGCGTCGAGCGGATCGGCGAAATCGCCCCATTTCGGCGGCAGGTCCGCCCCCGAATGCGCGAAGGCGCGCGTCTCGCGCTCCCAGCCCGCGAACGGCCGCTGCTGCGCGTGGATTTCGTCCGCGCTCATGCCGGTGAAGAAATTGTAGCGCGCGTTGAACGCGCGGACATGATCGAGGCAGAACCAGCGATACGGCCGCGGCCCGTCCGCGGCCGAGCCGCCCGCTTCGCCCGCCGGCGCGCGGAATTCGCCGGGCGCAGCGCAGCCGGGTTCGGCACAGGCGCGCCCGGTCCCTTCGACTCGTCCGTGGAAGCGCGGGCTCGGCCGTTCGCGAGCGGGCCCCGCTTTCTTATCGTCGTCGCGTGCCACCCGGCTCCCTCAAATCCAAAAACGGTCTATATAGGCGCGATGACCGATCCCGCCACCGCCCCCCGCTCCATCGTCGACGAGATCCGCGACCGCCTCGTCGCGAGCCTGTCCCCCACCGCGCTCGACGTCACAAACGACAGCGCGCAGCATGCCGGCCATATGGGCGACGACGGCACTGGCGAGACGCATTTCGGCGTGACCGTCGAATCGGCCGCCTTTATCGGCCAATCGCGCGTTCAGCGGCAGCGCCTGGTCAACCACGCGCTCGCCGATCTGTTGCGCGATCATATCCATGCTTTGGCGATCCGCGCCCGGGCCCCGGGAGAATGAGCATGCGGTACGGTTTGTGGTATTGGCCGGGAATCCAGGGCCGCGGCGAATTCGTGCGTCTGCCGCTCGAGGCCGCGGGCATCGCTTATGTCGAGTGCGGCCGCGTCGAGGGCGTCGACGCGCTGCTCGCCAACATGGCGCAGCACGCCGCCAAGCGCGGCGCCTTCGCCCCGCCCTATCTCGAGCTCGACGGCATGGTCATCGCGCAGGTCGCCAATATCCTGTCGTTCCTCGGCGATCACCACCAGGTCGGCGCGGTCAACATCGCCGACCGGCTTTGGCTCAACCAGCTGCAGCTGACGATCGCCGATCTGGTGAGCGAGGTGCACGACGTGCACCACCCGCTCGACGTATCGCTGACCTATGAGGAGCAGAAGGATGCCGCATTGGTGGTCGCCAAGGGCTTTCGCGAGCAGCGCCTGCCCAAGTTCCTGAAATATTTCGACCAGGCGGCGAGCGCCAGCGCGAGCGAGTGGATGTTCGACCATCACTGGACCTATGCCGACACATCGCTGTTCCAGCTGGTCGAGGGCCTGCGCTACATGTTCCCCAAGCGCATGGCGGCGATCGAAGGCGACTATCCGGCGGTCGTCCGCATCCACGGCCTCGTCGCCGATTTGCCCGGCATCCGCGCGTACATGAAGAGCGACCGGCGCCTGCCGTTCGACGAAAACGGCATTTTCCGCCATTATCCCGAGCTCGACGCCGCGTGACCAGAACGCCCCGGCCCGCCGCGCGCATCCTGTTGCGCGACGAAGCCGGCCGGATCCTGCTGTTCCGCTTCGATCCCGCCGATCGCCCGCCCTTCTGGTGCACGCCCGGCGGCGCGCTCGATCCGGGGGAGAGCTATGCGGCGGCGGCGCGGCGCGAATTGCGCGAGGAGACCGGGCTCGACCTCGATTGCGGGCCGGAGGTGCTGCAGCGGCATGTCGAGTTCCTGACGATCGAGGGGGTCGAGGTCAGCGCCGACGAACGCTATTTCCTGGTGCACGCACCGCATGATGCGATCGACACGTCGGGCCATACCGCGCTCGAGCAGCGCGTGATGACGCGCTGGCGATGGTTCGACCGCGCCATGCTCGCGGCGCCGGGCGAACCATATTTCCCCGAGGATCTGCCCGCGATCCTCGACGCGCTGGAGCCACACGCATGACCAACGACGATCTGATCCTCCAGACGATCACCCCGGTGACGCACGATCTCGGCGGCTTCAAGGTGCACCGCACGCTCCCGTCGCGGCCGCGCACGATGGTGGGGCCGTTCATCTTCTTCGACCAGATGGGCCCGGCGCGGCTCGGCATCGGCGAGGGAATCGACGTGCGCCCGCATCCGCATATCAACCTGTCGACCGTCACCTATCTGTTCGGCGGCGCGCTCGGGCATCGCGATTCGCTCGGCACCGACGCGGTGATCGAGCCCGGCGCGGTCAATCTGATGACCGCGGGGCACGGCATCGTCCATTCCGAGCGCACACCCGGCGCCGAGCGCGCGACCGGGCCCGAACTGTCGGGAATCCAGACGTGGCTCGCCATGCCCGAGCGCGACGAGGAAATGGCCCCCGCGTTCGAGCACGTTGCCAAGGCCGACTTGCCGACGGTGGACGTGGCGAACGCCCGCGCTCGCATCGTGATGGGCAGCCTGTGGGGCGCGCGCGCGCCGACCACCACCTACGCCAGCACGATCTACGCCGACATCGTGCTCGACGCAGGCGGGTCGATCCCGATCGACGCCGACGCCGACGAGCGCGCGATCTATGTCGCGCTCGGCGAGGCGATGCTGGATGGCATGCCGCTCGAACCGATGACGCTGTATGTGCTCAAGCCCGGCACCGCGGCGACCTTGCGCTCGGCGACCGGCGCGCGCGCGATGCTGTGCGGCGGCGAGGCGTTCGCGACGCCGCGCCACGTATGGTGGAATTTCGTGTCGTCGAGGCGCGACCGGATCGACGAGGCCAAGCGCGCCTGGACCGCAGGGGAGTTTCCCAAGGTGCCGGGAGACGACAAGGAGTGGATTCCGATTCCGGCCATTCCCAAGACGGTGAGCTATCCGTAATATCTCTCCCCTCCCGCTTGCGGGAGGGGCTGGGGGTGGGCTCGCGCTATCAGAACGAACCGCACGTGGAGGCCGGGCGCCCACCCCTACCCCTCCCGCAAGCGGGAGGGGAGAGATGAGATGACCGACACCTTCGACTTACAACGGGTTGACCTCCCCACCGGCGTGACGCTCGACGTCGCCACCGCTGGCGACCCCGCGCATCCGCCGATCATCCTGCTCCACGGCTTCCCCGAATCGCACCGCACGTGGCGCCAGATCATCCCGCAGCTCGCCACCGATCATTTCGTCATCGCGCCCGACCAGCGCGGCTTCGCGCGCTCGTCCAAGCCGGCCGATGTTACAGATTATACCCCCGACAAGATCGTCGCCGACCTGCTCGCGCTCGCCGACCATTTTGCGCTCAAGACCTTCACCCTCGTCGGCCACGATTGGGGCGGCGCGATCGCATGGATGGCGGCGCTGCAGAATCCGCAGCGCATCGCGCGGCTCGTCATCGTCAACGCGCCGCACCCGTTCATCTTCCAGAAGACGCTGTTCGACGACATGGAGCAACGCCAGGCGAGCCAGTACATCCGGCATTTCCGCGACACCTCGATCGATCAGGGGCTGGTCGGCGCGGGGCTCGAAAAGTTCTTCGGCACGACCTTCGCCAAGGTGCTGACCACGACGGTCGCCGGCGCCGACAAGGCCGCCTATCTCGACGAGTGGAGCCAGCCCGGTGCGATGACCGCGATGCTCAACTGGTATCGCGCGAGTGCGATCGTGGTGCCCGCGATGGACGAAACCCCGCCACGCCCGGCCTTCCTCGACGGCCCGTTCCCGCCAGTGACGCAGCCGACCCTGGTGGTGTGGGGCGTGAAGGACAAAGCGCTGCTGCCGAGCCAGCTCGACGGGCTGGAGGCGCTGGTGCCCGATTTGACGCTGGCGCGAGTCGATGCCGGGCATTTCGTGCCATGGGAAAATGCCGATGCGGTGGTGGCAGCGATCCGGGAGTGGCTGCCCGCCTAAAGCACGATGCGGATGGACTGACCCAAACTCCGTCATCCCCGCGAAAGCGGGGATCCTACTGTCTGGCCCCACCCCAGAAGAAGCGGGACCCTCGCGTTCGCGAGGGGGACGGAACGGGTTCAACCGAACGGCATCGCGCTCCAACTCCTCCTTCGCTTCTCTGGGCGGACTTAGACGCGAATCCGCGCCGCTTCGGGCAACGCCACCACCGCCGCCCCGGCTTCGCCCGCGGTATCGATCCACGTGCCATGCGCGTGCGCCGTCGCCACCGTCGCCCATTCTCCCGTGCCCGGCCAGCTCCGCACGCGGATCGTCTGGTGCCCGAACGCGCGGTCGGGCTCCATCATCACCCAGCCGAGCGGCCGCTCGGCGGTGGCGCGCGCACCTGCGGCCTGCATCGCGACGCGGACCCGCTCGGCCACATTCTCGGGCAGATATTGCCACACCACCGAATGCATCAGTACGCGCGTCACCCCCGCCGGCTGCGGCTCGGCGAGCCGCGCTTCGATCCAGTCGGCGGCGTCCGCCCGGTCGAGCGAAACGCCCTGCATGCGCAGCATCGCGATCGCCGCGCGCACGCGGGCGAGCCGCTCGGGCGTTTCGGGCCAGACATAGGCCGCGAGCCGCGCCGCCACCGCCGGATCGGTCGCATCGAGCGGCGCCACGTCGCAGCCGCGCACCGAGACGATGTCGAGCGGCACCGCCATGGCGGGCGGCCCCTTCCACACCGGCGTGATCGTCACCGGCGAGTCGGCCGGGCCGAGCACCGTGCCGCCGAGATCGAAACGATAGCGATCGATCAGCAGGTTGAGCCCCGCGCTCGACCCGATCTCGAGCAGCTCGAGCTTCGACCCGTGGCGTCGCGCGATTTCGAGCAGCCCCAGCATCAGCGCCGCCGAGCGCCCCGGCTCGTTGGTCTGCGGCGGCCCGTCGAGCCACGGCAGCAGCGCCGCCTCATGCTCGGCCAGCACGCGTTCGAGGATCGCGACGATCGCGGCCTGATCGGTCACCGCACCGGCATAGACCGACGCCAGCCCGGCATCCTGGCCCGCCTGCACCAAAGCGTGCAGCCCGCCGAAAAAGCGCAGCGGCAGCGCATCGCGCGTCGGCTCGCCCGGCCAGTCGAGGATCCGCCGCCCGATCGTTGTCGCGCGCGTCAGCCCGGCCGCGACCGCCGCGCACATCCGGCCGTAGACCGGCGCCGCATTGGCCGCGCAATAGGATTGCTGGATCAGGAATGCGCCGCGATTGGCCTGCTCGTCCGCCATGACCGTCTCCCTAAAAATCCTCCCCCGCGCAGCGGGGGAGGTGGCGAGCGCAGCGAGACGGAGGGGGCCTCGCCGCGAGCGCGACGCCTGTGGCGCCCCCTCCACCATTCGCTGAAGAAGCGAATGGTCCCTCCTCCCCCGGTTCCCGGGGGAGGATTTAGGCAGCATTGCGCCCACCCCCACCGCCAAGTAAAGCCCCGCGCATGCCCGCCAAACTCATCATCGCCGTCCCCAAGGGCCGCATCCTCGCCGAGGCGATCCCCCTGCTCGAACGTGCCGGGATCATCCCCGAAGCTGCGTTCAGCGACGAGGATTCGCGCGCACTGCGCTTCACGACGAGCGACCGCGGCATCGACCTGATCCGCGTCCGCGCGTTCGACGTCGCGACCTTCGTCGCGCACGGCGCGGCGCAACTCGGCATCGTCGGGTCGGACGTGCTCGCCGAATTCGACTATTCCGAGCTGTACGCGCCGGTCGATCTCGGCATCGGCCATTGCCGCCTGTCGGTCGCCGAACCCGCCGAACTGGCGGCGAACGACGATCCGCGCGGCTGGAGCCATGTCCGCGTCGCGACCAAATATCCGCACGTCACCGAAGCGCATTTCGCGCGACGCGGCGTGTCGGCGGAATGCGTCAAGCTGAACGGCGCGATGGAGCTGGCGCCACTGCTGGGCCTCGCGCCGCGGATCGTCGACCTGGTGTCGTCGGGGCGCACGCTGAAAGAGAATGGCCTGGTCGAGGTCGAGGTGATTTGCGAGGTCACGTCGCGCCTGATCGTCAACCGCGCCGCGTTTAAGACGCAGGGGCAAGTGGTGCCGCTGGTCGAGGCGTTTCGGCAGGCCGTGGCGCAGGAGCTGGCGGCGTGAGCGCGCCCTTCTTCCTCCCCTCCCGCTTGCGGGAGGGGACCGAGGGGTGGGCGCGCGCTATCAACGTCAGCTACCGTCGAGAGCGCGCGCCCACCCCCAGCCCCTCCCGCAAGCGGGAGGGGAGCACGTTATGATCAGCCTCTCCACCACATCCCCCACCTTCGCCGCCGACTTCGCGGCTTTGGTCAACGCCCGCCGCGAAGCCGATGCCGATGTCGCGCGCGACGTTCGCGCCATCGTCGCTGCGGTGCGCGACGAAGGCGATGCCGCGCTCCACGGCTATACGCAGCAATTCGACCGTCACGACTTGAACGAAACCGGGTGGCAGATCGATCGTGCCGACTGGCAGGCCGCGTACGAGGCGCTCGCCCCCGACCTCCGCGAAGCCCTCGACCTCGCCGCCGCGCGCATCGCCGCCTATCATGAAAAGCAGAAGCCGACCGGCTCCGATACCACCGACGAGCACGGCATCCGCACCGGCGCGCGCTGGAATGCGATCCAGCATGCCGGCATCTACATCCCCGGCGGCCGCGCGGCCTATCCGAGCTCGGTGCTGATGAACGCGATCCCCGCCAAGGTGGCGGGCGTCGAGCGCGTGGTGATGGTCACGCCCACCCCCGCCGGCGAGATCAACCCGCTCGTGCTCGCCGCCGCGCATATCGCCGGGGTCGACGAGCTATGGCGCGTCGGCGGCGCGCAGGCGATCGCCGCGCTCGCTTACGGGACCGATCGGATCGCACCGGTCGATGTCGTCACCGGCCCGGGCAACGCCTGGGTCGCCGAGGCCAAGCGCCAGCTCTACGGCGTGGTCGGGATCGACATGGTGGCGGGCCCGTCCGAGATCGTCGTGGTCGCCGACGGCGCGAACCGCGCCGACTGGATCGCCGCCGACCTGCTCTCGCAGTCCGAGCACGACCCGACCAGCCAGTCGATCCTGTTCACCGATTCGGCCGCTTTCGCCGATGCGGTCGCGGCCGAGGTCGACGCCCAAATCGACACGCTCGCCACCGCCAAGGTCGCGCGCGCGGCGTGGGATGCGAATGGCGCGATCATCGTGGTGCGCACGCTGGAGGAAGCACTGCCGCTGGTCGACCGGCTCGCGCCCGAGCATCTCGAACTGGCGTGCGACGATCCGCAGGCGCTGTTCGACCGCGTGCGGCATGCGGGTTCCGTGTTCCTCGGCCGCCACACGCCCGAGGCGATCGGCGATTATGTCGCGGGGCCGAACCACGTGCTCCCCACCGGCCGCCGTGCACGCTTTGCGAGCGGTCTGTCGGTGCTCGATTTCATGAAGCGCACGAGCTTTTTGCAACTCGGGCCGCAAGGGCTGGCGGCGATCGGACCGGCGGCGGTGGCTCTGGCCGAGGCCGAAGGGCTGCCGGCGCATGCGCGGTCGGTGGCGCTGCGGTTGCCCTAAAGCCTCCCCTCCCTTCCAGGGAGGGGAGGAACGCGGTGCGGCGTCGTTCGTGCCTCGCAGATTCCCCCGGTTCCCGTCGCCCGCTTTTTCCCCTAAGGCGCGCGCCATGTCCTCCCACGCAACACCCCGTACCGCCGCGCGCTCCAAAGCGCGTGCCGCCGCCCGTCTCGCCGCCGTCCAGGCGCTGTATCAGCACGACATGGAAGCAACCCCGGTGTCGCAGCTGCTGCACGAATTCCACAATCACCGCCTCGGTGCGACGATCGAGGACATCGAATATGCCGAAGCCGAGGTCGATTTCTTCGACGACGTCGTGAAGGGCACGCAAGCGCGCCTGTCCGAGATCGACACCGCGATCGCCGGCAAGCTCGCCAAGGGCTGGAACCTGGCGCGGCTCGACAAGGCGATGCGCGCGATCCTGCGCGCCGGGACCTATGAATTGCTGGCGCGCGCCGACGTGCCGGTCGGCACCGTCATCACCGAATATGTCGATGTGGCGCACGCCTTTTTCGACAAGCGCGAGGCAGGGTTCGTCAACGGCCTGCTCGATGCGCTGTCGAAGGACGTGCGCGCCTGAAGATGGGCGAGGTCGTCAACTTGCGGCGGGCCCGAAAGAGCCGGGCGCGGGATGCGGCCGCGATGACCGCCGACGCCAATCGCGCGGCGTTCGGGCGAAGCAAGGCGGAGCGCGAAGGCGCCGCCGCGGAAAGCGCGCGACTCGCGCGTGGACTGGATGCGGCGAAGCGGGTAGAACCGGCCGAGGATCCCGATTGAAGGGTGTTTGAACCCGATGGAACAGCGCGACCTTGCCCGCATCCCACCGCGCTCCGACGCACACCATGCCGGGTTCGCGCTCAAGCTCGGCGAGCGCGCGAGCATGGTGGCGGAGGCGAACATCACCAGCGGCGGGATGCTGTCGGTCGCGGCTTTGGTGTCCGCGGCCTTGCTGGGCTCGGCGGCGATCGTCTGGGCGGCACGGCGCACCCGCTAGCAGACATGGGCCGCCGCCGACGCTAGACAGCTCCGCGTGACCGAAGCCGACTTCCTCCGCCATCTGCGCGGCCTGCCGCTCCACCCCGGCGCGCTCGCCTTGCGCGACGATGCGGCGCGGCTGGGGCGCCTCGTGCTGACCACCGATACTTTGGTCGAGGGGGTGCATTATCTCGACACCGACCCAGCCGGCGACGTGGCGTGGAAGCTGGTGGCGACCAATCTGTCCGACCTGGCGGCCAAGGGGGCGGTGCCGGTTGGGGTGATGCTCAACTATCCGTTGCGCGCCGCTTCCTCCCCCACCGCTTCGCCCGCCGAAGACTGGGACGCCGCCTTCCTCGCCGGCCTGGCGGAAGCGCTCGCCACCTTCGCCGCGCCGATCCTCGGCGGCGACACCGTTTCGCTCCCGCCGCATGCGCCGCGCGTGATCACCCTCACCGCGATCGGCGACGCGCCCACCGCTCCGGTCCGCGCCGGTGCGCAGGCGGGTGACGCGCTCTACGTCACCGGCACGATCGGCGATGCCGGCGCCGGGCTCGCCATCGCGCAAGGCACGTCCGGCCCGGCCGAATTGCTCGCCGCCTATCGCCGTCCGCAGCCGCGCCTCGCCGACGGACGGGCGCTCGCCGCGCAAGTCCACGCGATGATGGACGTGTCCGACGGCCTGCTGATCGACGCGCAGCGCATGGCCGCGGCGAGCGGTCTCGCGGTGGAGATCGACCTCGCGCGCGTCCCGCTCTCCAGCGCCTGTCGCGACTTTGCCGCCGAGAGCCAGGCCGCGCGGCTCGCCGCCGCCACCGCGGGCGACGATTACGAGCTCCTGTTCGCGCTACCCCCCGGCACCGCGCCCGCCGCGCCCGCCACCCGGATCGGCCAGTTCGCGCCGGGCAGCGGCCTGACGCTGACCGACGCCGGGACGCCGCTGCCGCTGCCCGCCAGTCTCGGCTTCCAGCACGGCTGACGCACCCGCTTGCCAAGCCATTCCCCGGCGCTAGTCTGCCGGCCAAGCGTGGGGGCCGCTGTCGCGTACCGTCCCACCGAAAACCATGGGAAAGGAAACGCATGACGATCGTCTATGCCGCCATCATCTGCGGCCTGATTGCCGTAGCCTACGGACTCCTCACCTCTCGACAAGTGCTCCGCGCCCCCGCGGGCAACGACAAGATGCAGGACATCGCCGCCGCCATCCAGGAGGGCGCGAAAGCCTATCTCGGCCGGCAATACCGCACCATCGCGATCGTCGGCGTCATCGTCCTCGCGCTCGTCTGGATCTTTCTCGACGGGATGCGCACCCCCGTCTCGGCAATCAGCTTCGCGCTCGGCGCGGTCCTTTCCGGCGTCGCCGGCTATGTCGGGATGAACATTTCGGTCCGCGCCAACGTCCGCACCGCGGAGGCCGCGCGCACCTCGCTGCAAGGCGGGCTGACGATGGCGTTCCGCTCGGGCGCGGTCACCGGCCTGCTGGTGGCGGGGCTCGGCCTGCTCGCGATTTCGGGCACCTTCTGGTATCTGGCCGGCACCAACGGCGTGAACGCGGGTGCGCCCGTCGTCGTGAAGGCGCTCACCGCCTTGGCGTTCGGCGCCTCGCTCATCTCGATCTTCGCGCGATTGGGCGGCGGGATCTTCACCAAGGCCGCCGATGTCGGCGCCGACCTCGTCGGCAAGGTCGAGGCGGGCATCCCCGAGGACGACCCGCGCAACCCCGCCACGATCGCCGATAACGTCGGCGACAATGTCGGCGATTGCGCCGGCATGGCGGCCGATCTGTTCGAGACCTATGTCGTCACGATCGGCGTGACGATGATCTCGGTCGCGCTCGCACTCAAGAATGCGGATCATTTGCTCAACGTGATGACGCTGCCGCTGATCGTCGGCGGGGTGTGCATCCTGACCTCGATCATCGGCACCTATTTCGTCCGGCTCGGCAAGGGCCAGTCGATCATGGGCGCGCTCTACAAGGGCTTCTGGGTCAGCATCGTCCTGTCGATCCCGGCAATCTATCTCGTCACGCGCTATGTGCTGGGCGACATGGACGCGGTGATCGGCGGCAACAGCTTCCTCGACGGCGCATCGCCCGAAGCGGTGGCCGGCGCCGCCGCCGCCAGCTTCACCGGAATGAAATTGTTCTGGTCGATGATGATCGGCCTCGCCGTCACCGGGCTGCTGGTGTGGATCACCGAATATTACACCGGCACCAACTTCCGCCCGGTGCGCTCGATCGCCAAGGCGTCCGAGACCGGCCACGGCACCAACGTCATCCAGGGCCTTGCGATCAGCCTCGAATCGACCGCGCTCCCCACGCTCGTCATCGTCGTCGCGGTGATCGCGGCGTATCAGCTCGCCGGGGTAATCGGCATTGCGTTTGCCGCGACCGCGATGCTGGCGCAGGCCGGGATGGTCGTCGCGCTCGACGCTTATGGCCCGGTGACCGACAATGCCGGGGGGATCGCCGAAATGGCGGGCCTGCCCGACGACGTGCGCCACCGCACCGATGCGCTCGACGCGGTCGGCAACACCACCAAGGCGGTGACCAAGGGCTATGCGATCGGCTCGGCCGCACTCGCCGCATTGGTGCTGTTCAACGCCTACACCTCCGACCTGGCGCGCGATTTCCCCGATCTCACCGTCAATTTCCAGCTCTCCAACCCCTACGTCATCGTCGGGCTGCTGCTGGGGGCGCTGCTCCCCTATCTGTTCGGCGCGATGGGGATGACCGCGGTCGGCCGCGCGGCGGGCGCGGTCGTCGAGGAAGTGCGCGCGCAGTTCCGCGACAATCCCGGGATCATGGCGGGCACCAGCCGGCCCGATTATGCCCGCACGGTCGACCTGGTCACCAAGGCGGCGATCAAGGAGATGATCGTGCCGTCGCTGCTGCCGGTGCTCTCGCCGATCCTGGTCTATTTCGTGATCCGCGGCGTCGCCGGGCAAGCCGAGGGCTTCGCGGCGCTCGGCGCGATGCTGCTCGGGGTGATCGTGTCTGGGCTGTTCGTCGCGATCTCGATGACGAGCGGCGGCGGCGCGTGGGACAATGCCAAGAAGTATATCGAGGATGGGCATCACGGCGGCAAGGGCTCGGAGGCGCACAAGGCTGCGGTGACGGGCGACACGGTGGGCGATCCGTACAAGGATACGGCGGGCCCGGCGGTCAACCCGATGATCAAGATCACGAATATCGTCGCGCTGCTGCTGCTCGCAGCCTTAGCTGCGAGCGCAGGCTGAGTCGCGCTGCTGCCGCTCGCGGCCAAGCCGCGAGCGCAGGCTGAGGCGAAAGCCTCGGCAAGCGCGACCGGCCGGCGGGTGCGCCAGTGCGCACCCGTCCGACGGCGCGGCTTTGCCGCGACGCCCCTGCTGCTTCTGCCTGCCAGCAAGCGCCAACGTGCTGGCGTCTTCCGGCTCGGCCCCAAAACGCTTCCCCGGCGAAGGCCGGGGACCAGTCGAGAAGGTCGCGGTAACGAAGCGTGGCCGCTAGTAATCACCCGTTCCGCTCCTGGGCCCCGGCCTTCGCCGGGGAAGGGATTAGGTTCGGCGCTATCCATTTACCGCAATTCGAACCCACCACGATTCAACCCAGCCCGATTTTCCGCTAACACCCCCCCCCCATGGCCCACCGCCCGCTGACCCCCGCCGAACACACCGCTGCCCGCGCGGTATTCGGCGACGCGATCGATTACGCCCGCGTCCGCATCCACGATCGGCGCTACATCTTCTTCCAGCCGGCCAAGGTCGCGATGGCCCCCAACGGCCAGATCTATTTCCCGCGCGCCTGCCACTGCCCCGATTTCTCGACCAACGTGCCCCATCTCGCCTGGCTGCTGCACGAACTCACCCATGTCTGGCAGCACCAGCAGGGCATGTGGGTGCGGCTGCGCGGCACGCTCGCGCGCGGCAAATACGGGTATGGTGACCTCGGCGAGACCGACCGCCCCTTCACCGCCTTCAACATCGAACAGCAAGCCGCGATCGTCGGCGATTATGTCCTGACGACGCACGGCTATCGCGCGCAACACGGCCGCGGCACGCGCGCGGATTATGAGGCGATCCTGCCCTTTCTGCCCGCGCCCCTCTTGGCGTGACCGCACCCCCGCGATAGGTTGCTAGCGGCGACACCCGTCGCCTGTCGGGGGGCAAGATCATGAGATACCGGACTTTCCGCGTCGCGAGCGCGGCCGTGCTCGCCGCGGCGGCAGTGCCCGCCACGGCGCAGACCCCCGTCGGCACCACGGCCGCCCCCGCGCCGATTCCGGCCGAGAGCTTCGGCGAACTGCCCTTCCTCGAATCGCCGCGCCTGTCACCCGACGGCACGCGCGTCGCGGTCAAGCTGGCGCTCAAGGGCCAGCAGCGCTTCGCGATCATCCCGCTCGCCGATACGAAGAAGGTCGTGCTGATCGACCCTGGGAACAACGACGTCAACGGGTGGTCGTGGGTCAATGACGACTGGCTGATCGCGACGGTCGGCAACACCGCGCCCGTAGAGGGCGACAGCTGGTATCTGCGCCGCACGCTCGGCATCAGCGCCGACGGCAAGAAGATCAACGTACTCGGCAAGGACGATGCCGCGCAGAGCGCCGACGACGTCTTGTGGATCGCCAAGGACGGATCACCGCACGTCCGCATCGCGCTGCAGACCTCGATCTACAGCAACGACGACGGATTCTGGCCGCAAGTGCGCGATTACGACGTGACCAACGGCCGGAGCATCGTCGTGCAAAGGTCGGTGGGCGATGTGATGGACTGGTATGCCGATGCCACCGGCACGGTGCGAATGGGCATCGGCTATGACGATTCGTCGCGCTCGTCGCGCTTGCTCTACCGCGACGCCGCGACGCAGAGTTTCCGCACCGTCAGTCGCGCGCGCGGCAAGGATGCCGATCTCGGCAACACGCCGGCGGTGTTCCTGGCCGAGCCGGGCAAGGCGATCGCCTTCGACGATGCCGACGGCTTCAACGCGCTCTATCCGCTCGATCTGGCGACGCTCAAGACCGGCGCGAAGCTGTTCGGCGTGCCGGGCTATGATGTGGGGAGCATCATCACCGGGGATGGCGGGGCGCGGCTGGTCGGCGTGCATTATACCGACACGCGCGATCGCACGCATTGGTTCGATGCCAAACTCGCCGACGTCCAGGCCAAGATCGACGCCGCGGTCGGCAGTCGCAACGCGGAGATCGTATCGTGGAGCCGCGACTTCGGCGTGCTTATGATACGCGTCGGCGGGGCCGATCGGCCGGGTGCTTATTATATCTTCCGCCCGAGCGAGGGCGTGATGCACATGTTCGCCGGCGCCAGCGAAGCGCTCGGCACGCGTGCCTATGCCCCGGTCCGCACGATCAGGTACAAAGCGCGCGACGGACTGGAAATCTCCGCGGTGCTGACGACGCCGCGCGGACGGACCGCCAGGGACCTGCCGCTGATCCTGATGCCGCATGGCGGGCCGTTCGCGCGCGACGACGAGAGCTGGGACTGGTGGGCGCAATTCCTCGCCGATCGCGGCTATGCCGTGCTTCAGCCCAATTATCGCGGATCGTCGGGCTTCGGCAGCGATTTCACGAGAAAGGGTCGCGGGCAGTGGGGCCTTGCGATGCAGGACGATCTCACCGACGCGGTGAAATGGGCGGCGGACAGCGGGCTGGCCGATGCCAAGCGCGTCTGCATCGTCGGCGGCTCGTATGGCGGCTATGCCGCATTCCGCGCGGCGCAGCGCGATGCCGGCGTGTATCGCTGCGCCGTCTCCTATGCCGGGGTCGCCGACATGCCGGCGATGCTGCGCTACGATGGCGCGTTCCTCAACGGGGGGCGCAGCAAGGATTATTTCCGCGCCCAGGCGCCCGACCTGAAGGGCGTCTCGCCCGTCTACGGCGCCGCGCAATTCTCGATCCCGATCCTGATCCTGCACGGCAAGAAGGACACGGTCGTGCCGGTGGCGCAGTCGCGCAACATGGTCGGCAAGCTGAAGGCGGCGGGCAAGCCCTATCGCTATGTCGAGCAGCCGCTCGGCGACCATCATTTTTCGCGCAGCGAGGACCGGGTGCAGTTCCTCAAGGAGCTGGAGACCTTCCTGAAGGCGAACAATCCGGCATGAGCGCCAACGCGAGCGCGGCGCGACCTGGCCCCCCTCCCCGAGGCACCTGATTCGCCGCCGCCACGATCATGCCGGGAAGGGAAACGATCCAGCCCATTCGCTGTCGTTGCAGGGCAATTCGTCCGCCAGAGCGCGACCTTCCGCGCGGCTTTCCTTTTCGCGGGCTTTCGGCTAAGGCCCGCGCTCACGAATTCCCGCAAGATCACCCACATATTCCAGAGGTTTGTTTGGCAAAAGAAGAATTGCTCGAAATGCGCGGCCAGGTGGTGGAGCTTTTGCCCAACGCCATGTTCCGCGTGAAGCTCGAAAACGATCACGAAATTCTCGGCCATACCGCCGGCAAGATGCGCAAGAACCGCATCCGCGTCCTCGTCGGAGACGAGGTGCTGGTGGAATTGACGCCGTATGATCTCACCCAGGGTCGGATCACCTATCGCTTCAAGTGACGGCGCCGCTTCCGCAGGCGGGATCGCCCGGGAAGACACTGCCATGACGCC
>CAXTEO010000060.1:0-13282 GCA_964243205.1 uncultured Sphingomonas sp.
GGAACAATGGGCGGGATCATCTCGGAATAGACGGGCGGCATCGTCGGAATCCGCACCGCGGTCTACGCCTAACCGCAGGCTGCAGCTTTAAGCTATTAACGTAGATGCTGATGCAAGCCGCACCGCTGGATCGCGTGAGTCTGCCCATTCGGTACGACGCGGGACCCCCCTCGACAGAAAGAGTGTGGGAAGCTTGAGAAACAGCAATTCGGAATGGATGAACGTGTCGATCGCGCGCTCCCACCATAATGGCGGACGCTTGCCGTTGCGCTTCAGCCACGCGTCGTACGGTTCCCAGTGGCTGGGTTCGTCTTTCTCGATGATTCGAAAGATCTTCATCAGAATCCGGTCATGTCGGACCAAGGGATGGCGCAGCAGAATCTCGACCTGTCGATGGCCGCGTTGCTCAGTGAGCGATATGACCCGGCACAATTTCTCGAACTGTTCCGGGTTGGCAATGATCGTCTGGGTATCGAGGTCATCGATGCGCTTGCCGAACATGAGTTCGACGAAGCGATCGATATGGCCACAGGTGCGGTCTACGGACAGCGGCATGATCCCACGCGCTTCGAACCAGCGGCGAAACATCAGATAGTGTTTGCGTTCGTCGCCACGATGTTTCTCGATCGCGGCGATAAAGGTGGTGTCGTCCGGCGCGCAAACACGTGCCGCCTCCAACACGCGATCGATCGCGGTATAGCCGCGATGCTCATTGTAGAGGTAGATCGATCCCAGAAGATCGAGGTAACGGTTACGGAACCAGCTCAGCATGATCGAGAATCCGTTTTCGGGGTGCATCGTCTCCGCCCGCTCGCATCGGCATCAGCGCGCATCGTGCGTAATCGTTTCATCGAGCCGCCCAACCGGTATCCCGAATTTGCGAATAACCATGGTATTGTGCACAATTCTGCCACTAGCATCGAGATAAAGCAGCTGCTCGGCGCGCAGCCCGCCTTTCATGGCGAACGAGAGACGGAGGCGATTGCCAAGGACCGATCCTGTCACCGGCCCGATTGCATCGGTGAGCGTGCCGGTATAGCCGCCCGCGCCATCGGGATGCAGCTGCCATTGCCGGTGCGCCGGCGGGCGATGGCCGCGGCGCACGGTCTGATCGAGGATGATGCTGCGATCGGGAGCCACATGGCCATTGCCGTCGACGAGGGTCGGTTCGGTACGGTGAAACATGACTTTAAGTACGCCCCGCCCGGTCGTTTGGCCGTCGAAAAATGCGGCGGCGTCGAAGACAGGCTGCGCAAGGCTTTCGCGCGCTATGCGATCGGAGGCGCACGCGGCGGCGCTCGTTAGCGCCAGCGCCAGCGCCAGTAGCGGCAGGAGCGGCTTCAACGCGGCCCCCACGGATAGTTCGGTATTGGCCATTGTTTGCGCTCGTGGAATATCGCCAAGAAGGACAACTCGGGCGATGCCGAGACGCCTATGCCTTAGTTAGCCGACACCCGACGCCACGCTGCCTAAATTCGCGTTCAGACTTTGGGAGGAGCGCATACGAGCGACACCGCGCTGCCCAGGTCGGCGAACCGGAGCGAGAATCCGTGCAAGTCGGCGATCGCCTTGACCAAGCTCAACCCCAGGCCGGCGCCTTCGCAATCATGGCGTCCGCGATAGAAGCGCTGCGTGACCAACGCACGCTCAGCAGGCGGAACGCCTGCGCCCTGATCCGCCACGGTGACGACCGCCGTCTCGCCTTCGGCGCGTAGTGAGACACGCACGGTACCGCCGCCGGGACCGAATTTCATCGCATTGTCGATCAGGTTGGAGATCGCTTCGATCAACAAACTCGCATCGCCCTCGATCGGGCGCACGGTGACAATGTCCGCAGTGAGCGCGATGCCGTGATCCTCTGCGGTCGGCAGATGGAGTTCGCAGGCGTCTTCGACCAGCTGTGCCAGATCGACCGATGCGAAGCGGCTGCGCCGTGCATGATCCTCAAGTTCCCGCACGCGCAGGAGCGCCGCCACCACGCCCAGCAGCTTGTCGATTTCCACAAGCGCAGCCTCGGCCACCGCCTCGAAGCCGACACGATCATCGGCTTCGCGCAAGCCGCGCTCGAGCCGCGCGCGCAGCCGGGTGAGCGGGGTGCGCAGCTGATGCGCGATATCGTCGCCGATGCCGCGAACGTCGGCCACTAGCACCTGCAAGCGGTCGAGCATCGCATTGATGTGCGCGCACAGCAGCTCGAAACTGTCGGGACGCTGCCCAACCGCCAGTCGGACGTCGAGATCTCCGGCGACGATTGCTTCGGTCAGGCGACGCACGCTGTCGACCTGTCGTGCCGCGCGCCGCCCTGCAATCAGCCCAAACCCGACCGCCAGCATCAGACCGAGCAGAAGCCCTACGGTCAGCGAACGTTCGACTACCCGTAGTGCTTCTTCGGCTTCGTCCAGATCGATGCCGGTCAGCAGTTGGTCGCCATCCGGCATCGTACACAGCCGCACGCGCGCAACATCGGTGTCCTTTCCGGGAAGCTGGGTAGGGACGAGCGTGACAATGGTCGATGCAAGACTCGACGGGGCGGCTTCGGGAATCGCGGCGACATTGCCGTCGAGCAGCCGTCCGGTTCGGTCGAACAGCGCGAGAAACCGGTCGCGGTGGATATCCTCCGCGATCATGTGGCGCAGCGCTGCGTGGCGCTCGGCGTCGTCCAGCGCCGCGAGCGTGCGGCAGTCCGCCGCAAAGGTCGCCTCCGCTGCGCTGCGGTGGCTGCCAGAGGCGAGTAGCCAGAACAGGCCTGAGAGCACCAGCGACTGCACGACCAGCAGCGCCGCGATCGCCCCGCCCCAGCGCCATGTCGCGCGGGCGCGGGGATCAGCCGGGAACATCGAATACATAGCCTTGACCGCGGACGTTGCGGATCAGTTGCGGTTCGCCCTCGGCATCCACTTTGCGGCGCAGGCGGCCAATATGGACGTCGATGACGTTGCTATTGGGTTCGAAGGTATAGCCCCATACGTCCTGCAGCAACATCGAACGCGTCACGATTCTGCCGGGACGGCGAACCAAATAATCGAGCAGTTTCAGTTCGCGCGGCAGCAGCTCGAGCGGTCGGCCGCTGCGGCTGGCGGTGCCACTGAGGAGATCGAGATCGAGCGGACCGGCAACCAGCCGCGTGTCGCGCGACTCGTTTGGACGCCGTAGCAGTGCTTCAACGCGAGCAACCAATTCGACCAACGCGAACGGCTTGGGAAGATAGTCGTCTCCTCCGGCGCGCAGGCCACGCACGCGGTCGTCGAGACTGCCGAGTGCGCTCAGCACAAGCGCAGGGGTGCGAAGGTCTTCGCTGCGGAGCTGTGCGATCAGGTCGAGCCCTTCACCATCAGGCAATTGACGATCGACGATCAGCAAGTCGATGCCATCCGCCCGCGCCGCTTCCAGCGCCTCGGACACCAGCAGCCGATGCGTGACACGATACCCGTTCGCCACGAGTTCGAGCGTTATTTCGGTCGCCGTGCCGATATCGTCTTCGAGGAGTAGAATGTGCGTCACGCATTCTGTTCGGCGTGACGGGTATGCGGCGTCAACTGAATTGCGGTTCAGAGTCTGAACTCGGATTTAGTCGACGCACCCGCGCCCCGCCGGTTAGCGCAACATCAGCGATGCGTTGGAGTGCTGTCCCATGATGATTCTAAAACAAGTCGTCCCGCTCGCCGCGCTGGCGCTGTTGCCGCTGGCGAGCCATGCTGGCGCGCATGCCGTTATGGAGCCGGCGAAATCGCAGGCGCTTCGCACGCCGCCGGAATATCGCAGCGTTGACGGCGTGCTCGCGGTCACGATCGAGGCCAAGCCGACGCGCGTCGTGTTCGGCAAACAGGTGATCGACGGCGCGACATATAATGGGGACTATGGCGGCCCGGTGTTGCGGCTGCACCCAGGCGACACGCTGCGGATGCATTTCATCAATCACTTGCCGCAAATCACAAACGTTCACTTTCACGGCCTGTCGGTGACGCCCGAGGGGCATGGCGACAATTCGATGCGAATGATCGCCCCCGGCGAGACCTGGGATTACGTTTTCACTATCCCCAAGGATCACCCGCCTGGAGTCTATTGGTATCACACCCACGGTCACGACTTTGCCGAGCGGCAGGTGATGGGCGGCCTTAGCGGCACACTGGTGATAGAGGGGTTCCAGGACGAAGTGCCGGCGACCAGGCCGCTGGTCGAGCGGCTGATGGCGCTCAAGGAATTCTCGCCTAACCCCGGCGGGCATCTCAACAATGTGCCAAAGCCTGCGCACGGCACGGTCAAGACGATCAACGGCCAGCTCGACCCGCAAATCGCGATGCAGCCGGGCGAGACGCAGCTGTGGCGGATGAGCGGGCAGACCGCCAACGGCTATTTCCGGCTGCGCGCCAAGGGGGTGAAGCTCGTCATTCTCGGCCGCGACGCGCGCCCGATGGTGACGCCCGAGCCGACCGACGAAGTCCTGCTCGGCCCGAGCGAGCGGGTCGATGTACTCGCTACCGCTGGCGCATCCGGGCGCTACAGTCTGATGGAGGAGAAGACCGACACCGGACCGCTCGGCGACCTGTTCCCGGCTCAGGAACTGGCGTCCGTGCTGGTCGCGCCCGATCCGTCGCGCCCCGTGCCGACGCTGCTGGGGCCGCTCGTTGTGGATGCGCCGAAGCAGGTGCCGGTGCCCGACGATCATATCGATGCGCGCCGCTTGGTCGTCTTCTCAGAGGACGTGACCACCGGCCTGTTCTTTATCAACCACCAGACCTTCGATCCCAAGCGTACCGACGTGAAGGTGCCGCTCGGATCGATCGAGGAGTGGACCATTCGCAACGCCTCGCAAGAGTTGCATGTCTTCCACATCCATCAGCTGCCGTTCCAGGTGGTCAGCATCAACGGCACGCCGCAGCCGTTTGTCGGCCTGCGCGATACGATCGATGTTCCGATCCACGGCGAGGTCAAGATCCGCATGGCGTTCACCGACCCGCGGATCGTCGGCCGCTTCATGTACCACTGCCATATCCTCGAACATGAAGACAAAGGCATGATGGCGACGATCGAGGTCTATGATCCCAAGAAGGGCCCGATGGGCGACATGAAGATGAGTGCGATGACGCCGGAGGGTGGTCATGCAGGCTAATCTGTACGCTGCCGCCGGTGCACTGGCGCTGCTCGGCTGGGCGCCGACGGCGCTCGCGCAATCGGCCGGAACAACCAACGGCAACACACTCCAGGCCGGCAAGGTCAAGGGCGGCGACGGCAGTGGCGACGGCGGCATGGACATGGGCGCCGAGCCGGTGAAATCCTATCCCAAGTTCACCTTCGACACGCTCGCCAATTTCGAATTTTCTGGGCTGGCAGCGGACGCGGGACCCAATCGCGGTCCCCAGCCCTATCTGCGCTTCGATTCTACCTTCGTGGTCGATACAAGCGATCAGCTCACCTTCTACGGGCTTTTCCAGTTCAAGGCGCGCGAACCGCGTCCTGCCGACGATCCAAACAAGGATCTGTTCGTCAACCAGGGCGCGGGGCGCAAGCTCGGTGGCAAGATGAAGGAGCTTTACGTGCGCTACGGCACGTGGCGCGTCGGCAAATTCGTGCAGAATTTCGGCCGAGCCTATGTGCTGCTGCCCGGCCCCTTCTCGGCCGATTTCATCGAGGAGCCCGACCAAGGGTACGAGCCGAGCGAGATGCTCGGCGTCGAGAAATTGCACGTGTTCGGCAGCGAGAAATATGGCTGGCAGCAGCTCTCGGTCTCGGCCTTCATGGTCGACCGCTCGCCACTGCACCGCAGCTTCCCGTACGACGAGGGGCAGATCCACTATAAGGATGGCGGTGTCGGCAACACGCATCTGCCGACGAACGTTTCGGTCACCTACGACGTGCTCAATATGCCGGTCGGTCACGGCGCACAGGCGACCTTCCAGGCGAGCGCGATCCGCTGGGGGCGTACCTACGGCGTGCCGCGCGGCGAGTTCTGGACGACGCTGGGCGGCGACATCGCTATCCCGCTCGGCAACAGCGTGCGCCGCACGCTGCAACGCCGCTACACCCAGATGCACTTCTATGTCGAAGGCGCGCGCCGCGCCAACTATCTCGGGATGCCTGGCAGCGATCGCAACTATGTCACCGAGGCGGCCGAGTACATGCAGGGGCCATGGCAGTTCGACCTGTCCGCGACACAGCGCTGGACGACCGATCCGGTCAAGCCGACACAGCAGGACCGGATCTATACCGGCACCTTCGGCCGCAATTTCGCCTCGCAGAGCCTCGTGCTGTTCAGCGTCGCGCGCGAGCGCGTCGCGGACCGGGCAGGGGTCTACGCTGGCGTTCGCCTGGTGCAGACGCTCACCACCTGCGCGCGCTGCGCCAGCGGGCCAGCGTATTGAGCTGGCACCCGTTATCGAATGAAAGGCGGAGCGATGCGCGAGATGAATGATCGTGAACGGTATGACGGGGTCGCGCGAGCGCTGCACTGGTCAACAGTGGGGGCATTGATCCTCCAGTTCGCCGTCGCATGGACGATGCCCGACATCCACCGCGGCGTCGCGCCGGTCGGCCTGATCGCGTGGCATCTGTCGATCGGGACCGCGATCCTGTTGCTCGTCGTTGCGCGCCTGATCTGGCGCCTGACGCATCGACCACCGCCCGCGCCGACATCCTTGTCGCTGGCGTTGCAATGGGTGTCGCGTCTGACCCATGCGGGCCTCTACGCCTTGCTCATCGCACTGCCCGTCTTGGGCTGGGCGAACGCGTCGGCGCGTGGATATGCGGTGATGCTGTTCGGCATATTTCCGTTGCCACCTTTGTCGGCGTCAGGTTCGCCGCTCGGTATGGCGCTCGGCGACGTGCATCAAACGGCCGCAATAGCATTGCTGGTCGTCGTCGGGCTGCATGTGCTTGGCGCGGTTTACCACGCTGTCGTGGTACGCGATCGTACGTTGCAGAGAATGGTCTGACATCGCGCCAGCCGCGGTTCTAATGCATCGTGATCGCGACGGGACACGGAAGAATATGCGCAAGATCGTGCTCACGACCGGCGGGACGCTCGGTGACCTGCACCCGTTCATTGCGATTGCGCTGGCGTTGCGTAGCCGAGGGTTTGCCCCTGTTCTGGCAGTGCCCGAGGATCAGGTGGAAAAGTGCGTGCAGGCCGGCCTCGGCGCTGTCCGCGTTCGCCCGGGCTTTGACGCTATAGCCGGGCGCATGGGGCTGAGCCACGATGCCGCCGTGCGTCAGATCATGGGCAACCAGCGTATCATGCTCGAACAGGTCCTGCCCGGGCTTTCGGCCAATGTGACCGCGCTGGAAGCGGTGGCGGCCGACGGTGAGGCGATGGTCGCTTCGGTTTTCGTCTTCGCTTCGCCGATCGTCGCGGAAAAACACGATATGCCGATGATTTCGGTCATCCTCCAGCCAATGGCGATGCGGTCGGCATATGATCCGCCGCACACCCCCGAATTTTGGATGATGCGCGGCGCGCCGGTCGGCACGGCTGGCGCTCGGTGGAACCGCTTTGCCTATGCCGCGCTTCACTTGGTGCTCGACCACCTGTACGGCAAACGCATCGATCGCGTCCGAATGGCCCAGGGCCTGTCGCCTACCGGAGCAAGGGGGCTGCTTGGCGCGCCAGATCGCGCGTTGTTGCAGCTGGGCTGCTGTTCCCCGCAGCTGGCTCCGCTGCCGCGCGACGCCTCGCGCGCGACGCGGATCGTCGGCTTTCCGCAGTTCGACCGCGCCGACGGCGACAGCCACGCACTAGATCCTGCGATCGCCACTTTCCTCGCGGCTGGGCCGCCGCCCCTCGTCTTTACCGTGGGTACCTTCGCCGTCGATGGCGCCGGTGCTTTCTACGAAAGGGCTGCTGCAGCGGCGCGTGCGCTGCGAATGCGCGCGATCCTGCTGGTTGGCGGCGTGGCGCCGCCGCGTCTTGACGGGGATATGCTGCGCTGCGGATACGCGCCCCACTCGCAGCTCTTCCCACACGCGGCGGCGATCATTCACCACGGAGGGGTGGGCACGGCCGGTCAGGCGATGCGCGCCGGCAAGCCTCAGCTGGGGGTGCCGCACATGGGCGATCAGCACGACCACGCTGCACGCCTTGTGCGGCTGGGCGTTGGACTCCGCGTCGCGCCCCGTCGCTTCACGGTAAGGCGCGACACCCGGCAGATTGCGGTCCTGCTGCGCCAGCCCTCCTTTCGCGCCAATGCTTCGCGCCTCGCCCAAGCCATGCGCGACGAGCAAGGCGCTGTTGCCGCCGCGGCGGCGATCGCCGGCGTGCCCAATGCTTCCCGTTCAAAGTCTCAGGAATGATCCGATGAAATCACAGGACGCCGGCGCACATGAAGCGGCCGCCAAGGCGCATGGCGAGACGCATTTCGTCACGCGGATCGGCTGGCTGAGAGCGGCGGTGCTCGGCGCCAACGATGGTCTGCTGTCGACCTCCAGCATAATGGTCGGTGTCGCGGCAGCTGCAGCCGGGTCGTCGCAGATCATCCTCACCGGCGTGGCGGGGATCGTCGCGGGCGCGATGTCGATGGCAGCTGGGGAATATGTCTCGGTAAGCTCACAGGCTGATTCGGAGAAAGCCGACATTGAGCGTGAGCGTCTCGAGCTCCAGGCCGACCCCGAGCACGAAAGTCGTGAGCTCGCCGCGATCTACATCAAGCGCGGCCTGCCCAAGCCCCTCGCCATCGAAGTGGTGAGTGCGCTTACCGCGCATGACGCGTTGGAGGCGCACACGCGCGACGAACTCGGCATCACCGACACCTCGACCGCCAATCCGCTGCAGGCGGCGATGGCTTCGGCCGGGTCCTTCCTCGCCGGTGGGCTCCCGCCGCTCGCCACCGCGCTGCTGGCGCCGATGACTGGCATAGTGTGGGCGATCGCCGCTGTCGCGGTGGTCATGCTGGCGGTGCTCGGCGCGGCCGGCGCGCGCGCGGGCGGGGCGCCGGTTATGCCAGGTGTGCTCCGGGTCGTGCTGTGGGGGTCGATTGCCATGGCCGTGACGGCGGGCGTCGGCCATGTGTTCCACACGGCAGTCGGCTGATAGAGCTCGAAGCTACCAACTCGGGGTATCGCCTTCGACGAAAATGAAGATCTTAAAAACGCTGTAGGGGTGGCGGCGTACTGTCGTTACAAAACAATGCCCCACCCGTCGTTACATCGTCGATAAAGGTCTGACTCACGGATAGCCGCCCGCAAAGACACGTTCAAGTCAGGCGCTTCGCCATGTCGAGGTGCTTCTGCCGGTCGGGCAGAGTATCGGTCGCCAGCGTCTTGACGTCGACCGGTGCGTCGCTGCCCGCTTCCTTCTTGAAGTCGGAAATGTCGCCCGGATGATCGTCGATCATGTAGCTCACAAATTCCTTGTCGAACGCGGTGCCACTGAGATCTTGGAGCTTCGTGCGCTCCTTGCTCGCTTCGGGCAGAAGGCCGCTCGGTGGGGCCAGGCCGTACCGTGCCGCGACGGGGGTCCCGGCCGCCTTTGCCTTGGTGTGATCAGCGACCAGCGCCCGACCATAGACGGCGACGGCCGACCCACCCTTGCTTGCGGCCATCGCCCCGAGCGTCATTTCCGAATTGTCGCCTTGGATGGCTTTGATCAGAAATGCGTTCGGACTCGAAAGGCTGCGAGCAACCCGCAGCCAGCGAAAGGGGAAAGAGAAGCACAGTGAAAGTCGGTCGGATGATGGGTTCCTCCTAGATAACGGGCGTAACGCCCGCCGACGGATCAAGGTGCAGTCGGAGCGGAAATTTCAGGCGGTTGAGTGCGCTATCAGGACCCGAGGTGGATTGTTTGGGAGCGTCGCACTGGCGGCTCTGGGGCGCCGGGTTTGTTGCGGTGTATGCGCACAAATGGAAGCCGGAGGACCGACGACACGATCAGGATCATGCCAAGGCCGACATACAGCCAGAAAAGCAGCGGCTGCCTCACTGCAACGACCGGTCGAGTGTCGCGATTAGACCATGGATTCCAAATCCGACCGGCACGCGTATGCAATCGAACGCCGCCACGCCCTGCGCTGTCGCGATCAGCCGATTCAACGCGGCGAGATCGTACAGGCGATGCGTCCCGTGTCGGACGAAGGACCAGTTCGCCATTTCGACGCCATCGGTCACGTAGATCGTCAGGCGCCCACCTGGTTTGAGGACGCGTAACACCTCTCTCAACACAGCATGCGGCTCTCGCCAGAAATAGAGCACGTTCGATGCGAGGATGCGGTCGAAGCTGGCGTCGGGGTAGGGCAGAGCGATGAAGCTGCCCGACGCCAGCACGATCTTGCCCGTCGTCACCTGCGCGGTGTCGCGTTTCGTCGCCTGCGCCAACATGATGTCGGACTGGTCGAGGCCGTGCACGACGCCCGAGCAAGCCTTGCGCGCCAGACGTCCGAGGGCGTCGCCCGCGCCGCATCCCAGATCGAGTACCGCGTCGCCGCTTTCAACCGCCAACGCGTCGATCGCGAGCGCAGTCGGGCGGCGATTGGCGATCCGCATCGCGTGGCCGGTCAGCCAACCGCCGACGCCGTGGGGATGTTCGAGCTGCCGCCCGATCGCCTGGGCGAGCGACACGTTCAGCCGTGTCCCAGCTTGGCGTTGATCTTGGTTAGCAACGCGCGCGCTTCCGCGCGCCGCCCGGCGTCCCAGACCGGTCGCGCTGTGTTGACCGGTGCTTGCAGGCCACGCAGCAGATAAGTCTTCGCTTTTGCGGGCTGCCCTTCGGAATTCAGGAAGTCGGCATAGAAGAAATTGTTATCAAGGCCGCGCGGATCCTGCGCGATTGCGGCCTCGAGCAGCGCGCGCGCCTTGGCGGTGCTACCGAAGCCAATCGGGAAGCCGGGAACGCGGTAGTACAAGACGCCGAGGCTCATCTTGATCCCACCATCGGCAATGTTGGGGTCGATCGCCTTGGCCTTTTCCAGGATGTTACGGGCAGCGGTGGCCAGCCCGAGTTGCTTGAACACGCTCGCGCGCGCGGCCTCTTCGCTCGTCACGATGCCCTGCCACAGCAACGGCTCGGCGCGGCCCGGGAAGCGCGCCGCGACTTGCGCCGCCTGCTGCGCCAGAACGTCGAGCTGGCGATATTGCTCGTCGCGGTCGGCGACTTGATAACGGATGTGCTGCCAGCCGCTGTCGATCCGCATCACCTGCAAATCCATGGCCGGGTTGTTGCTGGCGGTTGCGCCACCGGCGAGCGCAATCGTGGCGAGCAGGGCCGCTGCGTAGCGGACATATCGAGGGATCATTTCAGGTCTCCAGAGTCAGCGAAGAAAAAGCCGGCGTGCCTGCGCTGCCTGGCCAGCGAGGCCGACATCGACGAGGCGCGGAAACAGGCTGTTGAGGCGCATGAAAAACGTCTCCATCACGCCGATCGACACGTCCTTGCGTCGTGCGACGATCGCCGCGACGATCCGGTCGGCGACGCTTTCGGGATCGTCGGCGCGCATTCCGGTCATCGTCATGAAGGTGGTGACCGCGGCAGAGTTGAAGGCGGTGCGCACCGCGCGCGGCGCGATATAGGTGACGGCGACGGCATCGGCCTGGACCTCGCGCCGCAGCGCCTCGCTGAGACCGCGCAGTCCGGCCTTGGCGCTAGAATACGCCGCGAAGAACGGATAGTTCACCGTGCCCATCACCGAGCCGATATTGACGATCTGTCCGGCGCCGCGCGCGCGCATCGCAGGCAATACGGCCGAGATCAGCGTGGCGGGCGCAACCAGATTGACGAGATAGCCGGTGCGCAGCGCCATCGCCGGCTGATCCTCGAACGGCCCGAAATATTGCAGGCCGGCGACGTTGACGAGGATGTCGACCGGGAAGACGGTCAAGCGCTCGGCCAGCGCCGCGAGATCCTCCGCATTGGCGAGATCGGCGACGATGTGCTGATCGCACGCCGGACAGGGAATGCGATCGACGCCGACGATGCTCGCGCCCAATGCCTGCATCCGCGCCGCGACCAGCGATCCGATCCCGCCAGCGGCCCCGGTGAGCACAACCGTCCTGCCATCAAGCCGCGACACGGGCGCCCTCCAGTTCGATTTCGGCAAACAGCGCTCCGAACAGGCCGAAGATGTCGCGCGCCATTGCGATGATCGCGGCCTGATCGTCAGGATCGTCGATGCGGTTCATCAGCTTTTCGAAGAACTGCATATGGTCCTGGTCAAGCGCCCCGTGCGAGGTGAGATAGTGGAACGCCTCGGGCGGCAATCCGAGCGTCTTGCGCACTGCGTCGGCACCGCTGCTCGCCATCGCGATGCTCGTCCCCTCGAGGACATAGACCATGCCGAAAAAGGCTGCGGGATTGCCTTCGCGGATGGTGCGATAGGCATGCTCGACCATCGCCGCGGTGGCGGGCGCCGGTGCGCTGGCGGCAACGGCCGCGCCATCGCCACCGGCGGCATCGATGTCTTCGATGATCCAGTGTTCGTGACCGGTTTCCTCCACGATATAGTCGTCCAGTGCATCGACCAGCAGCGGATTTTCGCTCAGTCGGACGCGCGCCTCCTGCATCAGCGGAACGGTGTGCCGGACGTGATGATATGCCTGCGAAAGATAGGCGATATAGTCGGCGCGGGTAATTCGTCCGGTGAGACCTGCCTGGAGCTGCGGGACCATCGCGAAACGCGCTTGCGCCTCCCGCGTTTCGGAGACGAGGCGATCGAAGAAGGGCATGGTGTCGGAAGCCTCCGGGTAGGTACGGGAAATGGCGGCGCGCTTGAGCCGGCCGTTGCCAGTCAACAGCCCGTTCGTGGGAGTGAAAGGCGGCACCACCTGCCAGCGCCCGACGCGCGCGTAGGCGGGTAGGGTGGCATTGACCGCCGCCACTGCAGTTGCGATGTCGGCTGTGGGCGTGGCGGAGACGAGCAACGCGTCGAGCTCGGGCCGGCCATCGCCGCGCACCATCGCTTGGAGGATTTCGGGACGCGCTGTCAGGTTGCCCTCGATCCATTCGGGCGAGATGTTGCGGCCGAAGCCGGTCACGATCAGGCTCGACTTACGGCCCTCGATCCACAGGCGCCCGTTAGCGTCGAATCGTCCAAGATCGCCGGTCGCCAGGGGTGCCGCGGCGCGCGGCGCACCTATCGTCCCCAGGAACATCGGACCATCGATTATGATCTCGCCATCGGGTGCCAGCGTAATGTGGTTGAGGCCAATACTGGTCCCGACGCTGCCGCACACTGTTTCGTCGGCACCCTCGAGCGCGACCACCGAACCGCATTCGGTAAGTCCATAGCCCTGCCGCAGCGGAAGACCGAGCGCGGCGGCACGTACGATCAGGGCAGGCTCTAGCCGCGCGCCGCCGACCGCGACC
>CAXTEO010000060.1:13292-25251 GCA_964243205.1 uncultured Sphingomonas sp.
ATTGTCAGTCGTGGAAGCCGCCGACCACTCGCTTCGAGCGCCCCCACCAGCCCGGCGAGATATTCCGGAACGAGGATCAGCGATGTGATCGCATGGGTGTCGATCGCGTCTGCCATCAGCGCGAAATCGGGCCGGAAAGGGTTGGCGAGCCCGACTGCTGCCTGCGGCAGCGCTACATAGCTTCCGCCAGCCAGCATCGACGCGTAGAAACCGGCGACGCTCTCCAGCAAAATGCCCGGTGGCAGCAGCGGAAGGTGCCGACCGGCATATTCCTCACCGAGATACGACACCACCGTAGCCGCCACCGCGGCAACATGGTCGGCCGAGAGACAAACGCCCTTTGGATTGTCAGTCGAGCCCGAGGTGAAGCTGATTATCGCGGTGCCTGGCGGTAGAGTGACCGTGCGCTGAGGGGTAGTCTCCGTGGCAAGTCTGAGCCGCGGCGAAGCGCCGCGCTCGAGCGTGATTTCCGTTACCAGTACGGCGCACCCCGCGGCCTCTAGCGTCCGGCCTACCTGCTCGGCGTTGAAAAAAACTGGGATCGCGATGACCGGGAGGTCGAGATCGAGCAGCACCAACTCGAGCAGACAACGCGCGACACCGTAATCGGCGCGTATCGCGATGGGCTGGTGCGCATCGAATCGTTCGGCGACATCTTTGGCAATCTGAAGAAGAAGTCTGGCCAGCGTCGCCCAGTCTAGCGAGAGGCCGGCGCCATCCTCGATCGCGGGCATGTCGCTGCGTTCGTACGCGTAGTAGCCAATTGCGCCGAGAATCGAGTTCATCGTGAGGGTCCTTTCGTGAAGTCGAAATCGGCCAGCCGCGACCGACCCGCCGCGATGTCCCCAGCGCACAGCACCGGGTCGAGCGTATAATACCGTCCCCAATCCTCGGCCGCGCGACCAAGCCGCTCGGGTTGTGCAGGGGCCAATTCGACGATCGACAATTCGAGCCGCCGGAACATCGCGCGCAATGGTGCGGTCAGTACCGCGACGGCAAAGAAAGCTTGGTCGGCGAGTTCGTCGGCTGCGCGACGCCACAACGCGATCGTCGCGGCCGGGCGGAGCGAGGCGTGGTCGCCGAGTTCTACGATAGCGTGGCGCTCAACCGCGCGGCCAAGGCGCAAACTCAGCACTTGCTCGACTGGAGCGTCGAGATACCGTTCCAAGAAGAGGCGGCTTTCACTGGCGCGACGAACACCCAGCGTGGCGAACGGACCCAGTAACCCGTCGACCGTCAGATACTCGGGATAGTCGGTCGCAGGCACGGCTCCGTGATGGGTATTATAGCGCTCGGTGATCAGGTGACGAATGGCGGCGTTGGGCATGCAGAATACTCGGCCTTGGTCCTGCCATGACGCCAAGGCCGGGTGAGCACCGCAGCCCGAACCGCCTCTTTTTTACCAGCGACGTCGAAGCGAGATCGTAATCGTGCGTGGTTTGACCGGCGTGCGCTGGTCTGCCGCGCGCACGGAAAAGGGGTTGCCGAACGCGAAGCTGTCGGAATGGTCGTCGAGCAGATTGTCGATCCCGAGCCGCCAACGCCAGGCCGCACGTTCCCCTGTTAGCGAGGTTGTCAGCAGAAACACCTCGTCGGTCTTGCGATCCAGGCCGGGGTCAAAGCTCAAGCGACCGTCGCCGGTGTAGGTGGCGCGTCCACCCAGTTGGAAGCGCCACGCGCGCACGTCGAAGCGGTGCGACAGCTCCAGGTGCCCGGACAGATCCGGCACCACCGGTAGACGCAGATCGCCGACAATGCTTGCGCTGGGATCGATCCGGGCATGTTGTGCGACGGCGCCGAAGCCGAGCGTCCAATCAGGCGTCGGCGTCCACGATAGCGAGAGATCGATACCGTAATTGTTGGCATCGCCGGCGTTGCGGGTCGTTACCAGTCCATTTGTACCAAGGTAGTCGGCCTGGACATGCTGCCAGCGCGCCTCGAACAGGTCGGCGTCGAGCGTCAGCGCATGGTGTGGCCCCGACCAGCGCGCGCCCAAATCATAGGATTGGAGTTCATCCGCTTCATAAGTGGTGGCCGCGGGCCTTGCCTGGCCGGTGGTATCGACGCCGCCCGGACGCAACGCACTTGCGTAGCGCGCAAAGACAAGCAGCCGCGCCTCCGGTTGCCAGTTCAGCGTCGCGCTCGGACTCAGGCGGATCGTCGAACGTGCGAGGCCCGCGACGGCATCCGCTTGCCGTCGCTCGTCGTCGATCGCCGACGCGAACACGCGCGCCCCGAGCGTCGCACGGACCGTCTTGGTCACCTGTGCTGTGCCTTCGCCGTAGAGTGCGACCTCGGTGATGCGCCGCTGAAACTCAAGCACTTTGCTGGAGGTCGACGCGCCGTTAAGCGTCCCAGAGGCATCTGTCGTGGCGCTGAGTAGCGACGCGCCGGCAAGCCAGCCAAGGCGCGCTGGAGCCGAGCTGAGCCGGGCCTCCGCATTGACGACCTGGTAACGCCGATCGTCGCGATAGGTGGCAGGCGGGGTTGCACCGAACAGCGTTGCCGCCGAACTGGCATCGTAGGTCGCCTGTAACTGCTGATTGGCCAGGCTGGCGCTGCCGGTGAAGGTCGTACCCAACACGGTGCCGGTCGCTGCGATATCAACCAGCGAAAAATCGGTATCTTGTGGTTCGGGCAAATGCGTCGCGCGCGTCAATGTCGGACGCGATGCGCTGACGTACTGACTGTCGGCAACCGATGAAAATTGCGCAAGGCCCGACACATCAACCGTCCAGTCGCTTCCGATGCGGGTGCGGAGCGTGAGCCTTCCGCCCGTCGTCTGTCCATGATTGACGTCGCGCGCGCCACTCGCGTCGTCGATCCACCCGGCCTGCCCGACGCGATAGGCGACCGCGCGCAATGCCACGCGCTCGGACAGCAGTGGCACATTGGCGACAGCTTCGGCCGAGCCGGCAACCCCGCCGTGGCTGGTCGACTCCAAGCCAATTTGGGCCCAGCCGTTCGCGCTGTCCAGGTCGGGCTTGGCCGGCACCAGGCGGTACACCCCGCCCAGTGCGCCCGAGCCGTAGAGTGGCCCCTGCGGACCCTTGAGCAACTCGACCTGCGCCATGTCGATCAGCCGCAGATCGGGATCGGGCGCATCATAGGTAGCGCGGGCATCGTCAATCTGCACGCTGACGCTCGCTTGGCCAAAGCCATCGAACGGGCTGTCCGCGACGCCGCGCACAAACAGCCGATCGCGGCCTGCGCCGAGGTTCGTGACCGACAGGCCGGTGATGGCGCCCGCTAGGGACGCTGTATCAACGGCGTCGCCGAGCGTCTCGAGTGCGGCGGTATCGCGCACAGCGAGCGGAAAGGGGCTATCGCGCAAAGCCATGGATTGTTTGGTGGCGGTGACGATGATGTCCCCGCCGAGCGTGGGTTCGGGGGTTGTCGGTAGGGCGGGATTCCGATCATGGGGCGGTCGTCGCTCCAGCCTGAAAAGTGCCGGCGCGACGGCGACCGCGCGCAGGCTGGTGTCGCGCAACAGGCGACTTAGCGCTGCGCGCGCGCTGAAACTACCGTGGAGCGCCGCGACGCGTTCGGCCGCGATCGGCTCTACCCCGCCGATCGAAATTCCCGCCTGGCGCGCCAGTACGGCGAGGCTCTGGTTGAGCGGCCCCGCTGGCACGTCGATCGGCACGCGCCGTTCCTCTGCCCAGGCGGCGGGCGCCGCGAGGCTAAGGCTTGCCGGCAGGCTCCAGGCGAATACCAGACGGAGCCGCCCGCGCCTTGAGCGCCATGAGCGTTGCAAGATTGCCGACCAGACCCGTTCCATCACCGATTGTCAGTATCCCAGAAAAGCGACGCGTCGCGATCGCGGGATCGACCGTAATCGTCGTTCCGGCATAGCGGGCGAGATCGCTGGCGACCAGCGGAAGGGGGGTCGACTCATAAATGAGCTGCCCACGTCGCCAGCTGCCGACCGTATCGATGCGTTGCGATCCGCGTTGGGCGATTCCGGCTGCTCTGCTGAGCGTAAAATTCTGGCCCGCAGAAATGCTGACCGGGGCTTGCAGCGCGGCCGAGGCAATGGAAATGCGCCCTTCGGCCACGGCCACGCGCGCGCCATCAGCGGTGGAATCGATTGCGAAGCGCGTGCCGATATCGCGCACGACCAGCCCGCCCGCCGACACTGTCAGATCACGGTCCGGTCGGTGCGGCACATCGAAATAGGCCGTGCCGACCAAAGCCAATTGCGTTTGATTGGTGCCGCCCACTGTCAGCCGGCTCGTGGGAGCCAGCGTAATGCGCGATCCGTCGGGCAGGGCAATCTGCTGGGTCTCGGCTCTCGCGGTCGTGAAGCTGGTGCTCGGCCCAGACCGCGGCGAGAGATACGGCGTGGCAACGACCAACGCCAGACTTGCCGCGATGACTCCGACACCTGCCAAGCCGAGGTTTCGCCACCTTGGTCCGTGCTGCGCCGTGACCTTTGCCGGGCGCAACAGCGCATCGATTTGATTGCGCTGCGACATCACATCATCGTCGAGCAGCGCAAGCGCATCGAAAGCCGCGCGGTGGCGCGAATCGGCTTCCAGCCACAGCGTGAAGCCATCCCAGTCCATGTCCGCGTTGTCCTGCGCGGCGTGCCACCTGGCGGCTTCGTCAAGGATCGAGTCACTCATGCCCATGATACCTCTCGCGGGCCCGCGCTGTCCGCGATCGTGCCCATGATAGCAGAGTGACGCCGTACGGCTGCGATCACCTCAGTCCTCCGCCAATGCGCGGCGCAAATGCGCCATCGCCACCGCCATGTGCTTTTCGACCCCGCTCCTGCTGATCCCCAGTCGTGCGGCAACCTCGGGCTGCGACAGTCCTTCGATCTTGTGTAAACGGAAGGCTTGGCCCGCGCCCGGTGGTAAGTCGGCGATTGCCCGCGCAAGCCGGGTGGCGTCCTCGCGCTTGATGAGGGTGCGTTCGGCGTCATCCGTCTGATCGACCACTTCACCTGCGCGCGGATCGACCGCCAGCGTGGCGCTCGTCCAGTGATGATCGCGCTGCTCGCGGCGGCGGCGCTCGCGTAGGCGATCTAGCACGAGGTTCTGCGCCATGCGGAACAGATAGGCCCGCCCATTGTCGATCGGGCCGGATGCGACCGTGTCGAGCCGCAACCACAGGTCCTGCAGAATGTCTTCGGCATCCGCCGCGTCGCCGCAGCGTGCGATGACGAAGCGCAGGAGCGGGCCCCGGTTCTCGCGGTATATCCCTTTGAGACCGGATTGCTCCGCTTGGGTGTGGCCGACGTCCATCGGGTATGTCCCTGCCAGCATAATGGGATGCGTCCAAGGGGAAGTGATGGGCGACGGTCTCCAGGACGGCTATCGCGCTCACTAAGCTCGAAGTATTCAATGGTGATCAAAGTCGAGAGGGTCGGCTGGCGTTCGACTGCGCAACGCTCAGATCCGCGTCCGCACCCGTCAGATCACTCTCCCGCGCTTCGCGATTGCGCCGAGCGCCTGCTTGCGTCGAACGAGGTCAACTGGGGCGCATCGTTTTGGCGACGTCTTGTCAAATAAAGGGCAAGACAATGATCGATCGTAAAGACGAAAGCTCATCATTAGGCAGTATCGCAAGCGCGGTCCACGAGGAACCATCGCTCGCAGAATCCACAAGGATCTGGCGTCAGCTTGCCCCGCTTTTTCGCGCAGAAAAAGCGACCGTCTCGCCGCGCAGCTCAAGAGACGAAGCCACTCCCAAATTGCAGCACGCGGCATGGGCCAGCCCGGATACGCCCCGCCTGCTGGAGATGTTGGTGCACTTGCCGCCGGATTTCGCTGACCAGCGGATTTCGTTGGTGACTGCGATCAGACAATCCATTTGCGAGCATGATCCTACCGCGGATCACGGAAAGCTCGACCGGGTACTGTGGGCAATGGGTTTGGTGCCGCGCGAACTTTTCGTCCATCCAGACGTGCCCGAATTCGCCTATCTGCCGACATCGTTGGACATTGGGCACGATCAGACCATTTCGAATCCGCATGTCGTCGCGACAATGACGCTTGCAGCAGACCTACCCCGCAATGCGAACGTGCTCGATGTCGGGACGGGCTCGGGTTATCAGGCCGCCATACTTTCGTTGATCGCAGAGACGGTGACGACAATCGAGATCATTCCAAATCTGGCCGAGGACGCGCGCAATCGCCTCGGAGCTCGCGGATATAGCAATGTCGATGTAAGGGGCGGTGACGGTTTCTCCGGTGCGGCCGATCGTGCTCCGTTCGATGCGATCATTGTCGCAGCGGCGGCTGCGTGCATTCCCAATCCCTTGCTTGAGCAACTCGCGCCACAGGGTCGATTGATCATGCCGCTCGGGTCTTCACCTGAGTGCGATCAGCTGACGGTCGATTCCAGGTCGCCATCGGGAGAGACTGTAATTCGATCGTTGGGCGCGGTGCGGTTCGTGCCCCTGACCGGCAAAGGGCAGAGAGAGGCGCCGGGTCTGACGATGGCAAATGAGCACGTGTGCTCGCATTCGCCGAGATCACGAACTCGGGAACGCAGCGGCGATGGTTGCTAACGGCATGTTGCCGACCGGGGGGCGTCAAAATCGCCCAACTGGTCGACCCAAACAAAAGAGTCCATTTCGTTCTAAAAAAGGCGTTGTTTCGCACGCAATGATCGGATGCAAAGAGCACCGCTATCTCAGTCTTGCATGAAACGCGCGAAAGCGTCCTTCCAGTCCGGATGCCAGCGTGACAGCGCCGGGCGGTTCTCGATAATGTCACCGGCCGCCCAGGCGACGCGCTTTGCGTCTTGCTCGGATGTGCTCTCGTTGTCCGGGCACAGGATGTAGAAGTCGCCCGCGGCAACGCGTTCAATCATCAACGCCACGACCTGCTCCGGCGTCCATGCCCCGGCTGGTTTTTCGGGGCGGCGGGTTGCTGTCATGCCGGTATAGGTGAAGCCGGGGATCAGTAGGTGCGCGCTGACCCGGCTTCCGGTGCACTCGCGGAGCGTGTGGGCGAGCCCCTCGGTCAGCGCTTTCACGCCCGCCTTGCTTACATTGTAGGCGGTATTGCCGGGCGGTTGCGTGATGCCCTGCTTGGAACCGGTGTTGATGATCAGCCCTGGTGCGTCACCTTCGATCATGGTGGGACCGAATGCCTGCACGCCGTTGAGCACGCCGAACAGGTTGACGCCGAGCACCTCGTCCCACGCCGCGGCGTCGGCGAAGACGTCGCCGCCCGAGCCTATTCCGGCGTTGTTCATCAGCACCGACACCGGGCCGTGACGCACTACCACCGTCCGCGCCAGTTCCTGCATTTCGGCGCGGTCTGCCACGTTGGCAGAGAGAGCGGTGGCACCATGGATCGAGGCAGCGGCGGCTTCGAGCGCCTCGCCAGGTCGATCGACCAGCACCACCCGCATGCCGGCATCGGCGAAGGCGCGCGCCGCCGCCAGCCCGATGCCGCCGGCACCGCCGGTCACCACCGCAAGCCTGTCCGGTGTGATCGCGGCGAACGAGGGCGCGCTCACTGGTCGATACTCGCCATCGAGGCTTTCGGGTAGCGCGTACCCTGCGCGACGCCCGGCGGCAGCACCGCGTCGATGCGGGCGAGGTCGGCGTCGGTCAGCGCCACGTCAAGCGCGCCAAGGTTGTCTTCGAGATACGTGCGGCGCTTCGTGCCTGGAATCGGCACGACGTCCTGACCCTGCAAAAGCACCCAGGCGAGTGCCAACTGGGCCGGCCTGCAGCCCTTGTCGGTCGCCATCGCGCGGATGGCGGCGACCAGGTCGAGGTTTTTGGCGAACGCCTCGCCCTGGAAGCGGGGATGGTTGCGGCGGCTGTCCCCTTCGTCGAGATCGTCTGGCGTTTTAAACTGGCCGGTCAGGAAGCCCCTGCCGAGCGGGCTGTAGGGGACAAAGCCGATGCCGAGTTCGCGGCAGGTCGGCAGGATTCCGGCTTCCACATCGCGGCTCCATAGGGAATATTCGGTCTGGAGCGCGGTGATCGGGTGCACCGCATGGGCGCGGCGGATCGTCGCGGGCGCGGCCTCGGACAGGCCGAGATACCGCACCTTGCCCACTGTAACGAGCTCGGCCATCGCGCCGACCGTTTCCTCGATTGCGACGTCCGGGTCGACGCGGTGCTGGTAATAGAGGTCGATCACGTCGAGCCCGGTGCGCTTGAGGCTCGCGTCGCAGGCGGAACGGACATAATCGGGCCGGCCGTTGACGCCCTTGAAGCTGCCGTCGGCCCCGCGGACGTTGCCGAACTTGGTCGCAACGACGACCCACTCGCGCCGCTCGCGTACCACGCGACCGACCAATTCCTCATTGGCACCCACGCCGTACATGTCGGCGGTGTCGAGAAACGTCACGCCGAGGTCGATCGCGCGGTTGATCGTCGCGACCGCCTCGGCTTCGTCACGTTTGCCGTAGAAATCGGACATGCCCATACAGCCGAGACCAAGGGCGGAGACTTCGAGGCCTTGCCGGCCGAGTTTGCGGGTTTGCATCATATCAGTCCTTGTTGGCCGGCACGGCGGCGTCGGGATGGAGGATGCCGGAGGATCGCAGCTCCTCCCAGAATGCGAGCGGGATCTTCGCCCTGAGCGCGGCGTGATCGGCGAGGACGTGGGTCGGATTGGCGGTTCCAACGATCAGCGCCGACGCGACGTCGGGCGCGCGACTGAATTGGAGTGCGGCGGCGACCAGATCGACACCATGGCGACCGGCGATCGCGCGCAAGCTGGCGAGGCGCTCGCGCTTGTCGGCGGGGATCAGCGTGTTCTCCTCGCCGTAATTGTAGCGAGGCTCACCGCCAAGGAAGCCGGCGTTGAGCGCCGAGCCGACCACGAAGCTGACGCCCGCCTCACGCGCCTTCGGGAAAAGCTGCTCGACTGCATTGGCGTGGTCGACCAGCGAATATTGGCTGGCGAGCAGGTGCACGTCGCTATTCGCCGTTTCCAGGCATCGGAGAATTGGCTGCGGGCAATTCACGCCCATCCCCCAACCGTCGATCACACCTTCCTCGCGCAGCCGGGTGAGCGCCGGGAACGCACCCTTCTCCGCGACCGGCCAAAGCGCGTCCCAGTCTTCGGGCAGGTACATGTTGTCAGGCGACAAATCGTGGACGAACACAATGTCGAGCCGGTCCAGCCCGAGGCGTTGCAGGCTGTCCTCGATCGAGCGCAGCACGCCGTCGGCGGTATAGTCGAAATGCGGCGTGTTGGGCGAGGTCGTGAACGGGAAGAATTTCTTCGCTTCGTTGTCGCGGCTGGCCCGGAGCAGCTTGCCGACCTTGGACGAAACGACAAACTCGCTCCGGGGCTTCCGGGCGAGGAAGCGGCCGAAGCGACGTTCGGCCAGGCCCAAGCCGTACCACGGTGAAACGTCGAAGTAGCGCACGCCCGCGTCCCACGCCGCGGCAAGCGTGGCCTCCGCCTGCTCGTCGGTCGCGAACTGGAATTCGTTGCCGATCGCGACGCCGCCTAGGCCGAAGTCGTGCGGAGGACGGTAGCGCTGGGGAGCCATGAAGAGACCTCACTGTAGACGAAAGCATAGAACCCGGCGACGCGATAAAGTGTCCGCAGCCGACCGCAGCGGACAATGGGCTAATCTTCTGAAAGCATGAGCGCGCCCGACCGCGCGGCCCGACCCACCCGCGACGCGTTTTAAGGATCACGTATCGCACGTTAGGGCGCGGGACTGGGCGTTTCGGGCGGAAAGTGAGGTGACAATGGCTGCTGGTCTCATCTGGAAACCCAGGTTGGGGACGTACTGGCCTCACCCATCTGTTGGTCCCGACCTGTACGGCCCGCGTGTTTGCATGCAACCCGGTCGTACAGTTCCTGAGTGTGAGCTAAGCCAATTCTGGCGCCTCCCCCGCGGCAGGCGAGCGCGACCCGTGCACTGCAACTCAGAGGCGCAGTCGCTCCATCGAAGGCGCAATCGTGTATTTGGCAACGGCGCGCACATGCACGCACCGCAGATCACGCGGCTGATCGGTTTTTAATTGGGCGCGGCCACGTGCAGATTGCACTGAAGCTCACATTGCAGTTCTATGTGATTCGCCTGGATGCAAACTCAGATCGTACGAGTTGCATCGCGACCATCAGCCCAAGTTGATCGCCCTGCGAGACAGACGTGATCGGAAGCTCCGATCCGTCTGATCCACCATGCGCCGTAGATAAGATTCGCAGCATTGCTTCCGTTCGCGCCTGGCATTGGAACACTAGGATAGCCACATCGTAATTTTCTACCGACAAACATTTCGGAGCCGCCGCGTCCCCAAATGTCACCTTGTCCTCGAGGGCCAACGTCCGCGCCCACCTTTCCAATCGGCGACGAGACTGTCCGTAGCCCAAAATCGTCAGATGATCTCCGAGATGTCCCGCGAGTGCGAAGGCCCGCACAGCGACCACGAAGGCTTTCCCATCGTCGCCATCCCCGATGACGATGTAGGAAGTCGGACGGGTACGTAAGGCGGCTTCGGGCCGATCCTCTCGCGGTGCGGTCGGCATCACCGACATATCGGCCGCCCGGCCGAAGCGCGCCAGCAAATTGCGGGCCATCGTTGCGCCGTCGATGATGGCGTAGAGACGTCGTCCGAGCGTCTCCAACGGGGAGGTGTCATCCGGGCGCGGTGTGCCTCCTGGCGGCGCGCCTGACGCGGTCATCGATTCCAGTTTCCGCCTCACCATCCCTCAAGGACGTCACGGAGACCGAAAACCGCAGTTGGGGCCCCCTGTGGCATCCGCCGGACCGTTGCGCTTTGTAAGCGTTGTACGCATCAGCGAGCGTTGTTGGACTCAGATCATCTCGCCCCGGGGCCACGTAAAGACACAGTTGAACTACGGTTTCCCGGCGCGGGTGCCGTCCTGGAGGCATGAGCCAAAACAACAACGCCCATGTCCAGCCGTCTCAGAGCCGGAGATCGAAGAAGTGACCAAGGAGCGCTTCGTCCCGGTACAGGTTGCGTCCTCATGTTCCTGCACGACTGTCAATTAGCGTCGAACCGAAACTCCATCCGTTCTCGGCGTAAACACTTGAAAGCTCAAACGAATATGATTTTTTCAAGAGGTTCCGATTGGCGCCGATTCGGCCGCCTCGAGCGCCGGCTTTATTAGCTTGAACAGATGTTTAGCACGATTTTGATGGGGCGACGCTGAAACGGTAATTCTCAGGGCATGAACGTCTCGCTCGGAACTGATGCCCCCGCCGACAGCATGCGCGAAAGAGTACCTTCGTTGAGTGCCGGGCACGCGAGCACCGTCGCGCCAATAGCTGCGACTAAGGATTACCAGTGCGGCAGTGCTACAACAAGCTGCAAGGTGTGTGTTCCAGCCGTTGTACTTGACCAAGATCAACCCAAAGTGCCCCAATAATTCAGGCGGCCGAGCCGCGCTTCGGAGGTGGTTGCGCTGGCTCTCACCTCCCAGTTCTTTTCACCCAGCCGTCATCGCCCGTTCACAGCTACGCGCCTTTATGGCGGCCATGTCGATGTTGCAGTCCCTCAGATGCAGACTCAAGGGGCATAGCCGGGACCCGACAAAGATCGTCATATCTGACAACGGGATGACGACATCCCGTTGTATCTATTGCGGGACGCAGATGTGGCGACGGTCTGGTACTTGGTACACTTCCAGGCCAAAGCAGGACTAGCACGCTCATGACAGTAGCGGTCGGCCAGCCTGCGCCGCCAACCCGCAAACGAGGTTGTGCTGATCGCGGCGTACCTTGCCACCGCGGTGCCGCTGTCTGAAGAACCCTTGCTGCGTCTTCGTGGGTCGCACGTCAGCGGGACAGGAAGTCATCTAATTCAGCAACCATTTCTCTGCCGCCTCAAGCGATGTGAAGTACTCGGCCTTTCGATCAGCTGCTGCGCGACGGATTTGGAGCGCTTGATCGGCCCCCACCGAGTAGTCCGGTTTGATTGTTAGTGCATCGTAGCTTCCGCCGCCATTGCCGCCGGTAGGTGGAGCGAAGCGGAACCGGACGGCGGCAATGGCGG
>CAXTEO010000061.1:0-25025 GCA_964243205.1 uncultured Sphingomonas sp.
TCCTGCTCGACTCGATCACGCGTCTCGGCCGCGCCTACAACACCGTCGTGCCGTCTTCGGGCAAGGTGCTGACCGGCGGTGTCGATGCCAATGCGCTGCAGCGCCCGAAGCGCTTCTTCGGTGCGGCGCGCAACATCGAGGAAGGCGGTTCGCTTTCGATCATCGCCACTGCGCTGATCGATACCGGCAGCCGCATGGACGAAGTGATCTTCGAGGAATTCAAGGGCACGGGTAACTCGGAAATCGTGCTCGACCGCAAGGTCGCCGACAAGCGCATCTTCCCGGCGCTCGATGTCGGCAAGTCGGGCACGCGCAAGGAAGAGCTGCTGGTCGATCAGGGCAAATTGTCGAAGATGTGGGTGCTGCGCCGCATCCTCATGCAGATGGGCACGATCGACTCGATGGAGTTCCTGCTCGACAAGATGAAGAATTCGAAGACCAACGAAGATTTCTTCGACAGCATGAATCAATAGCCGAATGCGGCCGCGGGCAAGCTGCCCACGGACTCGCATCGGCTCGGCCGGCGGGCGCGGTTGCGCCCGACCGACGGCATGGGCTTTACCCATGCCCGACCAGAGTCGATCCCATATCGAAGGTGAATCAAACATCCGTTCGCCTTGAGCTTGTCGAAGGGCTGCTATCCTCTTGCACGCCGTAGCAGGGCGGGCTTCGACAAGTTTAGCCCGAACGTGTGTGGGGTGAGCGCATTTAAAAGAAAGCGATTCTAAAAAAGCCGCAAGCTTAAAGCAGCAACCCGCGTCCTCCGGCCCGCTGCTCGAATGCCAGCAGCCAGCGCTTGGTCACTGGCCCCTCGCCCGCCGAATACGCCCCAAGACTTCCCGCCGCGTTCACTACGCGATGACACGGCACGATGATCGGAAACGAATTGCGGGCGCAAGCTTGTCCGATCGCACGGGGGCTTGAGCCGGCCAGGCGCGCCAGCGCACCGTAGCTCAACGTCTCGCCATAAGGGATCGCCACCATCGCGTCGCGCAGCACTTGCCCGCGCGGCGTGACGGCCGGCGCCAGGAGAAGATTGAACTCGGTCAGCGCGCCTGCAAACCACGCGCGCATCTGATCGGCCGCAGCGCGCACCGGCTGGTCCGATCCGGCAATTTCTCCGCCGTCGACACCGAGGTCTATCGCGGTCACGACGCTTTCGTCGCCGAATATCGCGACCATGCCCACAGGCGTTGCGATCCGGGCCGTATCGCGCGCATACATGGCCAGACTATGCAGCGTGGCCGTCGCCCGCTCAAGCGGAGAAACGCGATGAAGATCACCGTCGATGTCGAGTGCACGCCCGAGGAAGCACGCCGGTTCATGGGTTTGCCGGACCTGGCGCCGGTGCACGAGAAATATCTGTCGATGTTGACTAATGCGATGGACGGCGTGGTCGCGCCCGATCTGGTCGATACGATGATGCGCAGCTGGATGCCGATGAGCGATGCCGGCATGGGGATGTGGCGCAAGATGTTCGAAGGCGCGGCCAAATAGCCGCCATGGATGATCGCGCTACGATCTTCGCCTGTTCGACCGGCGCGCCACCCGCTGCGATCGCGATCGTCCGCGTCAGCGGCACTGCCGCGTTCGCGGTCGCGCGGGCGCTTGCCGGACCCTTGCCGTCGCCGCGCCGCGCGACGCTTCGCCGGCTTCGCGACCCGGGCGACGATAGCCTGCTCGATCGCGCGCTGGTGTTGACCTTTCCCGGGCCCCGTACGTCGACCGGCGAGGATATGGTCGAATTCCATGTGCATGGCGGTCGCGCAGTGGTTGCCGCCGTAATGGCTGCGCTGGCCGCGCTTCCGGCGAGGGGTCTGGCGGAGCTAGGCGAGTTCACGGGCCGTGCGCTGACCAACGCCGTGATCGACCTGACCGCGGCGGAGGGACTGGGCGACTTGCTCTCGGCCGAAACCGAGACGCAGCGTCGTGCGGCTTTGCGCATGGCAGAGGGTGGCTTGCGGACGGTGATCGATGGCTGGACCGACCGGCTGATCGACGTTGCGGCGCGGATCGAAGCACAGCTCGACTTTTCCGACGAAGACGATGTCGCGACTGAGACGGAAGTGGTGATCGTCGACGATATTGCGGCAATTGCTACCGAGATCGCTGTCTTGCTGCGCTCGCCGCCGGTCGAGCGATTGCGCGACGGCGTGCGGGTAGTGATTGCGGGGCCGCCCAATAGTGGCAAATCGACCTTGCTCAACACATTGTCGGGACGCGACGTGGCGATCGTATCGCCACTTGCCGGTACCACGCGCGATCGGATCGAAGCACCGCTCAGTCGCGCGGGGATCGCCTACCTTTTGACCGACACGGCCGGGCTGACCGTCACCCCTGGCGACGCGATCGAGCGGATTGGGATTGATCGTGCCGAGCAGGCCGTGGCGGCCGCAGACCTCGTCTTGTGGCTCGGCGACGGGCCGCCTGCGGACGCGTCGCATCTGTGGATCCATTCGCGTGCCGATTTGCTCGATCGGCGCCAAATGCCGGCTGGTCGTGCAGTGGCGATCTCGGCGTCGACGGGACTGGGTATCCCTCAATTGTGGATCTTGGTCGAGCAGCGCGCCGCCGCGCTCCTGCCCAAGGCAGATGCGATCGCGACGAACCAGCGCCAGCGCATTTTGCTTGGACAATGTCTGGCACATCTCCGTGCGATCGTGCCGTCCGACCTGCTCATCGTCGCCGAAGAGGTCCGACGCGCGTTGCGATCTCTCGACGCAATCGCGGGGCGGTCGGGAACCGAAGATGTGCTCGACGCGATCTTCGCCCGTTTTTGCATCGGCAAGTGAATGTTCCACGTGGAACGGGTCGCCTTTGACAGTCGCGTGCCATCCAACTAGCGCACTTCCATGAAAACATTCGACGTCATCGTCGTCGGCGGTGGGCATGCCGGGACCGAGGCCGCATCGGCGGCAGCGCGACGGGGCGCGCGTACCGCGCTGATCAGTTTCGATCCCGGCAAGATCGGCGCCATGTCGTGCAATCCCGCGATCGGCGGGCTTGGCAAGGGTCACCTCGTCCGCGAAGTGGACGCCTTTGGGGGACTGATCGCGCGCGCGACCGATGCCGCCGGGATCCACTATCGGATGCTCAACCGGAGCAAGGGCGCTGCTGTGCAAGGACCACGCGTCCAGGCGGATCGCCGGCTTTATGCTGCGGCGATCCGGGTAATGTTGGCAGCACAGGCCAATTTGGAGCTGGTCGCCGGCGAAGTCGTTGCGCTCGATCTGTCCGAAAGCGGAAGTGTCCGGGGCGTGAAGCTTGCGGACACCAGCGTGTTAATTGCGCCGTCCGTTATCTTGGCAACTGGCACCTTTCTCGGCGCGCGCATGTTCTGCGGCGAACTGCGGACCGAAGGTGGGCGGATCGGCGAAGCCGCGGCGTCTTTGCTCGCGACGCAATTGCGCGCGGCCCAGCTTCCCATGGCGCGATTGAAGACCGGCACGCCACCCCGCCTCGACGGGCGTACGATCGACTGGTCGGCATTGCCCGAGCAGCCCAGCGATACCGATGGCTGGACGATGTCGCCGCTGTCGACGCGGCGCAGCTTGCCGCAACTCCACTGCGCGATCACGCGAACCAATGCTCGGACGCATGCCATCATTCGCAGCGGACTCGATCGGTCGCCGCTGTTCGGTGGTGCGATCGCCGGCCCGGGGCCGCGCTATTGCCCGTCGATCGAGGACAAGATCCATCGCTTCGGCGATCGCGACGGTCATCAGATCTTCCTCGAACCCGAGGGGCTCGACGACGCGACCATCTATCCGAACGGCATTTCGACGTCGCTTCCAGTCGATATTCAAGAGGAGATGATTGCCTCGATTGCCGGTCTCGAAACCGCTCGCATCATCGCGCCGGGCTATGCGGTGGAATATGACCATATCGATCCGCGCGCGCTGAGGCCAACGCTCGAAGTGCGCGCCCTCCCCGGCTTGTTCTGCTGCGGCCAGATCAACGGCACGACGGGCTATGAGGAAGCAGCCGGACAGGGGCTGATCGCTGGATTCAACGCCGCGGCGTTGGCGCTCGACCTGCCAAAGGTCGTGCTCGATCGCGCGTCGAGCTATCTTGGGGTGATGATCGACGATCTTGTCTTGCAAGGAATAACCGAGCCATACCGCATGCTCACGGCCCGTGCGGAATATCGACTGCGGTTACGCGCCGACAATGCCGAGACCCGTTTGGGACCGATCGCGGCGGAACTGGGCTGTCTCGGGCCCGAGCGACTTGCACGCCTTGCGACGCGCGCCGAGACCCGTGTCACGATCGAGCGACATTTTGCACGGCCGATCTCGCCGGATGCGTTGATCGATCGCGGCGCGCCGATCCTGGCGGAACCGCATGCGCGGACCGGCGCGGAATGGCTGCGGGTCGATGGCGTTTCGGTCGCGATGACGGCGCCGGAACTGGTCGGTGCAATCGACGCGGACTTGCTCGCGGAGGTCGTCGAGGACGCGCGCTACGCGCCGTACCTGGTGCGGCAGGACGCCGAGATCGCGCAGTTGCGATCGTATGACGGGCATGTCCTGGCGCCGACCTTCGAATTCGCCTCGGTCCCGGGGCTTTCGACCGAGATGATCGAACGGCTCTACGCCGCACGGCCCGCGACATTGGCCGCCGCCGGCCGAATCCGCGGGATCACGCCAGCAGCGTTGACCGCCATCCTCCTCCAGGCGAAGCGAGCAACGGCGTGACCGAAGATGACGCCCGGGCCTGGATCGTTCGTGGCTTCGGGGAGTCTGCGCTCACGACGATGAATCGCCTGGTCGATATGATCGCGGACGAAGCAGGCGAACAGAATCTCGTCGCGCCATCGACGTTGCCGACGATCTGGGCTCGGCACATTGTCGATTCCGCGCAGCTGCTCGGGTATGCGACAGCTGCCGACCAAAACGGACCTTGGCTTGATATCGGCAGTGGCGCGGGTTTTCCCGGTCTGGTGATCGCCGCGCTGACCTCTCGCCCCGTCATTCTCGTCGAGCCTCGTAAGCGCCGTGCCGAGTTTCTTCAGCGCGCCGCGGAGGTGCTGGATTTGGGCGATCGCGTGGACGTGCGATGTGCGCAGGTACAGGCGGTCGCTGTCCCGGCATCGGTCATTTCGGCGCGCGCGGTGGCGACCTTGGGCAATCTTTTCGATTGGGCGAGCGGTTGCGCATCTTCCCCCACGCGCTGGATTCTGCCAAAAGGGCGGTCGGCACGCGACGAAGTGGCCGTCGCAAAGCAAGCGTGGCACGGCGTGTTTCACGTGGAACACAGCATCACCGATCCAGAATCGTTGATCGTGCTCGCATCAGGGGTGGCTCGTCGATGAACGTCATAGCTGTCGCCAATCAAAAAGGCGGGGTGGGAAAGACCACCACTGCGATAAACCTGGGTACCGCGCTGGCCGCGACCGGACTTCGCGTTCTCCTGCTCGATCTCGACCCGCAGGGAAATTGTTCGACCGGGCTCGGCATTGCGCGTGCGGATCGGCATCATTCGACGTACGATATTCTGCTCGGCGAGACGCCGATTGAAGTCGCGGCAATGGCGACGTGCGTCCCCAAGCTTGATATCGTGCCGGCAACGGTCGATTTGTCGGGCGCGGAAATCGAGCTTGTCGAATATGAAGAGCGGACGCATCGTCTGTCGCGGGCGCTGGCGCGATCCGATCATCGCTGGGATGTCGTGCTGATCGACTGTCCGCCGTCGCTCGGTCTGCTGACGCTCAACGCCATGGTCGCCTCCAATTCGCTGCTGGTCCCGCTGCAATGCGAATTCTTCGCGCTCGAAGGGCTCAGTCAGTTGCTCAGCACGGTCGAGCGGATCCGCGAACGCTTCAATCCTGGCCTGTCGATCATGGGTGTCGTGCTCACCATGCATGACCGCCGAAATCGCCTGACCGACCAGGTGTCGAACGACGTGCGCGCGGTGCTCGGTCGCGTCGTGTTTGACACGGTCATCCCGCGCAACGTTCGCTTGTCCGAGGCGCCCAGCCATGGTCTGCCAGCGTTGATTTACGATTATCGCTGCCCCGGCTCCGAAGCCTATATCGCCTTGGCGCGCGAGCTGATCGCGCGCCTTCCCAAGATCGAAACACCGCAACCGGCAAGGGCCGCATGACCGAACCCACGCCGCTCGCGCGCCCCAAACCCCGCTCCGGCCTCGGCCGCGGGCTCAACGCACTGATGGGCGATCTTGCCCGCGAAGAGCCCGTCGGCGACGGCAAGGAAAGCGTATCGCCTGGCGTGCGATCGTTGCCGGTTGGCTCGCTCATCCCCCATCCTGGTCAGCCGCGGCGGCATTTCGACGAAGCGGCGCTGGAGGAGCTCGCCCAGTCGATCGCGCAGCGCGGCGTGCTGCAGCCGATCGTCGTGCGCCCGCATGGCACCGGCTATCAGATCGTCGCCGGAGAGCGCCGCTGGCGCGCGGCACAGCGCGCGCGTTTGCACGAAGTCCCGGTCATCGTGCGCGCTTTCGACGATACCGAGACGCTCGAAGTCGCTTTGGTCGAGAACATCCAGCGACAAGACCTCAACGCGATTGAGGAAGCCGAGGCCTATCACCGGCTGATCGCGGATTTCGGTCACACCCAGGAAGCGCTCGGCAAGCTGGTCAACAAGTCGCGCAGCCATATCGCCAATTTGTTGCGCCTGCTCGAACTGCCGCGTCCTGTGCAGGAACGCGTCGTCACGGGAACGCTGACGATGGGCCATGCCCGCGCGTTGATCGGCGCGCCCGATGTCGAGACCCTCGCCGATCAGGTCGTCGCGCGCGGCCTGTCGGTGCGCGATACCGAGCGGATGGCGCGCGCTGCCAAGCCCGCACCGCGTGGCCATAGCGATGCGAACGGTCGCGACCCCGATCTTGCTGCGCTGGAGCATCAGCTCGGCGATCTGCTCGGCCTGTCGGTCCGCGTCGCGCATGGTGCCAAGGGCGGCACCCTAACCTTGTCCTATTCAACGCTCGACCAGCTCGACATGGTGTGCCAGCGGCTGACCGGCGAGCGGATCTGAAACCCGGAGAATTCGGCCGGGGTGGCAATAGCCACCCCGTTTCTCTTCACTCGGCCGCCGGCAGGTAGATTTCCCCGCGCTTCTCCTTGAACACTTCGCTCATCGCCGCCATTCCCGCTTCGGCCTCGGCATGGCTCCCGCGCGCAAACGCCGCACGATCGCCATCTGCCCCGTCGACCGGCGCGCTCGCTGCCAAAAACGTATCGGCCGGCGCATTCTGCTTCGCCGCAAAATCGCGCACTTCCTGCGTGATCTTCATCGAACAGAATTTGGGTCCGCACATCGAGCAGAAATGCGCGGTCTTGGCGCCCTCCGCCGGTAGCGTCTCGTCGTGATATTGCTCGGCCGTGTCGGGATCGAGCGACAGGTTGAACTGGTCGCGCCAGCGAAATTCGAAACGCGCACGGCTCACCGCATCGTCGCGCATCTTGGCGGCCGGATGGCCCTTGGCGAGATCGGCGGCATGGGCGGCGAGCTTGTACGTTACGACGCCGACCTTGACGTCGTCGCGGTCGGGGAGCCCCAAATGCTCCTTGGGCGTGACGTAGCAAAGCATTGCCGTGCCGTACCAGCCGATCATCGCCGCGCCGATGCCGCTGGTGATATGGTCGTAGCCCGGCGCAATGTCGGTGGTGAGTGGCCCAAGCGTATAGAATGGCGCCTCGCCGCACACTTCCAATTGCTTGGTCATGTTCTCCTTGATCTTGTGCATCGGCACATGGCCAGGGCCTTCGATCATCACCTGGACGTCACTCTTCCACGCACGGTGCGTGAGTTCGCCCAAAGTGTAGAGTTCGCTGAACTGCGCCTCGTCGTTCGCATCGGCGATCGAACCAGGGCGCAGGCCGTCACCCAAAGAGTAGGCGATGTCATAGGCCTTCATGATCTCGGTAATCTCGTCGAAGCGCTCGTAGAGAAAGCTCTCTTTGTGGTGGCTGAGGCACCATTTCGCCATGATCGAGCCGCCGCGACTGACGATGCCGGTCACGCGCTTGGCGGTCATCGGGATGTAGGCGAGGCGGACGCCGGCGTGGATCGTGAAATAATCAACTCCCTGCTCGGCTTGCTCGATCAGCGTGTCGCGGAAGATTTCCCATGTCAGGTCCTCCGCCACCCCGCCGACCTTCTCCAACGCCTGATAGATCGGCACGGTGCCGATCGGGACCGGGCTGTTGCGCATGATCCATTCGCGGGTGTCGTGGATGTTGCGGCCGGTGGACAGGTCCATCACCGTGTCCGCGCCCCAGCGAATCGACCAGACCATCTTGTCGACTTCGTTGGCGACGTTGCTGGCGACCGCGCTGTTGCCGATATTGGCGTTGATCTTGACCAGGAAGTTGCGGCCGATCGCCATCGGTTCGGATTCGGGATGGTTGATGTTGTTGGGGATGATCGCGCGGCCCCTCGCCACCTCGTCCCTGACGAATTCGGGAGTGACGTAATCGGGAATCGACGCGCCGAAATCCTGGCCGTCGCGGATCAGCGCTTCCTTCGCTTGGGCGCGGCCGAGATTCTCGCGAATGGCGACATATTCCATTTCCGGCGTGATGATGCCGCGACGCGCATAATACATCTGGCTGACGTTATGCCCGGCCTTGGCGCGCAGTGGGCGCTTCACGACGTTGGGATATTGCGGCACGCCGGCGGAACGGTCGGGGCCGGTCAGGCCGTTATCTTCCGGGCGAGCCTCGCGCGCAGCATAATCCTCGACGTCGCCGCGCGCGAGGATCCAGTCGCGGCGGAGCGTGGGGAGCCCGACGTTTATGTCGATTCGCGCTTTGGGGTCGGTATACGGGCCGCTGGTGTCGTAGACGCGCAAGGGCGGCTCGCCGCACGACGGCTCGAGCATGATCTCGCGCATGGCGACGCCTGCGCCGGGAATTTTCGGCGAGGGCACGTGGATCTTGCGGCTGCCACGGATCGGCCCGGTGGTGACGCCGATTTCGGTACGGGCGGGGATGTCGGCCATGGTCTACGCTCCAAAAAGGAGGAGCGAAAACGGGTTTCGATACGCCGAACACCGTTCCCTCCCTCCGCCCGTGCTAACGGGATCAGGTTGATACGGGTCAGAGCATCGGCTCTATCTCAGCTGCCCGAATGCAGCCCCCCGGGGAATACGGATGTTGTAGGCGCGTGCCGCGGCAAAGGAAAGCCGCCGCGGCAAACCGTCCGCCTCAGCTGCTGGCGGCGCTCGTCCGGATATTGCCGTTGAGGCCATTCGGGAAGAAACCGCCGCCGACCACCGCGTGGCTGTTGAGATAGACCACGTTGAGCACCTGTCCCGGCGTGCGGCTGTAGACCAGTCCGTTCGAATCGGCGGGTACGACGTTCGACGTGACCGAGTCGCCGGTGATGCCTTGGTCGTCGTCGGCCGCGCCATCAAGGCTGTCGCGTGCGTCGCTGATCATCCCGGCCTGCACGCGCAGGTTCGGTGTCGCCAAGCCCTTGCTGTAGAGCACGGTGCGGATCAGCCCGGCATGATAGGCTTCGGCCGCCAGAATGCCCGAGGCGGCATCGAGTAGCAAGGTGGCGCTGATCAGCTGCGCGGCGCCCTTATAGGCGGTCACGCCGACATCTTCGAAGATGAAGGCGGCGAGCAGGAAATTCTCGTCGCTGGCATAAGGGTCGAACGTGCCGTTGACGGTATCGACCGTACCGGTGCTGAGGCCGGTGGTGGTCGAGATGCCGGCCGCACGCGCCGCGGCGGTGAAGGCGCCGGTGGTGCCGCCGTCGATGTCGACCGAACGCATCGCTACCTCCGCCGCGCCGAGTGCCGAGCGGAGGAAGGCGACGTGCGCGACTTCGTCGGCGGCGATCTCGATCGCATATTGCTGGACGACCGGATCGGTGAAGGTGACCTTGCGGCCGCCCGTGACGGTGCCGAGGACGGTCGTATTGCCATCGCCCTTGGCAGTCAGCACCGCCGGCAGGCCAGCACCCGTGACCGCGTAGGAATAGAATTGCGCCTCGAGATATTCGAGGTTGAGTGCGAAGTTGAGCGTATCCTGATCGTGCAGCGTGTCGGTCGAGCTTGGGCTCGGCGTGGCCGTTGCGGTATCGGTCGCGGTGGAGTCGGTGCTGTCGGACCCGCCGCATGCCGACAGCAAAGACGCGCCGCCGACGGCCAGCCCCGCGACACCTGCGCTACGGAGGAATTTACGGCGCTCGACGCGGCGCCGTTCGCTCGCATCGAGGACCTGCAAGAGGATGTCGCTGTCGATCACTGGGGTAACTCCCGTTCGGGCAAGCTTGAGGGCCCAAGGTCAATTGGGGATTAGTTCGCGGCGCTGGTCGCGTAGGTGCCGTTGAGGCCGTTCGGGAAGAACCCGCCCTTCGAGACCGAGAGGCTGTTGAGATACAGCACGTTGAGCACATTGGCATAGGACCGGCCGAAGACGATGCCGTCGGCGCCGGTCGGCACGATGTTCGACCCGACGAGCGTGTTGAGCGCCGACGACTGGCTGGTAGTGATCGTGACCGGCGAAATGCCCTGATCGTCCTCGACCGTGCCGTCGAGCTTGTCGCGCGTATCCGAAATCGCGTCCGCCTGCGTGCGCAGCGATGCCGTGGTCGCGCCCTTGGTAAAGAGCACGGTGCGGATGATCGACGCGTGATACGAGGATGCGCCGATGATACCGGCGAGCCCGTCGATATAGGTTTTAGTCGTGAACAGCGAGATCAGACCGCGATAGGCCGACACGATCAGATCCTCGAACAGGAACGCGCCGAGCAGGAAGTTGGCGTCGCTGGCATAGGGGTTGAAGGTGCCGGCAGTGGAATCAACCGTGCCCGCGCTGTTGGTCGCGATCCCCGCGGCGCGCCCGAAGATAGTAAAGGCGCTGGTCGTGCTGTTGCTGAGATCGATCACCGGCTGGGCCACCGCGACCGTGCCGAGCGTGGCGCGCAGGTAAGTGACGTGTGCGACCTTCTCGGCGTAGATCTCGCGCGCATATTGCGACACGAGCGGGTCGGCGAAGGGTACGGGGCCGCCTCCAGTGGCGGCGCCTTGCGTCGTGGTATTGTCGCTGCCCGGGGTCAGCAGCGTGGTCGGCAGGCCAGCGCCGGTCACCGCGAACGCATAATATTGCGCGGCGAGATATTCCAGGTTGAGCGCGATGTTGAGATAATCGGTCTCGGTCGTGGCTGCAGCAAGCGCGCCGGTGCTGACCGCAATCGCGGCGGCGCCGGCTGCGGCGACCGCACCCGCGCCGAGCGCGGTCCGGAAGAATTCGCGGCGCTCGTTACGGCGCTCGACGAGCGGGTCGAGCTCGATCAGCTGGTCGTCCGAGGTCTGCTGGAAGTCGGTCATTGGGGCGAACCCTCTTTGCTGAAACGCTGGATTGCGCTGGGGCGTGGCATCTCACGCGCGACGACGCAAGACGGGAATTGGCGGTTCGCAGCATCTTTACGCGTATTCGACCAACACTTCGACCCGCCACTGCGATGCGACAAACATGCAGTGACGGGCCCTGAATAACCGCTGAACGATCCGCAAGATCAGAAAGTGTAGGCGATCCCGGCTGCGCCGATCCACTGGTTGGGCGTGCCGGCGATCCGCACGATCGGGCTGTACGAGAAATCGCCCAGCTCGCGGGTATAGGTGCCGCCGGCGACGAGCTTGAAGCCGTGCAGCAGATTGCCCGTGATCGAATAGGTCGCAAAACCGCCAACCGAATAATTCTTCCAGCCGCCGCGCGCATTATAGACCGGAAGGCCGCTCACCAGGCTCTGCGTCGGCGAGATGCTGAAATAGGTCGTGGCATAGCCCTGCTCGACATTCTGTGCCGATGCGGTGAGGCCGATCGCGGCCTTGCGGCTTAGCGGGGTCAGGTAGGTCAGCGACGGTTGCCAGATGCCGCTGCTGTGCGCGCCGGTCACGCCGACGCGGTAGCTGACCGAGAGCGAAATCTTGTCATACGGGCTGGTGATGACGCCGGTCTTGCCAATGCCGACATAGCCGCCCAGCTCGAGCGTGGTGTCGAGTTTGCCGAGCGCGCGAATGCGCGTGTCGTCGATGCTCTTGAGGCTCGACCGGTCGAAATTGATCACGCCGATCGGGCCGAACTGGAAGTCGATCTTCTGGCCCGGGCGATTGGGGATGAGGTCGATGCTGGCGCGGTTACCGATCACCGAGAAGTTGAAGCCCTTGACCGAGCCGATCACCGCCGGTGCGGGCACGAAGCGATAATCGTTCGAGCCTTCATATTGCGGAACATAGGCCCCGGCGACGCCGATCGTCACGCTGTCCTTGTCGAGATCGGCGGCGAGTTGGTCATTGTCGGCCGGGGCGGGTGGCGCGCTCTGTGCAAAAGCAGGCGCGGCGCTGACGAGCAAAAGAGTTGCAGCAGTGGCGAAGAGACGACGATGGTTCACGGGCAGCTCCGAAAGCTTGGGAATTCGAGGCCGTAACGCCCGCGCAACGCTTTGGGTCCAGCCATTTCGTCAGAGCAGATAATGCATCCGCACCTGTTGCCGATCTGCATCACTTGCCAGCGTGAAGCGCGCCGCCGCAAAGCGCGGCGGGCCGAAGGTCACTGGCGGGTTGCGCGAGAAACCGAAACCTTCGCGCGGGATGCCGGCAAAGGTGTCGAGTTTCTTGTTGCCGTTCTCGTCGTGGATCACCGCAATGGCATATTCGCCGCGCGGAAGGCCATCGAAGCGAAGACTGTCGCTCGTTGCCGAAATGGAGCGAGTCACTGCCTGGGCATCGTCGATGCATGCCGGGAAATTGGCGGGGTCGGCGGTCAGGCAGACGCGCACCATGCCCTTGTGCGAACGCAGATTGGACACGTCGACCGAAAGCTCACTGGTCGCGGTCGCGCCGGGCAGCGCGAGGAGTAGCACCGCCGCCGCGCCGCTCACGCTCGCGAGCTTGCGCATGCGCCCGGACAAAGTCGCCAACGCCCTTGTCGGTGCCGCAGAGGCGATCCCAGAAGCGGAAATACAGACCATAATTTCCCCGATACAGATCGTGGTGCCGTTGGTGATGACTCGCCGTGATCAGCCAGCCGCCAATTGGTCCTCTCCACATGAACCGGGGGAAAACCTCCCACCCCATATGATTGGTCACCCCCATAACCGTCATGATCGTCAGCACCAAGCCGAGGCAGGCGATATTAATCGGAATCAAGAACACCAGTAGCGGAATTATCACAGCGCCGGTGACCGCCTCGATCGGATGAAACGCCATCGCCGCCCAGGCGGTCGGCGGTCGGCTTTCGTGATGCACCGCATGCGCCAGCTTGAACACGCGCGGCCCGTGCATCCAGCGGTGCGTCCAATAGAACCACGTGTCGTGCGCGATCAGATAGAGGGCGACCGAAAGCGGTGCATACCACAAAGGGTAATCGTGGATGTCGCGATAGATTTCGGTCCAGCCGCGATTCTGCCAGCCCCAGGCGACGATCCCGGCAGGAATGCCGTAAATCAGCGTCGAGGCAAGGCTCCACGCTATTTCGCGACGGATCTGCGGAGACAGGCCGGTGTACAGCCCAGGATGCCTCGCGCGCGTCGCCACGGCGAAGGCGCCCGACACGAGCAGATAACGTACCCCTACGATCAGCGACATGGCGAGCGCGGAGGCGAGGATGGCGAGCGGCATTTCTCCCATGTAGGGATTTTCGCGAAACGCGTCAGGACAATTCCACCTCGTCACCCCGGAACAAGGCCGCCGTGATGATGGGGCGTGTCGCCCGCTTGCACCCCGCCGCATTTCGGCTATCGCCATCGGCATGCCGACGACCATTTCCTGCGATATCGCCATCGTCGGTGGCGGGCTGGCCGGCGGCTTGATCGCGCTGGCGTTGGCCAGGCAGCGCCCCGGCATCGACGTGCGAATCGTCGAGCGGTCGGACAGTATCGGCGGCAATCACCTCTGGTCGTTCTTCGCCAGCGATGTGGCCGACGCCGACCGCTGGCTGGTTGCGCCGCTGATCAGCTATGGCTGGGCGCGCTACGACATCGCGTTTCCGGCGCATGCCCGCACGCTCGACAGCCCCTATCATTCGATTCGCTCCGAACGGCTCGACGCAGTGGTGCGCGCCACCCTCCCCGCGCACGCGCTGATGACCGGGCGCAAGGTGCTGGCGGCGAGCCCGACCGCGGTGGTGTTCGCCGATGGCGACCGAATCGAGGCGAAGGGCGTGATTGACGCACGCGGCGTGGGCGACCTCGGGCTGCTCGAGCTCGGCTGGCAGAAATTCCTCGGGCGCGAGCTGGAACTCAGCGAACCCCACGATGCGCCGCAGCCGATGGTGATGGACGCGCGCGTTCCGCAGATCGATGGCTACCGCTTCGTCTATTGCCTGCCGTTCGCGGCGACGCGGATGTTCGTCGAAGATACTTATTACAGCGACACGCCCGATCTGGACGTGGCGGCATTGGGGTCGCGGATCGATGCCTATGTCGCCGAACGCGGCTGGAGGATCGACTGCGTCGCACGCGAGGAGACCGGCGTGTTGCCCGTGACGATGGGCGGCGATTTCGAGGCATATTGGCAATCGGGCGGCAACAAGGTGGCGAAAGCCGGGATGCGCGCCGGGCTGTTCCACCCGACCACCGGTTATTCGCTGCCGGATGCGGTACGGCTCGCCGCACTGATCGCGGAGGCTTCCGATCTGTCGGGCAGCGGGCTGCATACGCTGACGCATGGCTATGCAAGAAGGACGTGGCACGCCCGCGGCTTCTACCGTATGCTCGACAAGATGCTGTTCCGCGCCGCCGCTCCCGAGGAACGCTATCGTATTCTCGAACGCTTCTATCGGCTCGATCCGCAGCTTGTGCGGCGCTTCTATGCAGGACGCTCGACGATGATGGACAAGGCACGGATCTTGACCGGCAGGCCGCCGGTGCCGATCACGCGGGCATTGCGCGCGATTGGCATGGTACCGGGTGGCGCGGCATGAGCAGCGCCCCCCCCTATCCGCCTACACGCGCCGCGCCGCGCTCCGCGATCGTGATCGGCGCCGGTTTCGGCGGGCTCGCGCTCGCGATCCGGCTGCAATCGGCGGGGGTCCAGACCACCGTGCTGGAGGCGCGCGACAAGGCCGGCGGGCGCGCGTACGTGTGGGAGAAAGACGGCTTCACGTTCGACGCCGGGCCGACCGTGATCACCGATCCGCCGTGCCTGCAGGAATTATGGGCGCTGACCGGGCGTGACATGGCCGACGACGTGACGCTCGCGCCGGTGTCGCCGTTCTACCGGCTCAACTGGCCCGACGGCACGGTGTTCGACTATTCGAACGACGAACCCGCGCTCAACGCCGAGATTGCCAAGCTCAACCCTGACGATGTCGCGGGCTATGCCAAGTTCCTCGATTATGCCGCTGGCGTATATGAGGAAGGCTATCGCAAGCTCGGCCATGTCGCGTTTCTCGACTTCGCGTCGATGATCAAGGCCGCGCCCGCGCTCGCCAAGTACCAGGCGTGGCGCTCGGTCTATTCGATCGTATCGTCATACGTGAAGGACGAGCATCTTCGCCAGGCGCTGTCGTTCCACACGCTGCTGGTCGGCGGCAATCCGATGAACACATCCGCGATCTACGCGTTGATCCACAAGCTCGAAAAAGACGGCGGCGTGTGGTTCGCCATGGGCGGGACCAACCAGTTGATCGCCGGAATGGTCCGCCATCTCGAGCGGCTCGGCGGCGTCTTGCGGCTGAACGACGCGGCGGTCGATATCGCCACCCTGGGCGACCGCGCGACTGGTGTGACGACGGCGAGCGGCTGGCATCAGGATGCCGACATGGTTGCCTGCAATGGCGACGTGATGCACATCTATCGCGATCTGCTCAAATCGTCGCGCAGCGCGCAGCGCACCAAGAAGGCGCTGGCGCGCAAGCGTTTCTCGCCGTCGCTGTTCGTCGTGCATTTCGGGATTACGGGCACATGGCCGGGCATCCCGCACCACACCATCCTGTTCGGGCCGCGCTACAAGGGGCTGCTCAGCGACATTTACGATCATGGCGTGCTGTCGGAGGATTTCTCGCTCTATCTGCACCATCCGACCGTGACCGATCCGTCGATGGCGCCCGCAGGGCATTCGGCCTTTTATGCGCTGGCGCCGGTGCCGCACATGGGCAAGTTCCCGGTCGACTGGGACGAGGTCGGGCCGATCCTCGAAAAGCGCATCCTCGACGAGATCGGGCGACGGCTGATCCCCGATATCCACGATCGGATCGTCACCAAATTCCATTATGCGCCGAACGATTTCGCGGCAGATCTGAACGCGCATCTGGGCAGCGCCTTCTCGCTTGAACCGATTCTGACGCAAAGCGCGTGGTTCCGTGTGCACAATCGCGACGACCATATCCCGAATCTGTATTTCGTCGGCGCGGGCACGCATCCGGGCGCCGGGATTCCCGGCGTGGTGGGAAGTGCCAAAGCGACGGCCGCGCTGATGCTGGAAGGCGAACGATGACTACACCCGTCACCCCGGCGAAGGCCGGGGTCGCCCGGTTTGGGGCACCCCATCCCCATGTAGCGGCCCCGGCCTTCGCCGGGGCGACGCGGGTATGAAGCGCCTTGCCATCTATTGCGGCTCGGCCACACCGGCAGACCCCGTCTATATCGACTGCGCGCGCCAGGTCGGCCGCACGCTCGCCGAGCGCGGGATCGGCGTGGTCTATGGCGGCGGCAAACTCGGGCTGATGGGCGCAGTCGCCGATAGCGCGCTGGAAGCCGGCGGCGAGGTTATCGGGATCATTCCGCAAGCTTTGGTCGATGCCGAAGTCGCGCACCAAGGTCTTACCGAACTTCGCGTCGTCGAGACGATGCACCAGCGCAAGCAGGCTTTTACCGATCTCAGCGACGGCTTCGTCAATCTGCCCGGCGGCACCGGCACGATGGACGAATTGTGGGAAGCGCTGTCCTGGGCGCAGATCGGCTATCACGCCAAGCCGGTCGGGCTGCTCAATGTGAGCGGCTATTACGACCATCTCGTGCGCTTCTATCACCACATGGCCGAAGTCGGTTTCCTCCGGCCGCAACATGCCGGGATCCTGATCGTCGATACCGCGCTCGACGGGCTGCTCGCGCAGATGGACGCGCATCGCCCGATCGTCACGATCACCAAGATCGGCGCGAAGGATTTGTGAGCGGCGCTGACCTGCCCAGTCGCGATGCGATCGTCGCGACGGCGCAGGACTCGATCGCGCGCGGCTCGAAGAGCTTTGCCGCCGCGAGCAAGCTGTTCGGGCGGACGGCGCGCGAACGCGCGTGGCTGCTCTATGCCTGGTGCCGCGCGTGCGACGACATTGCCGACGGACAGGAGCATGGCCACGCCATGACCGGCGTCGCCGACGGCCCCGCGCGGCTGGCGGAGATCTCCGCCAAGACCGAGGCGGCGCTCGCCGGTGTGGTGGTCGGCGATCCCGCCTTCGACGCGCTTCGTCTGTTCGCCGCCGAGACGGCTTTGCCCCCTGCCCTCGCACGCGACCTGATCGCCGGCTTTGCGCTCGATGCGCAAGGGTGGCGGCCGCAAAGCGAAGCCGATCTCTATCAATATTGCTATCATGTCGCAGGCGCGGTCGGCTGCATGATGGCGTTGGCGATGGGCGTGCCGGCAAACGACGCCGCGACGCTCGACCGCGCCTGCGACCTCGGGCTCGCTTTCCAACTCACCAATATCGCGCGCGACGTGGCCGAGGATGCGCGCGCCGGGCGCTGCTACCTGCCGCAGGATTGGCTCGACGAACTCGGCATTCCAGCCGGCGACCTGCTCGCGCCGGTCCATCGCGATCGGCTCGGACCGCTCGGCGCGCGGCTCGCGGCGCGCGCTGCGGCCTATGAAGCGAGCGCGCGCTTCGGCACGCCGGCGCTTGCCTTTCGCTCGGCTTGGGCGGTGCTGGCGGCGGCGGACATTTACGGCGCGATCGGTCGTGGCGTGGCGGCGCTTGGGGCACGTGCCTGGGATAAGCGCGTCTCGACCTCGGGCATGGCCAAGCTGGCGATGATCGCGCGGGCGTGGCGGCAGGCACGGCGCCGCGACTTGCTCTACCCGCCGACGCCGCGCGATCCGACGCTGTGGATGCGTCCACGGGGTTAGGCCGCGAGGCTTGCCTAACCCAGCAGCGGCTCACCCGGATACGGCTTCTGGTGCAGCCGTTGCGCCAGCCATCCGCCGAGCAACGGCAGCACGACCGATGCAAGCTGCATCCATGGCGGATGCGGAAAGCTGAATTGCTCGATCAGGCCGGCGGCCAGGAAGAGACCCGCGACGATCCAGCCGCCTGTCGGCCAATCACCGATCCGCAGGCACAGCCACCCGCCGGCAAAGGGCGCGAGAAGCCATCCGGCCACGACGATCAGCTTGGCTGGCAGCGGGATGCTCGCCACCAACGCGACGAGCGTGTCGTGGTCGGTCGCGGCTATGTCGCCGGATATCGGATAGAGCCCGCTGCTCGCCGCCTCGAACCCGGCGATCAGCGCGAAAGCGATCAGCGTCCCGACGATGATCGCGATAATCCTGCGCAAGATGGAACCCCCCGTTGAGGAGTTCGCGCTAGCATGCCGATGTCGTGATGTCCTCACCCGTGCGCGGCGGCGCCTTTGGCTTGCGCCATCCGTGCGCCAGTGGCGCGGCATGCTGCGCTCACCACGGGATAGTCGATGTCGCTATTGCGCGCGAGCGCGGCCGGCATGGCGCGCTGGCATTCGCCGATAGACCGGTACTGGACCTGCTCGACGCGCGCCTGCTGGCAGGCGGTGCTGCCGTCGCCGCAGCCCATGATCGCCATGACGTAGAAAAGCGGGTCCATGATCGTCTCCGTTCGTACGGGTAAAACCGACTAAGCGCCCGGCTTGTTCCATGAGACGCTTTCGATATGGCTTGACCGCGCCTACATGCAGTGCCGATGCCCCCCGATACCGCAACCAGCTCCACCACGCCCGACCGGCCGATGCTCCCGACCTTGCGGCGCTTCCTGCCCTATCTGTGGCCGACCGACGCGCCGATCCTCCGGCTGCGAATCGTCGGTGCGATGGCGCTGGTCGTGCTGTCGAAGGTCACTCAGGTCTATGCCAGCGCCTATACGCTGAAATGGGCGGTCGACCGCATGGCGCAGGGGCAGCGCGGCGCGGTGTGGATCGTGATCGCGCTGGTCGCCGGCTATGCCGGCGCGCGCTTCTCGACCACGCTGTTCGACAATCTGCGCAACGCGGTGTTCGAGCGCGTCGGGCAGGATGCGACGCGGCGGTTGGCGGCGAGCGTGTTCCGCCACCTCCACCAGCTCTCGCTGCGCTTCCATCTCGAGCGGCGTACCGGCGCCGTCACCAAGGTGGTCGAGCGCGGCACCAAGAGCATCGATACGATGCTGTACTTCATGCTGTTCAACATCGCGCCGACGATCCTCGAGCTGGTGCTGGTGCTCAACATCTTCCGCTCGAGCTTCGGCTGGGGGCTGGTCGCGGCGACGGTGGTGATGGTCGCGGTGTACATCTGGTTCACGCGGATGGTGACCGACTGGCGCGCCGCCTTGCGCACGCGGATGAACGACCTCGACACCGGCGCGGTGAGCCATGCGGTCGATTCGCTGCTCAACTTCGAGACGGTCAAATATTTCGGCGCGGAGGAGCGCGAGGGCAAGCGCTACGATGCAGCGATGGCGGCCTATGCCAATGCCGCGGTGACCTCGGAGAATTCGCTGGCATGGCTCAACGTCGGCCAGGCGCTGATCACCAATCTGATGCTCGGCGGCGGGATGGCGCTGGTCGCCTGGGGCTGGGGCGGCGGACGCTTCTCGGCGGGCGACGTGGTGTTCGTCTCGACGCTGTTGTCGCAGCTGTTCCGGCCGCTCGATCTGCTCGGCATGGTCTATCGCACGATCCGCCAGGGCGTGATCGACATGGGCGCGATGTTCGACCTGATCGATACGCCGTCCGAAGTGGTCGATTCGCCCGGCGCGCAGCCGCTGGTGGTGGCGCGCGGGCATGTCCGCTTCGAGGACGTGCGCTTCGGCTATGATGCGGGCATGCCGATTCTCAAGGGGATCGACCTCGACATTCCCGCGGGCAAGACGCTCGCGGTGGTCGGGCCGTCGGGCGCGGGCAAGAGCACGCTCGCGCGGCTGATATACCGTTTCTACGATTTGACCGGTGGGCGCATCACGATCGACGGGCAGGATATCGCCGAGGTGACGCAAGCGTCGCTGCGCTCGGCGATCGGGATCGTGCCGCAGGACACGGTGCTATTCAACGACACGATCGGCTACAATATCGCCTATGGTCGTGAAGGTGCCGGGCGGCCTGAGATCGAGAATGCCGCGCGCGGCGCCGCGATCGCCGGCTTTATTGAGCGCCAGCCGCAGGGCTATGACACGCGTGTTGGCGAACGCGGGCTGAAACTGTCGGGCGGCGAGAAGCAGCGCGTCGCGATCGCACGCACCTTGCTCAAGAATCCGCCCGTGCTGATCCTCGACGAAGCGACCAGCGCGCTCGACAGTCGGACCGAGGGCGAGATCCTCGATACGCTCCAGGCGATCGAGCGCGGCCGCACCACGATCGTCATCGCGCATCGCCTGTCGACGGTGGTGCATGCCGACGAGATCGTCGTGCTCGAGGCGGGGCAAGTGGTCGAGCGCGGTTCGCATGCGGCGCTGCTGCGGCGGAACGGGCTGTACGCCGAGATGTGGAACCGCCAGGCGCAGGAACGCGCCGAGGAAGCCGTCGCGGCGGAGTAACGCAGGCTACTTCAGATCGGCCGATCTCCGTCATCCCCGCGAAGGCGGAGATCCCGCTGCCTTGCCCCGAAGCCAGAAGAAGAAACGAGACCCCCGCTTTCGCGAGGGTGACGACGGGCCGGTCAAAGCGCCGCCGCTACAGCAAATCGCGATATTCGGGATGCTTGTCGATATAGGCCGCGACGAACGGGCATTGCGGGATGACCTTCAGGCCACGGTCGCGCGCGCTGTCGAGCGCGGCGCGCACCAGCTTGGTCGCGACGCCGTGCCCGGCGACCGCCTTGGGCACCAGCGTATGGGTGAAGACGATCGTATCGCCCTCCATCTGATAGGCCGCGACTGCGCGATGGCGGCCGACCGTGAGTTCGAATTCCTGCTCGGCCTTGTTGTCGCGCACTGTTTCCATGGGCGACGCTTGCACCGGGAGTGCGGTTGTGCGCAAGAACAAGTCGTAAACATCTTGCGGATTTCGGCCTGTCCCGTTACATGTAACGGATTGAAGGAGCCGCCACTATGGGCACGGAGCGACCGATGACCAGCGCCGAACGCGTCGCCAAGCGGCGCGCGGCGTTGCGCGCGCGCGGGCTACGGCCGAAGACGTTTTGGCTTCCCGATACGTCGACCCCGGAATTTCAGGAACAGGCGCGCCAGACACGTGAATGGCTGTGGGCGCGAGTGAACGACGATCGCGAGGCGATGGCGTTCGTCGAGGCGATGACCGACGCACTGCTGGAAAATCTGGATCGACAGGACGAATCGCGTTGAGGCGGGGGGAGATTTGGAGTGCGGCAACGGGAAGAGGCTACGGCAGCAAGCCGCGCCCGGTCGTCGTCGTTCAAAGTGACGCCTTTGGCGACACGCCACATAGAATCGTCGCGCTATGCAACACTGCCAAGGGGGAACAAGAGGATATCCGTCCGCGCATCACACCCGATTCACTCAATCACCTAGAAGCGGTATCCGACGTCGCGGTCGATATTCTCGTTACGGTCGAACATGATAAGTTCGGCCAGGCCATCGGCCAACTGTCGGACAGCGACCTGGCGCGCGTCGATCATGCTCTCCTCCTCATCCTCGGCTTTGCGTAAATGATCGACCCGCTCCCCATCCTGCAATCCACCTTCGGTTTTCCCGCCTTTCGCGGCGTGCAGGGCGCGGTGGTCGAGCGCGTGCTCGCCGGCGAGCGCACGCTGGCGGTGATGCCGACCGGTGCTGGCAAGTCGCTTTGCTATCAGCTCCCTGCGGTGCTGCTCGAGGGGACGTGCGTCGTCGTATCACCGCTGATCGCGCTGATGCACGACCAGCTGCGCGCCGCGACCGCGATCGGCATTCGCGCGGCGACGCTGACCTCGGTCGACACCGACCAGGCCGAGACGATCGCGCGCTTCCGGCGCGGCGACCTCGACTTGCTGTACGTCGCGCCCGAGCGCGCCTCGGGCGGGGCGTTTCGGGAGCTGCTGGCGCGGTCGCCGCTTGGGCTGTTCGCGATCGACGAAGCGCATTGCGTGTCGGAATGGGGGCACGATTTCCGCCCCGACTATCGCTTGCTGCGCCCGCTGCTCGACGCCTTTCCGGATGTGCCGCGGCTCGCGCTGACCGCCACCGCCGACGCCGTGACCCGCGCCGACATTCTCGAGCAGCTCGGCATCCCGCACGAGGGGATGATCGTCGCCGGGTTCGACCGGCCGAACATCCAGTACCGCATCAGCCCCAAGGACAATGCCACGCGGCAGATCGCCGATCTGATCGCGGAGACGCCGGGTGCCGGCATCGTCTATCTGCAGAGCCGCGCCGGGACCGAGAAGATGGCCGAGGCGCTCGCCAAGACCGGACGCCCGACGCGCGCCTATCATGCGGGGCTCGATCCGCATGTGCGGGCGAAGAACCAGGCCGATTTCGTGGCGAGCGAAGACATGGTGATGTGCGCGACGGTCGCGTTCGGCATGGGGATCGACAAGCCCGACGTGCGTTTCGTCGCGCATGCCGGGCTGCCGAAATCGATCGAGAGCTATTATCAGGAAACCGGCCGCGCCGGGCGCGACGGCGATCCGGCGGTGGCGCACCTGTTCTGGGGCGCCGAGGATTTCGCGCGCGCACGCCAGCGGATCGGCGAAGTCGAGCCGGCGCGCCAGCCGGGCGAGCGGCAGCGGCTGCAGGCGCTCGGCGCGCTGGCCGAGACGGCGGGGTGCCGGCGGCGGATCCTGCTCAAGCATTTCGGCGACGATTCGCCGGAGAATTGCGGCAATTGCGACAATTGCCTCAACCCGCCGGCGGCGGTCGATGCGACGGAGGTCGCGAGGAAATTCCTTTCCGCCGTCTTTCGCACGGGGCAGAGCTTTGGCGCGGGCTATATCGAACAGGTCCTGATGGGGCAGTCGAGCGAGCGCAGCCTGATGAACGGGCATGAAGCGCTGGCGGTGTTCGGCATCGCTTCGTCGCCGGAGGAAGCGATGCTGATCAAGCCGGTGGCGCGTGCGCTGCTGCTGCGCGACGCCTTGCGCACCAACGATTTCGGCGGACTGGAATTCGGCCCCGGCGCGCGCGGCATCCTCAAGGAAAACGAGCTGGTCGCGCTGATCGTCCCGCCCAAGCGCGAACGCCGGAAGCGCGGGGGTGCTGGCAGCGTGCCCAATCCGACCGGCGACCCGCTGTTCGAGGCGCTGCGCACCAAGCGCCGCGAACTGGCGCTCGAGGCGAGCGTGCCGCCTTATGTGATCTTCCACGATTCAGTGCTGCGCGAGATGGCGACGATGCGGCCCGCCACGCTGTCGGCGATGGGGCACATCACCGGCGTGGGCGCGCGCAAGCTCGAGGCTTATGGCGAGGCCTTCCTCGGAGTGGTGCGGCGGTTTTAGTCAGCCGCCCACCGGCTCGCACAAGTGCCGGATCACTTCCAACATGACCATGGGTTCATCGGCCCTGCGAGCGCCAGCGCTTCAAGGTCCGGGCGATGATCTCGTCCTCGCCGCCGGTCTGGCGCCAAAGCTCCGAAAAGACCGGATCGTCCGACGCCGGGCGCTTGTCTTCGGCAAGCGCATCGAACGACACGCGGATCGGGATCGCGACGCCTTCGCCGCAAATGATGCACTCGCGGTTGCGAAGTGCGGGGATCGCATCGAGAAAGCCGCGTGCGCCCTCGGGCATCGCCGCGCGGACGAAGGACTGGTCGCGATCATTGTTGAGCCGCATCGCGATGATCGTGCCGCACTGCGAAAGCACGCCCTCGGCCAGATCGGACGGGCGCTGCGTGATCAGCCCCAGCGATACGCCATATTTGCGCCCTTCCTTGGCGATGCGCGAGAGGATCCGCCCGACGCTCGAACCATCGCCGTTGCCCGCCGGGACGTAGCGATGCGCTTCCTCGCAGACGAGCAGGATCGGCCGTTGCGGCTCGCCGCGCGACCAGATCGCGAAATCGAACACCATCCGGCTGAGCACCGCCACCACTACCGACGTGATCTCGCTCGGCACGCCCGACACGTCGATGATCGAGATCGGCTTACCGTCGCCGGGCAAGCGGAAAATCCGTTCGAGGAACGCCGCCATCGTATCGGCGACGAGCATGCCTGAGAACATGAAGCCGTAGCGCGGATCGGCCTTGATCTCGTCGATCTTGGTCTTGAGCCGAAGATAGGGCGCGGTGTCGCCGGCGCGGTCCATCTTGCCCATTTCGAGCCCGATCAGATTGGTCAGGTCGCTCAGCAGGTATGGCACCGGCGCGTCGACCGTCAGCTTGGTGATCTCCTGCCCCAGCCGTCCCTTGGCGCGCGCCATCAGAAGGCATTTCGCCAGGATATCGGCATCGATCTGGCGTTCCGAGCCCGCGGTGGTGACGAACACCTCGCAATGTTCCTCGAAATTCATCAGCCAATACGGCATTTGCAGATTGCCGACATCGTAGATCGCGCCATTGCCCTTGAACGCGGCGGCATATTCGCCGTGCGGATCGACCATCACGATATGCCCCTGCGGGCTGAGCTCGCAGATACGGTGGAGAATGAGCGCGGCGCTGGTCGATTTGCCGGTGCCGGTCGAACCGAGCAAGGCAAAATGCTTGCCGAGCATCGCATCGACATACAGCGCCGCGCGAATGTCCTTGGTCGGATAGACCGTGCCGATCTCGATATGCGCGCGGTCGTCGGCGGCGTAGACCTGCTTCAGATCGGCGGTCGAGACCGGATATACGGCGCATCCGGGCGTGGGGTAGCGAGTCACGCCGCGACGGAATTTGTAGAGCTTGCCGGTGAGCTTTTCCTCGTCGCCTTCGCCGAGGAAATCGACCGTCGCGGCGATGCGGTCGTCATGCCCGTCGATCAGTTTCAGCGTGCGGATATTGGCGATCAGCCAGGTG